>NZ_DASXEP010000018.1:0-59805 GCF_036490025.1 Mycobacterium sp. | reverse complement strand
AAAAATCTGAAACCCAACAAAAAGACACCAAAAAACTGGCATCAAAAAACCACACCCCAACACGGGAATATCAGAGCATGGCAAAAAACAACAACAAAAACAAAACCACCAAACACACTATTGAGTTCTCAAACAACACCCGTTTTCGGGCAACCCTGCCACTGTACTCCGTGGCGCAAAGCCCGTCAACTGCACTAACTGCTCCCACGGAGCAGCAGCACGTCGTTATGTACCGACCTACTCTACGCGCTCTATCTCCGCGCCCAAACTCACCAGGTTCTCCACGAACAGGGGGTAGCCCCGGTCGATGTGAAAGACATCGTGCACCTCGGTATCACCGTCGGCCACCAACCCGGCAAGCACCAATCCGGCACCGGCTCGGATGTCCGACGACCACACCGGCGCACTCGAGAGTTGAGGAAGACCTCTGACGACGGCATGGTGCCCGTCGGTGCGAGCGTCGGCGCCGAGGCGGATCATTTCCTCGACAAACCGGAACCGCGCCTCGAATACGTTCTCGGTGATCATCGACGTGCCATCGGCGATCGAGGCCAGGCCGATCGCCATCGGCTGTAAGTCCGTCGGGAATCCCGGAAACGGCAACGTCGCGACGTTGACGGCTTTTGGCCGCTCGTACTGGGTGATCCGGAAACTGTCATCTGTCTGGGTGACAGTGGCGCCGGCGTCGTGCAGTTTGTGCAGCACGACCTGAAGGTGTGCGGGATCGATCCCGGTCACGGTGATATCGCCGCGTGTCATCACTGCGGCAATGCCCCACGTGGCGGCGACAATTCGGTCGCCGATCACGCGATGCTCCGTCGGGTACAGCCGCGGTACGCCGGTAATCGTCATCGTCGGCGAACCCGCACCTTCAACGCGCGCACCCATCTGGTTCAACATCGTGCACAGGTCCACCACGTCGGGCTCGCGCGCCGCGTTGTGAATCGTCGTGACACCCTCGGCCAGAACCGCAGCCATCAAGATGTTCTCGGTTGCTCCGACCGAGGGGAACTCCAACTGAATCTCCGCGCCGTGCAACGTATCTGCGTGGGCGACAACGCAGCCGTGCTCGATGTTGCAAACGGCTCCGAGCTGGCGCAGCCCGGCTTGGTGCATGTCCAGCGGACGCGAACCGATGGCGTCACCGCCGGGCAGCGCGACTTTGGCTCGCTTGCACCGCCCCACCAGGGGACCCAGTACGCAGACCGAGGCGCGGAACTGACGCACTGCCGCGAAGTCGGCGTCGTATTTCGGCTCGTCCGGCGAGGTGATGCGGACGGTCGCACCGAACAATTCGACGGTGGCGCCCAGCCCCCTCAACACCTCTGCCATCAACGGCACATCGAGAATGTCGGGGCAGTTGGTGATGGTGCTGGTGCCTTCGGCCAACAGCGTCGCCGCCATCAGTTTCAGAACGCTATTCTTGGCCCCCCCAACAGCGACTTTGCCCGACAACCGACTGCCACCGGTCACCACGAAACGCTCCGCCACGCGGGCCAGTTTAGTGAAGCCGTATCGCCCTGTCAGTCGGCTAGGTCAGTCGGACCGGTACGTTTTTAGTCATGGCAGTACACCTGACCCGCATCTATACCCGGACTGGCGACGACGGAACGACGGGGCTGAGCGACTTTTCCCGGGTCTCCAAAAACGACACGCGTTTGGTGGCATATGCCGACTGCGATGAGGCCAATGCGGCGATCGGCGCTGCGATCGCTCTGGGAAATCCGACTCAGCAGATAGCTGAGGTGTTGCGGCAGATCCAGAACGATTTGTTCGACGCCGGCGCGGATCTGTCGACCCCGGTGGTGGAGAACCCGAAGTATCCCCCGCTGCGCATCACGCAGCCCTACATCGACCGACTGGAAGCCTGGTGCGACGAGTTCAACGAAAGCCTGCCGGCGCTCAAATCCTTTGTGCTGCCCGGTGGTTCAGCGCTGTCAGCACTTCTGCATATTGCTCGCACGGTGACGCGCCGCGCGGAGCGTTCGGCGTGGGACGCAATCGACCAGCACCCCTCGGATGTCAATCCGCTGCCCGCGAAGTATCTGAACCGCCTGTCGGACTTGTTATTTATCTTGTGTCGGGTGGTCAATCCTGACGGCGACGTACTCTGGCAGCCCGGCGGCGGGAGAGCTGATCAGCCGAAGAAGTAGACCTCTGCGTCAGGTGCTGCGGCGGCGCGCACGCGGCGAGGGACGTGACTCCAGCCAAGACTGAAATGCCGTGAATGCGCCACGGTCCAGCGCGATTTCATAACCGACCCTGCGGTCTTGGGTGGTGTCGCGCAGCTCTAGCACGATGATCTCTTGGGTCATGATGTCGAACTCATCGCCTCGCGGTGAACGTCGCGACACGACCTCCACGCCGCGCCTGTTGAGTTGACGGTCCGGCCACAAGCGAACACTCGACAATCGGTAGAACGCGGCATCCCCACCGCGGTAACGAATTACGCCGTGCCGCCAACCGTGGCCCCCGACCGCGGGTATGTCCCGCATGATCGCGGCCGTCCCACCCTGGCGCAACTTCCACAAGCGGTAGCTCAAGGCGGCGACCGCGATTCCCAGCAGGGTGACGAGCACGACCATGACGAACATGAGCGTGCTCATCGCCGAGGACCGCTAGTCGAGCGCGCCGACAGCGCGCAGTCTGCCGCGTCCCCTGGCAGAAATGCGCGGGTCGTCTGATTCCGAATCTTCTTTGGCCGCAGCCTCGTCGATCTCCGACTCGAATTGCGCGGACTCGGCGAGGATGCTGACGCTCTCCTCGGTGACCGACAGGAAGCCGCCTTCCACCGCGACCCGAAGGTCATCCTCGCCGTCACGCTCGACGCGAACCACTGCGTCGTCGACCAGTTGCGCAACCAGCGGGATGTGACTGGGCAAAATCCCGATCTCCCCCACCGTGGTGCGGGTGAAGAGGAAACTCGCCTCGCCCGACCAGATTTTCCGGTCGACGGCAACGATCTCCACGTTCAGCGCGGCCATCTCATACCTGCCCTTCCACGCTCAACCTTCGCCGACGGCAAAAACACCTCACAGCTTGGCGCCGAAGCTTTCGGCCTTTTTAGCCAGGTCGTCCAAGCCACCGATGAGGAAGAACGCCTGCTCGGGTATGTGGTCGAACTCGCCCTTGGCCAGCTTGTCGAATGCCTCGATGTTTTCCTTCAACGGGACGGTGGAGCCGGGTTGACCGGTGAATTGCTCGGCCGCCATCATGTTCTGCGACAGGAACCGCTCGATCCGTCGCGCCCGGTTGACCTGTTGCTTGTCCTCTTCGGACAGCTCGTCGACACCCAGAATCGCGATGATGTCCTGAAGATCCTTGTAGCGCTGCAGGATTCGGATGACTTCCTGCGCCACCCGGTAGTGCTCGTCGCCGACGATCGCCGGGTCCAGAATGGTGGAGCTGGACGCCAGCGGGTCGACCGCGGGGAAGATGCCCTTGGAGAACACGTTTCGCGATAGCTCGGTGGTGGCGTCCAGGTGCGCGAAGGTTGTCGCCGGCGCCGGGTCGGTATAGTCGTCGGCGGGTACGTACACCGCTTGCATCGAGGTGATGGACTTGCCGCGGGTCGAGGTGATCCGCTCCTGAAGTTCGCCCATTTCGTCGGCGAGCGTGGGCTGGTAGCCCACCGCAGAGGGCATCCGGCCGAGCAGGGTGGACACCTCGGAACCGGCCTGAGTGAACCGGAAGATGTTGTCGATGAACAACAACACGTCCTGGCCCTGCTCATCGCGGAAGAACTCGGCCATCGTCAACGCCGACAACGCGACCCGCATACGAGTCCCGGGCGGCTCGTCCATCTGACCGAACACCAGCGCGGTGTCCTTGAGTACGTCGGCCTCACCGAGCTCCACCCACAGGTCGTTGCCCTCACGGGTGCGCTCCCCCACACCGGCGAATACCGAAGTACCACCGAAGTTTCGGGCAATACGGTTGATCATTTCCTGAATCAGAACCGTCTTGCCCACGCCCGCGCCACCGAACAGTGCGATCTTTCCACCACGCACGTAGGGCGTCAGCAAGTCGACGACCTTCAGACCGGTCTCGAGCATCTCGGTGCGCGGTTCCAGCTCGTCGAACGGCGGCGGCTTACGGTGAATCCCCCAGTGATCGAAGTCTTCTCCGTAGCCTGGCTCGTCCAGACAATGGCCAAGTGCGTTGAACACGTGGCCCTTGACGCCGTCGCCGACCGGCACGGAGATCGCCTTTCCGGTGTCGGTCACCTCGACCCCGCGGACCAGTCCGTCGGTCGGTTGCATCGAGATGGCGCGGACCAGGTTGTCCCCGAGGTGCTGCGCGACCTCCAGCGTCAACGTCTTCGCCAGCTCTTTATAGGTGATCTCGGCGTGCAGGGCGTTGAACAACTGCGGCACGGAGCCGCGCGGGAATTCTACGTCGACGACGGGTCCGGTAATCCGTACCACGCGGCCGTTGCTGTCGCCGCCCTTCGAGTTCGTCGACTTCTCAGACTGTTTGGTGGTAGCAGCCATATCCTCTTCGCTTCCTGATGGGGCCTATTTGGCGTCGGCGAGCGCGTTGGCGCCACCGACGATTTCGCTGATTTCCTGGGTGATTTGAGCCTGCCGCTCACGGTTGGCCTCGAGCGTGAGTGCCTTGATGAGGTCGTCGGCATTGTCGCTGGCCGATTTCATCGCCCGTTGACGCGACGCCAACTCCGATGCGGCGGACTCGAGCAACGCCGAGTAGACGCGTGTGGTCAGGTACCGCGGCAATAGTGCCTCGAACAGCGTCGTGGCGTCCGGCTCGAACGAGTACAACGTGTGCGGCCCAGTGTCGTCCTCGACGTACTCCACGATCATCGGGGCAATCCGGTGCGCTCCAGCCGATTGCGACATCATCGACTTGAATTCCGTGTAGACGATATGCAGCTCGTCGACGCCGCCCTGCTCATCGGCCTCACCGTTGTCCTCGGCACCGGCCATGAAGGCACTCACCAGAGTCTCGGCGACCTCCGCGGCGTCCTCGTAGCTGGGCCGCTCCGAAAATCCGCTCCACGACTCGCTGATGTCCCAGTTCCGAAATTTGAAGTAGCCCTGCGCTTTACGGCCGACGGTGTAGAGCACCGGGGTCTTGCCGTCTTCTCGCAACCGGGAGAACAGTTCCTCGGCCCGTCGAAAGGCGCTGGAGTTGTAAGCGCCACACAGGCCGCGGTCAGACGAAACCACCAACACCCCAGCCCGTTTCGGCTGAGACTTCTCGACCAGCAGCGGGTGGTCGAGAGCGGACTCCGCGGCAAGCGTGGTCAGCACGCGGGTGATTTCGGTGGCATAGGGCCGGGCCTCCTCCAGCCGGGCCTGCGCCTTGCCTATACGCGACGTCGCGATCATTTCCTGAGCCTTGGTGATCTTTTTGATCGACCCGGCGGAACGAATCCGACCACGCAGTTCGCGAAGTGTGGCAGCCATACTCGATTACTTCTTCTGCTTCGGCGGTGCCGGCTTGTGAACCTGCACAGCTTCTTTCGCTACCTGATCTTCGTCGAGCGCGTCGACGTGCTCGTCGGGCACCACCGAGCCACCGCCGGTCGCCGCGAAGCCCTTCTTGAACTCCTTGACCGCATCGGTCAACTTGTTCTCGTTGTCCTCGCTGAGCTTCTGCGAGTCCCGGATCTCGGACAGGATGCCGTCCTTGGAAGACCGGACGTGATCGATGAACTCGGTCTCGAAGCGCCTGACGTCTTCGACCGGAACCGAATCCAGGTGACCACCGGTGCCCAGGAAGATCGAAATCACCTGTTCCTCAACCGGTGACGGTTGATACTGCGGCTGTTTGAGCAATTCCACCAGGCGCTCGCCGCGCTCCAGCTGCGCCTTCGAGGTGGCGTCCAGGTCCGAGGCGAACGCCGCGAACGACTCCAGCTCGCGGAACTGTGACAGGTCCAAACGCAGACTTCCTGCCACCTCTTTCATCGCCTTGATCTGTGCGGCGCCACCCACCCGCGACACCGACACGCCGACGTTGATCGCCGGCCGGACACCCTGGTTGAACAGGTCGGACTCCAGGAAGCACTGGCCGTCGGTGATCGAGATGACATTGGTGGGAATGTATGCCGAGATGTCGTTGGCCTTGGTCTCGATGACCGGCAGACCGGTCAACGATCCGCCACCCAGCTCGTCGGACAGCTTGGCGCAGCGCTCCAGCAGCCGCGAGTGCAGATAGAACACGTCACCCGGGTAGGCCTCACGGCCGGGCGGACGGCGCAGTAGCAGCGAGATCGCACGGTAGGCCTCAGCCTGCTTGCTCAGGTCGTCGAAGACGATCAGCACATGCTTGCCGTCATACATCCAGTGCTGCGCGATGGCCGAACCGGTGTAGGGCGCAAGCCATTTGAACCCGGCAGAGTCGGACGCCGGCGCCGCAACGATGGTGGTGTAGTCCATCGCGCCGCCTTCGTCCAGGGCGCGCCGGACGGACGCGATCGTGGTGCCCTTCTGGCCGATGGCCACATAGACGCAACGCACCTGCTTCTGCTCGTCGCCGGACTCCCAGTTCTGGCGCTGGTTGAGAATGGTGTCCACACATACCGCGGTTTTGCCCGTCTTGCGGTCGCCGATGATCAGCTGGCGCTGGCCGCGACCGATCGGCGTCATTGCGTCGATGGCCTTGATACCGGTCTGCAGCGGCTCTTTGACGCTTTGCCGCTGCACCACCGACGGGGCCTGGATCTCCAACGCACGGCGGGTGTCGGCTTTGATGTCGCCCTGGCCGTCGATCGGCTCGCCCAGCGGATTGATCACGCGACCCAGGAACGCGTCGCCGACAGGTACCGACAGAACCTCGCCGGTGCGCTTTACCTGCTGGCCCTCTTCGAGCTTCTCGAAGTCACCCAGGATCACCGTGCCGACAGTGTGCTCGTCGAGGTTGAGCGCTACCCCCAAAACCCCGCCGGTGAACTCGAGTAATTCCTGCGTCATCACCGACGGCAGGCCCTGAACGTGGGCGATACCATCACCGGCGTCGACGACGAGGCCGACTTCCTCCTTGGCCGTGTCGGAGGTGAAGGAGCGCACGTATTCTTCGACCGCACCCTGAATGTCGTCAGCGGAGATTGTCAACTCTGCCATGGCTTTTCGTCTTCCTGCCTGTTGGTAACTCTGGTCGGTACTTCAGTCTGGTAGCTGGGTCTGCGCTCTGGCGAGACGAGCCGATAGCGTCCCGTCGATCACCTCGTCGCCAACCGAAATGGCCAGCCCGCCCAGCAGATCGGGGTCGACGTGCATTTGCACCGTCACCGGGTTGCCATAGACCCGGGTTAGCACCTCGGTTAGGCGGGTGCGTTGGGGGTCGCTGAGTTCGGCAGCCGCGCTGACCTGTGCGACGACCTCGCCGTGCCGAGCCACTGCCACTCCGGCAAGGCGAAGTATTGCGTCCTCTGCCGGTTCGCCCTGCAACAGTTCGACGGTCTGGGTCAGCAGCGCTGCCGTGACCGGGTTGACGTTCTTGCCGGCGCGTCCGAGTACGTTGCGCAGCAACGTGACCCGCCCTTCGACAGGTGCGGTCGTGTCGCCCAGCAGCGTGGCCAGGTGCGGTTCTTCATCGAGGATTCGGCTGAACCAAAATAGCTGGTCGGCGACTTCGTCGATCTGGCCTGCGCGCTCAGCGCGGACCAAAAAAGCCTGCCGCGCAACATGTTGGAGGGCGACGATCAGATCGTCACTGTCGGACCAACGCTCTGACACAGCACTGCGGAGTACCTCAAGCGCCGGGTCCTCCACCTTGCTCGAGAGCAACCGCTCGATCAGCCGGATCCTGGGCGTGCTGTCCTCGGCCCGCGTAACGAGGTAGCGGGTGACGACTACTTCATGGGTGAGCAGTTGGGCGACCGATGCCAAGTCGTCGGCGAGGGTGGTGAGCGCCGTGTCGTCGAGGTCTTTGGCGATTACGCCGAACCGATCCAGCAGGTTGGTCAACGCCTGTCTGCTGGCTACTCGCATGCTCCCCAGCACGGGATATTGGATTTCGGCCGCTGAAGGCGCCATTGCGTCGAGATCGTCCAGGAAGCGGTCCACGGTGGCTGACTGCTGAGCCGGTTCGGCGACGTAGCCGCGCACCAATTCGCCTGCCCCCCGGACGGATTCGGCACCAATGTCCTGGCGTAGCTGACGAATCAGCTGCGCACGCAGCAGCTCGACTTGCTTGGCGCCTTGCACTTTGATCCGCTCGACTTCGCTATCGGCCTGAGCCCGCAACTGCTCGCCGATGCGCTTGGCGTCGGACTGCGCTTCCTCGGTGAGTCGCTTCGCCTCCGCCCTGGCGTCTTCCTTCGCCTTGTCGTGCGCGCGGCTCGCTTCCGCCAGTCGATCGGCAGCAGCCGCGGCGTCGTCCAGCTGATGGCGCACAACGCTTTGCCGATCGGCCATCAGCTTGCGCACCGGCGGGACGACATAGCGCCAGATCAGCCACACGATGACGGCGAACCCGACGAGCTGCCCAACAAAGGTTGACATTTTTTGCTACCGCCCCGAACCGCTCGCGGTGACCGAGGTGGTGACCTCGACGCCGAGGATACGGTTCGCCAACGTGGTGGAGATGGTGTCCACCCGCGCACGAAGTTCCGCTGCCACGGCGTCGCCCTCCCGCTTGAGTTGCTCGGCAGCTTCCTGCAGTGTCGAGGAAACCTGCTCCTCGGCACGTCCACGCTGTTCCTCGAGGACCTTGCGACCCTCGGCCCGAGCCTCGCCGCGGGCCGCCGATGCCGTGACCCGAGCGTCGGCCATCGCCGCCTCGTAGTCTTCCCGGGCAGCGGCGAACTGCTCTGCCGATTTCTTGGTGTCGGCAGTCGTCTTGGTGACCATGTTGTCGCGTTCTTTGAGCACCTTCGAGATCGGCGGCACCACGAAGGTGCCGATCACGCCGAGCACGATCAAAAAGATGATCAGCACGACGAAGAAAGTGCCGTTGGGAAGGAGGAAGTTTCCCTCCGCCTGGCTGGCGGCAGCCAGGACGACAGCGCTCACGTCACCCATCTCAGCTATTACTTGACCGGGGTGGCGAAGACGAACAGCGCCATGAAGGCCAGGTTGATGAAGTACGCGGCCTCGACCAGACCCACCGTGATGAAGAACGGAACGAATAACCGGCCTTGCGCCTCGGGCTGCCGGGCGATACCGGAGATCAGGGCGTTACCGGCGACACCGTCGCCGATGCCGGCGCCGATCGCGCCCCCGGCCATGATCAGTCCACCGCCGATGAGTGCGCCGGCAGCGATTGTGGGGTTCATTGCTTATCCTCCTTGATATTTGGTAGCGATCTACCAGGTCTGTGGTGGTGATGTGGGGGCCAGGACTTTATGGCCGTCCTAATCGTGTTCCCCTTCCAATTCCATCGATTGACTGAAGTACAAGATGGTCAGCAGCGCGAAGATGAACGCCTGGATCGCGCCCACGAAGAGATCGAATGCCTTCCAGATCGCATTCGGCGCCCACAAGATATACGGCGGGAAAAGTGCGATTAGTGCGACCAGGATGCCGCCGGCGAAGATGTTGCCGAAAAGTCGGAGCGACAGCGAGATCGGCTTGGCGAGTTCTTCAACCACGTTGATTGGCATGAAGATCACTCCGACAATGGGGTGCAGGTTGCCCCACACATGCCCCTTGAGCACTTTGACGGGGTAACCGACCGGCCCGCTGCGCCAGATGCCGGCCAAGTGGTAGCAGATGAATACAAATAGCGCCAACGCCAGCACAAAGTTGATGTCCGACGCCGGCGGGGCGAACAACTCTTTCGGAGAGCCGCCCGCCGAGTGGCTGTATTGCACCGGCAACACCGAGAGCCAGTTCGCGATCAGGATGTACACGAAGAGCGTCACGGACAGTGGCAAGACGAAGGGCGCGATCCGCATCCCGATAGCGGCTTCGATCTGGTTGCGCATCTGAATGGTGATTGCCTCGAAGAACAGCTGAACGCCGCCCGGCACGCCGCTGGAAGTGACCTTGGCGCGCAAGAAGAATGCCAGCGCGACGACGATGACGGCGGCGATCGCGGCGGACGCCACGGTGTCGACGTTGATGGTCAGCCCAAGCCAACGGACCGTCTCGTGATGGCCGACCTCGATGGCTCCCTCGGCCAGCAACGTCTCATACATCGCCGTTCCCAATCCCTTCACCGCGGTCGGCGGACCCGTTACGCAGCTTCTTCCAGACCGGCAGCGCGGTCGATGCCACCAGCAGTACCTGGAAGAGCGCAAGCCCAAACACCACGCCGAGCCCGTCCGGCCGAAATACGAATGCGACGCTCAGTCCGATGACGGTGATGAACAGCAGCCGCGTTGCGGAGTTCGTCGCCATCTTCATTTTCACCGGATGCTCCGCGGCGGTGATCGCCGCCACCGAGCGCTGCACGCCGAGGGCGTTGAGCAAACCCAGGAGGAGCCCCACGCCAAAGAACACCCCGACCATCGGGCGGTGCAGCGAACCTGCCGCGGCGACCGCGGCGACGGTCAGCAAGGCCGAGATGGTGAGCAGACGAATCGGCCGGAAAGCAACGGAGGGAAACACCAACGGCGCGTCCTGCGCTGGTGTAGTCACTGCAGCACCTCGGTCCTCGTTCGGGGGAGTTGCCTCGTTGCTCGTTGCGTGGCCCGTTGAGCGTATCGGAGGGCACTCACTGCACTCGCATCACCCAAGGGACCGCTCCCCTTTGTCGGTCGTTAGTCGGCGCGATCGGAGCTGACTCCGATGGCCGGTGGCCGGCAACCCGCGAGGTTAATTCGGGTTCTACCAGCACCGTACCACATCGACGAGGACTCTACTACTCCTCGTCGTAGACATCATTGCGGCGCCGCAGCAACGGGATCAGCGTCGCGATAGCCGCAATCGCAATTGCGCCCAACATGACCGCGGCGGTATCCCGCGGGTTGAAGAAGATCGTGCTCGCGGTGCCGAAAGCGACAATGCCGACCCACAAATAGATGATCAATACGACCCGCCGATGCGAATGACCGATCTGCAGCAGCCGGTGGTGCAGGTGCATTTTGTCGGGGCTGAACGCGCTACGGCCCGCGCGGGTGCGTCGCACGATCGCCAGCAGCAAGTCGAGCATCGGCACGAACATGACCGCCACAACCAACAGGAACGGCGACAGCAGAGCAAACACATCTCGGGCACCGTAGGCGTTCTGCGAGATCGGTCCGGCAGCCGTCGTCGACGCCGCGGCCAACATCAGGCCGATCAGCATCGAGCCGGAATCGCCCATGAAGACCTTGGCCGGATGAAAGTTGTGCGGCAAAAAGCCCAAGCAGGCTCCCGCCAGCACCACCGAGATGACCGCGGGCGGGTAGAACAGCACATCACCGCCGTGATCGTGCAGCAGCCCGACGGAGAACACGCAGATCGCCAATGCGGTAATAAGTCCCAGTCCGGCGGCCAGCCCGTCCAGACCGTCGACGAAGTTCATCGCGTTGACGATCGACACGGTCAGCGCCAGCGTCAGCAGAATCGACGAGGCCTGGTCCAGCACAATGGTTCCCACCCCGCCCAGCGGGATGTAGAGAACGCTCCACGCGACGCCCATGGTGACCAGCACGCTGGCCGCGGTGATCTGACCGGCGAACTTCGTCAGCGCGTCCAGGCCCCAGCGGTCGTCGATCAGACCGATGCCCATGATCAGTCCGCCGGCCAACACCACCGCGGGCATGCCCGTGGAATAGACGAAGCCGCGGGTGAGCGCGGGAAGCTGAGATGCGAGAAACACCGCTGCGACGACCCCGATGTACATCGCCAGGCCGCCCATCCGCGGCGTCGGCGTCACGTGCACATCACGCTCGCGCGGATATGCCACCGCACCCAGCCGGGTCGCCAGGACGCGCACCGGTCCGGTCGCGAAATAGGTGATGATCGCGGCGGTCAGCCCGACGAGCGCGAGTTCGCGCAACGGCACACCGGCACCGCGATCGGCCAGTGCGAGCAGGCCGCCGGCGAGGTTGTCGGCACCGCTGACCATCCGAAAAACGTACTGCACCGCCCTGAGATCGAACTAAGCCGCCCGAGCGGTCAGGCGGTCAAACTTTCGGCATCCACCCCGAGTACCGCGGCGATGCTCTCGGCGCTGACTGGGCCAGACCGCAGGACGCGCGGTTGAGGACCGGTCAAGTCCAGAATGGTCGAGGCGGCCTGCTGGGCCGACGGGCCGGCGTCGAGATAGACCTCGACGAGATCGCCGAGTTGTTCGCGAGCGTTCTCGGCGTCCACCGCGGGTGGCCGGCCGGAAACGTTAGCGCTGGACACCGCCATCGGGCCGACCTCCCGCAGCAGTTCAATGGCGACGGGGTGCAGCGGCATCCGTAGCATCACGGTGCCGCGGTCGTCGCCGAGGTCCCATTGCACCGACGGGGCCTGCCGGACGACGAGACTCAACGCCCCTGGCCAGAACGCCCGGACCAGGTCGCGCATCGTTTTGGGCACCGAGAGGGCGAGGCCGTCGATGGTGTGCCAGGAGCCGACCAGTACCGGCACCGGCATATCCCGGCCGCGGCCCTTGGCCGACAGCAGCGCGGTCACCGCCGCGCTGTCGAATGCGTCAGCGCCCACACCGTAGACCGTGTCCGTCGGAAGGACCACCAGCCCACCGTTTTTCACCGCGCCGGCCGCCGCTGCGATTCCGCGAGAACGCCGTTCGGGATCGGTACAGTCGAATACGTCAGTCATGGGCGGCCCTTTTGCGTGCCGTCACGAATCGGGGTCGGCCGACTAGGTCCATCCGTGCCACCACATCATTGAAACGCGCTGTACCCCTGATGGTTTGAGCGGTCATCGAGGACGTGGTGTCGTCGTGCTCGACAGCGAACAGGCCCCCGGGGCGCAGCAGGCGTCCAGCGAGGCCCACGACCGCGGGAATCAGTGCCATGCCGTCGGGTCCACCGAACACGGCGTGTGGCGGATCATGTTCGACCACTTCGGGTTCGAGCTCAGCGCCATCCGGAACGTAAGGCGGGTTGGCGACCATCAGGTCCACCTGCCCGTCGAACTCGGCCAGCACACCAGGATCGGCGACGTCGGCGCAGATGAACTCGACCGTTGTGCCCGCGGAGTTTCTGCGGGCATAGTCAAGCGCCGCCTCGGAGTCGTCGACGCCGATCACGCGCGCCTCGGGCCAGTGCCGCGCGACTGCCAGCGCCAGCGCACCCGAACCGGTGCAGACGTCGACGACCACCGGACCGGCCGGAAGAGACTGGCCGACAGCCCATTCCAGCATGGCTTCGGTCTCCGGGCGCGGGATGAACACGCCCGGCCCGACGGACAGCGTCAACGGCCCGAACGCGGTCACGCCGGTGAGGTGCTGCAGGGGCACTCGGCGTGATCGCGCGGCGACCGCAGCGCGATAGTTGTCGAAGAACGCCTGATCAGGCGAGCCGAGCAGCGGCAGCCGGCCGCGATCGGTACCGGCCAGGTGCGCAGCCAATTCCTCGGCGTCGTAACGCGCGGAATCGATTCCGGCGTCTGCCAGCAGCGTCGTCGCCGAGTCGATCGCGCAACGCAGGCGGGTTGTCATGCCTGCTGCAGCCGGGACTGCCTGTCGGCGGCGCTCAACGCGTCGAACAGCGCATCGACGTCGCCGTCGAGAAGCTGATCGAGATTGTGTGCCTTGTAGCCGATCCGGTGATCGGTTACCCGGTTCTCCGGGAAGTTGTAGGTGCGGATGCGTTCGCTGCGATCCACGGTGCGGATCTGGCTCGCCCGGTCGGCCGACGCGTCGGCCGACGCCTGCTCTTCGGCCAGCGCCTGCAGGCGGGCGGCTAGCACCAGCATCGCGCGGGCCTTGTTCTGCAGTTGCGACCGCTCGTTTTGACAGGTGACGACGATTCCGGTGGGCAAGTGCGTGATTCGGACCGCGGAGTCGGTGGTGTTGACGCCCTGGCCGCCCTTACCGGACGACCGGTAGACGTCGATGCGCAGGTCCGACTCGTCGATCTGTACCTCGGCCACTTCTTCGGGCTCGGGGTAGACCAGCACGCCTGCCGCCGACGTGTGCACGCGGCCTTGAGATTCGGTGACCGGAACCCGTTGCACGCGGTGCACGCCGCCCTCGAATTTCAGGCGCGACCACACGCCGTCGGCCGAGTCGCCCTTGCCGGCGATCGTCAGCGTGGCGTCCTTGTAACCACCCAAATCCGAAGTGGTCTCGTCCAAGACGGTCACAGTCCAGCCGTGTCGCTCCGCGTAGCGGATGTACATCCTGGCCAAGTCCGCGGCGAACAGCGCCGATTCTTCACCGCCCTCACCGGATTTGACCTCGAGGACGACGTCGTCGGCGTCGTGCGGGTCGCGCGGCGCCAGCATGTCGCTGAGCTTGGTCTCCAACTCATCGACCCGGGTTTCCAGCTCCCCGACTTCCTCGGCGAACGACGAGTCGTCGACGGCAAGTTCGCGTGCGGTCTCCAGATCGTCGCGGGCCGAGGTGAGCTGGCGGTGGATCGCGACGATCGGGGCCAATTGCGCGAACCGACGGCCGACTTTGCGCGCGTTGCCAGGATTGCTGTGCAGTTCGGGATCGGCCAGCTGACGCTCGAGGTCGGCATGTTCGGCCACCAGTGCGTCAATCGCCTGCACGCTCTGCGTCATGCTCCTCCTTCCCGCGCGAGCCGACTCAATCGTTCGGGACTTATCCGAACGCAAAACGACGCCCGGCCTGCGCGGTTTTCCGCGACAGTTCGGGCGTCGATCCTGCTACTTGTCGGCCGAAGCTTCTTCGGCACCGGCCTTGCGCTTGCCATAACGCCGCTCGAAGCGGGCAACCCGGCCGCCACTGTCCAGAATCTTCTGCTTACCGGTGTAGAACGGGTGGCACTGCGAGCAGACCTCGACCACGATGTGGCCGTTTTCTTTGGTGCTGCGGGTCGTGAAGGTGTTGCCGCAACCGCAGACCACGGTGGTCTCGCCGTAGGCGGGATGAATGTCAGCTTTCATGGTGTCCTCTTCAATCGTCGGTCGCCGGGTCGCCCGTTGTACTGGTGTACTGGTGTTCGGACGTGAACCGGAACCTGAACTTCGGCTGTTGATTATGCCAGCTCAGCCGCTACGTCCCTAAACGCCGGCCCAGGCCTGCACATTCCCGCGCCGGCGCCGCCGCTAACCCGGGCTGACCTGGGCTTTGGCAGCCCGCTCGACGGTGGCATAGCTGGTGCCTCGGCCGGTCCGGATCCACAGCAGGCCGCCGTGGGGGGTGTCGCCACGCGCGCTCAGCTCCCGTTTGAGGATCTTGTTGGTGGCAGTGGTGGGCAGGCTGTCGGTGATCCAGACGCGGCGCGGCCAGGCTTTGGGTGAGAGATCCGGCTGGTCGGCCAAAAACCGGCTGAACTCGCCCGGCGTCAGCTCGGCGCCGTCGACGAGTACCAGCGCCGCCATCACCTGGTCGCCCACCTGCGCATCGGGCACCGCATACACCGCGACCTGACTGATAGCCGGCAACCGTTGCAGGATGCGCTCGATGGGTGCGGTCGTCATGTTCTCCCCGTCGACCCGCAACCAGTCCCCGCTGCGCCCGGCGAAGTAGATCCAGCCGTCGGCGTCGCGGTAAGCCAAATCCCCCGACCAGAACATGCCGTGCCGCAGCCGCGCGTCGGTGGCGTTCTTGTCGTTGTAGTAGCCGGCGAACAGGCCGGCGCCCGAGGTGTTGACCAACTCGCCGATCGCTTCGTCGGGGTTGATCAGTGTGCCGTCGTCGTCGAATTGGGCTGTCGCGCATTCGGTGAGCGTGTCGGAGTTGTAGATGCTCACACCCGGGAAGCCCTGCCCCAAAGAGCCGGCCGGGCAGCCGTCTTCGCGGGTGATGATGATCGCGCCTTCGGTCGAGCCGAAGCCGTCCCAGACCGTGCAGTCGAAACGTCTGCTGAATTCCGCGATGTCGCGGTCGCTTGCCTCGTTCCCGAACGCGACGCACAGCGGGTTGTCCGCGTCGTCGGGTTGCTCGGGGGTGGCCAGTACGTACGCCAGCGGCTTGCCGACGTAATTCATATAGGTGGCGCCATAGCGGCGTAGATCGGGCAGCAGGCCGGACGCCGAGAAGGTGGCCGGCACCATCGCCGCTCCGGAGCCCACCGCCACACTCCAGCCGGCCAGCAACGCGTTGGAGTGAAAGAGCGGCATCGACAGATAGCAGACGCCGGACGATTCGACCTCAAACCGGTTGATCAGGTTGGCCCCGGCGAAGATCACCGTCAGATGGGTCACCTGAACGGCCTTCGGCTCGCCACTGGTACCCGAGGTGAAGATCATCATGAGCGTGTCGGTGGGGGCGACCTCGCGATGCGGCACCAGCGGTCCGGCCGATGCGATCAAACCCGCCCACTCGTTGCTGCTGATGTCGACCACACGCACGCCGGGCAGCGCTAGGCCATCGAGCAGGACGTGGTGATCCGGGTCGGTGAGCAGTACCTGGCAATCGGCGCGGAGGATGTCGTTGGCCAGCGCTGCACCGCGGCGGGTGTCGTTGATGCCGCACAACACGTAGCCGCCAAGGGCGGCCGCCGCCATCGCGGTGAGCATCTCGGGTGTGTTGCCCAGCAACGCACCGATGTGCAACGGGCGCTTGGGATCGGCGATGCCGATCAACGCAGCGGCAGCCGCCGAGGCGTCCGCCAGGTGCTCACGCCAGCTCCACACCCGGTCGCCGTATTTGACCGCCGGAGTGGAGTCGACGCTGCGTGTGCGAAGCAGTTGCTGAATAGTGTCCGCCATGGCTCACCACTTTCCCGTCGGTCTCCGACAGGCGCACGTTACCGCCGCAGTGTCGGCTGCAAAGCGGTAAGGGCGATGTTGTTCGGCTGAGGCGGTGTGCTAACCAGTCGGTCAGTCGTTGTCCATGGCGGGTGTCGTCTTGGACACCTGAACCAGGAACTCGTAATTGGTCTTCGTCTTGCGCAGCTGCGACATCAGCAAGTCGATGGCTTGGTGCGAATCCAATCCGGACAGCACTCGGCGCAGTTTGTGCACGATGCCGAATTCATCTGGCGACAAAAGCAACTCGTCCTTACGAGTGCCCGACGGGTTGACGTCGACCGCGGGGAACACCCGGCGTTCGGAGATCTTGCGGTCCAGCTTGAGCTCCGCGTTACCGGTACCCTTGAACTCCTCGAAAATCACTGTGTCACCGGTGGATCCAGTCTCCACCATCGCGGTGGCGATGATCGTCAACGATCCGCCCTCTTCGATGTTGCGGGCTGCGCCGAGGAAACGCTTCGGCGGGTAGAGCGCCGTGGAGTCGACACCACCGGACAGGATGCGACCAGACGCCGGCGACGCGTTGTTGTATGCGCGGCCCAGCCGGGTGATCGAGTCGAGCAGCACAACCACGTCTTTGTCCTGCTCGACGAGACGCTTGGCGCGCTCGATGGCCAGCTCGGCAACCGACGTGTGGTCCGACGGCGGCCGGTCGAAGGTGGAGGCGATGACCTCACCCTTGACCGAGCGCGCCATATCGGTGACCTCTTCAGGCCGCTCGTCGACGAGCACGACCATGAGGTGGCATTCCGGGTTGTTTTTGGTGATCGCGTTGGCGATGGCCTGCAGGATCATCGTCTTGCCGGCCTTGGGCGGCGACACGATCAGTGCGCGCTGGCCCTTGCCGATCGGCATGATCAGGTCGATGACCCGGGTGGTCAGCTGGTCGGGAGTGGTCTCCAGACGCAACCGCTGGTTGGGGTACAGCGGGGTCAACTTGCTGAAATCGGGCCGATTCTTCGCGTTTTCGACCGGGCCCCCGTTGACGGTGTCCAAACGCACCAACGGGTTGAACTTCTGCCGCTGGTTGGGCTGTTCGCCGTCTTTGGGAACCCGAACCGCGCCGGTCAGGGCGTCACCGCGACGTAGGCCGTTCTTGCGCACCATATTCATCGACACGTAGACGTCGTGCGGACCGGCCAGGTAGCCGGACGTACGTACGAACGCGTAGTTGTCCAGCACGTCGAGGATGCCGGCCACCGGTTGAACGACGTCGTCTTCGCGCAGTTCGGTGTCACCGCCGCCGCCGTCGCCAGGCCGGTCACCGCGGCGCCGACGTTCGCGGAACCGGCGCCCGCGGCGGCCGCCGCGTCCGTCACCGTCGTCGTCTTGCTGGTTCGACCCGCCGCGATTCTGTTGTCCACCCGAACCCTGTTGATCGCCGCCTCTGTCGGAGTCCTTGTCCGATTCGCGGTCTTGGGTCTTGTTGTCCTGTTGGTCGCGGGCAGGCTTGTCGTTCCGGTCCTGCTGCTTCTTTTCATTCCGGTGGTTCTGCTCCCCCGCGTGATCGCTGGAGGACTGCTGCTCGCCGGAATCGGTGCGGGTCACATCCTGGGCGGGCGCCTCGGTGTGACTGTCGGCGGCCTGAGCGCCGCGGTCGGCTGATTCGCCGACGGTGTCACCGTGGGACGACGCGCCGTTGGCGTGGCCGCCCTGGCGGGTTTCCCGAATTGCGGCGATCAGTTCACTTTTGCGCATTCCCGACGTGCCCTTGACGCCGGCCCTATTGGCCAGTGCGCGGAGCTCGGGAAGCACCATGGTTGCCAGCGAGCCGTCGGACGCATTCGTATTAGCGTCGGCCCCGCCGGAAGTCTCTGAAGCCACGGAATGGGACAGCTTGTCATTTTGGGTGCCGTCGCCAGCCGTAACGAGGTCCGTATCGGTCACGGATTTCCTTTCTCTCCCTCGCTGATCGATTCAAGCCAGGGGTTCGTTGCATTCAGCTAATTTGCCGAGTGCTGCCAAAGATCGACTCTGCAACGGTGATCGCCAAGATTGGCGGCTTAAATGGCGAACCATCGTCCACGAGAAGAAATTGGTGTTCGTCCTAGTGTCAACGCATATGCAGATGCTGCGATTGCTGGACGGCTCCGAGGATAACCTGCTTCGATGCCGGAAGCAAGGAAGCCCCCCGTCGCGCCTGGGGACACTAGCTGGGGACTGCCACTCCCGAACTCCACCGTACGCCGTCACCTGCTGTCATCTCGCTGACCGCAAACCCGTTTGCAATGGCGTAGTCCAACACCTCGGCGGGCAGGTCAGTTGCCGTACTCAGGACAATTACCGCCGGACCAGCCCCGGAAAGCACAGCTGCCACACCACAACGACGCGATAGTCGCAAAAATTCCGCCGATAACGGCATCGCGGCTGCGCGGTGCGGCTGGTGGAGCACGTCTTCGGTGGCGGCCATCAGAAGGTCGGGTCGCTCGGTGAGCGCCACCACAAGCAACGCCGCGCGGCTGACGTTGAAGCGGGCGTCCTCGTGGCTGACCTCCGTGGGCAACAGCACTCGCGCCTCAACCGTCGACGAGCGCTGCGTGGGAATGGCGGGGAAAAGGCGGATGCCGGGGTGTAGCCGGAGCGGCGTCGCCGCGAAGGCCGGCGGCCCAGCACTCGAGTCGGTCCACGAAACAACGGCGCCACCGAGTACCGCCGCGGCTGCGTTGTCGGGATGTCCTTCGAATTCCGACGACAACTGGATCAGCTCGGTTTGGCTCAACGGTGTCAAACCCGCTTGTGCGAGAAGACCATTGACCGCCGCCAGGCCGCCGACCACTGCTGCCGCCGACGAGCCAAGTCCGCGAGAGTGCGGGATCGCGTTACGGCACCGTACTTTCAATCCGGACACGCCGACACCGGCAGCCTGCAGGCCGTGCTCGACCGCGCGGACCACCAGATGGCCGGCGTCGAGCGCCAGTTCGCCGGCGCCCTCGCCCTCCACCTCGACGACCAGCCCGGAATCGGTTGTCTCGACGATGATTTCGTCATAGAGGCTCAGTGCCAGCCCGAGGCTGTCGAAGCCTGGGCCCAGGTTGGCGCTGGAAGCCGCGACGACCGAGGTGGCCAGCAGCCCGGCAGCCAGCATTTAGACCAGCCCCAGTTTCGCTACCACGGCAACGGGATCCGCCGGAACCGGCGAGACGGTCGGCATGTCGCGCAGCGCGGTGTCGGGATCCTTGAGGCCGTTGCCGGTGACCGTGCACACCACCGTCGAACCCGGCGCCACCCAGCCGTCCTCGACGGATTTGAGCAAACCGGCGATGCTCGCTGCCGATGCCGGCTCGACGAAGACGCCCTCGGTACCGGCTACCAGGTGGTATGCGGCGAGGATCTCGTCGTCGGTGGCAGCCAGAAATCGCCCGTTGGACTGCTGTTGCGCCGCGACAGCCGGGCCCCACGACGCCGGCGAGCCGATGCGGATCGCCGTGGCGATGGTTTCGGGATGGCTCACTGGTTCGCCGGACACCAGCGGCGCTGCGCCCGCTGCCTGGGTGCCCAGCATTCGCGGCAGCTTGTCGATCACACCGTCGGCGTGATATTCGGTGTAGCCCTTCCAGTACGCGGTGATGTTGCCCGCGTTGCCAACCGGCAAAGCGTGAATATCTGGCGCAAAACCCAATACGTCGACGATCTCGAACGCCGCCGTCTTCTGCCCCTCGATACGGAGCGGGTTGACGGAGTTGACCAACGAGATCGTCGGGAAGTCGGCGACGATCTTGCGGGCGACCTCCAGACAGTCGTCGAAGTTGCCGTCGATCTGAATGATCTTGGCGCCGTGCATGACGGCCTGCGCCAGCTTGCCCATCGCGATCTTGCCCTGCGGGATCAGTACCGCGCAGGTGATTAGGGCCCGGGCGGCGTAAGCGGCTGCCGACGCCGACGTGTTCCCTGTCGACGCGCACAGCACCGCCTGCTGACCCCGGGCTACCGCATCGGTGACGGCCATCGTCATGCCACGATCTTTGAAAGAGCCGGTGGGATTGAGCCCCTCGACCTTCAGATGAACCGTGCAACCGGTCTTCGCCGAGAGTCGGGGCGCCGTTATCAGCGGGGTACCACCCTCGAACAGGGTGACGGGGACCCAGTCGTCGCCGACCGGCAGCCGGTCCCGGTAGGCCTCGATAAGGCCCGGCCACTGCTGGTGAATGCCGGTCTTGGCGGCACTGGACGAACTCATGCGCTGGTTCCTTCCAGCCGCAGGACGCTGGCGACACGTTGCACAACGTCGAGATCGGCCAACGCGTCCACGGTTTCGGACAGGGCGGCGTCGGTAGCGGTGTGGGTGACCACCACGACGCGGGCTCCGATGCGTCGTCCGCCCTCGCCGACTACGCCCTCTTGGCGGACTTCGGCGATACTGACCTCGCGCTTGGCGAATTCTGCTGCAACCGTTGCCAATACGCCGGGCTTGTCGGCGACGTCCATGCTGAGGTAGTAGCGGGTCGGGATCACACCCATCGGAGCGATCGGCAACCGGGCGTACTTGGACTCCTTCGGCGCTCGACTGCCCAGCACCCGGTTACGGGCTGCCATCACCAGGTCACCGGTCACCGCCGACGCGGTCGGCGCTCCGCCGGCACCCTGCCCGTAGAACATCAGCCGGCCCGCGGCTTCGGCCTCGACCACCACAGCGTTGAATGCGCCGTTGACCGTGGCAAGCGGGTGCTCCAGCGGCACCAGCGCGGGGTACACCCGAGCCGAGACCCGTTGTTGCCCATCGTCGGTGGTGATCCGCTCGCAGATCGACAGCAGTTTGATCGTGCAGCCCAGTGCGCGCGCGGACACGAAATCATCAGGGCTGATCTTCGTGATGCCCTCGCGGTAGACATCGTCGGCGGTCACCCGGGTGTGGAATGCGATGGAGGCCAGGATGGCGGCTTTCGCTGCGGCGTCGAAGCCTTCCACATCGGCAGTGGGGTCGGCTTCGGCGTAGCCGAGCGCGCTCGCGTCGGCCAGGGCCCGCTCATAGTCGGCGCCGGTGCTGTCCATTTCGGACAGGATGTAGTTGGTGGTGCCGTTGACGATGCCGGCCACCCGTTGCACGGTGTCGCCGGCCAGCGACTGAGTCAGCGGGCGGATCACCGGAATGGCACCCGCCACGGCAGCCTCGAAATATAGGTCGACACGGGCACTTTCAGCGGCCTGCGCGAGTTCTCCGGTCGACACCGAAAGCAGGGCCTTGTTCGCCGTCACCACCGACTTGCCGTGCTCCAGTGCCGACAGGATCGCCTTGCGCGACGGCTCGACCGGCCCCATCACTTCGACGACGATATCGACGTCCTCGCGACAGACGAGTTGTTCGATGTCGTCGGTGAGCAGATCGGCCGGCACACCCCGGTCGTCGGCTATCCGGCGCACACCGATGCCGCGCAGCACCAACGGCGCTCCGACTCGGGCGGCGAGGTCGTCAGCGCTCTCCTCGATGATGCGAACAACCTCACTGCCCACATTGCCCAGTCCCAATACCGCTACGCCGACCGGCTTCTCATCTGTGCTCATGTGCGCCGCTCCTCCTCATCGCTCCGCTCTGCATCGTCGTCGACGCCGCTCACCGCTTCACCTCATCTCCAGACTCAGTAGATCGTCGACCGTCTCCCTGCGCAGGATCAGGCGGGTCTGTCCGCCGCGCACAGCCACCACCGCGGGGCGGCCGATCAGGTTGTACCGGCTCGACAACGAATAACAGTAGGCGCCGGTCGCGGCCACCGCGACCAGGTCGCCCGGCGCGATGTCAGCCGGCATCCACGCATCGCGAACCACGATATCGCCGCTCTCGCAGTGCTTTCCGACGACACGGGCGAGCGTCGGCGCCGCGTCGGTGGCGCGGGAGACCAGTCGCACGTCGTACTCAGCGCCGTACAGCGAGGTGCGGATGTTGTCGCTCATGCCGCCGTCCACGCTGACGTAACGCCGATGCGCTGTGGCACTGACGCCGACGTCTTTGACGGTGCCGACCTCGTACAGGGTGATCGTGCCCGGACCGGCGATGGCCCGCCCCGGTTCGACGACCAGTCGCGGCGCCGGCAAGCCCACTGCAGTGGACTCGTTGCGGACGATGTCGCCGAGCTTGTCGGCGAGTTCGTCCACCGGTGGCGGATCGTCGTTCGGCAGATACGAGATGCCAAGGCCGCCACCGAGGTCGACGGTGGCGATTTGCGCGGTCTTGTCGACGCCGAACTCGGCGACGACGTCGCGCAGCAGACCGATCACCCGGTGGGCGGCGATTTCGAAGCCGCCGACATCGAAGATCTGCGAGCCGATGTGACTGTGCAGGCCCACCAGTCGGAGGTGATCGCTGGCGAAAACCTGCCGAATCGCGGCCATCGCGGCGCCGTTGGCCAGTGACAGACCGAACTTCTGGTCTTCGTGTGCGGTGGAGATGAACTCGTGCGTGTGCGCCTCGACACCGACGGTGACGCGCACCAGCACATCCTGGACGATGCCCGCCGCACCCGCGATCGCGTCGAGGCGCTCGATCTCGATCATCGAGTCCACCACGACGTGCGTGATTCGGGCCTTGACGGCAGCGGTCAGCTCGACGACCGATTTGTTGTTGCCGTGCAACGCGATCCGCTCAGGCGGGAAGTCCGCGTGCAGCGCGACCGCCAGTTCCCCGCCGGTGCAGACATCCAGCGACAGGCCCTCCTGGTCGATCCAGCGTGCTATTTCGCTGGCCAGGAAGGCCTTCCCGGCATAGTGCACGTTGGCTCCGCCGCCGAATGCCGCCGCGATCTCGCGGCACCGTGACCGGAAGTCGTCTTCGTCGATCACGAACAGCGGCGTGCCATATTCCTGGGCGAGCGATTGCAGCGAAACGCCGGCAATGCTTACTATGCCGTCGTCGCCGCGAACAGCGTTGCGCGGCCATACATTCGGTGCCAACTGCAGGAGCTCCGCTGCCGACTCCGGTCGCGGCGGAACATCCCCGTGGTGAAACTCTTCGGCATGCCGGGGTCCGGCCGGGTGGGCGCTCACATTCGCTCCGGAGCGCTGACGCCCAGGATGGCCAGCCCGTTGGCGATCACCTGGCGGGTCGCCTGGCACAGCGCCAGACGCGCGGTGTGCAGCTCGTTGGGCTCCTCGTCGCCCTGCGGCAATACCCGGCACGAGTCGTAGAACCGGTGATAATCACCGGCGAGGTCTTCCAGGTACCGGCACACCCGGTGCGGTTCACGCAGTGACGCTGCGGATTTCAGCACCCTGGGGAACTCGCCCAGATTACGAACCAGCGTGCCTTCCTTGTCGTGGGTGAGCAACTCGAGATGACCGGTATCGGGGATCAAACCCAGCTCGGCGGCGTTACGAGCCAGTGCGGAAAGCCGGGCGTGTGCGTATTGCACGTAGTAGACCGGGTTTTCGTTGGATGCCGATGACCACAGCGCGAGGTCGATGTCAATCGGGCTGTCCACCGATGACCGGGTCAAACTGTAGCGTGCGGCGTCGACGCCGATCGATTCGACCAGGTCGTCGAGGGTGATCACAGTGCCGGCCCGCTTGCTCATCTTCACCGGCCGGCCGTCGCGGACCAGGTTGACCATCTGGCCGATGAGTACCTCGACCGTCGCCGGGTCGTCGCCGAAAGCTTGGGCCGCGGCCTTCAGCCGGGAGATGTAGCCGTGGTGGTCGGCGCCGAGCATGTAGATGCACAGGTCGAAGCCGCGCTGCCGCTTGTCCAGGTAGTACGCCAGATCGCCGGCGATGTAGGCGTGTTTCCCGTCGCTCTTGATCACGACACGGTCCTTGTCGTCACCAAAAGCACTGGTGCGCAACCAGGTTGCGCCGTCCTTTTCGTAGATGTTGCCGTTCTCGCGCAGCCGCGCGATCGACTGCTCGACGCGGCCGCTGGCGTGCATCGACTCTTCGTGGGTAAAGACGTCGAAGTCAGTACCGAACTCGTGCAGCGATTTTTTGATGTGAGTGAGCATCAAGTCGACGCCGATGCTCCGGAAAGTCTCGTGCTGCTCGGCATCGGGTCGGCTCAACGCGTCCGGCGCCTGCTGCAGAACTTGCGCGGCGATGTCGGCGATGTAGGTGCCCACGTAGCCGTCTTCCGGGGTGGGCTCACCTTTGGCCGCGGCGATCAGCGAGTTGGCGAACCGGTCGATCTGGGCGCCGTGGTCGTTGAAGTAGTACTCGCGTACCACGCCGGCGCCCTGCGTGGTGAGCAGCCGGCCCAGCGCATCGCCGACGGCCGCCCACCGGGTGCCACCGATGTGAATGGGTCCGGTCGGGTTCGCGGAGACGAATTCGAGGTTGATGTTATGGCCGGCCTGCGCATCGGAGTTGCCGTAGGTGTGGCCGGCGTCGATGACGTTGTTGACGATCAGGCCTTGCGCCGAGGCGTCCAGCCGCAGGTTGATGAAGCCCGGCCCGGCGATCTCCGCCGAGGCGATACCGTCGGCCTGGGCCAGCGCCTCGGCAAGCCAGCCGGCCAGCTCACGTGGGTTGACGCCGACCTTTTTGCCCAGCTGCATCGCCAGGTTGGTGGCATAGTCGCCGTGCTCGGGGTTGCGTGGCCGCTCGACGGTGACCACCGGCGGCAGCGCGGCGGTGTCGAGCGCATGCTCGGTCAGCACCGCGGTCGCGGTGGCCTTCAGCAACTCGGCCAGGTCGGCGGGGTTCACGCAGGCCATCCTATTGGCTGAGGTCCTCAGGCCTCGAATCCATTCCGGTGCTCAATCGGCCGCCGTGATGCGTTAGTCTGTCGTGGCCCGTTGGCGCAGTATCTTTCGCATGCGCCCCCGTAGCTCAGGGGATAGAGCGTCTGCCTCCGGAGCAGAAGGCCGCAGGTTCGAATCCTGCCGGGGGCACCATCTGACCAGCGCAGATATAACTCCGCGCAAGATCTGCACAACTATTGGCGCGGCTCCAAATGAAATTGGAGCCATCCCCGATGTCAATGACAACGCGACCACGACGCCCCACCGGATGCTACTGAGGACTACTCCGCACGGCTGCGAGCAGGCCATCATGCGCGCACAACACAAGTGGTGCGACTATCGGGCGGTGACGTGTTCGAAGTGAAGTCCGGATAGTGTATTACAAACTGTTGGTTTTGTAGTACATTCGGGCTACAGTTAGCGCCTGGCGGTCGATTGGAGCAACACCGCTGAGCACATCGCTCGCCACAACATCACACCCGCCCAGGCCGACGAGGCACTCGCCGACCTCAACCGGATCGTCTTTGAGCCCGACTACAACAGCAACACCGGCGAATCGGTTCGCACCATTGGCTTTTCGCGCAGCGCGAACCACGTTCTGACCGTGATCACGGTAGAAGAGGACGGCGTCGTGTACGGCGCGACCGCATTCAAATCGAACACTCGCGATCTCCACTACTACCGCCGAGGAGGACCAGATGGGTAAGTCCATCGCCGACAAGCTGGCTCGAGTCGCCGCTGAGGCTGAAGCCGGCGAAGCCGATCAGACCGACCGGCCATTGCCGGCCCACGTCAAGGTCAGCCAGCCCGGCCGGGCGCGCAGCAAGGTGCTGCAGATCCGGCTCAACCCCGACGAGCTGGCGGCGGTCGAAGCGATCGCGGAGCGGCGCGGCCTGCCGGTGTCGACGGTTGGCCGTGAGCAGATTCTGCAGCTGATCGCCGAGGATGCCGCAACCCAGGCCGATGCACCGGCCGCGGTATTGAGTCTCAGCCGGCTGCTTGGTGCGGCTGAGATGATCAAGGAGTACGCCGATCAGGTGCGTGATGAAATGCCGACCGAGCTGAATTTCCCTGGAATGACTCGGATCCGGAGCCCGAAGCGCCCGACGTAACGTAACGCCATGGACGAACCCCGCCGGATCGCTCATCCGCAGATGACAACTCCCAGCCGAGATCACTGCTAACTTCGCGACGTTGGCGCGAAAGAATCCAAACCGCCGAGATTAGGTGAAACCCGCTCGTAGAACACCGGGAACTGCTCGATGTATGCGTCGCATCGCGTCGTCGCTGGGAGTTACAGCCCTATCGACGAGAGCGCGTCGGCGAAAATGGAGGGGTCTACGGCCGTGGCGGGGTCCAGACTCGCCGCGAGATCGGCTGCTGATGAGGGGTCCAGACCACCCGTGAATAGGACAAGCAATTCAGCACCGCCCACGTTGAAGTCGGCGCTGAGCAGTCCCAGGGCACCCTCGAGCAACGTCAGGTCCGTCGAGTTGAGGCTGCTGCCGCTGAGATCACCGGCTTGGTCTGCGGCGACAAACGCCTGATCGGCTGAGAGCATGTTGGCAGCGGCGGTGACGAACTGTTCGTCGGCGTTGGCCAAGTAAGTCTGGTCGGCTACGGACAAGCCGTCTTGCAAGGTCGCGATCTGAGCAAGCGGTGAGACCAGCTCGGTGTTCAGGTTTTCTGAATCGGCGAGGATGTCCGCTTGCCGCGCGCTTAGGTCGGCTGTGGGCGCTGCGTCCAACACCGCGGTGCCTTGATTCAGGTCAGCGATCGCTTGACCGATGACGTCGTTGGGGGTACCGGAGGCGCTGGTGGCGCTGCTCGCTAAATCCGAAGCCGCACTGGCGCTAGTGATGTCAAAGCCCCCGATGTGAAAGATCTGATCGATGACCTCGCCGATGAGATTTGGGGGCCCGGAGTCGAACAAGAGAGAACCGTCGAATTGGAGGCTCGCCGATGCGGCATCGAGTCCGTTGGTGGTTGAGGGGTCGGCAGCATAGGCCTCAGCAGCCGACAGGAAGGCATCGCTGGCCTGGGCAAGCTGCTGATCCGGGCCATTGAACAACGCCTCGCCCAAGCCCGACACCAAACTGTTGTCAGACGACAGCAGCGGGGATTGATCCGCCTCGAACTGGGTGATTGCTTCGGTAAGGGCAGCTGAGCTTGGGGGTGCTTCCCCATACGCCTGGGTCCATACATTGAAGCCGTCGATCACATTGGCCTCCGCTGAGTTCAGCAGCCCGATGTCCGTTGCGAGGGATCCGTCATCGGCGTGGGCCGTGCCCATCCCGACCATCGCCGCGGCGGCAGCAGCCATGCCGATACCGATTCCCCCGAGGCGGGCCTTGTGGCTGCTCATTAGGTCTCCCCTTGTTTGACGTGCTAATCGCTCCGAATCCTGAAGCCTGCTTAAGTAAATATCAAGTTGCGCGACGCAGCTCCCAGCAATCTGACAGTTGGCAAAACCAGCACAATGCGCCGTCTTGCGGTCATGCCAGCGCGAGGCCGCCCACGTCGATTGGACCGGTGGCGTCGGATTGACCAGCGGCAGATAGCTACCCGAGGAAGCTAACTACCTTCTGGGGTCGTCCCAGTAAGTCTCAACCCGCGACGCATGAAATTGACAGCATGCGATTCAGGCAGCGCCTTCTGGCCGCGTCGGCTAGCTGATGCGGGTCAACTGGTTTTCGCGGTACAGCTCGGCACACGCAATGCGTCTGATCTTGCCGCTGGTGGTGATCGGGATCGAACCGGGCGCAACTAAGACGAGATCGGCGACACGGATGCCGTGACTGCTCGAAATCGCATAGTTGACATCGCGTTTCACGACGTCGATTCTTGACGCGATCTCTTCTTCTGAACCGCCGCGCGGCTTGTATTCGATGACCAGTGCCACCTGTTCGTCGACTGCATCTGGAACCGAGATCGCGGCGACCCGTCCGCCGGTGAGTTCCTGGACCGTCGCCTCGAGGTCGTCCGGATATTGGTTTCGCCCATTGATGATGATGAGATCTTTGATACGGCCCACGATGAACAGCTCACCGTCGCTGATCACGCCGAGATCGCCAGTACGCAGCCACGGTCCATCGGGCGTGCCCGCCGACGGTTCGACGAGCACTCCGGTGAATGTCTCCGCCGTCGCGTCGGGACGTCCCCAGTAGCCTTGCGCGACGTTGTCACCGTGTACCCAGATCTCCCCGACCGCGCCGGCCCGCTTCTCCGTTCTGGATTCGGGATCGACGATTCGCACGGTCGGCGCCAGTGGAACTCCGTAGCTCACCAACGCCGTTCCGGTTGTGTCGCTTCGCGGTTCGGCATGGCCGGCCGACAGCTTGTCGGACTCGAAGTGGACGACCTTCGGCGGGTGACCCGGTGCGCGCGCCGCCACGTACACGGTTGCTTCTGCCAACCCGTACGACGGCCGAATCGCCTGAGGTCGTAGGTTGAATTGCGCGAACCGCTCGGTGAAGCGCGTCAGCGTCGCGGAGTGAACGCGCTCGGCGCCACAGATAATGTGTGTCACCCCTTGCAAATCCAGACCTGCCATGTCGTCGTCGCTGGTTTTGCGCACCGCGAGTTCGAAGGCGAAGTTCGGTGCGGGCGTGAACGTTCCCGGATTGGTGGCCATCAACTGGACCCACCTCGCGGGCCGGACCAAGAATGACATCGGACTGGTCAAGACGCTGTGCAGGCCGGCCAGAATCGGTGCGAAGACCCCGATGAACAGTCCCATATCGTGGTAGAACGGCAGCCACGAGACAATGGTGGTCGGCGATGGAGCGACGCCGCCGGTATCGCCGAAGTAACCGTTCATCACCTGTTCGAAGTTCGCGACAAGGTTGCGGTGGGACACCATTACACCGGCCGGCTGGCGAGTCGATCCCGAGGTGTATTGCAGTAATGCTGTGCCGTTATCCGGGCCGCGGCCGGTGAATCCCAGTGAGTCGTCGACATCCAACGCATCAACCTCGACGAACGGCCAAGTGGACTCGAGGTCTTGCTGAGTCAGGTACTCGGCGACTCCGCCGGCGACGGCGGAGGTGGTCAGCACCACGGCAGGGGCGGAGTCTGCCAGCACCCGATTGATCCGTTCATCGTGGGCCCCGAGGTGAGGCACCGACAACGGGACCGCGATGAGCCCGGCTTCGAACGCGCCCAGCAGGCCGACGATGTAGTCGAGGCCCTGAGGCGCAACGATCGCGGCCCGGTCACCCACTGTTCCGTGCCGGCGCAGCTCGGCCGCCATGTGGCGCGTCCGAAGATAGAGCTGCGACCATGTCAGCGTTTCCGCAACTCCGTCGGGATTGTGGTCATAGTCGATGAACGTGAACGCGGGTTCGTTCGGTTGCAGGCTCGCGCGTTCTCGAAGGACGGCGGGAATGGAACCGGTTGCGAGACCTGGCATCGTCATCGGACTGCCTTTCGAGATGGTGACTGGTCGAAATCCTGGGCTACCAGAAGCGAAGTCAGCGCAGTGCGCATCTGCTCGCTGCGCAGAACACCGTGGTGCCCGACACCCGGCACCTCCACCAGTTGGGCCCGGCCCCCGGCGGCGATCTCGAGCGCATCGCTGACGGGAATCGAGCAGTCCTGCGGGTCATGCAGGATGCAGACTTGCATGGTGGCACCGATGCCCAGAGTCCTGATGTCCCAGTGTGATACCGGGACTCCGTCGCGTCGGTGCAACTCCTTGGCGATCAGCACCGCCACACCCGTGGGTAGCCGTCGCTGTACCGCCCACCTGTCCAGGACGCCGGTGAGCGAGCAAACAGGGGCAAGCAGCAGCAACGACCGCACCCCGCCGGCCTCCGACCGGGCGAGGGCAGCTACTACCGCAATCGCCGACAGCGAATGCGCGACCACGGTCTGGATACTTGGAAAGCGCTGCAGCACAGCGTCAACAGCCTCGACATATTCGGCCATAGTGGCCTGCGACCCGCGCGATGCACCATGACCGGGAGCGTCGAAGCAGAGCACCGATTCACCGTGGGCCACCGCAACATCCACTACGGCCGCCATGGTGGTGCTGTCGGTGCCCCAGCCATGCAGTGCGAGCACGCTAGGATCGCGGCTGCCCCACTGGTAGGCGGAGGCGACTCGGTGCACACCGGTCATTTCGATACGGTGAGCAGCCAGTGGACACATATCGCTCGGGGACCGGTCGAGGCTGCGGGTGTTCACGAACATCGCCGTGTGGACCTGGCCGGCCAGTCGCGGTACCACTCGGTGGCCGCGTGCGGTGGCAGAAGCCAGCATCGTGCGCGCTCTCATGACGCAGCGGAGGTCTCGGCCGATTTCGACCCCGAAGCGTACCTGCGCATGTGCCGCGTTGCGTAGAGGCCCGAAATCGGGTCGTAGAAAAGGCATTTGCGGACGATGTTCCAGACTCGACCGATGCTGGCCTTCTCGACGCGAACCATATCCGGATACTGCTGCCGTAGCGCCACCTGCGCCTTCGGCAGGTTGTAGTAGGGCACCGACGGAGCGACATGGTGGGCGGTGTGCAGCGAGATGTAATGCGTACAGAACAACAACCACCGCGGGTAGATGAAGTCGGTGGTGACCAGCAGCCTGCTGGCATTGCGCGTCCAATACTCTTCTGGCAGATAGGGAATGTCCTCGGAGCTGTGTTGCATCAACGTGGTGATCGAGAACCAGGCATGGATCGCAAACCACGGCGCTACGAAATACAACAGCAGACCCTGCCACCCGGTGAAGTACGTCAGCGCGCCCAGGTACCCGCCGCCCACGACCGCGACGAACCAGATAGACCGGCGCACATCGCGCTGCATCTCTCGTTTGGGATAGTACGAAGGGCGGAAACCGGACTTGAGCCAGTAGTTGACGGTGCCGGCCCAGATCGCCCATGTGCGCGTGCTGAAGTAGACGAACCGGTACCGACGTGGCATCCGTCGGTAGATGTCCTCGGAGACCGGACGCCAGTCGGGATCCAGCTCCACGTTGTTGGTGTGGGCGTGATGGAAGTTGTGCTCGTGCCGCCACGCGTGGAACGGGTACATCAGCGGCAGCAGTGCGAAATGACCGATCGCGAAATTCAATTGACGATTACGGGAGAAGGCGCCGTGACCGCAATCGTGTCCGATGACGTGCATACCCCAGCCGCCCAGCCCCGCGAGCAGGACCAACGGGACTATCAGGTACCAGTTGTCAACGTAGGCGATGCCGGCCAACGCACCGGCATACAGTGCCAGACTCACAGCCAAGCCTGCCAGACCGCGAATCACTGTGGGCTGCATGAACTCCCGCGGGATAGCCGCGACCAGTTTCTGCCCCTGGATAGCATTGCTCTTCTCGATGAACTCGACGAACCTCGGGTCGGGGTCGGTCGGAATCTCGGACCGGGACTGCTGTTGAGTCATGGCTGGCTCTTTCGGAGACGCTCAACCGGGAAGGCTGAGTTCGCGGGTGAGGTAGGCGGTGAGGTCGTCGATCGTGCCGTGATCGAACAGGATCCCCGGGGAGAGTCGTCGTTCGACCACCTTCTCCAACGCGCCGGATACCTGGACTGCCGTCCGTGAGTCGAGTCCGTAGGCGTCGAACGGTTTGGCGGTATCCACCTCCGCTTCGGGGCACTTCACCCGACGGGCCAGATCAGCGACCAGCCACGAACGCAGCGACTGCTGAGTCAGCGGCCCATCGATCGCGGGTGTTTTCGTTCTCCTGAACATCGTCACCTTTCTCCGGGGTTGGACACGACGGGGGTAGTGATGCGGTTGCGGCGCAGTCGGTTGTCAATCGCGGTGCGACTGGGCATGTGCAGGTCCCACACAATGTGCAACTTGGCCAATATCGCGATCACCCAGCCGCTGAGATCTGGCTCCCACCAACGCATTCCGTGTCGGTACGCACCAGGGAAGGCATGGTGATTATTCTGCAGGCCCTCGCCGAAGGTGAAGAAGGCCACCGGCCAGTTGTTGGCGCTGTCATCCCGGTTCGCAAACGGCCGCGAACCGAGCATATGGCTGACCGAACCGACACACCATGCCGCTTGGTTGGCAACGAAGACCCGGGCCAGGCCACCGAAGATGAAGCCGGAGAACGCCGCAGCCGCGCTGCCACCGACGGCCCACCCGATGACAGCGGGCGCCAGGAGTCCGGCCAACCCCCAGATCGGGTAGGTCCGGTTGTAGCTGTACAGTCGCCGGTCGCGCAGCACGTCGGGAGCGAATACCGTCGATCTGGATTCCTGGTCGCTGAACATCCACGGAATGTGGGCGTACCACAGTCCTTTCAGCTTGCCGCCGAAACTTTCACCGCTCAGATTCGGCGAGTGGGGATCGCCCCGCTCGTCGGCGTAACGGTGATGACGGCGGTGCGTGCTGACCCAGAAGAGCAACGGACCCTCGAGGGCCATCGAGCCGGTAATCATCAGGACACCCTCGAAGAACCGGGACGTCTTGAACGATTTGTGGGCGACGTAGCGGTGGAAGCCAATCGTGATGCCGAACATCTGTATCGCGTAGAACACGCCGAACAGAACGAGGTCAACCGCGGTGGCCCGTCCCGCCGCGATCAGGTAGACCCCAACGGCGAAGCCGAGGCCCGGAAGGCCGATGGTGACCAGCGCGACCACCCGTTTGGCCCGTGCGCTGGCAGGGTTCAGTTGCAGGATGGCCTTCGCGAGCGATTCGTGCTCGCGGGGCGAAGGCGGTGAGGACGACAAAGGCACTGCCGCAGCGTCGGTTTCGGCTGTCATGGCGCCTCTCCTGCATGGTCGGACTGCGAATTGACGTACCGCACGTGGTGCGCGAGACCCAGCCAGTCGAGGAGCCGGATGAAGTCTCCAGCCAGATCGAACTGCCACCAGTGCCGTCGGGTCTGGGCAAGTGCGGGCCGGGCGTGGTGGTTGTTGTGCCAGGACCCGCCCATCGTGGGGGGTGCCAGGGCGCCGATATTGCGGCTGCCGTCCCGTACCGGGAATGCGCGGGCACCGATCGTGTGGCCCAACGAGTTCACTGCCCAGGTGGCCTGATCCAGGGCGAAGATCCGCGCGAAGCCGCCCCAGAGAATCCCGCCGACTACTCCGTGCACCGATTGTGTGACCAGCCCACCGACGGCACCGGGGGCCACGATGCCCAGCACCACCAGGGTGAAGTACCAGGCGTTGATCTTCATCACCGTGCGATCGGCGAGCCAGTCCCGGGTATGCCTGCTCCAGTCGATCTTCTTGACGTTGAACAGCCAACCGACGTGGCTGTGCCACAACCCTTTTGCGTGTCCACACCACCCAGGCCCTTGCGGCTGAGGCGAATGCGGATCACGCTCGGTGTCGGCGAAAGCGTGATGCAGCCGATGATTGGCGACCCAGAACACGATCGGCCCCTGCGCTGCCATCGACCCGGCGATCGCGAGCAACACCCTGACCGGTTCGGGCGCCTCGAAGGACCGATGGGTGAAGTAGCGGTGCAGTCCTGCCTCGACGCCGAGCGCAGTGATCAGGTACATCACACCGAATAATGCGAAGTCGCACACTGTCACCCCGAAGTAAATCGCGTACACGACCGCGCCGATCGTTCCCAACGTCGGTAGGCCGACGGTCAGATAGGCCAGTCGGGAGGCAAGAACGTCGCGGTCGTGAATCGCAGGGGCAGCCAAGAATTCGGCGCTCATGCCGGCGCCCGCAATATGGCGTCCGCCAGGAAGAGCCGCTTGGCCTCTTGCCGACGGACCTTCCCACTGGTGGTGGTGGGGATCGTTCTTCTTGGGCAGATGTGCACGTCAGGCCCCACACCGAATTCCGAAGTCACACTGGAGCGGACGGCGTCCGCGAGCTTCGTGTGGCAATCGGTCGAGATCTGCGTGGAGGCCGACTCGGCGACGACGATCAGACGTTCGGTTCCGTCGCCGGGTACCGAGAACGCCACCGCCCGCCGTAACGACGGGTCGGCGCGCACCACACTGGCCTCGACGTCCTGCGGATAGATGTTGCGGCCGCTGACGATGATCAGGTCCTTGATTCGTCCCGTGACGAATAGTTCGTCGTCGCGCATGAAACCGAGGTCACCGGTGCGAAGGTAAGTACGGTTTTCACCATCGAGGCGTGCGTGAAATACATTGCTTGTCAACGTATCCCGTTTGAAATAGCCGGCGGCGACACTGCGGCCGCGGACCCAGATCTCGCCGATCTCGCCGGGTGGAACCAGGCAATTCGAGTCGGGGTGGACGATCCGCACGACGTGTTCGGAATCGACTTCGCCGCAGCTGACCACGGTGCCATCAGCACCATCAACAGTGTTGTAGCGGAGTCCCTTTCGTTTTCCGGCGACGAAAAGCGTCGCCTCAGCCATCCCATAGCAGGGAATCAGCGCCGTGATGTCGAACCCGAGCGGTGCCGCGCACTCTTCGAAGCGCGCGAGGGTATCCGCGCTGATGGGTTCGGCTCCGCAGTAGAACTCCTTGACGGTCGAGAGATCCAGGTCTTCGGTATGGTCGTCGAGTCCCGCGACGGAGGCGTCGAGTGAGAAGTTCGGGCCGACGGTGATCGACACGCGGTATGCGGTGATCGCCTCCAGCCAGCGGCGGGGTTGCTGCACGAAGTGCATCGGCGACATCAGCACCAGGGGCCACCCGTGGTGGAGCGACAGGATGATCGTGCCCATCAACCCCATGTCGTGGTAGGGCGGCAACCATGAGAGCCCGACTCGATTCGGGTCTGGCCCCATACTGCGAAACAGGACTTCGCAATTGCTCATGAGGTTGTCGTGGGTTATACAGACGCCCTTCGGCGATCCCGTCGACCCGGACGTGTACTGGATCAGGGCGAGGTCATCCGGCGAGCATGCCGCGGGCGCCACGGCATCGACACGGGTATCCAGTTCGTCGGCGTAGCAGATCAGCGGATCGATGTCGGCACACGCCAACCTGCAGCGCAGTGCTTCGATTTGGGCGTCGTACATCGCGTCGATGACGATGGCGTGCGGGGCGCAGTCGAGCACGATCGCGTGGAAGCGGTCCAGTTCCTTGGAACGCAACGGCGGAAAGCAGGGTACTGGGACGGCGCCGAGCATCATGATGCCGAACAGTGCGGCGATGTAGTCCAGGCTCGGGTTCACCGCCAACACGACGCGTGATCCGCCGCGCACACCAAGACACGAAAGCCACCCCGCGAATGCCCCCGCGCGGGTCGCGGTGTCGGCGTAGGTCCATCGTGATTCGGACGCCGACGTGCCATCGGCGAGGAAGATGTACGCGGGGTCTTGGGACGAAGACCTGGCGGACAACACGTCGACGATAGTGGGAGGGGTTTCTACCACGAGTTTTGTCCCTCGATGACTTGTTCAGCAACCACCGCTCTGCGAAGCTTGGCAACCGGCCTGCCACGTCCGGCTAGCTACGCAGGGCCACAGTGTAGCCAGCGGCCGTGATGCGTGCACAGTTTCTTGCCAGGAAACCTTGCGGTTCTTGCCAGCAAGCGCCGAGCGCTTACACCTGCAGGAACGTCACCGAGCGCTTCTTACTGGCAACTGCCGGGTGGTGCCGGGACCGGGGCGGTGGGTTGCGGAACAAGGCCGCCGAAGATCCCTGGTGCGGGAGGGGGTACAACGCATTGCACCACCACGTAGTTCGCCATCGGTGACGTGGAGTGCCAGTAGGAGCCGTCCGCATAGGGCACGCCGTCGCAAGAGGCCTGGGGAGGCGGCGTCGCGCCACCCGGGCAAAAGTTGGCGCCCAAGTCGGGTTTGTGCGGATCGGGGTCAGCGTGGCCTGCCGGCGCGGCCAGCATCGCAGCAGCAATCAGCGCACCGGTCATCACGTACTTCATGAGCGGCATCCTCCTGCCTGCGGCAGGAATTCGGCGTGCTTTGAACGATGTAACCGCAGGGTGTGTTGAAGATCTCTGCGGCGCATCCTGTCCGTGCGACTATGCGCACGTGACCTCCCCGCTGGTCGTCCGCGACTTGGTGGGTTGTTCGCGGCCGACGAGCATTCTCGATATCGGCGCCAACCATCCTTCGTTTCGCTTTATCGGGATCAGCCGACGTTCGGCGAGGTGGATGGCAAGTTGCGGTCGCAGGGGTTCGTGCCGCACTCGATGCCCGAGTTGAAGCAGTGGCCCGATCGCGCCGACCGTCTTCAGCGCCGACGTTCGCAACCCGGGCGATCAACTGCTCGAGGCCGACATCCTTTACGTTCGTGATATCGCCCACCCGGAACGGCTTACCAGCGAACAGCTTTCGCATCTGGCGATGATCGCGTTCCACATCTACGGATCAGTCGACCTCGCCGTCTTCTGCGTCGTCGAGCTGCGTGAGCGCGGGCACGCACCGGCCGACGCCGTCGAACAGTTGAATGCCGTGGTTCTATTCAATTCGGGACATTGCGGCACCTTTTAGGCGCCATCTTGTGCGCTGATCAACAGCTTCTGGAATCGGCGAGGATTAATTAGCTCCGTCCTCTAGCCTGGATTCATGCCGTTGTTTTCGGGGATGTCGGTATCGCAGTGGCGGCGCGAAGTACTGCGAACCAACTTTTGGATGGTGCCGAGTTTGGAGGTGCTCGCATCGATCACCCTATTCTGGGCCACCTTGGAGGTGGATCGCGCCGTCTACCGCGGCAGTCTCACGCTTCCGGGATGGGTGGAGGCGGGCAGCGCGGACACGGCACGCGAGATTCTCCTCGCGGTCGCCGCTGCGATCATGACGGTCATCGGGATCAACTTCTCGGTCACGATCGTCACTTTGACACTGGCATCGACCCAGTTCGGACCACGGATGCTGCGCAACTTCATCCGCGATCGCGGTACTCAGCTCACGCTGGGCACGTTTGTGGCGACAGCCGTGTACTGCGTGTTGGTGCTGGTGTCGGTCGGCCCCGCAGAGCATGGCGTGTTTGTGCCGCACCTATCGGTCGACGTCGTATTCTTATTGGTGCTAGTCGATCTGGCCATGCTCATCTACTTCCTCCACCACATCGCCATCCAGATCCAGCTTCCCTTCGTGATCGCCAGTATCGCCGGTGATTTGACGCGCTACCTCGGGGTGCGAAAGCCCGACATCCGGCTGTCCACCGCAAACGAGCCGGATGACACCGAAGAAATCGCAGCGCTGATCGACACCATCAAGTCGTCAGGCTCGATGGTCTCTACTCCGAAAGGCGGCTACCTCCAGGCCATCCGCTACGACATGTTGATTCGCGCCGCCTCCGCCGCCGATGCGGTGGTGTATGTGCCCTATCGTGCGGGGAATTTCTTGGTAGAGAACAGCGAACTCGCCGCCGTGTGGCCGCCTGAGGCTGCTGACCGCATCACCCGCTGCCTCAAACGCGCACAGGTCACCGGGCCGGTCCGCACCCTGGCCCAAGATCCCGCCTTCGGCATCGACCAACTCGTCGAGATCGCCATTCGGGCACTCTCTCCGGCGGTCAACGACACATACACTGCGCTGACGTGCGTGGACTGGATCGGCAACACCCTGTGCAAGCTTGCACGGGTGTGGACACCGGCAGGGGCGTACCGCGACCGCGCCGGCGCCATCCGGGTTATCTGCGATCAGGTCACGTACGAAAATTTGGTGCAACGGTCCTTTGACAAGATCCGCCAAGCCAGCAGCGGCATGCCCGCCTTGCTGATCCGCCAACTCGAAGCACTCAAAGCGGTCATGGAGCAGACCACCAACCTCGACCAAGCCCGCGTATTGATGGACGAAGCCGAGATGATTCAGCGCGCCAACCTCGAGTCGGTGCATGAAAAGTTCGACCGCTCCGCTGTGGAGCGCCGCTTCAGCGCCGTAGCCAGCGTGTACGCCCGGTTGAGCGGCTCTCCAGGAGCGGACGCTGCTGTGGAAGCTCTCGACGGTGCGAGCAGCGCGCCGGTCGAATAGCGATCGCAAACCGTTGCGGACACCGTGATGCGGTGCGCGCCTCGTCAGTTCACCGCACCCCGGGTGACTTGCGGTCCGGGCGCGGCGCGATGCCGCGACAGCAACCGCGCTGCTTGGCCGGGCGCCCCGAGTTGGAGCATCGCCGCCAACGCCGTTTCGAGGATCACCTCTTGTTGCACGCGACTGCCACCGATCGAGGTAAGCCCGCCAAGCGATTCCAGGAGATAGTCGAGCGCGGCGCGCGGCTCACCCGCCGTCAGCGCGATAAGGCCTTCTCCGATGAGACGCAAAGTCATTGCCTGCGCGTCGGTGGCACCCGCAACGTCGATCGCGCGGATCGCGGCCGGATCGTTCGCTGCGGCCAGCACAAGTAGCGCATGAAACGCGATGAACGGCGTTTGCGGTGAAAAGGCAAGCGAACCAACCTCATTGATCACCCGCATCGGGTCGGGCGGCGTGACCCAGTCCGGGTGCAGTCGCGCCCGCCAGGCCAGCGAGCCGGCGTCAACGAGGCAACGCACACCCTTCGAGTGGGGCGGCGCGAGAGACGCGTTGTACCGGCGCGCAGCGGCAGCCGCGTCACCCATCGCCAGCTCGTGCAGCGCGGCATGCCACTGAAAGTGCGGCAGGTAACGCTGCGTGCTGCCGTCGCCCGGGATCCAGTCCGTCAGCCATTTCAGCCCGGCTCCGTGCGCGTCGGTCTCGTAGTGCACGTGTGTCAGCGCATGCGCGGCGTTGCCGTTGCCCGGATCGAGTTCCAGTGCGGCGTCGGCCAAGTCGGCCGCGTCATACCAGAGACCCTGCTCGGTTCGGCCATAGGCGCGCAGCCCGAGATACCACGGCGCCTCGCCGTGCACGCCGGTGAAGCGCTCGACGTACTGCCAGGCGTCCGGCAACGCGTCGCCCGCCCCCGCGAACGCAATCGACGGCGCGAGCACCAGCAGCGCGACGGCGTCGTCCGGGATGCGGTCGAGATGGTCGATGAGTGCGTCAGTGCCCGCTGCGTTGCCCTTTTCACACCACGTCGCGATGGCCTCGACGTGGCTTCGGTCTTCGTCGCTGCCATGTGCCAGCGCCGCCCGCGCGCGAGTGAGGTGGCCAGTAACGGCGTTGGGGCCACCGGCCCGGTCGGGCCGTTCGGTAGCGATCATCGCCAACGCGACGTGTGCGCGCGCATGGTGTGGATCTTCCGCGACCGCAGCGGCGAAGGCGGTCGAGGCGCCGTCTTGGACGGCAAGCAGGCGACGCACCCCCTCGGCATACGACGCAGGCGCTCCGGCCAACTTCGGCGCAGCCGTGACGAGCCTGGGCGCGCCTATAGGTTGGTCGCGAGTGCCGTCGGAAAGCAGCTTCGCGATATCCGCGGCCTGCGTGCGAATTTCGGGAATCGCGGTGGTTTCCCACTCCTCGCCCTGACGGATCGAGCCGATGCAGACGATATTGGGGACCGTGTTTCCCGGCCCGTCGATGAGATATCCGTCCGCAGACAGCTGCACGCCGACGCCGCTCGGGTGTAGCGACGCGACATCTGCGGCCAACAGATTCGACCAGAGCGCGGAGCGCTGCAGTGACCGCCGGTCCCAGGCTGCGCCGGCAGCGACGACAACGGCATCACCGCGCCGGCGCACGGATCGGTCGCTGGTTGTCACTACCAGTTCGACGCCCTTTCGGCGCAGCGACACATCGGCGACCTCGCCTGCCTCGATGACGAGCTGACCACAGTCGATAGCCGCGTAGATCGCGTCGGCGGTCGTGGGCGGCATCCGGTGCCGAAGTACCTCCCACTGCCGCAGGTCTTCGCGCAGGAACCGGCGCTGGTCCTCCCATCCCAACGACTGCCACAGCCGGGCGGTGCGCGGCCGCACCGCGTCGATCACTTGTCGCCAGTTCGCACCGCCCTCGCGAGCGCGTGCGAGGTCCGCGGCGAGCGCGGTGCGCAATTCCTCAAGCGAAACCTCGGCAGCGAGCGCATCGAGGTGAGGCACCTCCGTCGGTGCACCGGTGACGCGGAATCGGCGCGGGAGTGCGCCGTGACGCGACAGCAGCGTGACCGCGGCACCTCGCGCGGTGAGATGCAGCGCGACATCAACGCCGGTGAGCCCCGACCCGATCACCAAGACGCTGGCAGGCCGGCGCGAGCCGAGAGCACCCAGCGCTCCGGGCGCCCATGGATCCAACACCACCCTGCCGTCGGTGCCTTCGGCCAGCACCGGGGCGAAGGCACGTTCCAGCGAGTCCGGCATGCCGTTCACGGGACGCCCAGACGCGAGCACCACGGCATCCGCCGATAACCCACGACCATCGTTGAGCGCCAACCGCACCGGAGCGCCCGGCGTCAACTCCACGACCTCGGCGGTCTCGAGTCGCACGTCGGCTGCCACGAGCTGGTCTTGTAGGTATCGGCCGTACGCGAGTCGCGGTGCGAAGCTTTCGGCCGGCGTGACAGCTCGCTGGTCAAGCCAGCAGCTGAAGTGATCGGGATCGTCCGGCCAGACCGACATGCGCGACGCGGGAACATTCAAAAGGTGCGTCGGGTCGTTAGTGCCGTAGGCCGCACCGGTGCCGGGACGCCCGGAGGCGTCGATCAACGTGATCTGTGCGTCCGGCGTGCTGCGGCGCAAATGCACCGCGGCGAGCACACCCGCAGCTCCCCCGCCGACAATCGCGATGCGCATCATGGCGGAAGGCTATCTCGCGGGGTTCCGGCCATGGCCGCGTTCACCCGAAAGCTATAAGCCGCCCAAGTCGTCGGGCACGTCGACGGCGTGTTCCCGCAGAGCTTCCAGCGGCACGACGTCGAGGGTTCGCTCGTGCGTGGCGGCCAGCACCACCGGGGCGGCGACACCATCGCGGTAGGCCAGCAGCCAGTTGCCGGCGGTGACGCACCAGCGGTCGCCGGGCACCAGGCCGGGAAACTGGAACTGCGGCCTCGGTGTTGAAAGGTCGTTGCCGATCGCGCGCTGGTGCTCGAGGAACTCGGCGCTCACCACGGCGCAAATCGTGTGCATGCCCAGATCCTCCGCGCCGGTTGAACAGCAGCCGTCGCGGTAGAAGCCGGTGAGCGGCTCGCTGCCGCACGGTTCCAGTGGGCCACCCAGGACGTTGCGCTCAGACATCGATCGCCCGCACTATCTCCGCAACGCGCCGGACCTGGTCGACGTCGGAACTTGTTGGGATGAGCTGGATCTCGTCGGTCCCGACGGCTTCGAACTCGCGTAGTACCCGGACCAGATCGTCCTCGCTGCCGGCGAAGCCTGTGGTCGGCGCCATCGCGTCGATGTATTCGGCCGGTATCCAAGTCATGTAGCGACGCAGATGCCGGTGCACCTGCTGCCGGGCGTCGTCGACTGAGCCGAGCGCAAACCAGAACGAGGTGGCCAGGTGCGGCTTGGCCTTGCCGGCGTTCGCCCAGGCATGGCGCGCGACATCGAACAGCTCGTTCTGCTTGGTGACGTCGAGGTCCAGCGTCGTCCCGGCCAGGCCGTCGGCCCACGGCGCGGCGCTGCGAAGCGTCTTGGGCCCGATGGTTCCGATCAGCAGCGGCGGCCCACCCGGCTGCACCGGGGCGGGCCCGACCGGCAGCACAGACTCGGTGATCTTCTCGCCGGCCCACACCCGCTTCATCACCGCGACCCGCTCGGCCATCCCGCGCATCGTTTGCGTCGCCGGATCCGCGCCGACCGCCTGATAGTCCTCGACCCGGCCGCCGACGCCGATACCGATGGTCAGCCGCCCGCCGCACAACATGTCGCCGGTCGCCAACGCCTTGGCCAGCATCACCGGGTCGTGCAACTGGGGCACGATCACCGTCGTCACCAGCCGCACCCGATCGGTCCAGGCCGCCAGCGCGCCCATCAACGTCAACGCCTCCGGGTTGTCGAAGGCCATCCGCTCGCCCCAGCACAGCGACGAGAACGGGCCGTCGTCGATCGCTTCCGCCCAATCCCGCAACACACCGGCATTCAAGTCCGGCTCCATCACCGGCATGGTCATCGCTACCCGCACGACCGCGATTCTCACATGCGGACCGTTCTATGCCCGCACCTTGCCGACGTGGCAGCATCACCGGGATGGTCATCACCGCCAACTCGATCGCCCATGTGCGGCTCACCGTCACCGATATCGAGCGGTCTCGACAGTTCTACGAGAGCGTGTTCGGGTGGCCCGTATTGCTCGAGGTCCCCGACAACGCCGACGAGGCGACCCGCAACCAGCTCGCGTTTCTGTTCGGTGGTGTCATCTACGACCTGGGTGGGGCGCTGATCGCATTGCGGCCCGTTGCCAGCGATCGCTTTCACGAGGACCGGGCGGGCCTGGACCACATTGCGTTCCGGGCGGCCGACAAGGCCGAATTAGAGTCCGCGGCAGCATATCTCGACGGCCTCGGCATCGACCACGAGCCGGTCAAAGACATCGGCCCCTCCTACATTCTGGAATTCCGCGATCCGGACAACATCGCCCTGGAGCTGACCGCGCCGAAGTAGACTGGCAGGCACCATGCCCATCGCGTTCAACCACACCATCGTCGCCGCCCGCGACAAGCGGGAGTCCGCGGAGTTTCTCAGCGAGCTGTTCGGGTTGCCCAGCCCGGTGCCGTTCGGCCCCTTCATGACCGTCGCGCTCGAGCACGGCGCGACCCTTGACTATGCCGACGTGTCCGATGGCGAGGAGATCCGATCGCAGCATTATGCGTTTCTGGTCTCCGAGGACGACTTCGACGCTATCTACGGCAAAATCCAATCGCGCGGGCTGCAACACTGGGCGGACCCAGGCCGCCAACGCCCCGGCGAGATCAACACCCGCGACGACGGGCGCGGGGTGTACTTCCCCGATCCGGCCGGGCACTCCATGGAGATCCTCACCCGGCCCTACGGCTCGGGCAGCTAACCGGCGCCGCGCTGACCGTGGCGGTGACTCTCCTGGTCGCGGTAATCATCGGCGAGCCGGCCGACGTGTTCGGGCAGGGCCCCGGCCGCGACATCAGCGAGGGTGGTCTGCTCCAGCACCGAGCGCATGCTGGCCCGTAACGCCCGCCAGACATCGGTCAGCGCCGCGGTCGGGCCGGAGTAGGGCAGATCACCCAACCCGATGTCGCGGACGCTGGCCAGCGGGCCGTCGATACAGCGCAACACGTCGGCGATGCTGATTTCGGTACCGGGACGGGCTAATTCGTAGCCGCCGTCGCGACCGCGGTGGCTGCGCACCAGCCGATCGTTGCGCAGCGTGGACAAGATGTCGACGAGAAACTGCGGCGGGATTCCCTGCGCATTCGCGAGATCGTCGGTCGTGACCCGCACGCCGTTATCGAGGGTGGCCAGCTCGACCATCGCCCGTACCGCGTACTCCGCTTTCGCCGACATCCGCATGGAATGCGATTCTCCCACCATTACCAGCTCAGCCGGTGACCGCCAGCACAGCGTCGGTGTATTCGGGACGGCACACCACCAGGTCGGGCAACAGCGGGTCGGCGCGGTTGTACTCCAGCGCCGACCCGTCGATGCGGGAGGTGTGCAGTCCGGCGGCGCGGGCCACCGCGACTGGTGCCGCCGAATCCCATTCGTACTGTCCGCCGGCGTGGACGTACACATCGGCCAACCCCTGGATGACGGCGGCGACCTTCGCGCCTGCCGAACCCATGGCGACCAGCGTGCCGTTCAAGTGATCCCGAACCTGTAGCGCGATCTCTGGTGGGCGGGTGCGCGAGACCACGATCCGGGGTTCGCCGGTGTAGACCGGTGGCGGTGCGGGCTCGGGCGTGGACAACGTCACGCCCTGCGCCGGAAGCGCAACCGCGCCGGCGACGAGGGAACCGGATTGCCATAGCGCGACGTGCACAGCCCAGTCCTGCCGACCGAGCTCGGAGAACTCGCGGGTGCCGTCCAACGGGTCGACGATCCACACCCGTTGCGCGCTCAACCGCACCGGGTTGTCGACACCCTCTTCGGACAGCACCGCGTCATCCGGGCGCTCGCGCGCCAGCGCATCCATCAGGTATTCGTGGGAACGCTTGTCGCCCGCGGCTTTTCGATCGGCTTCGGTTGCATCAGCGAGTTCCTCGCGCACCGCCAGCAACAGCTGTCCGGCTTCGGTGGCCAGCCGGGCGGCCACCTCATGATCCGTCAACTCCGGGCCTCGATCAGGTCGACGACTTGCTGGGCCAACTCGTCGCAGCTGCGGTCCGGGGTGAGTCGCAGGTCGGGACTCTTCGGCCGCTGATACGGGCTGTCGATACCGGTGAAGTGGGTGATCTCGCCCGCCCGCGCCTTGGCGTAGAGGCCCTTTGGGTCTCGTCGCTCGCAATCTTCGAGTGGGGTGTCGCAGAACACCTCGATGAAGTCGAGTCCGGCGTCAGCGTGCACGCCACGGGCCAGCTCGCGATGCTCGGCCAGTGGGCTGATCGCCGGCACCAGCACGGTGTGGCCAGAATCGGCGATCAGCGCCGCGACGTGTGCGAGTCGGCGCAGGTTCTCAGCCCGGTCGGCCATCGAGAAGCCCAGGTCGGCGTTCAGGCCGTGCCGCAGATTATCGCCGTCCAGAACATAAGCGGGAACACCCTTTTCGAGCAGTTTCTGCTCGACCAGCATGGCTACCGACGACTTGCCAGAGCCCGAGAGTCCGGTGAACCACAGGGTCCGGCCGCGGGTCATCCGGTCCTCGGCGGTCACCAGTGACGTGTGCACCACCGTGTTGGGGCTCGACGAGAGGGCCGAAACCTCCCGCAGCACCATCCCCGCGGCGACGGTTCCATTGGTGTTGGGGTCGATCAAAATGAAGGAGCCGGTGCTGGCGTTACGGGTGTACTCGTCGAGCAGCAGGGGCACCTGGGAGCGCAGCGAGATGCGGCCAAGCTCGTTCAGCTGCAACGCCGTTGCGTCCTTGTCTCGGCGCAGGGTGTTGACATCGAGCCGGTAGTCCAGCGCGGTGACCCTGACCCGGGTGGTCCGGGTGGTGTGCTTGATCAGGTAGTCGCGCCCGGATTCCAGCGCCGAGGCGTCGGCCATCCAGCACACCGTCGCATCGAATTCCTGAGCGACCCTCGGCGCATTGGCGGGCCGGGCGATCATGTCGCCGCGTGAGATGTCGATGTCGTCAGCAAGACTCACCGAGACGGCCATCGGCGGAAAGGCCTCTGCCACAGGCCCGGTCGGCCCCTCGATCGCGGTGATACGGCTGGGTTTGCCGGTGGGCAGCACGACGACTTCGTCGCCCGGGCGCATCACTCCGCTGGCGACCGTGCCCGCATAGCTGCGGTGGTCCTGATGATCGCGGGTCTGCGGGCGGATGACGTACTGCACCGGGAACCGGACGTCGACGAGGTTACGGTCGGCAGCGACGTAGACCTCTTCGAGGTGCGACAGCAGCGCCGGTCCGTCGTACCACGGGGTGCGGTCGGACTTGGTGACCACGTTGTCGCCGTGCAGCGCCGACATCGGGACGGTGAGCACGTCTTGGACGTCCAGGCGGGTGGCGAAGGCGTAGAACTCGTCGCGAATCGCCTCGAAAGCTTCTTTGTCCCAATCGATGAGGTCCATCTTGTTGACCGCCAGCACAATGTGCTCGATGCCCAACAGTGATGCCAGGAACGTGTGCCGGCGGGACTGCTCCAGCAGACCGTGGCGGGCGTCGACGAGCACGATGGCCAGCTGGGCAGTGGAAGCGCCGGTCACCATGTTGCGGGTGTACTGGATGTGGCCGGGAGTGTCGGCGATGATGAATTTCCGCTTGGGAGTAGCGAAATAGCGGTAGGCGACATCGATGGTGATGCCTTGCTCTCGCTCGGCGCGCAGCCCGTCGGTGACCAATGACAGGTCGGTGTATTCGTGGCCGCGGTCTTTGGAGGTGCGTTCCACCGAGGCCCACTGGTCGTCCATGACGGCTTTGGAGTCGTAGAGCAGTCGCCCGATCAACGTGGACTTGCCGTCGTCGACCGAGCCGGCCGTTGCGAGGCGTAGCAACGTGGTTGACGCACCCATCAGAAATACCCCTGCCTCTTGCGGTCTTCCATGCCGGCTTCGGAGATCCGGTCGTCGGCTCGGGTGGCACCCCGTTCGGTCAGCCGCGACACGGCCGTCTCGGCGACGACTTCCGCGACGGTGGCCGCGTTGGATTCCACGCAGCCGGTGCAGGTGACGTCGCCGACGGTGCGGAAGCGGACCGTGGCCTCGAACGCCTTCTCGTCGGCACGGGGCTGCAGGTGGCGGTCCACCGCGAGCAGCATCCCGTCGCGCTCGAAGACTTTGCGCCGATGGGCGTAGTAGATCGACGGCAGTTTGATCTTCTCGGCGCCGATGTAGGACCAGATGTCGAATTCGGTCCAGTTGGACAGCGGGAACACCCGGATGTGCTCGCCCTTGTGGTGCCGGCCGTTGTAGATGTTCCACAACTCGGGCCGTTGGGCCTTGGGGTCCCACTGGCCGAATTCATCGCGGAAGCTGAACACCCGCTCTTTGGCGCGTGCCTTCTCCTCGTCGCGGCGGGCGCCGCCGAATGCGGCGTCGAACTTGTTCTCCCGGATCGCGCGCAGCAGCGTCACGGTCTGAATCGGGTTGCGCGACGGAATGGTTTCGACAACCCGGCCCGCGTCGATGTCGTCTTGCACCTTGGCGATCACCAATCGGACGCCGGTGTCGGCTACCCACTCGTCGCGGGTGGTGATGACCTCGTCGAAGTTATGACCGGTGTCGACGTGCATCACCGGGAACGGCAGGCGGCCGGGCCGGAAGGCCTTCAGCGCCAGATGCAGCATCACGATCGAGTCCTTGCCACCGGAAAACAGCAGCACCGGACGCTCGAACTCGGCGGCCACCTCGCGGATGATGTGGATGGCCTCGGCCTCCAGCGAGCGCAGATGGCTCAATTCGTACTGCCCGGCCGCCGGGCCGGTCGTCGCCTCTTGGGTCGTCATCAGACCTCTCGATTCTGGGTAAAGCTGGTAGGTTTGGTCAGATTTATGAGTATTACCCAGCATAAAACCAGCCGGAGCCGGCGCTGTCAATGGATTCAGCTAAAAAGTCGGCCCGCGCAGTCTCGTCCACGCACCGAGCGTGTAGCCCTGGCGAATTCGCCCTGGGAATCTCGCCATAGCTGCACGCTCGGCGAGCCCGACAGTCAGCCCGTGACCTCAGTCAACTTGGCGGTGGCAACGTCGAAGATGAATCCCCGCGCCGACGTGTGCTTGGTGACGAACGGGCTGTTGGCGATGCGGTTCAACGACTGCCGGACATCCTCGGCAACGTCGGGGAAGGCTTCGGCCGACCACGGCGGTTTGATCCCGGTCTCGTCCTGGATCGCGCGCTTGAAGTCGTCGTCGGTGAACGTCAACATCCCGCAGTCGGTGTGGTGAATCAGGATGATCTCGGTGGTTCCCAGTAGTCGCTGGCTGATGGCCAGGGACCGGATCGCATCGTCGGTGGCCACTCCGCCGGCGTTGCGGATGACGTGCGCTTCACCCTCTTTGATGCCGAGCACGCTGTGCACGTCGAGTCGGGCGTCCATGCACGCCAACACGGCGACATGCTTGCTCGGCGGCAGTGGCAGTGGGCCGTGGAACGACTTCGCATATTCGGCGTTGTTGGCTAGGTAGTCGTCGGTGACCGTCACAGCCGACGATTCTACGATTTGACGGCTGTCGTTTCACCGGTCTGAATCAACCGGATCGCAACGCCCCACTGCGTCTCCTAGTCTGTGCGAATGCGACAGGGGCGAGGCCGGTAGCCGTGACCCGCTTCCTGGCACGTCGCGTGCTGAATTACCTCGTGCTGTTGGTGTTGGCATCTTTTTTCACGTTTTGCCTGACGTCGGCGGCATTCTCGCCGCTGGAAAGCCTGATGCAGCGCAGCCCGCGTCCGCCGCAGTCCGTGATCGACGCCAAAGCTGCGCAGCTCGGCCTGAACAAGCCCGTCCCGCTGCGATACGCGCACTGGGCATCACACGCGGTGCATGGCGACTTCGGCACCACGATCACCGGCCAGCCGGTGTCGGTGGAGTTGTGGCGCCGCATCGGCGTCAGCCTTCGACTGCTGCTGATCGGTTCGGTGGCGGGAACGATCATCGGAGTGGTGCTCGGCGCTTGGGGGGCGATCCGCCAGTACCGTCTCAGTGATCGCGTCATCACCGCGCTGTCGCTGCTGGTGTTGTCCGCCCCGACCTTCGTGATCGCCAACCTGCTGATCCTCACTGCGCTGCGGGTGAACTGGACGCTGGGCTGGCAGCTGTTCCAGTACACCGGGGAGACGTCGCCGGCGCTGATCGACGGCGCGTGGGCACGCTTCTCGGATCGCTTGCAGCACTTGGCTTTGCCGACACTCACGTTGACGCTGGGCACCGCTGCCGGGTTCAGCCGGTATCAGCGCAACGCGATGCTCGATGTGCTCGGCCAAGATTTCATCCGCACCGCCCGCGCCAAAGGCCTGAGCCGTCGCCGCGCACTGATCAAGCACGGGCTGCGCACGGCGCTGATACCGCTGGCGACGCTGTTTGCTTACGGCGTCGCCGGTTTGGTGACCGGCGCGGTGTTCGTGGAGAAGATCTTCGGCTGGCACGGCATGGGCGAGTGGATGATTCAAGGAGTGGCGACCCAGGACGCCAACATCGTTGAGGTGATCGCCGTGTTCGCCGGTGCGGTCGTGTTGCTGGCCGGCCTGCTCTCCGACTTCATCTACGCCGCACTCGATCCGCGGGTTCGGATCTCATGACCGCCACGGTCACGCCGGAATTCGCCTCGCGACGGACGCTGGTGCTGCGCAGGTTCTTGCGTCGACGCTCCGCGGTGGCGTCGCTGCTGGTACTGCTGGCGCTGTTCGTGGGCTGCTATGCCTTGCCGTCGCTGCTGCCGTACTCCTACACCGACCTCGACTTCAATGCGCTGCTGCAACCACCGGATGCCCGACACTGGTTGGGCACCAACGCCCTTGGCCAGGACTTGCTGGCCCAGACCCTGCGAGGCATGCAGAAGTCGATGCTGATCGCGGTGTGTGTGGCATTCATCTCCACCGGCATCGCCGCGACCGTGGGATCGATCTCCGGCTACTTCGGCGGCTGGCGCGACCGGGCGCTGATGTGGTTCGTCGACCTCATGCTGGTGGTGCCCGCCTTTCTGCTGATCATGGTCCTGACGCCGCGCACCAAGAACTCCGGCAGCGTCATCGTTCTGGTCTTGCTGCTAGCAGGATTCGGCTGGATGGTCAGCTCGCGAATGGTCCGCGGAATGACGATGAGCCTGCGCGAACGCGAATTCATCCGCGCCGCAAGGTACATGGGTGTGCCCAACTGGCGGATCATCACCCACCACGTGGTGCCGAACGTAGCGTCGATCTTGATCATCGACGCGGCGCTGAACGTCGCCATGGCCATCCTGGCCGAAACCGGACTGAGTTATCTCGGCTTTGGTATCCAGGCGCCGGACGTGTCGTTGGGAACGCTGATCGCTGACGGCACCCAGTCGGCGACGACCTTTCCGTGGGTGTTCTTGTTTCCCGCGGGCATTCTGGTGCTGATCCTGATGTGTGCCAACGTGACCGGTGACGGCCTGCGTGATGCGTTGGATCCGGCGAGTGGTGGGCGCCGGTGAATCGACTACTGGAGGTCACCAACCTGGCCGTCAGCTTCCGTGCCGAAGGGCCCGCGCTGAGAGCAGTGCGCGGCATCGATTTTCATGTCGATGCCGGTGAGGTGGTGGCGATCGTCGGCGAATCCGGTTCCGGCAAGTCAACAGCCGCGATGGCGGTGGTGGGGTTGCTTCCCGAATACACCGACGTGCGCGGCTCGGTGCGGTTGCAGGGCAACGAGTTGGTCGGGCTACCCGACGATGCGATGTCGCGGTTTCGCGGCAACACGATCGGCACGATCTTTCAGGATCCGATGTCGGCGCTGACGCCGGTCTATCCCGTCGGCGATCAGATCGCTGAGGCCATCGAGGTGCACCAGCCGCGCACCGGAAAGCGGGCGGCCCGTCAGCGCGCGATCGAATTGCTCGAACTGGTCGGCATCGCACAGCCCGAGGCGCGCGCACGAGCCTTTCCGCACGAGCTGTCCGGTGGCGAACGCCAGCGCGTGGTCATCGCGATCGCGATCGCCAACGATCCCGACCTGTTGATCTGCGACGAGCCGACGACCGCTCTCGACGTCACCGTGCAGGCGCAGATCCTCGAGGTGCTCAAGACCGCTCGTGACGTCACCGGGGCCGGCGTGCTCCTCATCACCCACGACCTGGGCGTGGTGGGCGAATTCGCCGACCGCGCGCTGGTGATGTACGCCGGCAAGATCGTGGAGTCGGCCGCCGTCGGCGATGTCTACCGCGATCGCCGAATGCCCTACACCGTAGGGCTATTGGGTTCGGTTCCGCGGCTGGACGCACCGCAGGGCACCCGGCTGGTGCCGGTCCCGGGCGCTCCCCCGTCACTGTCGGCGCTTGAGCCGGGATGCCCGTTCGCGCCGCGCTGCCCGCTCGTCGTCGAGGAGTGTCGCGCCGCCGAGCCGAAGCTGCTCTCGGTGGCCCCCGACCACGGGGCGGCCTGCATGCGCACCGAACACGTCGTGGGACGCAGTGCCGCCGACATCTACGGGGTCAGCACCGAGGCAAAGCCCATCGAGCCCGGCGAACCACCCGTGGTGGTGCGAGTCCGCGATCTGGTCAGAACGTATCCGTTGACCAAGGGCGTACTGTTCCGCCGCAGCATCGGCGAAGTCCGGGCGATCGATGGCATCAGCTTCGAACTCCAGCAGGGACGCACGCTGGCCATCGTCGGCGAGTCGGGTTCGGGGAAATCGACGACATTGCACGAGATCCTCGAGTTGGTTGCGCCGCAATCGGGTTCGATCGAAGTACTCGGCAGCGACGTGGCCACGCTGAAATCGGCAAGCCGTCGGGCATTGCGGCGCGACATCCAGGTCATCTTCCAGGATCCGGCGGCCTCGCTGGATCCGCGACTGCCGGTGTTCGATCTGCTTGCGGAGCCGTTGCGCGCCAACGGTTTCAGCAGGCCCGATACCAGTGATCGGGTCGCCGAGCTGCTCGAGACCGTCGGGCTGCGGCACAGCGACGCGAGTCGCTATCCGGCTGAATTCTCCGGCGGGCAGAAGCAGCGCATCGGGATCGCACGCGCGCTGGCGCTGCGGCCCAAGATCCTGGCGCTCGACGAACCCGTGTCCGCACTCGACGTATCGATCCAGGCCGGCATCATCAACCTGTTGCTCGACCTGCAGCAAGAGTTCGGCCTGTCGTATTTGTTTGTCTCGCACAATCTTTCGGTGGTCAAGCATCTCGCACACCAGGTCGCCGTGATGCTGCGCGGTGTCATCGTAGAGCAGGGTGACAGCGATGGGATCTTCAACCGACCACAGCACGATTACACCCGGCGCTTGCTGGCCGCGGTACCGCAACCGGATTCGGCTCGTGGCTAAGCGGTTAGGGCCTGCTATCGCCTTCGCCGTGTGTCTGATTCTCGGCGGCTGTTCAGCGGGCCCGGACTATCTGCCTACCGGTCCAGCCACCGCCGTCGGCGCCACCAGCGATGTCAACCCGCAAAATCCGGCGACGCTGCGCGACGGCGGCGACCTGCGGCTGGCACTCACCGAATTCCCGTCGAACTTCAACACCCTGCACATCGACGGTAACTCCGCCGATGTCGCCGTAATGCTGAAGGCCACCCTGCCGCGCGCATTTGTCATCGGGCCGGACGGCTCCACGACCGTCGACACCGATTACTTCAGCAGCGTCGAGCTCACCGGAACCAACCCCCAAGTGCTCACCTACACCATCAATCCGAAGGCGATGTGGTCGGACGGCACGCCGCTGAGCTGGGAGGACCTCGCCAGCCAGATTCACGCCACCAGTGGGGTCGACAAGAACTTCGCGATCGCCGGCACCAACGGCAGCGAGCGGGTCAAGTCGGTGACCCGGGGTGTCGACGACCGCCAGGCGGTGATCACCTTCGTCAAGCCGTACGCCGAGTGGCGGGGCATGTTCGCCGGGAACACGATGCTGCTGCCGAAAAGCATGACCGCGACCCCCGAGGCGTTCAACACGGCCCAGCTTTCCGGTCCCGGGCCGTCGGCCGGTCCGTTCGTCGTCTCGTCGCTGGATCGGACCAAGCAGCGGATTGTGTTGTCCCGCAACTTCAAATGGTGGGGCGAGCGGCCGCGGCTGGACCGCATCACCTTCCTGGTGCTCGACGACGCCGCGCGACTGCCGGCGCTGCAGAACAAGGCCATCGACGCGACCGGGGTGGCCGGCCTGGACCAGATGACGATCGCCAGGCGCACCAAAGGTGTCTCGATCCGGCGCGCGCCGACCCCGACCTGGTCTCACTTCACCTTCAACGGGGCGAAGGGCTCGATCCTGTCCGACCCGGAGTTGCGCGGAGCCGTCGCCGAGGCCATCGACCGGAAAAGCATTGCCGCTGTTGCCCAGCACGGGCTCAGCAGCCACCCGGCGGCGCTGAACAACCACATCTACGTCGAGGGCCAGCAGGGCTACCAAGACAACAGCGGCGTCGTCGCCTACAACCCCGAGAAGGCCAAGCGCGACCTCGACGCGTTGGGCTGGAAACTCCACGGGCAGTTCCGTGAACGCCACGGACGACCGCTCGTCATCCGCGACTTGTTCTACGAGGCACTGGCCAGCCGGCAGATCGCCATGATCGCCCAACACAGCCTCGCCCAAATCGGCGTCAAACTCGAGTTGATGGCCAAGCCCGGCAGCGGCTTCTTCACCAACTACATCAACGTCGGCGCGTTCGACATCGCCCAATTCGGTTGGATGGGCGACGCTTTCCCGCTGTCCGCGCTGACCCAGATCTACGCGTCCACCGGGGAGAGTAACTTCGGCAAGATCGGCAGCCCCGAAATCGACGCCAAGATCGAGCAGACGCTCGAGGAGTTGGACCCGGCCAAGGCACGGGCACTGGCCAACCAGGTCGACAAGCTGATCTGGGCCGAGGGATTCAGCCTGCCGCTGATTCAGTCCCCCGGCAACGTGGCGGTCAACAGCTCGCTGGCCAACTTCGGTGCGACCGGGCTGGCCGACCTGGACTACACCGCGATCGGGTTCATGCGCTGAGGTTATTCGGTGTTGTGGGCGGTGCTTGCCCAAGGGCCGGCGTCCGGCAACTGACCGCCTGACGAACTGCTCGACGAACGCGCACGGTAGTGAGACGCTTGGCCGCCCCGACCTGACCGCGCGGCCTGGCGCGGGTCGGGCACCGCTGCCTGCTGTTCGGCCAACCGGTCAGCGGCGACCGCAAGGTTGACGCGCTGAGTCAAAAGTCTTGCAATCCGCCAGGCACGGCATGATTCTTAGTGCCATGACCCCGACGATCGACACACGCGACGTTGGCGCACTTCCGCTGGCGCCCAAAAATCCGCTGCCCTTTCGGCAGTTGCTGACAGCGGCGCGGGTTTTGCACACCGGACTCGTACTGCTGCGCAACGCCGGCGGACCGGTGAGCCGCATCGTCGTGGTACCGAAGTTCATTGCCCCGCCCGTTGTGCTGGTCACGTCGCCCAGCGGGATCCGCGACGTGTTGGGACGCACGGACGGACTCACCGAGCGATGCCAGATCCACCAGGAAGTGCGAAACGTGGCGGGCGATAACCTCTTTGTCCTGCCCAACAGACCATGGCTTCCGCGCAGACGCGCGCTACAACCGGTGTTCAGCAAACAAAACGTCGACCGCTTTGGCCTACACATGACGCAGGCGGCGGAAACGATCGCCGATCACTGGCGCGAGAGCGGTGACGTCGACCTCGACAATGAATGCCGCCGCCTCGCCATGCGGTCGCTCGGCTACTCGATTCTCGGTCTCGACATCAACGAACACGGAACCGTGATCGCCGAACACATGCACGTGGCATCGGCCTACACCGCCGATCGTGCATTACGTCCGGTGCGTGCACCGCGATGGCTCCCGACGCCGGCACGCCGTCGCGCTCGCATCGCGGTCGCGACCATGCGCCAGGTCACCATGGACATCCTGCAAGCGTGCCGCGCAGATCCGACCCGCGATGCACCCCTAGTTCAGGCGCTGATCGCGGCCACCGACCCAGACACCGGCCGGCCGCTCTCCGACGACGACATCTGCAACGATCTGCTGATCTTCATGCTGGCCGGCCACGACACGACGGCAACGACGCTCACCTACGCCTTGTGGGCGCTGGGTCACCATCTGGACGTACAGGACCGGGTCGCCGACGAGGTTGCCGAGATCGGCGATAGAGAACTAACACCCGACGATGTACCCCGGCTTCAATACACCGCCCAGGTGCTCAACGAGGCGCTGCGACTGTGCCCGCCGGCCGCGGGGGTCGGCCGGTTGGCGATCCGCGACATCGCGGTAGACGGCTACCGAGTGGAAGCGGGCACCCTTGTGGCCATTGGGATTAACGCCGTACACCGCGATCCGGCCTTGTGGCAGCGCCCGCTGGTCTTTGACCCCGACCGGTTCAGCCCGGAAAACTCCAAGGACCGCGACCGCTGGCAATTCATCCCGTTCGCCGCCGGGCCACGTTCGTGTATCGGTGAACACTTCGCGATGCTGGTAACAACCCTCGCGCTCGCCACCATCGTCCGGTCTACCCGGATCCGCTCGATGGACAAGGACTTTCCACTCGAAACGCCGTACACCACTGTCGCAAAGGGACCCATCCCGGCCCATGTCGACGCGCGGCGGTGAACTGCTACCCGCAACGACGACTGACCGCAGCCCGCCTCAGGCGCACAACTCGATCCGCCGCGCATCCTTGATGCCGTCGTATCGGCCTGGCGTGCAGGTCAATACGATCACCTGTCCGCGCTCTCCCAGAGTGTCGAACAGCGCCGCCATCTTGATCAGCCGTTGCGGATCGGTGAAGCCGAGCGCGTCGTCGATCAGGATCGGGACCGCATCCTCCTTGGCGACCAGCGCCGCACCGGCCAGCCGCGCCAGGATGCCGAGCTGCTCCTTGGCCCCACCCGACAGCGATTCGTACGGCACGGTGCAACCGTCCAGGGTGCGATTGAGGATACAGAGGTCGCTGTCGACGTCGACCTCGAAACTCGGCCCGAATACCGGCCGGCCCAGCCGTTGCAGTTCGGCGCGGAACGGCTCGACGTAACGCAGCCGGGTGGTGTCTCGGTGACGAACCATCACCTCCCGCAACAACTGCACGGCACGGGCTCGGCGACCAACCCGGTCGTGCTCGTTACGGGCGTGTTCGCACTCGATCTCGGAGGCGTCGAGCTTGCCCTTGCGACCTTCGGTGCCGAAAATCCGGAGCTGCACGTCGATCTCATGCAGGGTGCGCGCGACCTCGTCATGGCGCTCCCGCAATGTCGCGGCCGCGTCGACGGCCCCGGCCAGCTCTGCGGCTACCGCTTCAGGTGCCGCGGCGGCCAGCTGGTCCGAGAGCTCAGCGACCCGGCCCGCGGCGGTGTGCGCTGCCAGTGCGTCGGCGTCTGCGGTCGTGGCCAATTTCTCGTCGGATACGGCGGCCCGCTGTTCGGCCAGCCGGTCAGCGACAACCGCAAGGTCGGCGCGCTGAGTCACCAGCTTGTCCTGCAAAAGGGTTGCCTGCGTGGATGTCTCGATGAATTTGCTCATCGCCAACGCCGCCACGCGGCGGTGTGTTTCACAGTCTGCGTTCGCTTTGACCCGGTCAGCTTCGGCGTCATCGAGGTCCGCGCGGGCGGCGACGGCATCGATCGTTACGTCGCCGGAAAGCGCGGGCAGAGCGCGCAGTTCGGCAAGCCGTGAGCGCAGCTGCTCGACGTCGTCATCGCCGCACAACCCCGCCAGGGTCGCAGTAAGTTGGTCGCGAGCGCTCAGCAGTTCGCGGCGTCGCAGATCGGTACGTCGGGCCGCGGCCAGGTCGACGGCCTGCGCCTCAGCCAGCGCCCGAGCCAGACCCTGGAGCGCCGCAGCATGTTTCGCCTGGATATCCACCGCGGACATACCCGGAGTGACTCGCGCGGTCACGATGCCGGGAACCTCGACCTCGGTCGTGGTGTTGGCAATGGTCGACCAGCTTTGGCCGGCCGGCAGCGACACCCGTTGGTCTCCGATGACGAGCTCGATGTCGGTCGCCGCCACGAATTCGACTGTCGTTGACACCAACGCGAGCTGACCTTCGGCCCGCTCGACGGTTGCGGCGGACTTTTCGATCTGCTGAAGCAGGTCGTCGGTCAGTGTGATCGTCGACAGCTCGTCGGTGATGCCGTCGCGGTCGCGCAGCGCGGCATCGATTTTCGCGAGCCTGGTCGATATCCGCTGGCTCTCCTCGCGGCGAGCCAATTCGTCGACGACGCGCCGAGCTTCCTCGACTCGCCGCCGGGCTGCCGCGAGCAGCCGGTCGGCCTGCTCGACGACGGTATCGGCCTCGACGGTGACATCGCGTGCCGTCGCCTGTGCCTCGGCGGCCTCCCGTGCTTCGACTTCCAACGCCGCGACTGCGACTGTGCGCGAATCGGTTTCGGTCCGCAGTCGCACCCGCTCGGTGTGGGCGGCAGTCGATGCGCTGCTGGACGCCGTCGCTGCGGCTGCGACCAGCTCGGCTTCACGCACCTGTTCGGTGAGCTGAGCGATTGCATCCGCGGCGGCTCGGGCGGTGGTCTGCCGGGCACCGGCGGCCTGTTGCTGCTGCGCCAGCTCGGCCAGCTCAGTGGTCAGCCTGGCATGCCGATAGACCCGATCGTCGACCTCTGCGACGGCCGCGGCACACTGCTTCACCTCTTCGTTGGCGGCCTCCAGCGCTTTGATGGCTGCCGTCCACTCGCCGGTAGGACGGCCGGTCGGGGTGAAGTAGCGGGCAAACTCGGCATCGATCCGCTCGATGAGCAGCGGCTCGGTTCCCGACAGCGCAGCCGCGTCGCCGGCTGCGACGTCGAGTGCCCGGGTCAGCGCATCGCAGCCGGACAGATTCACGGCATCGGTGGACGCTGACTGCACTACCCGTTGGGCACGCCACAATTCGGTGTCCACGGTCTCGGCAAGCATGGCCTGCACGCGGTCGTGCGCCTCGTCACCACTGTGCTGTTCACGACGTGGCTCCAGCACCGTCAGCTGGGTTTCACACTTCTTGTGGAAGCGCTTGTGATAGACGAAACGGTAAGGGCCCGCGCTGATTTCGGCGGTGACTTCGGATCCGACGTCGGCGTGGGTCGGTTTGACCTGCTTGACTTCCTTCTTCGTCGATCGGTCCTTGGATTCCAGGAGCAGATCCAGCGCTTCGACCATCGAGGACTTGCCGATCTCGTTGACTCCCGATACCACCACCACCCCGTGGTCGGGAAAGTCGATCTCGCGGTGCTCGATGCCGCGGTAATTCTTCAGGACCAGCCGATGCAACTTCATGCCGCACCTCGAGCCTGGTGGCCGTTGTCGCTCAGCCGCAACAACAACGCCAGCGCCGCCTGTGCATCGCCGGCGGTTTCGCCGTCTTCCCCGCGCGCGACCTCAACCAGCTCGTCGACGGCCGCTGCGGCGAACCCGCCGATGCCAAGGTCGCTGAACTCGCCGGCGGCCGGTATCACAACGAGGTCGCTGTGGCTGTCCCATACGCGCAGTGAGGCGAACAGCCGCGAATACTTGTCCAGGCACGCGTCCAAGGCAGCGCGGTCGGTGACGGTCAACGAACCAATCAAGGCCAGCCGCACCACTGTTCGGTCCTTGTCGGGCATGAGATCCAGGTTCAGATCCAGGTCGGCGACGTCGCGGCTGCTGTCCACGTGACGGCTCAGAGTGCTGAACCGCCAACGTCCGACCGTGATGGGCTCGACGGTGACCGGGCGCTGCGGATCCGTCTCGTCGACCTCGACGATCAGCACGTGGCCCGGATCGGCTTCTACGTCGTCATAGTTGGTGACCTCCGGCGAGCCGGAGTACCACACTCGGCCGGTGTCACCCACTTCGGTCAACGAGTGCTTGTCGCCGAGCGCCACGTAGTGCACCGCGCCACGGGCCAGCGCATCATCGAGGCCGGCCAGCCGGATCCGCGACGGCTTGGTGGGATCGGGGTCGAGCACGTCGACGCCGCCGTGCGCGACGAGCACCCGGGTGGCTCCATCGGCCGGCAGGCCCTCGAGCACGTCGGCAACCAGATCGGTCGTCGGCGCCTTGGATCGCCATGGCGCCGCAACGATCTGCAGGCCGGGTCGAACCTCGTGGACGCCGGGCCGATCGAGGACGCGAACGTTGGCCGGACATTCGGCGGTGAACAGCGCGCTGGTGTACACCGACGACGCGTCCAGCGGATCGTGGTTGCCGGGCAACAGATAGACGGGAATCCTGATGGCGCGCATGGCTTCCAGCGACTGGCTGAGGACTTGGGGCGCCAACTGGTTGTGTTCGAAGACGTCACCGGCCACGACCACGAACTCCGCGCCGGCGTCACCCGCTAGTTGTCCGAGTCCGGCCACCGCGTCTCGACGGGCCGCCGAGTAGCGCGGCTGTGCTTCGCCCGCGAGGAAGTGACGGGTCATGCCGAGTTGCCAGTCGGCAGTGTGCACGAATCGCATTGCGATCCCGTCCCTTCTACGTGGTGTCCTCTCGGTCTGCGACCGGGCACCGCGAGTTTAGGACTGGCCGCCGACAAGTCCGGGGACCTCGATCGGCAGGTCCCGTGGATACCGTTTCCTGCCGTCAGGCGAGGGCGTCGATCGGCTGGCCCGTGATTCCGGCGATGAGTTCGAAGTCCTTGTCGGCTGCCAGGACTGTCAGCCCGTTCTTCTCGGCGGTGGCGGCGATCAGCAGGTCGGGGATGGATGGCGCACGGTGCTGGCCCCGGTCGGCGAGGAGCATCTGGACCTCCAGGGCTCGATCCTCGATGGCCGGCGTTAGGTACTCCACCGGCATCAGGGACAGGGGCGGAGACGCAAACTGGCGGCGACCACCCTCGCCGGTGCGCGCTGAGTACCCCAGCTCGAGCCGGGTGACGGTGGAGAGGCGAACCAGGCCACGACTGATCCGCGCACTCCACTCGTCGACTCCAGACGCCTGGCCAAGTTGAAGACGTGCGTATGCGGACTTGTCGATCAGCCAGCCAGTCACCGCCATGCGCTGTCCATGACGTCAGGGTCGGCCAGATCAGCGAATGCCTCGGCCGACCGGTCCCAGTCTTCGGCGGTGACTGTCCGCTCGACCGGCTGAGTGACGTCTTGCTCGAACTTGCGACGCAGGTACTCGTTACGCGACAGTCCAAGAGTTGCTGCAGCGGTGTCGATGCGGTCGACGGCTTCGTTGGACAGGTCCCGAATCAAAATGTTTGGCATCTAGCCCACCCCTGAAAGATTGACTTGATATCATGATATCAGTTCCGCGATGGCCGGGTCTGCAACTTGCCCAGCCGCTCCGAGCGAGTGCGACTCTTGACGTCCTCGGCTTGTCGGCGGCACGTACGGCTGCAGAGCGATCCGTCGCTGTGATGGACTTGTATCCATGCCGAAAGGTCGTGGCCGCCGCACACGCGGCAACAGCAGATCGACACACCGTTCGCCTAGACGACCGCAGCCGGCGGATCTATTGCTACGTGATGCGCGGCGTATTGCTGGCTTCGACGACGCGCTCACGGCCGAGGTTTGGGCCAGTGGCT
>NZ_DASXEP010000186.1:0-13623 GCF_036490025.1 Mycobacterium sp. | reverse complement strand
CCCGTCGGCGTCGTACCGAGCGCCGTCGCCGGCGAAGTACCACCCTTGCTCGGCGAACTTCGACCAGTAGGTCTCCCGGAAGCGGTCGTCGTCGCCCCAGATGCCGCGCAGCATCGACGGCCAGGGCTGGTCGAGAACGAGGTATCCACTGGTGTGCTCGCCCTCGTCGGACGACGGCGGGAGGAGTTGATTGCCGTTGTCGTCGACGATCTTCGCCGAGATGCCCGGTAGCGGGGTCATCGCCGAACCCGGCTTGGCGGCAGCGACGCCGGGCAGCGGGGAGATCATCGCCGAGCCGGTTTCGGTCTCCACCAGGTGTCCACGATCGGGATGCTGTCGCGGCCGATGACCTTGCGGTACCAGCGCCAGGCCTCCGGGTTGATCGGCTCGCCGACCGTCCCCAGTAACCGCAGGCTGGACAGGTCGTGAGCATCCGGGATGTCGCGTCCCCACTTCATGAACGTCCGGATCATCGTCGGTGCCGTGTAATAGATTGTCGCCCCGTACTTTTCGATGATCTGGAAATGTCGGTGCTGGTCAGGGGTGTCCGGCGTGCCTTCGTAGATGATCTGGGTGACGCCGTTGGACAGCGGCCCGTAGACGCTGTAGGTGTGCCCGGTGACCCAGCCGATGTCGGCGGTGCACCAGAACACGTCGGTGTCCGGCTTGGTGTCGAAGATGTTGTGGTGGGTGTAGGACGTCTGGGTGAGGTAGCCGCCGCTGGTGTGCACGATGCCTTTGGGCTTGCCGGTGGTGCCCGAGGTGTACAGCAGGAACAGCGGATGCTCGGCGTCGAACGCCTCGGCGTGGTGTTCGGCCGATGCGGAGTCGACGACGTCGTGCCACCACAGATCGCGGCCCTGCGTCCAGGGCACATCGATGCCGGTGCGCCGGACCACCAGGACATGCTCGATCGTGTCGGCGTCGGCGACCGCTTGGTCGGCCCCCTCCTTCAATGGCGTGGGCTTGCCACGCCGGAACTGCCCGTCGGCGGTGATCAGGAGTTTGGCCTCGGCGTCGGCGATCCGGGCGCCCAGCGCGGTGGCGGTGAACCCGGCGAACACGACGCTGTGCAGCACGCCCAGTCGCGCGCAGGCCAACATCGCGACCACGGCTTCGGGGATCATCGGCAGATAAATCGCGACGCGGTCCCCGGCGACCAGCCCCAGATCGGCCAGCGCATTGGCGGCTTTGCTCACCTCGGTCTGCAGATCGCTGTAGGTCAAGGTGCGGTCTTCGCCGACGCGCTCGCCTTCGAAGTAGATGGCCACCCGATCGCCGTTGCCGGCTTCGACGTGCCGGTCCACGCAGTTGTAGGTGACGTTGAGCTTGCCGTCAGTGAACCATTTGGCAAACGGCGCCGCCGACCAGTCCAGTACTTCGGAAAACGGTGTGGCCCAAGACAATCGGTTGGCCTGCTCGGCCCAGAACGTCAGCCGGTCCTGATCGGCCTGTCCATACAGCTCGTCGCGGGCGTTGGCCTGCGCGGCGAACTGTGTCGACGGTGGATATGACGTCGGTGCCTCGGTGTGCGTCTCGCTCACCCGCACGAGCGTAGTCCGGCGACGATGCAGCCGGTAAGGCTGAGGAGGAGTCGGACCATCAAACGGACTCCGGCGACGATGCAGCCGGTAAGGCTGAGGAGGCGCGGACTCAGTCGAGTCGGTTTTGGAAGCGCTCCAAGCAGTACAGTCGCGCCGGAGTGGGGTATGAGACCGTGCTGACCGAAGGAGGACGGCTTGCATCGGTTGTGCGCAGCAGCGGTCGGCATGCTGCTGGCGGCTGCGTCGCTGACCGGCTGCGGGGCGGGCAACGTCCGGACCGATGTAGTGATCGTCAATGCCGGCGAGCCGCAGAACCCGCTGATCCCGACCAATACCAATGACACCAACGGGGGCCGGATCATCGACCGGCTGTTCGCCGGTCTGACGTCCTATGACGCCAAGGGCGCGCCCGCACTTGAAGTTGCTCAGTCGATCGAGACCACCGACGACGTCAACTACCGGATCACCCTCAAACCCGGCTGGACGTTCAGCGACGGATCACCGGTCACGGCGCACTCGTTCGTCGACGCCTGGAATTACGGCGCGCTGGCCACCAACGCTCAACTGCAGCAGAGCTTTTTCAGCCCGATCGCCGGCTTCGACGAAGTGGCCGCACCGAAGCCGACGGCGAGCACGATGGCGGGCCTTCAGGTGGTCAACGACCACGAATTCACCGTTCGGCTCAAGGGTCCGACGATCGATTTCACGCTGCGGCTAGGATTTTCGCCGTTCTACCCGCTGCCCGATGCCGCGCTGAAGGATATGCCGGCATTCGGCCAGCACCCGATCGGCAACGGCCCGTACCGACTTGCCGACGAGCGGGGAATCCCGGCCTGGCAGCACAACGTCAAGCTCGACCTTGTCACCAATCCCGGCTACCACGGCAACCGGATGCCGCAGAACAAGGGCCTGCGGTTCGTCTTCTACGCCAACCTCGACACCGCTTACGCCGATCTGCTGTCGAGCAATCTCGATGTGCTGGACACGATTCCGCCCAGTGTGCTGACCATCTACCGCAGAGACCTCGGCGACCGCGCGGTCACCGCGCCCGCGGCGGTCAACCAGACGCTGGACACCCCCTTGCGACTTGCACACTTCTCCGGCGAAGAAGGGCGGCTGCGCCGGCTTGCGCTCTCGGCAGCGGTCAACCGCGACCAGATTTGTCAAAAGATCTTCTCCGGCGCACGCGCACCCGCACGCGATTTCACCGCTAGTTCGCTACCTGGATATAACCCCGACATCGAGGGCAACGATGCGCTGAACTTCGACCCGGACCGTGCTCGACGGCTCTGGTCGCAGGCCGATGCGATCTCGAAATGGACTGGCCGCTACGCGATCGCCTACAACGCCGACGGCTCCCACCAGGAGTGGGTGGACGCGGTGGCCAACAGCATCAAGAACACCCTGGGTATCGACGCCGTCGGGGCTCCGCAGCCGACCTTCGCCGGTTTCCGGACCCAGATCACCGGCCGCACGATCGGCACCGCGTTCCGTGCCGGGTGGCAGGGTGACTTCCCGTCGATGCTGGAGTTTCTAGAGCCATTGTTCGTCACCGGCGCGGGCGCCGATGACGTCGGCTACTCCAACCCCCGGTTCGATGCCGCGATGGCCGCCGCCGAAGCGGCCCGCGACCTACCGCAATCATTCGCGATCGCCAACGCGGCACAGCGAATCCTGTTGCAGGACATGCCCGTTGTGCCGCTGTGGTACACCGTCGCCGTCGCCGGACGATCACCGGCGGTCAGCCACGTTACGCTGACCTGGAACGGTCTGCCCGACTACGAACACATCGTGAAGGCCTGACATGGCGTGGTACATCGCCCGGCGCATCGGGGCCATGGTCCCGGTCTTTCTGGGGGCCACGTTGCTGATCTACGGCATGGTTTTCCTGCTGCCCGGTGACCCGATCGCGGCGCTGGGCGGCGATCGTCCGCTGAGCCCTGCGGTGGCCGCGCAACTGCGTGCGCAATACCATCTCAACGATCCATTCTTGTTGCAGTATCTGCATTACCTCGGCGGCATCCTGCACGGCGATTTTGGTCACGCCTACTCCGGTCTGCCGGTCAGTACCGTTCTGGCGCAAGCATTTCCGGTTACCTTCAAGTTGGCATTGATCGCGCTGGCGGTAGAAGCGCTGTTCGGCGTCGGGTTCGGGGTGATCGCCGGGCTACGCCAGGGCGGGGTATTCGATGGCGCCGTGCTGATCGTCAGCCTGATCATCATCGCGATCCCGATCTTCGTGCTGGGCTTCCTCGCGCAATTCGTCTTCGGGGTCCGGCTCGGTATCGCGGCGGTGACGGTGGGCGATCAGCCGACGTTCGGCCGGTTGCTGGTGCCTGGAATCGTGCTGGGCGCCGCCTCATTCGCGTACGTGGTGCGGCTGACCCGGTCCGCAGTGGCCGACAATGCGCACGCCGACTATGTGCGCACCGCCGCCGCTACGGGATTGTCGCGGCCCCGGGTGGTGACCGTGCACATCCTGCGCAACTCACTGATCCCGGTGGTGACTTTCCTCGGCGCGGACCTGGGCGCGCTGATGGGCGGTGCGATCGTCACAGAAGGGATCTTCAACGTCCACGGAGTCGGCGGCCTGCTCTACCAAGCCGTCACCCGTCAAGAAGCGCCGACCGTGGTGTCGATCGTCACGGTGCTTGTCGTCGTCTACCTGGTGACGAATTTGGCCGTAGACCTGTTGTACGCGGCACTGGATCCCCGGATTCGCTATGGCTGACCGGATTACCGAAGTGCCTGTCGGCACCGGGTTTTGGCGTGACAGCTGGCGCGGGTTGCGTCGCCGTCCGAAATTCCTCATCAGCGCGGCGCTGATCGCGTTTGTCATGGTCGTCGCCGTGTTTCCGTCGTTGTTCACCGGGGCCGATCCCGGCTACGCCAATCCCGACCAGAGCCTGCTGGCGCCGTCAACGGCGCATTGGTTCGGCACCGACTTGCAGGGCCATGACATCTACGCCCGCACCATCTATGGCGCCCGCGCTTCGATCACCGTTGGCCTTGGCGCCACCGCGCTGGTGTTACTCGTCGGTGGGGCGCTCGGGGCGCTGGCCGGTTTTTACGGCGGCTGGATCGACGCGGTGGTGTCCCGGATCGCCGACGTATTCTTCGGTATCCCATTGCTGCTGGCCGCAATTGTGCTGATGCAGGTCATGCATCATCGCACCGTGTGGACGGTGATCGCGATCCTGGCGCTATTCGGTTGGCCGCAGATAGCCCGGATCGCTCGCGGTGCGGTGCTCGCCGTCCGCGGCAGCGATTATGTGCTGGCCGCGAAAGCGCTGGGGCTGAGCAAATTCGGCATATTGGTGCGCCACGCGGTGCCCAACGCCATCGGTCCGGTCATGGCGATGTCCACGATCGCGTTGGGACTGTTCGTCGTCACCGAAGCCACGCTGTCCTATCTCGGGGTCGGGTTGCCGCCGTCGGTGGTGTCGTGGGGCGGCGACATCAACGTCGACCAGATTCGGCTGCGAGCCGGATCGCCGATCTTATTCTATCCCGCTGGCGCCCTGGCCATCACCGTGCTGGCCTTCATGATCATGGGCGACGTATTGCGTGATGCCCTGGACCCGACGTCACGGGCGCAGCGCCGATGAGCCGCGCCGACGTCACGGGCGCAGCGCCGATGAGCCGCGCCGGCGACGATGCAGAGCGCAGCGATGAGGAGAAGCGGCGCCGATGAGCACAGCCGAGGCGCCACTGCTGGCCGTCGCCGGCCTCGAGGTCAAGTTCGGCGACGACGTCGCGGCAGTCCGTGGCGTGGATCTTGCGGTGCGTGCCGGGCAGACGATCGCGATCGTCGGCGAATCAGGTTCGGGGAAGTCCACTACCGCCGCGGCGATTCTGGGGCTACTGCCGCCGGGCGGGCAGATCACGGCCGGCCGCATCGAGTTCGACGGCGTCGACCTCACCACCGCCGGCCGGCGGCAGCTTCGAGCCGTCCGCGGCGCCGGCATCGGCTACGTGCCGCAGGACCCGATGACCAACCTGAACCCGGTATGGAAAGTGGGCTTTCAAGTACGAGAAGCGTTGCGCGCAAACAATATCAAAGGAGCCGGACCGCAAGCGATTCAACTGCTCGCCGATGCGGGCATGCCCGAGCCGGGACTGCGGGCCCGGCAGTACCCGCACCAATTGTCCGGCGGCATGTGCCAGCGCGCGCTGATCGCCATCGGGCTGGCCGGCCGACCGCGGCTGCTGATCGCCGACGAGCCGACTTCGGCGCTCGACGTCACCGTGCAGCGCCAGGTGCTCGATCACCTGCAGCACCTGGCAGGCGAACTGGGCACCGCGGTGTTGCTGATCACCCACGACCTTGCACTGGCCGCCGAACGGGCCGAGCGACTGATCGTCATGCATCAGGGGGTGGTCGTGGAAGCCGCTGCGGCACAGGCGATTCTGTATGACCCACAACATCCCTACACCCAGCGTTTGGTGGCAGCCGCACCGTCGCTGCGCAACGTGCCCGGCGCGAGGCGGATCGTGCCTGCTGTGGACGGGAACGCCGAAGGGAACGAATCACCGGACGTGATCGTCGCCTCCGCGCTGACCAAGGTCTACCGGCCGTCCCGGGGAGCGCCGTGGCGCAAGATGGAGGTGCGTGCCGTCGACAATGTGTCGTTCCGGTTGCGCCGGGCCACGACGCTGGCCGTCGTCGGCGAATCCGGCTCGGGAAAGTCCACCCTGGCCCGGATGGTGCTTGGTCTGCTTCAACCCAGCTCGGGCACAGTGCTTTTCGACGGACTCGATGTGTCAGACACCGCATCGTTGAGCCGGCGCGATACGCTGGCGTTTCGCCGTCGAATACAACCGGTGTTCCAAAACCCTTACGGCAGCCTGGATCCCATGTACTCGGTGTCGCACATCATCGAGGAACCGCTGCGCATCCATCGGATCGGTGACCGCAGACGACGTCAGCAGACTGTTCGCGAATTGGCCGAGCAGGTGGCGCTCCCGTCGTCGCTGCTGAACCGGCGCCCGCGAGAGCTGTCCGGAGGTCAGCGTCAGCGGGTCGCGATCGCGCGGGCGTTGGCGCTACAGCCCGAGGTACTGGTCTGCGATGAGGCGGTCTCCGCGCTTGACGTCGTGGTGCAAGCGCAGATCTTGGAGCTGCTTGCCGAGCTGCAAGCGGTTCTCGACCTGACGTATCTGTTCATCAGCCACGACCTCGCGGTGATACGGCAAATCGCCGACGACGTCATGGTGATGCGCGCGGGCCGGGTCGTCGAGCATGCGGCTACCGAGGATGTGTTCACCTCGCCGCGTCACGAGTACACCCGGCAACTACTGGCCGCTATCCCGGGTGCCGGGGCTGGCTATCCTGACAGCTCATGACTCCTGACCCGCTGGCTCCGCTGATGGACCTGCCCGGTGTCGCCGCCGCCAGCGACCAGGCGCGTGAGGCGCTCGGCCGGGCGCATCGGCACCGCGCCAATCTGCGGCGCTGGCCGGTGACCGCCGCCGAGGCGGCGCTGCGGTCGGCGCGGGCCTCGGCGGTGCTGGACGGCGGCGGCCGAAAACTCGACGATCAACTCGACGTCTCGGTGATGGCAGACCCGGTCTTTGCCGGAGCGCTGCGCGTCGCCCAGGCCCTCGAGGGTGGCGAGACCAACCTGGTCGGGGTGTGGCAGCGTGCTCCGTTGCAGGCGCTGGCGCGGCTGCACATGCTGGCCGCTGCCGACCGGGTCGACGAGAGCCGGCTGGGCAGGCCGCGCCCGGAAGCAGACGTCGGGCCCCGGTTGGAGTTGCTCGCCGAGATCGTGACCGGCGGTAGCCGGGCGCCGGCGCCGGTGATCGCCGCGATCGCACACGGCGAGCTGCTGACCCTGGCTCCGTTCGGCAGCGCGGACGGAGTGGTCGCGCGCGCGGTCTCGCGATTGGTGACCATCGCGACCGGTCTCGACCCGCACGGGCTGGGTGTCCCGGAGGTCGGGTGGATGCGCCGCGCCGCCGACTACCGGGAGGCCATGCGCGGGTTCGCGGCCGGCACACCCGAAGGCATGACCGCCTGGTTGGTGCTGTGCTGCCGGGCCATGCGTACCGGCGCGCAGGAGGCGCTCTCGATTGCTGAATCGCTCACCGCGTAGGTAGCGGCGGGCGACCCAGACGAATAAAGCGGGCGGCTTACCGAAGCATTCGGCTCGCCGCCCGCTAGCACGGAACCCGGTTACCATGCGTGCAACTGTGGGCTGCGTGGGATGGCCTCGGCGATCTTGCGACGCTTCCGGTTGCGGCCCCACCCAAAGGGCCATCGATACCATCCACTTTTCGCAATTTCGCAGGCCCGCAACACTTCTGCCATTATCGCGGCTGTGACTCCGCGTGGGTGCCGGGAACCGTGCTCGGTTGCCCCGTTCGGGAGATAGGCCCTTCTCTTCCGGACCGACCTTGGCCGCACCGGGCTTCCGTGAATCCTTTGTACTACGTGATCCCCGTCACATCAAGAGCCAATTGCGGTTAAAAAGCTGAAGCGATGCCGACCCGTGACGTCGTTAGTTTGCTGGAGCGTCGGCTACAGCGACAGTCGACGCAGCAGCGAGTAGGTCAGCGCCCCGGCGGCCAGCGCGCTGATGCCGACCGCGGCGGTGGTGGCGACCGCGGCTCCGGACGGCGCCGGGATACGGTCGCGCAGCGACACCGGCCGGGAGAACGTCAGCACCGGCCAGCCGCGGGCGGCCGCTTCCCGCCGCAGCGCGCGGTCGGGATTGACCACGCTGGGATGGCCGACCACCTCGAGCATCGGCATGTCGGTGATCGAATCGGAGTAGGCATAGCAGTGCTCGAGCGGATAGCCCTCGCGCGCGGCCAACTCGCGGATCGCCTGCACCTTGCCTTCGCCGAAGCAGTAGAACCCGATGTCGCCGGTGTACCTGCCGTCCTCGACTACCATTCGGGTCGCCATCGCGTGGGTGGCGCCCAGCGCGCGGGCGATCGGCGCGACCAACTCCTCACCGGATGCCGAGACGACCACGACGTCGCGGCCGCACAGCTTGTGGCTGGCGATCAAGTCGGCAGCCTCGGCGAACACCAGCGGCGTGACGATGTCGTGCAGCGTCTCGTTGACGATCGACTTGATCTGCTCGACGTCCCAGCCGGTGCACATGTTGGTCAGGTGGATGCGCATTCGATCCATCTGGTCGTGGTCGGCGCCGGAGAGCAGGAACAAAAACTGGGCGTAGCTGGACTTGAGGACGGCCCGCCGGTTGATCAGACCTTGCGCGAAGAAGGGTTTGCTGAACGCCAGGGTGCTGGATTTGGCGATGATGGTCTTGTCGAGATCGAAAAAAGCTGCCGTGCGCGGACTGGGGCTACCGGGGGCCGACGATGTTTGCTGGTCAGCGGCCGAGTCGGAGACGGTCACCGCCCCAGCATAGGGCGGTGCGCCGGCAAATCGCGACGCTGTCGGTAAAACCCCCGGTCAAACATGGTTCGGCTGCGCGTGACGGCGGCAATACTGTTGGTTCAGCTACTTAAAGGTTGTACTTATCGTTCGCAAAGAACACTTGCGCTGCGTAACGCTGTCATGTGTATAGTAAGAATCACTCGGCTTAGCCGAGGGTGTATCAGCCCGACCCCCCGGGGCTGATACACGACGACCCTCGCCTCCTCCCCCCCTGGCGGGGGTCGTCCCTTTTGTCGGGCAATCCTTAGCTTGATCGGCAGCGGTGGTCTGCACACAGACCCGGTGTTGTCCACAAATCCTGTCGCGCGACTGGCGGTGTGTGCCGCGCCCCGGCACGGTGGGCCGATGACGATCACCGACGCGCGGGGGATTCTGGCCGTGCTTGCCGAGCCCGTACTGCGCGATGAGCTGGACCGGGTCGCGGCGGCCGTCGGTGTGCGAGTTGTACACGCCGGCAGCGAATTACCGGTGAGCAGGAAAGCGTGGTCGGCGGCATCAGCGGTCGTCCTGGACGAGGCCGCAGCTTTTGGATGCGCAGTCACCGGACTGCCGCGCCGCGCGCATGTGATCGTAGTGACCGGCAACGAACCGACACCGCCGACATGGGCCGCGGCGATCGAAGTGGGCGCCGGGAACGTGCTGAAACTCCCTGCGCAAGAACATGATCTGGTGCGCGAGCTCGCCGACGCCGGTGAAACAGCGCGCGACGACGGTGCCCGCGGAGCAGTGCTGGCGGTGATCGGCGGGCGTGGCGGGGCGGGCGCTTCGCTGTTCGCAGTCGCGCTGGCGCTGACGGCCGGCGATTCCCTGCTGGTCGATGTGGATCCCTGGGCCGGTGGTGTCGATCTACTGGTCGGCGCCGAGACCACGCCCGGTGTGCGCTGGCCGGACCTGGCCCTGCGGGGCGGCCGGCTGACTTGGTCGGCGGTGCGCGATGCGTTACCGCAACGCCACGGGGTCAGCGTGCTGTCGGGCACGCGGCACGGCCACGAGTTGGACGCGGCCGCAGTGCAAGCGGTCGTCGACGCGGGCCGCCGCGGCGGGGCAACCGTGATCTGCGACCTTCCGCGTCGATTGACCGACGCCGTTGAAACTGCTTTGGACACAGCCGATCTCGTTGTCATTGTCAGCCCGTGTGACGTGCGGGCGTGCGCCGCCACCGCGACGATGGCCCCGGTGCTCGCCGGTATCAACCCCAACATCGGGCTGATAGTCCGGGGTCCGTCGCCGGGTGGGCTGCGGGCAGTCGAGGTGGCCGCGATCGCCGAGGTGCCACTGCTGGCGTCGATGCGGCCCGACCCTCGGCTGGCCGAGCAGCTCGAGCACGGCGGTCTGCGGTTAGGGCGTCGCTCGGCGCTGGCGGCCGCGGCCCGGCGGGTGCTCGCCGTCCTGCCGGCACCTTCGGCTGCCCAAACCCAAGGCCGCGCGGCGTGACCGGGTCGCTCATCGACCGGGTGCGCGAGCGGCTGGCGACCGAGTCCGCGCCACTGCGCCCCAAGGTGGTGGCCGATGCGATCCGGGCCGAATCGGGCGGGGTACTCGGCGACACGGAGCTGCTGGGTAATCTGCGGATACTGCAGACCGAGCTGACCGGTGCGGGCATCCTCGAGCCGCTGTTGTGCGCCGACGGGACGACCGACGTGCTGGTCAGTGCGCCGGACGCGGTTTGGGTCGACGACGGAAACGGGTTGCGGCGCACGAATATTCAGTTCACCGACGAAGCTGCTGTGCGGCGCTTGGCGCAGCGTTTGGCGCTGGCGGCCGGCCGGCGTCTCGACGATGCGCAGCCATGGGTGGACGGTCAGCTGACCGGGTTGGGCACCGGTGGCTTTGCGGTCCGGCTGCACGCCGTCCTGCCACCGGTCGCCGCGGGTGGCACCTGCCTGTCGTTGCGAGTGCTGCGGCCGGCCACCCAGGGTCTGTCCGCGTTGGCCGCGGCCGGCGCCATCGCGCCCGCGGCCGCAACACTGATCGACGACATCATCGCGGCCAGGCTGGCGTTCCTGGTCTCCGGCGGCACCGGCGCCGGCAAAACCACGCTGCTGTCGGCGATGTTGAGCGCAGTGCCGGCCGATGAGCGGATCGTGTGCGTCGAGGATGCCGCCGAGCTGGCGCCTCCGCATCCGCACCTGGTCAGGATGGTGGCGCGGTGCGCCAACGTCGAGGGCGTCGGCGAGGTCACCGTGCGCCAACTCGTTCGTCAGGCATTGCGGATGCGGCCGGACCGCATCGTGGTCGGCGAGGTCCGCGGTGCCGAGGTAGCCGATCTGCTCGCCGCACTCAACACCGGTCACGACGGTGGTGCGGGCACGGTGCACGCCAACAATCCCGGCGAAGTCCCGGCCCGATTGGAAGCGTTAGGCGCACTCGGGGGTCTGGATCGTGTTGCGCTGCATAGCCAACTCGCCGCGGCGGTCCAGGTGCTCCTGCACGTTGCCCGCGATCGCGGCGGTCGACGGCGACTCGGCGAGATCGCCGTGCTGCGCCACACCGACGCAGGGGTGTGCGCGGTCACCGTGTGGCACGCCGACCGCGGACTGACCGACGAGATCACCGCCCTGCGCCGAATGGTGCAGAACCGGATGCCGTCATGACGGGAGCGGCTACCGCCGCGCTGGCGTTGTCCGCCGCGGTGCTGGCGCTTCCGTCCTCACCGCGCCGACGCCTGGACCATGGTGGCCGGCGCCGGCTGCGGTTCTCCCGGCAGGCGACGGGCTGGGCGGTCGCGGGTGCGTTCGCCGCAGCGGCCGTATTGCTGCCGCTGACAACGACTTTGGCGGCCGGGATCCTCGTCGCAACGTTGTCCCTGCGTTATCGCCGTCGCAGGCGTAGCGATCGGGGAATGGACGAATGCCGGGAGCTGGAGACCACGCTCGAGGTTCTGGTGGGCGAGCTACGGGTCGGCGCCCACCCCGCGGCCGCTTTCGCGGTCGCCGCAGCAGAAACGGCCGGCCCGGTCTCCGGTGCGTGTGGGGCGGTGGCCGCCCGTGCCCGGCTGGGTGCCGACGTCACCGCGGGCTTGCGCGGCGTGGCCGGAACCTCGGCGCAGCCGGCGCAATGGGAGCGGCTGGCGGTGTGCTGGCAACTGGCCGCCGATCACGGCTTGGCGATGTCCACCCTGATGCAGGCAGCACAACGCGATATCGCTGAGCGACAACGGTTCTCAGGCCAGGTCCGGTCAGGCATGGCGGGCGCTAGGGCGACGACGGCAATCCTCGCGAGTCTTCCGGTGCTGTCGGTGTTGATGGGCCAGCTCATCGGCGCACGGCCGGTGGCGTTCCTGTTGGGCGGGCGGCTGGGCGGCATGCTATTGGTCCTCGGGCTGACGCTGGTCTGCGGTGGGCTGTTATGGGCGGACCACATCACCGATCGGGCGGTGGCGTGATGACCGCCGCGGCGGTGCTGCTTGCCGTGGCATTACTGAGCGACGCCGGACCGTCGATCGTGCGGGCCCGCACCGGGATACCGGGCCGCGCGCCGCGGACACGGCGGCAATCGGGGCGTGGTCCGGATCCGTTGGCCGTCGCATCGAGCCTGGACGTATTCGCGGTATGCCTGGCCGCGGGCATGGCGGTGTCGACTGCGGCAGCCGCGACAGCCCCATCGGCTCCACCGCTACTGGCTCGGGTGCTGCGCCGGGCGGCCGACCTGTTGGCGCTGGGTGCCGATCCGGCCGTCGCATGGTGCGTGCCGCCCGGTCGGCGATCCAGTTCGCTCGACCCGCAGACCGACGTGTTGTTGCGGTTGGCGCGCAGGTCATCGGTGTCGGGTGTGGCTCTGGCCGAAGCGATGTCGGAACTCGCGAGGCAATGTCGTCAAGACGCCGCGCACACCGCTGCCGCGGCTGCCGAGCGTGCCGGGGTGCTGATCGCGGGTCCGCTCGGTCTGTGCTTCCTGCCGGCATTCGTGTGCCTGGGAATCATTCCGGTGGTGGCGGGGCTGGCCGGTGACTTACTGCAGTCGGGCCTGCTGTGACGGCGCCTACGGACTCCGCCTCGGATAACAAAGGAGAGAAATATGAAGGCAGGAAACATCTTTCAAGCGCTCAAAGCGCGCGCCACATTGTTGGCGGTGGACGAGACGGGGATGTCCACGGTCGAGTACTCGACAGTGTAGTTTTACAACGTGCGTCGAGCCCTGATTGCAATCCGACTTTCCCGCGTGACGGACGCTACTACGTCCCCCGAGAGGCAGCTTCAAACCTGCCGCGAGCTGTGCAGCAAACGCGGTTACGAGGTCGTAGGTGTCGCTGAGGACCTGGACGTTTCGGCGGGGAAAACCTCTCCGTTCGACCGCCCGCAGCTCGGGGACTGGTTGAAGAATCGCCCGCACGAGTTCGACGTGCTGGTGTTCTTCCGGGCCGACCGGATCGTCCGCAGGTTGTTCGACCTCGCGGACCTAATCCGTTGGGGCCGAGACCATTCTGTCACGCTGGTCTCTGCTACCGAATCGTATTTCGACCTCTCGACAGACTTCGGCGACATCATCGCCCTGCTTGTGGCGAAGGTGGCCGAGATGGAGCTAGCGGCCATCTCCGAGCGCAACGCCTCGGCCGCGCAGTACAACATCCGGGCCGGCAAATACCGAGGCGGTATGCCCCCGTGGGGGTACCTCCCGGACGACAGCTCGGGAGAGTGGCGACTCGTCCAAGATCCTGAGCAGGTA
>NZ_DASXEP010000157.1:0-4152 GCF_036490025.1 Mycobacterium sp. | reverse complement strand
ACCAGCGTTCCTTGCAAATCCGAAGGCCGGAGCTTCTGCCGCCTGCGGCGTCAGACTGCACTGCGGTGTAAGATTGAGGAGGTAAGACCAGAGACCAAGAGCGAAGACGAGAAACTGTCCACGGAAACGGGGCAGGTCCAGATTTCGCTGGGCTCCCCCATTTGCCCAAGGGCTTGTTCGCGACTTGCGCGTGCGCTGGGCGCTGGAGGAGGCCGGCCTTCCCTATGAAGCCCAACTCATCGATTTCAAGGATCTGAATTCAGACTGGTATCGTCAGCAGCATCCGTTCGGGATGGTACCGGCCTTCGGAGCGGACGTTCGCGGGCTGTTTGAATCGGGCGCCATCGTGCACTACATCTCCCTGGATTCCGAGGCTCTGATGCCTGGCGACCGGCACGGACGCGCTCACACAGTCACTTGGATATTCGCCGCGCTCAACACGGTTGAGCCGCCGATCCAGAACCTGTCCGCGATGGACCTGCAGCACTGCGAGGAACAGTGGGCAAAGCTGCGACGACCCGGAGCCGTGGATGCGGTGAAAGTTCGACTGGGAGCGCTATCCGCCTGGCTCGACGGTCGCAACTACCTGGTCGACCGCTTTACCGCGGCGGATGTTCTGATGACGACCGTATTGAGACTCATTCGACACACCGATCTGGTCGCCCAGTTTCCCGCGGTCGACGCCTACGTAAAGCGGCCAGCGGCACTCGCGCCCCTGAGCCGTCCTTCCGTAGTGCGCACTACCGGATTGCCAGCACCCGCGGCAAACACCTCTAAGCTGGTGGTGACAGCCGTTGCTGCGCCCACCGTGACCAGGGCGCCGCGCTTTAGGAATTCCCGCCTGGCGGGGCGGTGGCGCATTCAATCTCCTGTCAGCATGCCCGTCAGCGTGTCGCGGGCCTTGCCGCTGCTCGCGCGCAGCTGGTTGGCGGCATCCACCACCGTCGGGATGGGCGCCGCGTCATTGCTCACGACCTCATCGAGCAGCATGGACAGCTGCTCGTTGATGCCGTCCAGGTCGCTCTTCTTCACCTGGTCTTCGAGACGCTGCCGGCCGGCACCGCCACCGGACGCATTGGCGGCGGCCTGCAGCACCTTGGCGTTGCTGTCGATGTCGGACTCCAGCGCGAGCGCAAAGCGGACATTGGCGGCAAGCGCCGCCGGCGTGGTGTCCGCGTTGGGATCGGCCTGCACGGTGAGCGGGGCGCTGTATTCCTTGCCGCCGACCGTCAGCACCACACGATACTGGCCCGGCAACACCAGCGGCCCCATGGGAGACTCTGGCGTTTCGCCGAGCACGGCCGGCTCACCCCAGCGCGGCTCGCCGGCAGGCGGCGCATAGCGCAGGTCCCACAGGAAGCGATGGGCTCCGCTGCCGGCCGGCAGGATGTTGGGCGAGGAGATGAAGTAGTCGGGGTAATTCGGAGCCGGTATCTCGGCGGCCTTGTCGGTGCTGGAGAAGTGCCGTACTTGCTGCCCTTCGGCGTCGTAGATGGTCAGCGTCACGGGGCTGCTGGAGTCATCGCCCAGCCAATAGTCGATGATTGCACCGGTAGGCGGATTCGCGGAGTGCGGCACTTCCGGCGGTCGCGCCTCGCCCTCGTAGGTGCCGAGGCGCAAACGCATGGCCGGCTTCGGCGCATACAGGTGCACCGGGCTCTGCGCGATCGCGGCGCTGGCTTCGCGCAGCGGCTCCATGTCGTCGAGTATCCAGAAGCCACGCCCGCTGGTACCGACGATCAGATCGCCGTCGTGCACGGTCAGGTCGCGTACCGCGGTCGTGGGCAGGTTGCGTTGCAGCGACTGCCAGGAGTCGCCATCGTCGAAGGAGATGAGGATGCCGTGCTCGGTCCCCGCGTAGAGCAGACCCTTGCGCTCGGGATCGGCGCGCACCACGCGGACATAGTCGCCGTCCGGAATCCCCTCGGCGGCCTGGCGCCAGTGCTTGCCCGCATCATGGGTGATGTAGATATAGGGGTTGAAATCGTCGACCGCGTGGCGCTCGACGGCGACGTAGGCGCTGGCCGGATCGTGCGGATCCGCGCCGATCGTGTCCACCTTGCTCCACGGAGCGAGTCCGGGCGGCGTCACGTTGTCCCAATGCGCCCCGTCGTCCTGGGTGAGCCATACCCGGGAATCGTCGGTACCGGCCCACAGCACGCCTTCCTGCACGGGCGAGGCCGCGAGCGCATAGATGACCGAATAGCCGCAGGCGGCGCCCGTCTTGCGGGTCGGCTGGCCCTTGCACTTCGCCTTCGGGTTCTTGTAGGTGAGGATGGGGCTGATCACCTGCCAGTGCTGGCCGGCATCAGTGGTCCGCATGACCTTCTGGCCGCCCATGTACAGGGTGTCGGCGTGGAACGGCGAGGGTGCGAACGCGGTGTTCCAGGGGTAGTAGGAACCGGTGGGAGTCGGCTTGGCGTTGAACGACCTGATCGCCGCCGGCGATATGTTCAGGGTGACATGCGCGTGCAGGTCGTAGCGGGTGATGTTGCCGCCGGAGCCGGCGCCGTAGATGATCGAAGGATCCCCCTTGCGCGGGAACAGGTAGCCCGATTCGCCGCCGCCGACAGGGTCCCAGTCTTGGTTGGTGATGATGCCGCTGGCGCCGCGCGAGGCGATCATCAGGGCGCCCGAATCCTGCTGGGTGGCGTAGAGGTTGTACGGTATCTGGTCGTCCACGCCGAAGTGGTAGATCTGGGCGGTGGGCTGGTTGTACCAGCTCGACCAATGCGCGCCGTCGTCGAGACTGATCGAGGTGCCCTGATCGGCCACCAGGACCATGTGCTCCGAGTCGCCCGGATCCAGCCACAGCGAATGCATGTCGTCGCCGTTGGGTGAACCCTTGATGGATTCGAAATGCGCCCCGCCGTCGCGCGAGCGGTAGAGCGACGTGTTGGGGATGTAGACGAGGTCGGGATTCTTGGCATCGGCGTAGATGCGCCCGAAGTACCAGCCACGGCCCGGCAAGCGGGGATCGCCATCGATCAGGTGCCAGCTCTTGCCCGCATCATCCGAGCGGTACACGCCACTGCCCGCTCCCAACAGGTTGCTACCCTCTCCCACCGGGTGTGCGCTCCCGGCACTGACGATCGCGTACAGGCGCGGGCCCGACGCCGTGTCCGTCACTGCCACGCCGATGCGGCCCATCTCCGGGGGCAGCCCCTGCAGGGAAAGCTTCTGCCAGGTCGCGCCGTTGTCGGCGGAATGGTAGACGGCACTGCCGGGGCCATCGACCGGCGCATACTGATACCAGGGCGTACGCTCGGCATTCCAGGTCGTGGCGTACAGGCTCGCCGGCTGCGCCGGGTCGCGCGCCAGGTCCACCGCACCCGTGTGTTCGTCCACGAAGAGCGTGTGTTTCCAGCTCTTGCCACCATCGGTGGTGAGGAAGATCCCGCGCTCCTTGTTTGGCCCCCAGGCGTGGCCGAGGGCCGCGACCACGACGCGGTCGGGGTCCTGCGGATCCACGAGCAGGCGACCGATTTGCTGGGTATCGTCCAGCCCCAGGTGCCGCCAGGTCTTGCCACCGTCGTCGGAACGATATATGCCGTTGCCGTAGGTGGCATTGGAACGGATCGTCGCTTCCCCAGTGCCGACGTAGATGATCTGCGGATTGGACGGCGCGACGCCGATGGCGCCGATGGCGCCCACCGACTCGTGTTGGAACAGCGGCTCCCAGGTGTTGCCCGCGTCCGTCGTCTTGAAGACGCCGCCGTCCACGGAGCCGAAATAGGCGACATTGAGCTTGCCGGCGATACCGTCGACGGCATCGACGCGTCCGCCGCGATACGGGCCGACCTCGCGCCAGGACAACGAGTTCAGGAGGGACGGCGGCACTGTCTGGGCAGCCGCCGCGCCGGCGGCAAGCAGCAGGGCTCCGGCAAGCAAGGATCGGAACATGGGCATTTCCTCGGATGAAGGGCGAGCCGTGCGTGTCGACGCAGGCTCGTCAGGTACTGCTATCGCCGCGGTCAACAAGGCGGATGCGCGACACGGTCGACGCCTCATGCCGTATCGCGCAGTCCGTCGTCACTCGGTGTCGGTCAATTGGCTCGGCCCCATGTCGATCGGCTGCAACTCGGCATTCGGGGGCGGCAATTCGATCGGCCCCTGGCCGGCCGACTTCAACTTGGCATTCAGGTGCGGCAA
>NZ_DASXEP010000130.1:0-34452 GCF_036490025.1 Mycobacterium sp. | reverse complement strand
CGAACCCACGAAGGCAAGACCAAAAAGGAGATCATCCGCTGCCTCAAACGGGCTGTGGTCCGCGAGCTCTACCAGGCACTCCAAACCGACCTAAACCCAACAATGCAGAGACTTGACGCTGCATAGGAGCATCCACACCATTCCGTTCAACCACGAAAACCCGGCGGCCGGCGGCTTGACGGTGGCAGGCAATCTCAAATGTCTGTGCCGCCAACACCATCGACTGAAGACGTTCGGCGGGTGGCAGGACAAGCAGCTCGAGGACGGCACAGTCGTCTGGACATCACCCACCCGTCAGACATATCGCACTGCTCCAGCCGGACTCGATTTGTTCCCGCAGTCGCGTGCGCCGGCATGTGCGGCGCCTTCGTTGAACAAGCGGAGCAGGGCGAAGCAGCGAAGTACTCGAATTGCACAGGCGCGCAGCCATAATCGCGAGCAGCGCCCGATCAACGAAGCTCGCCGCAGGCTCGAAGAAGCGCGCAGAGCGGAAATCGCGGACCGCAAGTTTCGAAACCATATGCGCGACATGCTGTTCCTGTTCAAAGGTAAGCCGAGCACCAGCTCATTTTGTACCTGGGTGAACGAACCGCGCGAGCCCGAAGAGTTGCCACCGGACTGGGCGCTAGAAAATCCGGAACTTGAACCACTACCAGACGATCCACCCTTCTGAGCACGGCTAGGGTGCAGATCATGCCCATCACCCAACGCGGCAAGATGCCGCTCCGCCTCGTCCTCGCTTTGGTTCTTGCCGTGGCCGCGTCGGCCTGCGACCACAGCCCCGAACGGGTCGGCGACAACCCGCGTCAGGTGACCGTCGTCGGCTCTGGCCACGTGCAAGGCGTACCCGACACGCTCACCGCAGATGTCGGTATCGAATTCACCGCCCGTGACGTCACCGCGGCGATGGACCAGACCAACACCCGCCAGCAGGGGGTCATCGACGCCTTGGCCGGCGCCGGTGCCGACCGCAAGGACATCAGCACCACCGACGTCAGCCTGCAGCCGCAGTACGACAACTCCGGCGGTGCCATAACCGGATATCGCGCAGCCAACTCGATCCGGGTCAAGATCCACCCCGCCGGCACCGCGTCCCGTCTACTGGCTGTCATCGTCGGCACCGGCGGCGACGCGACCCGGATCAATTCGGTCAGCTACTCCATCGTCGACGACTCGCAGCTGGTGAAAGACGCACGTGCGCATGCATTTCAGGACGCCAAGGACCGGGCCTCCCAATACGCCCAGCTGTCCGGCCTTGGGCTGGGCAAGATCATCTCGATTTCAGAGGCGTCCGGAGGCGGCGCGCCCCCTACCGGGATTCCGGCGCCCCGCGCGATGGCGAATGTTCCGCTGGAGCCCGGTCAGCAGACGGTGAACTTCTCGGTCACCGCGGTGTGGGAACTGCGCTAGGGAATAGCCCGGCTAGTCCTGGTAGACCCTGGGGTCCAGGGTTCCGATGTAGGGCAGGTCGCGGTACCGCTCGTCGTAGTCCAGGCCGTAGCCGACCACGAACTCGTTAGGAATATCGAAACCCACATACGCGATGTCGGCATTGGCGCGCCGCGCATCGGGTTTGCGCAGCAGCGTGCACACCCGCAGTGAATGCGGATGCCGGGTGGCCAGGTTGCGCGACAGCCACGACAGCGTCAGGCCGGAGTCGACCACGTCTTCGACAATCAGCACGTCCCGATCGTTGATATCGCGGTCGAGGTCTTTGAGAATCCGCACCACGCCCGACGAAGACGTCGACGACCCGTAGGAGCTGACCGCCATGAACTCGAACTGCGTCGGCAGCGGGATCGCGCGGGCCAGGTCGGTGACGAACATGACCGCGCCCTTGAGCACGGTGATCAACAGCAGGTCGCGATCGTCCGCGGCGGTCCGGTCGCCGTAGTCCACCCCGATCTGTGCGCCGAGCTCGGCGATGCGGGTCTGGATCTGCTCTTCGCCTAGTAGGACCGACTTGATGTCCCCCGGGTAGAGCTCCGGCGATTCCGCTGCCACGAGCACAGCGTGCCATGTCACCGGGCCGGAAACCAACGGCGGTGGCCTGCTAGACGGGCTCCCGGTGCAAGGTCAAAACCCCGCCGCTGCGCCCGGCGACCAATCGCTGCTCGCGCAAGGCGGAGCCAACCGCCACCCCGCCCTGGCCGCGCCACGCGGTGACCAGCGTGTCCACCCCACGGATCTGCTTGTCGGTCAACCCGATCGCCCCGCCGGCGAGCAGCCAGCTGCGGATGACGCCGCGACGAATCGGGTCGGGCAGCGCCGTCAATGTCTCGGTGTCGAGCCCGTCGGCCGTCGCCGCGGTGGTCAGCGCCTCGGCGATCAGCACGTCGATCAGCTCCATGTCGGACCGCAACGCCGTTGCCGTGCGAGCCAGCGCCTCGGCGACGCCGCCGCCGAGCACTTCTTCCATCAGGGGCAGCACCTCGTGGCGCAGTCGCGTCCGGGTGAAACGGCGGTCGGTGTTGTGCGGGTCGTGCCAGACGTCCAGCCCCAGCTCGGCGCAGGCGGCATGGGTGACCTCACGTCGCACACCCAGCAGCGGCCGGCACCAGGGCGGGTCGTAGGGCCGCATGCCTGCGATCGACCGGGCGCCGGAGCCGCGGCCCAGGCCGAGCAGTACGGTTTCGGCTTGGTCGTCGAGGGTGTGGCCAAGCAGCACCGCACGATCCTGACGGGCATCGGCCAATGCCCGATAGCGCGCGTCACGCGCCGCGCCTTCTGGACCGCCATCACCGCCTACCTGTACGCAAAGCACTTGAGCGTCAACACATCCCAATTTCTCGGCTTGTGTTTGCGCGCCGATGGCCACCGCTGCCGAGCCGGATTGCAGACCATGGTCGACGATCAGCGCGGTGGTGGGCAGCATCGCCGCGGCAACGCCGGTGAGCGCCAACGAATCCGGGCCCCCCGACAGCGCCACACACCAGTGATCGGCAGTGCTGAGAAAGTCTGTTGCGAACGCCGCTACCGCCGCGCGGAGTTCGGCTACAGCACCCGGTCGATCCATCGTTGCGGGTATTCGATCTCACTCGGCCGGGGCAGGGTTTCCGGACTCGTCCAGATGGTGTTGAACCGCGTCATCCCGACCCGGTCCACCACATGGTCGACGAACGCCTTGCCTCGGGTGTATTGACCCAGTTTGGCGTCGATGCCCAGCAACGCGCGCAACAGCCGCTGCAGCGGTGGCTGCTTGCGGTGTCGTCGCTCGTCGAAGCGGGACCGGATGGCGGATACCGACGGAATCACAATGGGCCCAACGGCATCCATCACGTGGTCAGCATGGCCCTCCAACAGCGTGCCGAGCACCAACAATTGATCCAGGGCTTCGCGCTGCGGTTCGGACTGCACAGCGCGCAGCAGTCCGAGGATGCCCGTCGAGTTCGGATCGGACTGTGCGGAATCGCTACGGCCGCGGGCAAATTCGGCCAGCCGACTCACCACCCGTGCGAGGTCGTCGCTACCTTCCTTTGTCAGCACACCCAGCGCATCCGACATGTAGCCGGACAACCATGGGTTGGCGGTGAACTGCACCCGGTGAGTGACCTCGTGCAGGCATACCCACAACCGGAAATCGGAAGGATCGACCCGTAATTGGCGCTCGACCGCGATGACGTTCGGGTAGACCAGCAATAAGGTCCCGCCGTCACCGGAGGCGGTGAACGGGTCGTACTGGCCGAGGATGCCCGATGCGACGAAAGCCAGCACGGCACCGGTCTGCGCGCCGGTGACCCGTCCGCTGATCACCCCGCGCGGCTTGTCCGTTCCGCCGGTCATCGCCCGCATCGACTCGGCGGCCGCCCGGATCCACCCCGGCCGGTCGACGATACGGGCGTCGGGCACCGCGCCGTCGGTGTGCAGACCGGTAACCTCACGAACCGGCGGTTCGGCCGCCTTGGCTGCCATGGCCAGGTTGTCGACCACCTGACGGCGGGTGTAATCGGTGGACACCGGGCCCGGACGGGCCAGCCATTGGCCAACCGTCGCCGCGAATCCCCAGTCGACCGTGCGCCCAACCGTCAAGTCAGCGGCGGCGGTCACGCGACGCATCCGCACGACCAGAGGGTGGCCGCCACCGCGTCGATCGCCGTGCGGCCGGATAACCCGGCGTCATTGGAGATCAGCGCGAAGGTCAGCACCCGTCCGCTGCGGTCAGTCACCACCCCAGCTAACGCGTTGATGGCGGTCAGCGAGCCGGTTTTGGCGCGCAACCACCCGGACGGCCCGGCGCCGGCCGGGGTGCCGTCGAGGAAGCGATCGGACAGCGTGCCGCTGCCTCCCGCGATCGGCAGCAAATCCAGCAACGGCCGTAACGTCGGCTGGTCCGGTCCGGCTGCCGCTTGCACGACGGAGTCAAGGGTTTTGGCGGTCAACCGGTCGTCCACCGACAACCCACTGGAGTCCTGCAATATCGCGCTGCCGGTGTCGATGTGCGCGGTGTTGAGTCGATTGGTCACCGCATCGACGGCGCCGGTGAAGCTCAGCGGGCGCTGCATGGATGCGGCGACCTCGCGGGCGATGCATTCGGCCATCACGTTGTCCGAGACGTTCATCATCTCGTTGAGCCGGTCGATCAGCGGCGCCGACTGGACGGCGGCCAGTTGTCGCGCGCCGGAACCCACGGAATGACTGGTGACGGTCACCTGCTGCGCGTCGACCCCCAGCGCGGTGGCCAGCGCGCGGCCCGCGTCCAGGGCCGGAGTCACCGATCGCCGCGATTCGTCGGTTGCCGGCTGGATCCGCCCGGCGTCGAGCATCACCGATTCGATCGGCGCGATGTCGCCACCCTCGATGTCGGCCGGATCCCAGCCGGGCGCGAAGGTCGGGCCGCTGAACAGCGACGTATCCACCTGCACGGCGGTAGGCGTCACGCCGCTGCGGCGTACCTGGTCGGCGAGATCGCTGATCCGCGCCGCGCCGTGATACCAGGTGTCCTGCCCGGGCGGCACCGCCGACAGCGTCGGGTCACCGCCACCGACCAGCACGACGATTCCAGAGGCCCCCGGCTGGTCAGCGGCGACGACGCGGGTGGTCACCCGCGCCTCGCGGTCCAGCGCCAGCAGGGCGGCGGCGCTGGTCAACGTTTTGTTGGTGGACGCCGGCTGCAGGAGAATGTCGTCGAACTGCTGCCAGAGTTCCGTGCCGGTGACCGCGTCGGTGATCCGGCCGCCCAGCTTGCCCAGATTGGGGTCGGCAACCACTATCGCCAGCGCCGCCGCCAGCGCGGTGTTGCTGGGCATCGGCGCATTGGCCGCGACCGGAACGACGCCCGGCTTGGCCGTGACGGCCGGCGGCGGTGGCGGAACGTGCGTGCTGGCGCCGCGACCGGTGGAGGTGAGCAGGCCGGCGGCGGCCACCAGGACAGCAACGATCGCCAGCACGCCCACTCCTACGACCAGGTGGGTGGACGTACGCCACTGGGTGGGCCGCATGACTCTCCTGACTTCTTCGTGCCCATTGTGCCGAAGCCCCCGCGGACATACGTGGTGTGGGAGCCCTACGATCAACGCCAAGCAACATTTCTCAGCCGAAGGAGCCGGGCCGGTGCAATTCGACGTGACCGTCGAGATCCCCAAGGGTCAGCGCAACAAGTACGAGGTCGACCACGAATCAGGACGGGTCTACCTGGACCGCTACCTCTACACGTCGATGGTCTATCCGGCGGATTACGGCTTCATCGAAGACACCCTGGGCGAGGACGGCGACCCGCTGGACGCGCTGGTGCTGCTTCCTCAGTCGGTGTTTCCGGGCGTCGTGGTCAAGGCGCGGCCGGTCGCCATGTTCCGGATGACCGACGAGGCCGGCGGCGACGACAAGGTGCTGTGCGTGCCGGCCAAAGACCATCGCTGGGACCACATCCAGGACATCGGTGACGTCCCGGCGTCCGAGCTGGACGAGATCAAGCACTTCTTCTCGCAATACAAGTCGCTCGAGCCGGGCAAGTTCGTCAAGACCGCCGACTGGGTCGGCCGCGACGAGGCCGAGGCCGAGGTGCTGCGTTCGATCGAACGGTTCAAGACCGAGGGACACTGACCCTTTGTCGCTCGCACTGCCGGGCACCTGTTGGGGCGAGCCAGTAGCGCGGCGGTGGCATTCTGGCTAAATGGGCCCGCTGTTTCATTTCGCCGCGAACTTCTGGTGGCTGGTATTTCCCCTGGGCGGCGCGATCGGCGGAGGTATGCGCGCGATCGGCGCGGCCAACGAGCGCCGAGCCCAGCGACGGCTAGAACGGTATCGGCTCAAGCAGCAGGCCAAGATCGCGATCGCGGAAGCATCCGGGCGCAGGGAAAACAACGACGAGAGCCACCGGCGTGCCATCACCAAACTCCTCGCCGAGCACGATCGGACCGACGCGCGGTGGCTGGACTATGAGGTCGACATCGCCAAATTGCTGGACTTCCCGTTGATGACTGACATGCGGAATCCGCTGACCGTGGCCTTCCACAAGGCGAAGCGGCAGGCCGATTTGCTGCGCCCGGAACGTCCCGAGGACCTGCTCAACGATCGGACCGTGCAACTGGATTACCGCGATGCCGTCCATGAGTACGTCAGCGCATTCGAGATCGCTGAGGCCGAAGCGACCCGCCGGCGCCGCAGCGACTTCTCCGAAGATGACCAGCAACGGCTGGCGCGAGCTCAGCACTTGCTGCGACTTGCCGAGGACTCCGCAGCCTCCCCGCAGGAACGGCAGACGGCTTACGCCCGGGCCAACAAAGAACTCGACGGCCTGATCGTCCTGCCGGCCCCGGTTCGGGCGAGCATCGAACGGCGCATCGCCGGCCAGATCGAAGCCTGACGCTTAGTCGTTCCCACTGCCGCGGGTGACGTAGAGGCTGGCTGCTGCGGCGACAGCGAGCGTCGTCGTGATCACCGCGAGGCTGGCCAGCGTCGGTATTTCCGGGACGTCAACGTGCTTGCCGCCGTTGATGAATGGCAGATCATTCTCGCGCAGCGCGTGCAGTATCAGCTTGACCCCGATGAACAACAGGATGACGGCCAGCCCTTTGGACAGGTAGACCAGCCGCTGCAATAGCCCCTCGACGATGAAGTACAGCTGCCGCAGGCCCATCAGGGCGAACACGTTGGCGGCGAACACCAGATACGCCTGCCGAGTGAGGCCGAAGATCGCGGGAATGGAGTCGAGGGCGAAGACCACGTCGGCGGCGCCCAGTGCGACGACCACCAGAGCCATCGGGGTCATCGATCGACGCGATCCCGCCTTCACGAAAAGCTTGGCGCCGTGCCAGGATTCGGTGACGCTCAGGTGGTTGCGGGCGAACCGGACGACTGCGTTCTCGGCGTCGGTCTGGTGCGTGAGGCCGCGCGCCACTCGCAGCGCGGTATATACCAGAAATCCACCGAAAAGGTAAAAGACCCAAGAGAATCGCGCGATGGCCGCCGCGCCGAGCGCGATGAAGATGCCGCGGCTCATCAGCGCGATCACGATGCCGGCGAATAGTGCTTGGCGCTGAAGCACCCTGGGCACACCGAAGCTCGTCATGATGATGACGAAGATGAACAAGTTGTCGATCGACAGGCTGTATTCGGTAAGCCATCCGGCGAAGAATTCCACCCCGTACTGGTGGCCATGGAAGTACCACGTCCAGATTCCGAAGCATCCCGCCAGACCGATGTAGGCCGACAACGCGATCGCGGATCGGCGCATCGTCGGTTCCCCGGACCGACGCGCCATGACCAGTACGTCAAACAGCAGCACCGCGGTCGTGGCGGCCAGAGTGATGACCCACTCCAGCAAGGAGACGTGCACCGAAATACCTCCGGCCGTTGACAACCAGAGGTCTCTTCCACCGTCGCCATCACAACCGCGACGGCCCGCGGGCCGGTCACCCGGTGGTGGGCGACGTGATGACGACTCCGCGGCCGAGGAATACTCCCCTCTGCGGTCAGTCTGTCAGGTCGAGGTCCTCGCGGCGTGCTGAGGCCGCACCGCCTGTGGATCAACCGGCCGCGGCTAGACCTCGGAATCCCAGCTTTCGGGCAGCATAGGCAGGCGGGGGCCCTCGCCCATCTCGTCAACGGCCAGCGTGGCCAGGCCCGCCGCCCGCGCGCCCGCCCTGGGCGACGTTCCGGTGAATCCCAGCACCGCGGCTCCGTCGCCGTCGGACTGAAGATATTCATAGCGGTAGCCGCGCTGGTGCACCGCCGTGCGGCGGCGCTGCGTCCACACCGGGTCCCGATGCGGGACGTCTGCCGCTGCCGCGGTCGCTACGGCCGCATCGGACGAAGCATTGCTCTTGGCGGGGGCCGCCAGCGTCGATTCGCGGCGCAGACCCAATCCGCCCACCAGGTAGCCGAAGCCTTCCGCGCCAGTGACAGGCGGCGGGAACGACGGCGGCGGCACGCTCCCGCTGACTACGGGCGTCGCGACCGACGCCGTCGGCGCAGCCGGGACCGATGAATTCACCGGCGCGGTCACAGTCACTGGCGACACGACCGGCGCCGCGAGTCCCGGCGCCACCGGTTGCGGAAGCGGCGCGAGCGCCGGCGGAATGCCCGCGCCGGCCAGGCCGGCCAGGCCTGCCAGTCCGGCCGGAGCAGCAGCCAGTGGAAGCAGACCGGCGAGGTTGACCGTGGCCAGATTCAGCACCAGCGACGACAACAGCGGAAGCTCCTGGATCAGGAACCGCAACGTCCTGAGTGTCCAGTTGACGACCCGATATGTTTGCCACGCAACGAAATACGACATCAACTGGGGGAATTGCGACGGGTTCAGCAGGCCCTGCCAGTTCTGCTGAATCCACAACAGGGCGTTTTGGTTGCCGTTGACAAAGTTCGCAATGTTCTGCAGGTATTGCGCTGGGATCCAGTTGGCCTGGCCCTGCCCGGGGATCTGCTCGCCATCCGGCCCGAACAGCATCTGCCAGATTTCGGCCGGCGTCGGCAGCTGGAACGATCCTCCACCACTCCCGTTGCCACCGCCGGTCCCGCTGCCACTGCCGGACCCGGTTCCGGTGCCGCTGCCCGACCCCGTGCCTGAGGCCGCCGGCTCGGCAGTCGCCTGGTAGGTGCTCATGGTGGTGGCGGCCTGCGCCCACATCCGGGCGTAATCGGCCTCGTTCAACGCGATCGGGATGGTGTTGACGCCGAAGAAGTTCGTCGCCATGAGGACGGCGTGAATTGCGTGGTTGGCGGCCAATTCCGGCAGCGTCGGCATCGCCGCCAGCGCCGCGGTGTAGGCCGCCGCCACTGTCTCGTGCTGAGCCGCGGTCTGCCCGCTGACCGCAGTTGCCAGCGCCAGCCAGGCGAGGTAGGGCAGGTGGGCGGCCTGGTAGATCTCCGCGGTCGGCCCATGCCACACCTGCTGCGCGCCGGTCAGCACGGCGGTCAGTTCCGTTGCTGCGACGTCGTATTCGGCGCTCAGACCCGTCCACGCCTGTGCGGCCGCCAGCAGCGGCCCCGGCCCGGGCCCGCTACTCAGTAGCGATGAGTGCACCTCGGGCGGCAACGCCATCCAGATCGGCGCGGTCACCGTCAGCCGCCGGCAAGCGGATACGTTCCCGCGGCGGCGGCATCGCCGGCGGCATAATTGGCGCCGGCGGCGGCCACGCCCACCCCGGCCCGGCCCAACACCTCGACGCCCTGGGCCGCGGCAGTCGCGTGCTGAACGCCACGTGCACTGAACATCGCGGCCGATTGCACAGATACCCGATCGGCGGCCGGTGGCACCACGACGGTGGTCAACGGAGCCGCGCCGGCGTGGGCCGCCACCAGCCGGGCGGTGATCGCTTCGACCGCAGCGCTCGTCGCGGCCAGACCCTCAGGAATGACGCGCAGTGTCATGAGATCTCTCCTAACGCCTGGACTCCCCGCTCGGCAGGTGCGCCGAGGCAGAGTGTTCGATTCCGAGCGCCAAAGCCCACGCGAGGAGGCCGGCGATCAGGCCAAAGACCAAGTGGTACACCATCTTTTCGACCATCCCGGTCGAGACCACAGCCGACAGGCGACCCCGCTCGATGAGCGCGACCACCGGCGCGGCAAGCGCGACAAGGTGAATCGGGGCAGCGGCCGGCGCGATCAGCCAGCGCCGCCCGCGCCTAGTGGCTACTTCAGTCACCGCGTACAACAGAATCGCCGCGGCCAGGTATCGGCTATCGGTCCACGGGTTGGTCGCGCCGCCGACCATCACCGTCGCGATCGTGCAGGCGGCCCCGACCGCTACAACCGTCTGCGCCCGGTGCGTAACCAGAGCAACCGCAACCAACAGGGTCAGCCAGATCAGGCCACGATGTCCGGGCAACCCCAACGGAACCCGGACGTCCGCGTACGTGACGATCAACCCGGTGGCCAGCACCGGGAAAACGACTTCGCGCGCAATCACTGCGCCGTTGGTCGACGGCAGCGTGAGACGCGCCGCAGAAATCCCGCAAGGATCAGCGGCCGCAGATGGTTGCCGCACGTGCGGGATACTACCGGGTATATCTTCCCGATATGCGGAATCGTGTCGGGGCTGTGTTGATGCAGTCGGCCCCGCGCCTATGCGCGACGATGCTGATGCTCACGACACTGAACGCGGGGTGCGGCGGCCAGGTGTCCGGTGATCGTGGCGGATCCGGCCACCGAGGCCAACACGGCGATGCTTCCCACGGAAGTTCCCTTGCCGTTCAACAGAATGACCGAGTCCTCGCCCACTTCACGCTGCGGCAGTTGCAAGATCTGCCGCAGGCCGAGATCGCGACGCCGCAGTCGCGCGGCGCGGTCATCCAGAAAGGTCCCACTGTGCGTTCAGTCCTGGACGCCGCCCACGCGGCCGGCGTCGCCAGTGTCCGAGTGGAAGGCAGCGACCCAGCGCAGATGCTCACCTCCGCAGAGCTCACCACCGGGGTCATCCTGAACATCACCAGACGCAACACCCTCAAGCTCGCCGGGACCACCCTGGACGTCGACCGGTGGGTGCGCGACGTCACCAGCCTGGTCGTCAACCCGTGAGCGGAAGGTCGGCGCTGGCCGGCGTCGATATCCTGGTCGGGATCGATGACACCGACAACCTGCACAGCCCCGGAACGGGCCGGCGGGCGCGCGCACTGCTGGAGGAGCTGGCGGCGGCTGAGCTTGCGGCCCCGGCCGCAGCTACCCGTCACCAGCTTCTGGTCGACGACCGAATCCCCTACACCTCACACAACTCCAGCGCATGCCTGGCCTTACGCAGCCCGGGCGGCGACCCGGACAGCGTGCTCGGCCAGATCATCGACCTCGCCGGGCGGTTCCTCGAGCGGGTTTGTCCGGCAGATGCCGACCCTGGGCTCGCGGTGGCCATTCCCCGCCGCTTGGCCGAAACGGTCCGATCAGTGGTCGATTTCGGCTTCAGGGCCAAACGCGAAGTGCTGCGAACTCAGGAGGCCCGGGAGCTTGCCGCCAAGCTGGGCGTGCATTTGTCCGGACACGGCGGGACGCAAGACGGCGTTGTCGGCGCACTGGCCGCCGTGGGGCTGCAACTGTCCGGCGATGACGGGCTGTTCATCACTCTGCCGGGGATCCGCGAGCTGCCGATGCACGCCACAGTCGAGGAGCTGCGCTCGCTGGTTCCAGTCGACCTCGGTTACCACCCGATGCACGGCCGACCCGAACCCGGTGAGGTGATCGAGCTGGGCGACTGGGTGCGCCCGGTGCTCCTCGGCGGTCAGGCCGTCCTGTTGCTCGAGCCACCGCGGCAACAACCCGACGGCAGCAGAAGGTGGCGGACCGCGCCGCGGTCGATCGTCAAACAACACTGAGGCCTCGCCGCCGCCGGGCTTTGGCATCCGTCACGACGATGCTGAATAGTTTCGAACCGTGACTGAAGTGGGCGGCACTGCCGGCGTGGGAGCTTTTGCCAGCCCGATCGCGCGCAGCAGCGTGGCCCGAGTGGGTACCGCGACCGCGGTGACGGCGGTGTGCGGCTACGCGGTGGTCTACCTGGCCGCCCGCGATCTGGCGCCGGCCGGTTTCTCGGTCTTCGCGGTGTTCTGGGGAGCGTTCGGGCTGGTCACCGGTGCAGCCAACGGCCTGCTGCAGGAGACCACCCGCGAGATCCGCTCGGGGGGCTATGAAAGCCGAGCCGAGGTGCTGCCGGGTCGGCGCACCCATCCGCTGCGGGTGGCGGGCATGGTCGGGATCGGCGCCGCAGTGGCCATCGCCGCCGGGTCACCGCTGTGGAGCGGCCGGGTGTTCGCCGACGCCCATTGGCTTTCCGTGGGCCTGCTCAGCGCGGGGCTGGCGGGATTCTGCCTGCACGCCACGTTGCTGGGGATGCTGGCAGGCACCAACCGCTGGACGCAGTACGGCGCGCTGATGGTCACCGACGCCGTGATCCGGGTGGCAGTCGCGACGGCGACCGTCCTGGTCGGCTGCGGCCTGGTCGGCTTCTTATGGGCCACCGTCGCGGGCGCGCTGGCCTGGCTGATGATGATTGCGGTGTCGCCGGCGACGCGATCGGCGGCGCGGCTGCTCACCCCGGGCGGCACCGCGACCTTTTTGCGCGGGGCGGCCCATTCCATCACCGCGGCGGGCGCCAGCGCGGTCCTGGTGATGGGCTTTCCGGTGCTGTTGAAGGTCACGTCCAGCCAGCTCGGCGCCCAGGGTGGGGTGGTCATTCTGGCCGTCACCTTGACCCGCGCGCCGCTGCTGGTGCCGCTGACCGCGATGCAGGGCAACCTGATCGCGCATTTCGTCGACGAGCGAACCGCGCGGCTGCGGGCCCTGATCGCGCCGGCGGCGCTGGTCGGCGCGATCGGCGCGGTCGGCGTGCCGGCAGCCGGTCTGGTCGGCCCGTGGCTGCTGCGGGTCGGCTTCGGGCCGGACTATCACGCGGCGGGCGCGTTGCTGGCCTGGCTGACCGGGGCGGCGGTGACGATCGCGATGCTGACGCTGACCGGCGCGGCGACGGTCGCGGCCGCGTTGCAGCGCTCCTACGCGCTGGGCTGGGTGTGCGCGACGGTGGCGGCGACGCTGCTGCTGTTGTTGCCGCTGCCGCTGGAGACCCGCACGGTGGTCGCGTTGCTGTGCGGTCCGCTGGTGGGCATCGGCGTTCACCTGGGCGCGCTTGCGCGTCCGGGCCGCTGATCTGCGGGTACCGCGTGTACGTTGTGGGCTTGAAATGCCCACTGAAATGCCCGACGTCTGGATCGTCGTCCCTGCCTTCAACGAAGCGGGTGTAATCGGCGAGGTGATCACCGACCTGCGGTCGGTTTTCGCCAATGTGGTCTGCGTCGACGACGGCAGCGCCGACGACACCGGCGACATCGCCCTGCACGCCGGCGCGCACCTGGTGCGGCACCCGGTCAACCTGGGCCAGGGTGCCGCCATCCAGACCGGCGTCGAGTACGCCCGCAGTCAGCCCGGGGCGCAGGTCTTCGCCACCTTCGACGCCGACGGCCAGCACCGGGTGCACGACGTCGTGGCGATGGTCAACCGGTTGGCCGTCGGCGATACCGACGTCGTCATCGGTACCCGATTCGGCCCGGGCGTCAGCCGGCCGCCGCTGCTGAAACGGGTGGTGCTGCAGACCGCCGCGCGGCTGAGCCCGCGCGGTCGCCGGCTGGGATTGACCGATACCAACAACGGGCTGCGGGTGTTCAACAAGACGGTCGCCGATCGGCTGGACATCACCATGACCGGGATGAGTCACGCCACCGAGTTCATCATGCTGATCGACGAAAACCGTTGGCGCGTCGCCGAACAACCCGTCGAAGTGCTCTACACCGCATACTCCTCGGCCAAGGGTCAACCGCTGCTCAACGGTGTCAACATCATTGTCGACGGATTCCTGCGAGGAAGGATGCCGCGATGAACTGGATTCAGGGCCTGCTGATTGCCTCGATCTTCGCGCTGGTGGTTTATCTGCTGCGGTCCCGTCGCAGCGCTCAGTCCCAAGCCTGGATCAAGGTGGGCTTCGTGTTGTTCGTGCTGGCCGGTGTGTACGCGGTGCTGCGGCCCAACGACACCACGGTGGTGGCGCACTGGCTGGGGGTGGCCCGCGGCACCGACCTGATGCTCTACGCGCTGATCATCGCGTTCAGTTTCAGCACGCTGAGCACCTATTTGCGGTTCAAGGACCTCGAAGTGCGTTACGCGCGACTGGCCCGCGCCGTCGCACTCGAGGGTGCACAACCGCCCGAGTGATCAGCCCATGGGGCCGATGAATTAGGTATCTCACATGGGTTGCTGACGCCTTCGCAGCCTATTCTCAGGATGAGGGAAGCTTGCGACACTTTCTTCCGGGTGAATACCACGACAAGATCGGAAAGCCCATCGATGACTCGCTCTCGATTGACTTGTGTACTTGCCGCGGTAGCCAGCAGTGTTTTCGGAGTTTCGTTCCTTCCCGACGCCGTCGCGATCGCCGACGACGTCGACATCGCAGCACCGGCCGCCGATCCCTTCGATGCGGCCGGTTACACCATCAATCCGGTCGAACCGGAAACGGTGACCGGTCTGTACAACATCAGCACTGCGCCGCCCGGCGTCAACTCAAGCATCCAGGGCTATGGGCTGTTCGACGTCAGTGGAAACGATTCCGATGACCCGGTCGGACATTTTTATGCCTACGTGTCCACCGTTCCCTATCTGGGGACCCGCACCGATCTTGCGAACGAAGAGCTCGCGACCAGCCAGGTACTCTACGTCAGCCCCGACGTGCCGGGATACGAAGATCCAACCGGAATAGCCCCCAGCGCGGGATCGGTGATCAGTACCACGCACAGTTTCGGCGGCCTATTCACCAATGTGTACTCCGCTATACCGTCGGGGGATACCACCACCATCACGGACATCTTGAAGACTCCGTTCGGCAACATCGACCTGTCCCAACTCGTCAATGTCCTCAAGATCGACGCCGTTAACTTGCCGTCCGTGCTACCCAACGGGATCACCGCGACCAGCGGCCCAGTCATCACCGCCGTCAGCGGACTTCCGCCGTTCACCATTGACCACCAGGGCTATCAAACATTCCAATCCGGTGACAATCCGGATGCCACCTTCAACGCCCTCCAGACCACCACCACTGACGGAGTCGGTTTCCACACCGAAGCGTTCCTGGTCACCGCACAAACGGGTACCGCCGACTCGCTGCCGATCGGATCGGTCTACAACACCATCGATTTCTACAACCTGTCGAACGTTTACTCCTCGATTCCACAACCCGACGGCACCGACGAAGTCACAGACACTCTGATCGACACCAATACTGGCCAATCTGTTGATCTTTCGCCCATATTCTTTCCCTATGACGCGTCCGCCGGCCTCAACGACGGCTCGCTGCTACGACCTATTTCGTTTGGTGACGACATCATCAAAGCCGCACCCGACGCGCAGTTGACCTACACCGGAATCAACGGTCTCCCACCGGGAAACTTCTCGATTCAGGGGGTAGGCCTGTTCGGTATTTACGGTGACGGCGCCGACACTCCGTCGTCGACCTTCGAAGCCGACGTGACCACCATCCAGCCGATGTTCGTCAGCTCCTTTACTGAAACGCTCCTCGTCACTGATTCGGCGGACCCGACTTTGCCAGACGGCTCGATAATCGATTTCACTTCATGGGGTCTCGGTTTCGAGAATTTCTACACCGACTTGCCGGGGTTGGGCCCAGACGGTCAGAACCTCATCACCGATACCTTCGTGACGCCGTTCGGAAACCTGGATCTCTCCTGGGTGTACGCGAGCTTGGACGCTTCCGCAGGACTTACTCCGGCCGAAGGACTGGCATCGTTCGCGGACCAGCCCTGGCTTGACCTCTTCGACACCGTGTTCGGCCTATGACCTCTCAGCCACTACCCGGCGTGCAGGTGCCGGAAGTACTCCACCGTACGAGCCACTCCCTCGTCGAGCCGCACCTGCGGGCGCCAGCCCAAAACCCGTTCGGCTGAACCGATGTCGAGGCACGACCGCTTGAGGTCGCCCAGCCGGGGCGGCTGGAATTCCGGGTCGTCGGGCGCACCGACCGCAGCCGCCACCGCTGAATGCAGTTGGCGGTCAGAGGTTTCCACGGCGGTGCCGACGTTGAAACGCTGCCCGCCGCCGTCTGGGCCGGACGCTTTGATGAACGCGTCCACCACGTCGTCGACGAACACGTAGTCACGGGTGTTGGAGCCGTCGCCGAACACCTTGGTGGGCTTGCCGGACAGCAGCGCCTGCGCGAAGATCGCCACCACCCCGGCCTCGCCGTGCGGATCCTGCCGTGGCCCATAGACATTGGCCGGCGCGATGTGCGAACACTCCAGGCCGTAGAGATGCCGGAAGGTGTTGAGGTAGATCTCGCCGGCAACCTTGCTTGCGGCATACGGCGACGCCGGGTCGGTGGGCACCGCCTCACTGGTCGGGTAGGTCGGCGGCGTCCCGTAGATCGATCCGCCCGAGGAGGTGTGCACAATCTTGCGCACCCCGGTCAGGCGTGCGGCTTCGGCGAGACGCACAGTGCCGATCACGTTGACCGACGCGTCGAATTGCGGGTCGGCCACCGAGTGCCGTACATCGATCTGCGCGGCCAGGTGGAACACCACCTCCGGGTGGTACTCGTCGAGGATGGCGTGCAGATCGGCGGTCACGATGTCGGCCTCGACGAACGCGAACTCGGAATTGTCGGCCAGATGCTCGATGTTCGTGGCCCGCCCGGAGGCGTAGTTGTCCAGGCCGACGACGCGATGCCCGTCGCCCAGCAACCGGTCGACTAGCGTCGACCCGATGAACCCGGCAGCCCCGGTGACCAGTGCGCGCACCGGCCCACCATACCGACGGGCCGCCGGGATACCGAAGGTGGCGCTGGCCGCGGGATTGCTCGTCGCGGCGCAGCTCGTGATCCGCGGCGTGCTGGCTTTTCGTGGCTACTTCTATTGGGACGACCTGATCCTGGTCGGCCGCGCCGGCACGCACGGCCTGCTGTCGCCGTCGTTCCTGTTCGACGACCACGACGGCCACGTGATGCCTGCCGCGTTCCTGGTCGCCGGCGCGATCACCCGGCTGGCGCCGTTGAATTGGACTGGGCCGGCGATCAGCCTGGTGGTGTTGCAACTGCTGGCCTCGCTGGCGCTGTTGCGCAGTCTGTACGTGATCCTGGGCTGGCGGCCGGTACTGCTCGTGCCGCTGACTTTTGCGCTGTTCACCCCGCTGGGCGTGCCGGGGTTCGCGTGGTGGGCGGCGGCGCTGAACTCACTGCCGATGCTGGCCGCACTGGCCTGGGTCTGCGCCGATGCGATCCTGCTTGTCCGCACCCGCAATCAGCGCTACGCGGCGACCGGCGTGCTGGCCTACCTCGGTGGGCTGCTGTTCTTCGAAAAGACCGCGGTGATCCCGTTCGTCGCGTTCGCGGTCGTCGTGCTGCTCTGCCACGTGCACGGTGATCGGTCAGCGGTGCGGACGGTATGGCGCGCGGGGCTTCGGTTGTGGACGGCATCGCTGGCGCTGACCGGCATCTGGGTCGCCGTCTATCTGGCCGTGGTCAACCAGCGCCGGTGGAGTACGGATCTGGCGATGACGTGGGATCTGTTGCGCCGCTCGGTCACTCACGGCATCGTTCCCGGCTTGGCCGGCGGCCCGTGGCTGTGGGCAAGATGGGCGCCCGCCTCGCCGTGGGCCGTGCCGCCGATGGCTGTCCAAGCGCTGGGCTGGCTGGTGCTGGTCGCGGGGCTGGCCCTGACGCTGGCTCGCAAGCAGCGCATCGCGCCGGTGTGGCTGATCGCGGCCGGCTACGTGGTCGCCTGCCAGGTACCGATTTATTTGATGCGCTCGTCACCGTTCACCGCACTCGAGCTGGCCCAAACCCTGCGCTATTTCCCCGATCTCGTCGTTGTGCTGGCTTTGCTGGCTGCTGTCGGGTTCTGCGCACCCAACCGCTCATCGTCCCACTGGCTGGATGCCTCGGCGCGACGTGCGGTGGTCACGTCTGCGGTGGCGGCTTCGTTCGTGGCCAGCAGCTGCTATTCGACGGCAACGTTTCTGACGTCCTGGCAAGACAACCCCGCGCAGCCCTATCTGCAGAACGCCCGGCGCGATTTGGCTGCCGCGCACCGGAATTCGAGTGCACCGCTGCTCGACCAAGAGGTCGATCCGCTGGTGCTCGGCCGGATGGCCTGGCCGGACAACCTGGCCACCCATCTGTTCGCGCTGATCCACGATCGCCCCGAATTCAGCTTGGCGACAACGCAATTGAAGACACTGGACAGCAACGGCCGATTGGTCGACGCGCAGGTGACCTGGGTACGCGCAATGGCACCCGGGCCGGTACCGCAATGCGGATACCTGGTACAGCCCGACCGCCCTGTCGAACTCGGCCTCGACGGCCCCCTGCTACCGACGGATTGGACGGCCGAGATCAACTACCTGGCCAACAGCGACGGCTCCATCACGGCAGCACTGAGCGAGGGCACCGACACCCGGGTTCCGGTGCATCCCGGGCTCAACCGGGTCTACCTGCGACTCCCCGGCGCGGGCAACGCCATCCGGGTGCGGGCCAACACGGCGTCGCTGAGCGTATGCATCGCGGCCGGGCCGGTGGGTTACGCGCTGCCGCGCTGACCCGGGGCTGGGTGGAGCCACCTAGGAGAATCGAACTCCTGACCTGCTCATTACGAGTGAGCCGCTCTACCGACTGAGCTAAGGTGGCGTGCCCTGTCGGGCGGCACGAGTCTACGGCAGGCCCGTTGAAGCGCCCAAGTCCAAACCCGCGCCTAGTCGCGAAGCGCCTGGCCGATCGTGGCGACCATGGCGTCGACGGCGAACTTGGGTTTGACGTTGATGGCCAGCGCCTCGCGGCAGTCCAGCACCGCCTCGATGCAGCGCAGCAGCCGATCGGCCGGGACGTGGGCTGCCATCGCCGCGATCTGCGCTGTCATGTCGGGATGGTTGGGCCGCGCGCCGCCCGCACTGGCGGAGACCAGCACCGCGTCGCGGAAGTAGGTCGCCAGGTCGATCAGCGCCCGGTCCAGGGCATCGCGCGACGCCCGGGTCAGACGCGACTTCTGCCGTCGCTCAAGGTCTTTGATGGCGCCGGTGGCACCGCGCAGCACACCGGCGGTGCCCTTGCCGGTGCCGCCGGCCCCCAGCGCGGTGCGCAGCTCTTCGGTTTCGGCTTCGTCGCGCCCGGCAGTCAGCACTGCCGCTTCGTCCTCAGCAGCGGCTACCAGGGCCTCGGCGGCGCCGTAGGCCTTCGACCGGGTCGCGGCGTCGCGGGCCAGCCCCAACGCCTGTAGCCGGCGCTCGCGGGCCTGCGGATCGGTGGCGAGCCGTCGCGCCCGACCGACGTGGCCGCCGCTGACCGACGCTGCCCAGCGCGCGATCTCGGCCGAGAGCCCGTCGCTGTCGATCAAGACCTGCGCGATGGCGTCCGGCGGCGGCGTCACCAGCGCGACATGCCGGCAGCGGGACCGCAGCGTGATCGCGATGTCTTCGGGATCCACCGACGGCGCGCACAGCAGGAATACCGTTGACGGCGGCGGCTCCTCCACCACCTTGAGCAAAGCGTTCGCCGCGCCCTCGGTCAGCCGGTCGGCGTCCTCGATCAGGACGATCTGCCAGCGCCCGGTGCTGGGCCGGCGCGACGCGACCTGAACGATCGCGCGCATGTCGTCGACGCCGATGGACAGTCCCTCGGGGATGACTCGGCGCACGTCGCCGTGGGTGCCGGCCATCGTCGTTGTGCAGGAACGGCATTCCCCGCAGCCGGGGTCTCCGTCCGATGTGCACTGCAAGGCCGCCGCAAAGCACAGCGCGGCCACCGAGCGGCCCGAACCGGGCGGGCCGGTGATCAGCCAGGCATGCGTCATCGCGGCGCTGTGAGTCGAATCACCGCGGGCGGCCTGGGCAGCGGACACCAGGTCGGCCTCGACGGACTCCTGTCCGACCAGCCGTGCGAATACCCGTGACATCACCGGTAACAGTAGTGGCCGGCGCCGACGGCCCGCCCGGTCAGCGGCCGCCCACTGCCGTTTCGGCTACTTTTTGGTCCCCACCGACCGATACGGTGGGCAGGTGAGTAGGGCTGGCGCGCTTCCCAGACGGATCAGTGGATTCGTCCAGTGGTTCGTGCGCACCCCGTGGCCGGTGTTCACGCTGAGCCAGATGCAGGCCGACATCATCGGCGCGCTGCTGGTGCTGGGCTTCCTGCGCTACGGGCTGCCCCCCGAAGACCGCATCGAACTACAGAAGTTGCCGGCTCTCAACCTGGCTACCTTCGCCGGATCGGCCGTGCTGCTGTTCCTGGTCGGAACCCTGATCAGCGCGCGTCTGCTGGTGCCGGTGTTCCGGTGGCAACGCCGCGACGGTCTGCTAGCCGACAGCGATCCGGTCGCCACCGAGCTGGCCCGTAGCCGTGCGCTGCGAACGCCGTTTCACCGCACGGTGATCAACCTGGCGTCCTGGCTGATCGGCGGCGTGATCTTCATCGTGGCCAGCTGGCCGGTGGCCAACCACGCCGCGCCAGTGGTGGCGGTCGCCGTTGCCCTGGGGGCCACCGCCGTCGCGATCATCGGCTATCTGCAGTCCGAGCGGGTGCTGCGTCCGGTGGCCGTTGCCGCGCTGCGCGGCGGGCTGCCGGAGAACATCCGGGCATCGGGTGTGATCGGACGGCAGATGCTGGCCTGGGCGCTGTCCACCGGGGTGCCGCTGCTGACGATCGTGCTGACCGTGGTGGCCGACAAGGCCGAGTATCTGCATGGGCGGCCGGAGAAGCTGCTCAACCCGATCCTGCTGCTGGCATTGGCGGCGTTGGGCATCGGGCTGGCCAGCACGCTACTGGTGTCCACATCGATCGCCGACCCGCTGCGCCAGCTGCGCTGGGCGCTCGGCGAGGTGCAGCGCGGTAACTACAACGCCCACATGCAGATCTACGACGCCAGTGAGCTGGGCTTGCTGCAGGCCGGCTTCAACGACATGGTCCGTGACCTGTCCGAGCGGCAACGGCTGCGCGACCTGTTCGGTCGCTACGTGGGCGAAGACGTCGCCCGGCGTGCGCTGGAGCGCGGCGCCGAACTGGGCGGCCAGGAGCGCGATGTCGCGGTGCTGTTCGTCGACCTGGTCGGCTCGACGGAGCTGGCGTCCACGCAACCGCCCGCCGAAGTGGTCAGCCTGCTCAACGAGTTCTTTCGGGTGGTGGTGGATACCGTCGGCCGGCACGGTGGTTTCGTCAACAAGTTCCAGGGTGACGCGGCACTGGCCATCTTCGGGGCGCCGATTGAGCATCCGGACGCCTCCGGCGGCGCACTCGCGGCGGCCCGCGAACTGCACGACGAACTGCTGCCGGTGATCGGCTCGGCGGAATTCGGTATCGGGGTGTCCTCCGGCCGGGCCATCGCTGGCCATATCGGCGCGCTGGCCCGGTTCGAATACACGGTGATCGGCGACCCGGTCAACGAGGCGGCGCGGCTCACCGAGCTGGCCAAGCTCGAAGACGGACACGTGCTGGCCTCGGCTGTCGCGGTCAGCGGCGCGCTTGATGCCGAAGCGTTGTGCTGGGATGTGGCCGAGGTTGTCGGACTACGCGGCCGTACCGCGCCGACTCAATTGGCCCGGCCACTGAATCTGGCTGCGCCAGAAGAAGTGTCCAGCGACGTCAGCGGCTAGCGACCCGCAGGCGGCGGGGCTGGCGGCTGCGGGCTCAGGTCGCCCGGCAGGATCGGCCCGATGTCGATGAACGGCTTGCCCTGCGGGTCCGGGGTGCCGGCCGGGTCGTTACCGAGGTTCAACAGGTCACTGAGGCCCGGCACACTGGCCGGGTGACTGCCCTCGAGCACCCCGGCGTCGGACTCGGTGATGTTCTGCACCACGACGGGGCTCTCCAGGCCACCCATCACCTGCAGTAAGTCCGCGACGGAGGGGGTGGTCGCATCGGGGTTGTCGTGCGAGTCGTTGGAGAGCTGCATCGCGGGCACCTCGACGTCGCGCAGTGGCGGCGACGACGGGGCGACGATGAGGATGCTGACGCCGCCGAGCGCAACACCAGCGGTGATGCAGTATCGGACAGCGGCTCGCATGACTCTCCCCTAGGTGACGCCGGGACGGATCCACGACATGTGTAGGGATCACTGTACCTGAGAAGTGGCTGAGAATCACCAACTAATTTCCGCAACGCGGAAGAAAGGTTTGCTGAGGTCCGCCAAGCCGACAGGTGCGGCCCAATATGCCCTGCTAGCTGCGCTTGGCGGCTTTCTTGGCGGCCGTCTTCTTGGCGGGAGCTTTACGCGCGGTTTTCTTGGCCGTCCGCTTCACCGGGCCACGGGCACGGCGATCAGCCAGCAGTTCGGCGGCGCGCTCGTCGGTGATCGACAGCACGTCGTCACCCTTGCGCAGGCTCGCATTGGTCTCCCCGTCGGTGACGTAGGGGCCGAACCGGCCGTCTTTGATCACCATCGGCATGGCTGACGCCGGGTCGTTGCCCAGCTCACGCAGCGGCGGCGCCGCCGCACCCTGCCGCCCGCGTCGTTTCGGTTCGGCGTAGAGCTTCAGCGCGTCTTCGAGGGTGATGTCGAATATCTGGTCTTCCGTCGCCAACGATCGAGAGTCGTTGCCGCGCTTGAGATATGGGCCGTAGCGACCGTTCTGCGCGGTGATCTCCTCGCCTGCTTCAGGGTCGACGCCGACTACCCGCGGCAGCGACAGCAGCTTCAACGCGTCCTCGAGCGTCACCGTCTGCAGATCCATGCTGCGCAGCAGCGAGCCGGTTCGCGGCTTGGGGTCGGTGGGCTTCTTACCCTTTTTGGCCGGCTGTCCGGCAGCGCCGTCGTCGTCGTCCGGCTTGGGCAGCACCTCGGTGACGTAGGGACCGTATCGACCGTCCTTGGCGACGATCTCGTGTCCGGTGTCCGGATCGACACCGAGCGTGCGCCCCTCTTGCGGCGTCGCGAACAGCTCCTCGGCGATGCCGAGGGTCAACTCGTCGGGAGTCAGGGAGTCCTGCAGGTTGGCCCGCTGCGGGGTCGGTTCGCCGTCGTCGCCGACCACTATCCGCTCCAGATACGGGCCGTTCTTGCCCACCCGCACATTGACAGCGCGCCCCTGCGCGTCGTCGAAAAGCTTGATGGAGTTGACTTCTCGCGCGTCGATGCCTTCGAGGTTGACGCCGACCAGCTTCTTCAGCCCACCGGCGCGCGCCACCGAGTCGGCCACGCCGTGGTCGCCACCGAAGTAGAAGTTGGTGAGCCAGTTGGTACGCCGCTCGGTGCCTGATGCGATCGCGTCGAGTTCGTCCTCCATCGCCGCGGTGAAGCCGTAGTCGACGAGCCGGCCGAAATGCTGCTCCAGCAAACCGGTGACGGCGAACGCAACCCAGGACGGCACCAGCGCGCTGCCCTTCTTGTGGACGTAGCCGCGGTCTTGGATGGTCTTGATGATCGACGAATAGGTTGACGGCCGCCCGATGCCGAGCTCTTCGAGAGCCTTGATCAGCGACGCCTCGGTGTAGCGGGCTGGCGGGTTGGTGGAGTGGCCGTCCGGGGTCAACTCGGTGGCATCCACTCGCTGACCCTGGGTCAGGTGCGGCAGCCGGCGCTCGGCGTCGTCGGCCTCGCCGCCAGCCTGATCGTCCACGGTCTCCACGTAGGCCTTGAGAAAGCCCGGGAAAGTCAGTGTGCGACCGCTGGCGGAGAACACGACCTGGCGGCCGTCGGATTCACCGTTGATCCGCAGGCTCAGCGTGGTGCCGCGGGCGTCGGCCATCTGCGAGGCGACCGTGCGCTGCCAGATCAGCTCGTAGAGCCGGAAATCGTCGCCGTCGAGCTCGCGCCGCACGGCGTCGGGGGTGGCGAAGGTTTCCCCCGCGGGCCGGATCGCCTCGTGGGCCTCCTGGGCGTTCTTCACCTTGCGGGTGTATTGGCGCGCCGACGGATAGACGTACTCCTCGCCGTAGAGCTGACGGGCCTGGGTACGGGCCGCGTCGATCGCCGACTGCGACAGCGTCGTCGAGTCGGTACGCATGTAGGTGATGTAGCCGTTCTCGTAGAGCCGTTGGGCGATGCTCATCGTGCGCTCGGCGGAGAACCGGAGCTTGCGGCCGGCCTCCTGCTGCAGCGTCGACGTCATGAACGGCGCGTACGGCCGACGGGTGTACGGCTTCTCCTCGACGGATGCGACCGCGAGTTGCGCGCCCCGCAGCCCGGTGGCCAACGCCGTCGCGCGGGCTTCGTCGAGCACGGTCACTTCGTCGGCTTTGCGCAACTGACCCAGCGAGTCGAAGTCGCGGCCGGTCGCCACCCGCAGTCCGTCGACGGCGGTCAGCCGGGCGTTGAAGGTCGGCGGGTGGGCCTTGGGGTCGGACACGCTGGCGTCCAGCTCGGCCACCACGTCCCAGTAGGCCGCACTGCGAAACGCCATGCGGTCACGTTCGCGCTGCACGATGATCCGAGTGGCCACCGACTGGACCCGGCCCGCTGACAGCTTGGGCGCGACCTTCTTCCACAGCACCGGGCTGACCTCGTAGCCGTACAGCCGGTCCAGGATGCGGCGGGTTTCCTGGGCATCGACCAGGTCGATGTCCAGGTCGCGGGGGTTTTCGGCGGCTTCCAGGATCGCCTGCTCGGTGATCTCGTGGAAAACCATCCGCTTGATGGGAATGCGCGGTTTGAGGGTCTCCAGCAGGTGCCAGGCGATCGCCTCGCCCTCGCGGTCACCATCCGTGGCCAGATAGAGCTCGTCGACGTCTTTGAGCAGGCCCTTGAGCTCGGTGACCGTGCTCTTCTTGTCCGGGCTGATGATGTAGAGCGGTTCGAAGTCCTCGTCGACGTTGACCCCGAGCCGGGCCCACGGCTGCGACTTGTACTTCGCCGGCACATCGGCCGCTGCGCGCGGGAGGTCGCGGATGTGCCCCCGAGAGGACTCGACGATGTAATTAGCGCCCAGGTAACCGGCTAATTTACGTGCTTTGGTCGGCGACTCGACAATGACGAGTCGCCGCGTGGCGCCATTGCCCCGTCTTTCAGGGCCACCTCGGTCGCCTTCAGCCACCTCTATTTACGCTCGCTTTCATTTACTTCCGCCTCTGAGCGGGCCTCGCGGATAGAAGTTCCGCGACCGGCCAGCGTCGCGTCTGCGGCGCCCTTCGGCCCGGCTGACACCTGACAATGTGGCATTCGGGATGAGCCGACGCAAACCGACCCCCCGTCCAGTGGCCGTCCAATCACCGCTAAACGTGCGGCCAGAAGGGCAACGCCTCGGCGACCTCGGGCGGTTCCCCAACGTTTTCTACCAGGCGCGATAGCCGGCGACGGCCGCTGATCCGCAGCGCGGGCCGGGCTCCCCGGGTGCCGATCAAGGTCGGCGCTATCCCGACGCGCATCAGCGCCGACGCCAGCGGCGAATGGGTGTCCGGCGCGTGGGGGTCCAGCCCCAGGAGATAACGGTCGGCCTCCGGGCCGCCGGCGGCCAATGTCCATGCCCGCAGCTCCCGCGGCCCGGGCAACCACGGAGGCGGCACGGTCTTCACCGCGCCACGCGTCCACTCCGCGGCGATGGGGCGCAAGCTGGCGTCGACCGCCGTCCGCACCAATGGCGTGTTCTCCTCCGTGACGGTGATCTCGGCGGTCAGACCGGCCTCGTCGATCATCTGGCCCAACGCCTGCGCCCGCCACGCCTGATCGACGACCACCGACAGCCGGGCCCCGCCGCCGACCATCACGATTTGTCCTGCGGCAGCCAGCACCCCGGTGAGATCGCTGACCGCAGGCGGCAACGACTCAGCCGAGAAAAAGGACAGCTGGCTCACGTCAATGACAGTAAGCGCCCAGCCAACAATGCACGCCATGGCGTGCGGGGGGTGGGGTGCTTAGATGACGAAAACCCCCCAAACGAACCCGATAACTCCGGATCGTGCGGGGGGTTTGTCGTTTGGAAGGCTTATCAGACGGAGCGGACTCCGGTGGCCTGAGGACCCTTGGGGCTCTGACCGACCTCGAACTCGACCCGCTGATTCTCCTCAAGGGTGCGGAAGCCGCTTCCCTGGATTTCCGTGTAGTGGACGAACACGTCGGCCGAACCGTCTTCGGGGGCAATGAAGCCGAATCCCTTTTCCGCGTTGAACCACTTCACAGTTCCCTGTGGCATTTCTCGATTGTTCCTTTACTTCTCGGGTGCGGAGCATCACCTCGATGCTCCGGGCCCGTTCCGACCGCTATACCTTGCCGAGTCGCCGGAACTTCACCCGACCTACAACCTCGCAGGAACCGCGACCGCAACGTCGATCCTGCGAAAGTTTGACACGAACACAGAAGCTGCGACCGCAAACAGTCAACCATGTTCGTCGCCTCAGCAACAGTCTCAGATGATCAATTGGACTACCACGAGGTAAACAATTCAGGTGCGACGTCGAAACGCCTGGCCGCAACCGGGCTATCGGTCGCGGTTTTTGGCGGTCAATTGGGATCAGGAGGCGCGAAAACCATGGTGACGTTCGGCAGCGAGCTGCTCGCCGCCGCGGTGGCCGGCACCGCGGTGGACGAACACCCGCTCCGTCATGTCGCCGAGCTGCCGGCGCGGCATGGACGCCAACACCCTTGGCCGACATGGGTTGAGCCCGACGTGCTCCGTGCATTCAACGACCGCGGCATCAGTTCGCCATGGGCACACCAGGTTCAGGCGGCGGAGCTGGCTCACGCCGGCCGCCACGTGGTGATCAGCACCGGCACCGCATCTGGTAAATCGCTGGCCTACCAACTCCCCATCCTCAATGCGCTGGCAACCGATCCGCGCGCCCGCGCGCTGTACATCTCGCCGACGAAAGCCCTTGGCCACGACCAGCTGCGCGCCGCGCACAGCTTGACCGCGGCGATCCCCCGGCTGAGTGATATCGCGCCGACGGCTTACGACGGCGACAGTCCCGCCGAGGTGCGACGCCTCGCGCGGGAGCGTTCTCGCTGGGTGTTCTCCAATCCTGACATGGTCCACCTGGCGCTACTGCGAAACCATGCCCGCTGGGCGGTCTTCCTGCGCGGGCTGCGCTTTGTGGTGGTCGACGAATGCCATTACTACCGAGGCGTTTTCGGTTCGAACGTCGCGATGGTGCTGCGTCGCCTGCTGCGGTTGTGCGCCCGCTATGGCGCCGGCCCGACTATGACACCGACGGTGATCTTCGCCAGCGCAACGACGGCGGCACCGGGTGCGACCGCCGCCGAGCTGATCGGGCAGCCGGTCGAGGAGATCACCGAAGATGCCTCTCCGCAGGGCGCCCGGACGGTGGCGTTGTGGGAGCCGGCGCTGCGCGCCGACCTCACCGGTGAGAACGGCGCTCCGGTAAGGCGGTCCGCTGGTAGCGAGGCGGCACGCGTGATGGCCGACTTGATCGCCGAAGGGGCGCGCACGCTGACCTTCGTCCGCTCGCGGCGCGGCGCGGAACTGACCGCGCTGGCAACGCGCGCGCGGCTGGAAGACATCGCTCCGCAGCTGACCGACACGGTGGCGTCCTATCGGGCGGGTTATCTGCCCGAGGACCGCAACGCACTCGAGCAGGCGCTGCTCGACGGACGGCTGCGGGGCCTGGCCACGACCAACGCGCTGGAACTCGGCATCGATATTGCCGGACTGGACGCGGTGGTGCTGGCCGGCTTTCCCGGGACGGTCACGTCGTTTTGGCAGCAGGCCGGCCGATCCGGTCGGCGCGGACAGGGTGCGCTGGTGGTGCTGGTCGCCCGCGACGATCCGCTGGACACCTATCTGGTACACAATCCCGCCGCGCTGCTGGACAAACCGATCGAGCGGGTCGTGATCGACCCGGCCAATCCCTATATCCTCGGACCGCAGTTGCTCTGTGCTGCAACGGAATTACCGATCGACGATGCCGAGATGCGGGTGCTGGGTGCCGAGGATGTCGCCCACCAGTTGGTCGACGACGGGCTACTGCGACGGCGGTCCGGCAAGTACTATCCGGCACCGGGCGTGGATCCCCATCCGGCAGTGGACATTCGTGGTCCGACGGGTGGCCAGGTCGTCATTGTCGAGGGCGAGACCGGACGGCTGCTGGGAACGGCCGGGGCGGGCCAGGCGGCGGCTTCGGTACATCCGGGCGCGGTGTATCTGCACCAGGGCGAGAGTTATGTCGTCGACTCGCTGGATTTCGACGAAGGTCTGGCATTCGTCCACGCCGAGGATCCCGGATATGCAACATTCGCCCGCGAACTCACCGACATCGCGGTGACCGGAGCCGGCGAACGCCAGGTTTTCGGACCGGTCACCCTGGGTCTGGTACCGGTCAGCGTGACCAATCACATCGTCGGCTACTTGCGCCGCCGACTGACCGGCGAGGTCATCGACTTCGTCGAGCTGGATATACCACCGCACACCCTGGACACCGCCGCAGTCATGTACACCATCACGCCAGAAGCACTGCACCGCAACGGAATCGATCCGCTCAGAATCCCGGGCTCGCTGCATGCCGCCGAGCACGCCGCGATCGGGCTGCTACCGTTGGTGGCCAGCTGCGATCGCGGCGACATCGGCGGATTGTCCACGGCGGTGGGACCGGAATCCGAAGGCCTACCAAGCGTCTTCGTCTACGACGGTTACCCCGGCGGAGCCGGCTTCGCCGAACAGGGTTTCCGCCGGGCCGGCACCTGGCTGGGCGCCACCGCCGCCGCCATCGAGGCATGCGAGTGCCCGTCGGGATGCCCGTCCTGTGTGCAATCACCGAAATGCGGTAACGGTAACGATCCGCTGGATAAGGCGGGAGCGGTGCAGGTGCTGGGTTTGGTGCTGGCTGCGCTGGCTAACCAGACTCAGACATACGGATGACGACCGACCCCTCGAACGGTCGACTTCCATATGGCCATGTTTGCGGCAGCCGCTATGAAAGCGCTTTCCTCGCTGACGAAGAAACGCGTGCGTGCGAAAAATACAACACGAAGAACGGTTGGACAACGCAAGCCGTTCAACATTCCGCAATGGCGCAGCAGCAAAATACCTGCCGGTCGGTGATGTGTGCAAGTCCGCGCCGCGTGTGTCACAGCCGCCCACAGGTTCGTCACAGTGAAAGTCACGCGGATTCGACAGGGAGCCAACGGGTTATCGGCCAGCCGGCCGGTAAACTAGTGAGCTATGGCCAACGAGTGGTTACTCGTGGAAACGCTGGGTACCGAACCGGCCGTAGTGGCAATGGGCCGTCAATTGCGAAACCTGGTTCCAATAGCCACGTTCTTACGGCGTAACCCGCGCCGCGCCGCTATCCAGTCCGCGATCGCTGAGTCGCTGCAAACCAGCCAGAGCCTTGCCAGCATCACCCCCAAAAACGACCGCGTGATCTGCACCGAACCGGTATTGATGTCCGACGGCCGGATCCACGGTGTACATGTCTGGAGCGGGCCGGCCGGTGGCGAACCGCCGGAGCGACCGATTCCGGGTCCGCTGAAGTGGGACATGACCCTCGGAGTGGCCACCGATACGCCGGAGTCACTGGCCAACATGGGCAGGAATGTGGAGCTCGAGGACGCTGAGGAGCGCGCGTTCGCCGAATGCTGGCCATCGGGTGATCTCAAACCGAATGAAGGCCGGGCGCTCGCGGCGGCGATCAGGTCGCAACCGGGCCACACCGTATGCGACACCTGGGACGGCACTGATTGGCAGGGCGACCACATTCGAGTGAGCTTCGTCGCCCGCAATGGCCTGGAACCGGGGGCAGACGGTCGCGATCACATGATCGCCCGGGGAATGAATTGGCGTGCCGAACCCGCCGACCGGCCCCCATCGCCCGATCGGCTCGCCCAGCAGATCCTGCACGGGCTGGCCCGTCCCGGAGTGCACCGGGCGCTGTTCGACCCGCACAGCTGGACGCTGCTGAAGTGGCTCGACGAGCCGTGCCCGTTCTACGACTGGCGGCGCATCAGCACCGATGCCCCGCGGATGCATCCCAGCGACGCAGCGAAGATGACGGCGATGACCAACGAGTTCGCCGCCGGCACCACCTGCGGAGTGCTCCGGATGCCCGGCCATGACGGCGGATGGGTGCCGGTGCATGTGACGGTCAACCGGGTGGAAATCGATCAGGAGACATCCGCCGGGCTCGTCGCGCTGCGGTTACCGACCGAATCCGAGCTCGCCAAGGCGGGTCTGCCCGACACCGACTAAACCGGGCCGGCGCGGGCGACGGCACGCGCCGCACCCCATCGCCCGACTGCCAGCGCCGCCTCGATCGTGACTACGACATCCAGGTCGTCGACGGCGCAGTCGGCGGTGTTGACCCGCATCGCGTGGGCCACCGCGTGGGCCCGCGCGCACGCGGTCCCGGGTCCGGCGGGGACTCCCGCCGCGGCGGCCAGCGCGGCCAGATCGGCCGCGGCCTGAGCCCGGTGCCGCGCCACCACCGCGGCACCCAGGTACGCGCTGCCGACAGTGACTGACAACAGCACGACGACCATCGCGGTCGCGACGACGGTGGCAGAGCCCCGCTCGTCACTGCGGTTCGACCGCCGCCACCGCGGTGGCCGCGATGTGCAACGCGGACAGCAGATTCGACCGGGCGACGACCGTTGCGACGACGAATTCGCCATCGCGGCGCAGCTGCACGGCGGCACCGCCGGGCGCGACGCCGCGGGCGGCGTCGATGGCCGACCGCTCGTCACCACGCGCGGCCAGCCGGGCAGCCTCACGCGCGGCGTCGATACAGCGGACTTCCATCGACACCGCTGCGATGCCGGCCAGGCACACCATGAGTACCGAGACCAGCGCGGCGACACCGAATGCCGCCTCCACCGTGGCCGCACCGGCATCGTCGGCTAGGCCTTGGTGTTCAGCGCGCGGGCGATGATGTTTGTCAACGCCGTCACGACGGAGTCGCCGGTCACGACCGTGTAAAGGATCGCGGCGAACGCCGCCGCCGCGATGGTGCCGATGGCGTACTCGATTGCCTCATTTTACAACACAGTCTGCTCGGTAGCATTGGAAATGTGATGGATTTGGGCATGGACCTAACGGTTAACGGCTTCTTCTTCTATATCGAAGTTGAGAGGCTCGAACCCCCCGTAGGCCGTGTCTTTACGCACGAGGCCAAAGTCACCCGAGTCATTGACCGTGTGAATGAGTGCGACGTTCGTGCGGGCGCTCACATCTTCTTGGGCAAGGACATGGACGAGGCGGTGCGAAAGACTGCTGCGAGCGCTACAGCTTGGGCGCAGCAGCGCAGACCGATCTAGGTGCGGTCCGTGCGCCGCAGGTCGGTTGAGAGCATGCTGGGGCGGTCGGACGGTTGGGTGGCCTGTGCCCGCTCAGCCATCCGCGAGATCAGCCCCTCAAGGGCGGAAGGTTCATGACCGCTGACGATCTCCGCTTGAATGGCCCTCTTGACGAGCGCGTGGGCTTCAGGCGCTCGTAGAGGGTCGTCGCCTAGTCCGGTCGTCACATGCACGTGGTCCCGTTCGATGGCGATCTTTACGGGGAAGGTGCTAGTGCTCTTGGACATCTGATCACCCGAGTCAGATCGCCGCAGCGACAGCCTGAATGAGATATTGGCCAACGGTCGTCCGTCAACCACGATGAATCGGCATGCCTGGACGGAATCCAGAACATGAGTTCCCTCAAACCGCACAGCTGTCAGAGCTGGCTTACTGCTGTCACTCACATCCGTGTTATCAAATTTGAATCTTGCGACGGTTAGGTTTATTCCCGTGACGATGTGATTAGGGATCCGGTTCTCAAGGATGTTGAGTAAGAATAACGAAGATCCGTGCACGAGACCCCTGACACGAGACGCATCACTTCCCGCATTCGGTACATAATCGAGAGTGTGTTCACCGAATACCGCAGTAGCGGCAAATACTGCAGCTCTTGAAGCTCGAATCGTGGAGTTACCTACCTCGACAATCCGGATATGAGGCAAAATATCAACGGCAATTTCATCGGAACTCCGCACCGGAACCAACTTGGCAGAGCTATCTACCTGCTCGACATCAGTTGTATACGACATGTACCTGCCGTAAACGCGAATCCCGTGATCAATAAGCTTCAGGTCTGTAAACGCATACCACTGCGCCACCCCTACGCGGATGTATCGACCCATGTATTGGCTAATCTCCGACTCGATCCGCTCCGTTATTCCGGGGTCGGGCGATAAGGCGTAGAGCCTGGAGACGTGCGAGTTGTCCGGCGTGGGTTCTTCTACGTGGTCGAGGACGAACTGGGCTACTGCGTCCGGGTCCCACCCAAGCGATCTGGCAACGACCTCAGCCAAATCCTCGGCGGAATACCGCGAAGGAGGACTCTCCATCACGTCTTGCGCGCCGCGACGAAGCGCGGAGAGTTTGAGGCCGAGAAGCGCCTTCTTGGAAACTTCATGGCGCAGTTCGGTCTTGTCTATCCAGTCGTCAGAATCTAGAGATACAGCCGGAATAATCTCGTCCTCTAAATATCTACGAATGTCCCTCTTAAGGAGGTCGCTAAAGTCGGGGGTGGTAGGCTCTTCCTCCGATTCTGGAGCGAACTGCTCCGAGATTTCGGCCACGAAGTTGAAGAGCTTATTTGCACGCTCGTCCAGAAGTTCGTCTCGCATGACCGAATTGGGAGACTTCCGAGTTATAGCCACCGTTAGTCGCCCCCTCTCTGTCCACGCACCAATTCACGAACATAAATTTGCATAATCAACCAACCGGCGGCACAGCAGATATCATACCATCTGTCTTTGTCATTAGGCAGCGTACTAATATCTGATATGTAATCGGCAAGTGAATTATTGCGCCTAACTATCAATCCCATCATATTCGCAACAGTTTCAAGCGCCCCCGAATCGGCTAATCGAATGTCGGAGCTTTCACTTTCCACGTCAAGGGAAACCACACCCTGATACAAAGTGCCCACTACTTTCAGCATTTCTTTCCTCTGAGGACAATGCTTGTCGGACTCAAACCATCCCTCCATTGCAAAGGCCTCTACGTCTGCACGATAGTGGGCCGGTATGACAACGCGCTGGCGCAGTGTCACTTTCGCTTCCTCACACCCAGCGCCAGCATCACAGCGAACACGGGTTGGAAGAGCACAGCCAGCAGCATGACGACCGCCACAACCACTTCTCGCCAAGGCCGCAGAGACCCTCCGGTGTACATTCCGGCCCAAGCAAAGGCAGCCCCGAGGCCAAGGACACCTACGGCGACCGCCGCCGCCATCGCAAGAACAAAGCCGGGAACGGGGAGCGCGGCTACGGCCTGCCGCCCAGGAGCCACAAAGGTCGCGGTGAGACTTACGACGGCCAGCATAAAGGCCTCGATGGTGAGTAACGTCGATAAAGCCTGCGCGTCAGTCACCGTGCGCCCGAATGACGGGGTCGAAAGGCCTCCACGATTCGGACCATAGCAATCTGCGGCGTTGATTCACGTCATTTGACCTGCTCTGCCAATGTGTCGGGAGCCCGCCCCATCTTGGCGGGATTAACCAATCGACCTGAGTTGTCCGACGTACTCGCGTTGAAGATCAACTCATCGGGACAGGAGGCCGTGGATTGGCCGGACTAAGGAGCCGCCGAGCATTTCACTTCGGAATCGGTTATCCGGCGTCATCGGCGCATTCCCCGCCGACGAGCGCCCTCTATCCGTAGGTTGGTCAGTCGCTCCTCCTCGGTGTACTCGTTGTCGTCAACCCACTCTTTCGACTTCTTCCAGGGCTTCTGCCCAGCCCGGGCTCGCTCGTTCGCGTGTAACGAGCGGCACGGGTTGCAGTTGCTATTCCCGCAGTGGGTCAGGCTGTGACCCGGTGACGGCGGCACGTATTCCTCGGGCCAGACTTCTCTACGCATATGAATCTCCTTATGTGGCTTTGTTATCCGGGCTGCTTCGGTGGTTCTCTGCGGCCCGCTGCCGCACTGGCGCGGGCTCGGCTTGGCACTTATCCCGCCTGCTGCACTGCGGGGTTGTGCGCCACGCACAGGGCTAGTGCGCCGGGTGTGGGTCAGGTTCGGCAGGGCGTGGCCTGCCTGGGTTCCTGGGTGCGGGTAGGCCCTGCCCCCGCCCCCCGTGGGTGGCTACCGCAGGGCACTAGGGCACGGGTGGGCAGTGGGTGGCCTAGTGAGTGTTGGCTTAGGGCCTGTGCCTGGCCTGCCCCGCTGGGGGTGTGGGTAGGTGCCGGCCTCCGGGTGGGCCTGCCCCCAGGGGGAGCACCCCTCCCCCCGCCTGTCTGGGACCGGTCGGTAATGCGTCTGCCCCGTCCTGTACGGGTTCCAAGGTCGATCAGGTTCCCCACAACCCCAAAAGCCCAGCTCGTATGACAGTGGGAGTGACGTGGACCACTTTGGCCAGGATCAGCCGGGTCTCAGCCGTCGTCTACTCCGGCTGCTCGACGGGGCCGTACATCAGGTGCCGCCACGCTACGTCGCTGATTCCGACGCCTCGGGCTACCTCCCGCACGCGGTCCAGCTCGCGGTGGTAGCTCGCCCATGCGTCCGCCACGCAGACCGCCTCAGCCCACAATGTGGGCGCACCTACGGCATCGCAGATCCGCCGCGCCGCTTGCAGTTCCCGCTCCACGCCACGGCAGCCGGCGGAACAGTGGCGGTTGCTAGTTTCC
>NZ_DASXEP010000127.1:0-162319 GCF_036490025.1 Mycobacterium sp. | reverse complement strand
CCCGACCGCTCGAGAGTGACCACGACTAACGTCGCGCCCTGCGGCACCGACGGCCCGTAGGGGCGATCCGGCAGCTTGGCGATACGACGAATCGATTCCAGCCGCCATGTCTGCCCGAACCCCTGCGCCCGCTCTCCGCTGGTGACGACCTGCTGCGGTACGACAGTTTGCCGATAATGCGACCACTGCGGATACAACTCCACGATGCAAATGGTCGCGAGCGCGGCGGCAGCGACTGCGATCCCGATCAGGTTTCGCACCCACAGTCTGTTCATCCGGCCGGACCAACCTCATACGGTTTGACCGCGACGATGTCGACGCGCTCCGGCGCTGGTTTCTCGAGGTTGATCACCAGACGGCTGTTGAGCCGTTCCTCGCCGTTCGACCACACTCGCAACTGCAGCGGTGTGGTGATCGACGGCTGGATCAACTCGGGCGCCACGTCGAAAACCCAGTAGCCGTGTTGCGGCAGGCCTGGGTCGACATGAATGCCGAAGCCGCGCGCCGGACTGCGCAGTGACACCTGATAGGTGTTGCCGCCCACCACCAGATCGGCCGACGGTAGCTCCGAATCCTCGATCGCCGACAGCGTCGCATCTACCACAAACCACAGTCCCGTCGCCGAGATCTTTTCCGACGTGAATTGGCTCAGTGCGAATTTCCCTTTGGGCGCCACCCGCACCCTGGTGGCGGTGACGGAGAGCGCATGGCCACGCACCGGACTACCCAGATTGCCGTAGACGTCGAAGGGCGCGTAAATCTCTGTGGGAACAGGCAAGTGGTGCCACAGCACCGCGGCCGCGGTGATCAGTACCGCGGTTACCGGCACAGCCACCCGGCGGGCGATCCCGGTCCGCGCCGCACTCATCGTTTCACCACGGGCACGACGATTTGGGCGTAACTGGTTTCGCTGGCAAGCCAATCCTTGCCGTAGGTGACCACCATTTCACGCAATTGTTTCTGCCAAACTCGCAGGGTCACACTGGAACCGGCAGCAACCTCGCTGCGCGGTACTTTCCAGAGGAAGACCACCTTCTCGGACAATTTCGGGGCCAGCAACACGACCATCGAAGCATCGGCGATCCGGAACGCTCCGAGGAACTCGTTGCGCGGCTGTTGCAAATCGAACTCTGCATGCTTGAGTCCCGTACTCAGGGAACCCTGGATCGGCCCGTCGTTACGGATCGTGCTCACCAGGCCCAGGTAGATATGTCCGGGTTCGGCGGGCATGATCACACGCGCGCCGGCCCGAACATCGTCGAGAGCGGTCGCCCGCTCGACGGTCACCGTAAATTCACCGTCGCTGTAGGGCTGCCCGACGTTGAACACCTTCGGTTTGGCGTCCACACTGTCCAGGCCGCCGAACAGCGCTGCCACCGCGACCACCGCCCCGGCGACCAGATGCCACATCTGCAGAAGTTTCAACTGCGCCAACTCGCCGCGGATCACCCTGGCGAGGCCGGCGAGCATGCTGGTGAGCCTATCGGCCACTGTCGTCAGCCAAAGCAATCGCGCTGCTTTGGCTGGTGCCGAAGCGGATTCCGGTGGCGTCTCTGCCGATCGCGGTTAGGACGGCGACAGCGATCAGCACCGGCCCGATCGTCGCTGCCAAGGCGAACGGGTAGCCATGCGTGGCGGCCAGCCGTTCCTGGATCGGCAAGTTGAACGCCGCCAGCAGATTGCCCAGCTGATAGGTGACACCGGGATAGAAGCCGCGGATGGCGTCCGGCGACATCTCCGTCAGATGTGCGGGTATGACACCCCAGGCGCCCTGCACGGCGAACTGCATCAAAAACGAGCCGAGGCAGAGCATCGCGGCGGTATGCGAGTAGGCGAACAGCGGCACGATCGGCAGCCCGAGCACGGCGCAGAACACCACGGTGTGCCGGCGGCCGAACCGCTGCGACAGTGAGCCGAAGATCAGTCCACCGACAATGGCGCCGACGTTGTAGATCACCGCGGTCCATTTGGCAGTTGCGTGGGACAGTGCGGCACCGCCGTCGTGGGTGGCCGACAGAAACGTCGGATACACATCCTGGGTGCCGTGGCTCATCCAATTGAAGGCCGTCATCAGCAGCACCAGATAGATGAACCGCCGGATGACGGCGGCATCGCGCAGCACGTCGCGAATTCTGGTGCGGGTCAACCGCATTCGATTCCGCTCGGCCTGCCACACCTCGGACTCCTGCACCCGGTATCTGATGATCAGGCTGATCAGCGCCGGGATGATGCTCAGTCCGAACAACCAACGCCAGGACAGCCCCAGCCAGTTCATCAGCAGCAGCGACATCAGCGTTGCCAGCAGGTACCCGACCGCGTAGCCCTCTTGCAGCAGACCGGAAAAGAACCCGCGCCGCTGAACGGGAACCTTCTCCATCGCAAGCGCTGCGCCGAGACCCCATTCGCCGCCCATGCCGATGCCGTAAAGCAGCCGCAGAACGACCAGCACGGTGAAATTGGGCGCGAAGGCGCATAGAAATCCGACCACCGAATAGAACGCCACGTCGACCATCAGCGGCAGTCGTCGACCTACCCGGTCGGCCCACAGCCCGAACAGCAGTGCGCCGACCGGCCGCATGACCAGGGTGGCCGTCGTCAGGAACGCGACTTCGGTTCTGGTGTGGTGGAAGGCCTTCGCGATATCGGCGTAGACCAGCACCACCAGGAAGTAATCGAAGGCGTCCATCGTCCAGCCCAGCAGCGCGGCGATGAACGAGTTGCGTTGATCCGTGGTGAGCGGCGGATTTCCGGGCACTCGCACCATGTATCACACGGCGCGCGACGGTGTGGCGCGCACGAGCCAAATCACGTCTTTTCGATGCTGTCCCAGAGCTCGAGCATGGTGCGCAGAATTTCCTCGGCAAAGCCCAGGCCGGCGAGATGGCTCTCTCCGGGCAGCGTGTAGAGCTCCGCGTCGGGCAGCCTGCTCACGACGTGCGCGCCGTGCGCGAACGGCACGATGTGATCGCGGTCGCCATGCCACCAGCGGACCGGGATCTTCACCTCATCGAGCCGAAAGCCCCAGTCCCGCGCGAAAACGACGATATCCGCGAATGGGGCCGCCAGTTGCTTGCGCGAACCGTTGAGTAGATCGTCGAGGAACATCGCCTTGAATTCCGGCCGCACCAGCAACCGCCGATCGCCCTCGGGGGAGACCCGCGCGTAAAGGTACAGCGCGGGCTCGGCGACCGGCTTGAGCAGTCGGATGAATCCGACGGCCGCCCACCGGATCGGGAATCCGGCAACGGACAGCAGTGGCGCAACGAAAGAGGCGAGTGTCATCAGACCGCCGCGTATCGCCTCCGGGCCGACTGTGGGCGCCACACCACCCAGCACTCCGACCGCGATGACGCGATCGGGCAAGGCCGCCGCGCATCCCAATGTGTAGGGGCCGCCGCCGGACAGGCCGATCACGGCCATCTTGTCGATGCCCAAGGTGTCGGCGACAGTGCGCAAGTCATCGGCGAAAGCGAGGACATTCTCGTACTGATGAGGCGTCGATGCCCCGATGCCGGGTCGGTCGATGCCGATCAGCCGGATGTGGTTGTCTTCGGCGTAGATGCGGGCCTCGGCCGGGATCTGCCGTCGCGCCCCGGGGGTGCCGTGCAGCCAGAAGATCGCCCGCCCCTGCGGGTCGCCGAACTCGGCGAACCCCAGCTGCCGATCATCGCCGACCGCGATGTTGCCTTCCAGCTTGGGACGAGCGATCGAATAAGCCATTACCGCAGTGTTGCACGGCAGCGGGGCGCTCAATCCGAGCTGGGCACCTGCCAGGCTTGTTTGGCTGGCGTTTTGGAAGCGATGACGCCGTCGGTGGTGCAGGCTGCATACAACACCGTGGATGCTGCCGACGGGAGCGAGTTATGCGCATCATCGATGCCGACGGACACGTCGCGGAGAACCCGTCGCTGGCCATCGAGGCGATGAAGCGCTGGCCGCACCTCGTCACGGCCAGCGGCGACCGCAAGCCGAGGTTGGTCATCGAGGGACGCAACTATCCCGAGGACCGCGGCCCCGGCGCCGGCTGCCCGCCCGAGCACGGGATCAGCGCGGCACCGGATATCAACTGCAGATCGGTCGACGGCGTGCTGGGCGACGCCGATCGCGACCACATCAACACGATGGTGCTGTATCCGAGCCTCGGGCTGTGCGCACCCAGCCTCGAGGACCCGCAGTTCGCCGCCGGTTTCGCGCGGCTCTACAACGAGTGGATCATCGACTTCTGCGCCCCGGCGGCCGGCCGGCTGCGCGGCGTCGCGGTGACCCCGATCGAGCACGGGCAGTTGGCGATCGACGTCATGCGGGAAGCCAAAGATCTCGGGCTGGTGGCCACCCTCGTCCCGCCGGCGCTCAAGACACGTAACCTCGACCACCCCGACCTCGACCCGTTTTACGCCGCCGCGGTCGAGCTCGGAATGCCGCTGGGGATTCATGGCGCGCCGGGCATCCACCTGCCGAAGATCGGCGTTGATCGCTTCACCAACTATATCCAGGTGCACTGCATCAGCTTCCCGTTCGACCAGATGACGGCGATGACCGCGCTGATTTCCGGTGGTGTCTTCGACCGGCATCCGGGGTTGCGGGTGGCCTTCCTCGAGGCGGGTGTCGGCTGGGTGCCGTTCTTCATCGACCGGCTGCACGAGCATTTCGAGAAGCGCGGCGACTGGGTCGAACACGGCTGGCAGCGCGACCCGCAGGACTATCTGCGGGACGGCAATATTTTCGTGACGTGCGAGCCGGAGGAGCCGATCCTGCCCGGTGTCATCGACGTGCTCGGCGACGACTTCATCATGTTCGCCAGCGACTACCCGCACTGGGACGGGGAGTGGCCCGAGAGCACCAAGCACCTGCGCACGCGTCCGGACATCAGCGAAAACACGCGCGCGAAAATCGGTGGACTCAACGCGCAGCGTTTCTACGGTCTCGACTAGCAGTTGACCAAAGTGCGGACGCACTACTGTTGTGCGGCCGACGCTGTTACCAATACCCTCTTCCATGCAGCTGTCGGGACGGAAGTTGGTGGCAGCCCGTCACGACGTGAGCTGAACACCATCAATCGATTGAGGGGTCATGGGCGAATTCGATCAGCACGAAGGTGAAGCGCAAACCATAGTGAATCTCGCCGAGGCGGCGATGCACATGTACCGGGCTGCTATCGATTCGCTGCCTTTTCCCGAGGACAAGAAATTCCAGAAGCGCGCCGAGGTTGTTCTCAGCGGTATGCGGAAACTGCGCTCGGCGCTGACCGACGCGGCAAGCCACAGCAGGCCCACTCCCACCGTCATGATGGCGCTCAGCGACGTCCGGCGACGCTACGACGATCTGATGGAGCGGGCGGCCGACGCCCCCGGATCGACTCTGGGCCAACAGCTCTACAACGCCCGCATCCACGCCAAGCTGTCCGCCCACGAGGCGGCCAACGGCATCGGGCTACCGCGCGAGCTGCCGGACGAGCTTGAAGAGGGAGCGACGCCCACCGCGAACGAGACACCGCTGGTCGAGCAGCTGATCGCCGCCATCCGGTTGGTGGCGGGGCTCGACGAGGCTGAATTCGAGCCCGAGCTGCCCGCGGTCGAGGAGCACGTCGACGGCTGGGATGAAGCGCTGGCCACCAATGGTGCCGGAGAAGAGGCCAAAGCCGCGCATTAGCGGCGTTGGTCACCGAATGGGCAGGCCGGTCAGTGCCCGGCCGATCACCAGTCGCTGAATTTCGCTGGTGCCTTCAAAGATGGTGAAGATCTTGGCATCCCGGTGCATCCGCTCGACGGGGTAGTCGCGCGTGTAGCCGTTGCCGCCGAGAATTTGGATGGCTTCATCGGTGACATACACCGCGGTTTCACTGGCGTAGAGCTTCGCCATCGAACCCTCGGCTGAGGTGAACGGCTTGTTGTTCCGTTGCATCCAGCTGGCTCGCCACACCAGCATCCGGGACGCATCGATGCGACTCTTCATGTCGGCCAATTTGAAGGCGACGGCTTGGAATTCGGCAATTTTGCGGCCGAATTGTTCACGCTGGCCGGAGTATTCCAGCGCATATTCGTAGGCAGCACGAGCGATGCCCAGAGCCATCGCCCCGACGGTGGGGCGAGTGCGTTCGAAGGTCATCATCGCGGCCTGACTCGACGTGCGATGCCCTTCGCGGATCTTGGCGACGCGGCGTTCGAATTTCTCGCGGCCGCCCAGGATCAGCTCGCCGGGAAGGCGGACGTCGTCGAGCACCACCTCGGCGGTGTGCGATGCCCTAATGCCGTGCTTTTTGAACTTCTGGCCCTGAGACAGTCCTTTGGTATCGGGAGGCACGATGAACGTCGCCTGCCCTCGGGTGCCTAGATCAGGCTCCACGGATGCCACCACCACATGGACGTTGGCGATTCCACCGTTGGTCGCCCATGTTTTGGTGCCGTTGAGCACCCACTCGTCGGCAGCTTCGTCGTACTTCGCTCGGGTGCGGACGGCTCCGACATCCGAGCCGGCACCGGGCTCGGAGGAACAGAACGCGGCCAGCTGGGGATCGCCGGGGCTGCCGAACATCTGCGGCAGCCACTCGCCGATCTGCTGTGGAGTTCCGTTAGCGGCCAGCGCGGCCGCGGCCAGCCCGGTGGCCATGATGGACAGCGCGATGCCGGCGTCACCCCAGAACATCTCTTCGAAGACCGTCGGCATGCCCAGCCCGCTGGCTTCGCCTGCCATCTGAGCAAACAGGTCCGGGGTGTAGAGGCCGACCTTGGCCGCCTCTTGGATGATCGGCCAGGGCGTTTCTTCGCGCTCGTCCCACTCGGCCGCCGCCGGCCGGATGACGGACTCGGCGAACTCGTGCACCCAGTCCCGGACCTGCACGACTTCCTCGGACAGATCCAGTGAAAAGGTGGCTTCCATCCTTGCTCCTATCAGATGTCGCGCCCGCGTACCTGCGGAGTCCGGTCCGTTCGGCGACTGACACATACAGTAAACGTTTGTACACTGAGCAAACAAACTGGCAGTTCAGAACGGGCTTCGTTACGGGTGTTTGGGCGGCTAAGCGATCTGGCGGCGGAGGCGTCGGCGGTGCCGATGACCCCTGATGCGGCCGAAAAGCGCTGCAGGCCTTGGTAAGTCACGACGAATCTCCTTCGAGGCCGAGCGTGGGCTGACGTGGCCCAATCACCGGCAAGCATCAGCGATACGGGCCGCGACGTCCGCGGCGACGGCTAACGACGCTGCGTCGGCGGCCGCGGAGTAGCGTCCGGCGACGGGATCGTAGACCGCGCCGGCAATCGATCCGTGGTCGGCAGCCAATTCGACGACCGCCACCGGCCAGTTGTGCTGCCGCAGCGCCGAGGCGAAATCTTCGGTCGCCGAGACCGGTATGGCGCGATCGGCGACGCCGTGCAAGAGGGTGAACGGGGAGCGTTGCGCGCCGTCGTCCAACTGGGTCGCCGGAAGCTGGTTGAAGATCGGGTCAGGGACCATGAACGCGCCGGCCAGGCAGACCGTGTGGGCAACCGCCATACCCAACCGGTGCGCCTGGACCGTCAGCCCCGCGGCCGCGAGACCTCCCATGGACCAGCCGGCCAGCACCAATTCGTCGGGGTTGTCCATCCGCTCCCGGGCGAATCGCACGGAGCCCACCAGGTCGCCGCGGCCACCGTCTTCGGCGTACGAATCCCAGTCGGGGGCGATGACACCCAGACCATGACCGGCGATCAGCTCAGCGAGCGGCCGTACCGAGCCGCGCGCATTGGCCTGCTGGCCGTGCCACAACAGAACTGTGCGTTGTGAGGGTTCACCGGATATGTCGGCCAGCCGACCGGCGGCGTATTCGACGGTCTCCATACCCTGAGTTGTTCTACCGACTAGGACGTCACGGCTTCGGCGGTGCCGGCGGTGGGCTCCCGGGCGCCGGTGCGCCGCCGCCGATCAGCGAGTTGAGGATGCCCAGCGACAGGCCTGCCTCGGCCGGTGACTTTCCCGGATCGGGGACCGCGGCGTCGTTCTTCTGCCAGGCCTGGCAACCATCCGTCTTGAACGTCTTGTCGGTGGGGTCGATCTTCACCACCTGCGGCTTTTTGCTCATAGCGTTGTCGATCGGCTGTTTGGCATCGTCACCGAGCCGCTTCCAGTAGCAGACGCCGTTGCCGACTGGACCGGCCGACGTATAGATGCCCGGCACGATGTCGGTTCCAACGTTGTAGACACCGTCGTGGTCGATCGTCGTCTTTGCGTCGGCCGGCGCCGGTCCAGCCGGCGGAGCAGGGGCCGGAGAAGGAGCGGGCGCGGGAGGATCAGCGCTGGCAAGGCCGCCGGACACACCCCAGCCCAGCGCGATTACCGCCATAGCGGCAGCAGCTGACTTGGACGTCACAGATAGCAGCATACGGACTTTGCGAAATGGCCGCCGGAACCCAGATACGGGCTAGGCGGTTTTGGTGAGCAGCGGCAGCAACAGGCGGCGACGCGCGGAGTTGGCGTCCGCGAAGTAGTGCAGCGCCTCGTGGACCGTTGCGGCGGTGGGGAAGCTGATGTCCTCGCGGGTAACCAGCAACGTCAGGCTGACCGATTGGCTGGGGATGACCGCCCATTCCAACCCGGCGGCGTTGCAGGCGTCGTCGATGCCGTAGAGAAGTCGCACGGCCGGTGCGGCGAACGTTTCCAAACCGGATAAATCAAGGACAAAAGGCTTGTCCGGCAGGATGAAGCGGCGGGCGTAGTCGATGACCTGATCCACGTTGCTCGCGTCGACGGCGCCGGTGATCGTCAATACGGTCGCCAGATGACGACACTGTGCGCGCACCGCGGCGCCGCTGCAGTCGAAGGGGAGGTGGGCGTGCCGCGGCGCCAAGTACGAAGCCGCCGTGTTAACCGAGTCGTCCATCAACGCGTCCCCATTCCCAAAACCTGCTACCGCGATATCGGAATCTGCGACGACCCCGACCTGTTTGAGACGCTAATTGCCTACTCTAAGGTCACTGGGTGCGGCGTTTAATACTTCGGTAAGAAACAATTCCTCGGGCTCTTCTTCGAGTTCGTGGTGGCCTCAACGCGCGACCACAGCGGCTTCGCGATCGCATGGCGGAGGGTTGCATCAGCTTTCTCCCCAGCTGTCCCAGAAGGTGACGGTCTCGGCGGGCGGTCGCGAGGCCGGCCGGAAGTCAGTGCCAATCGTGTAGGCCACCGGGAAAAGCGCAGCCTGTGTGACCGTGGCCGGGATGCCCAACAATTCGGCTACCTCCTGCTCCTTGGCCAAATGCATTGTCGTCCAGACTGATCCGAGGCCACGAGACCGAAGCGCGAGCAAAAAACTCCAGCCGGCCGGGATGATCGAGGCCCACGCCGACGAGGCGACCACCAGATCGTTGCCGTCGAAGCGGCGCTGCAGACACGGGATAACGTGCACCGGAACTTCAGCGAGCGTGTCGATGAGGCTCACCGCGCTGCCGAAGACTCTTCGGGTCTGCGGATCGGACTCGACCGCCGCGAGTCCAGGCAGATATTTCATACCGATGCTGCGGTAGATCTCCGCGATCGCGGCCCGCTTGTCGGCATCGGTGATCACCAGCCAGCGCCAATCCTGCGCGTTGCTCGACGTGGGCGCCTGCATTGCCACCCGCAGGCACTCCAGGATCACGTCACGCCCCACGGGCCGTGTCAGGTCAAGACGTTTGCGCACCGACCGGGTGGTGGTGAGCAATTCGTCGACCGAAGCGATGTCCACTCGTCCCCTAGCAGCTGGTGTCACACGTCGATTGCGCAGGACTGATCGACCCCGAGGACAGCCAACGAGCGCCCCAGGCCGAAGATCACTGCCCCACACCCGAGCCAACCAGATGGTCGTCGTCAATGTCCAGGTTGTGCGGGAGACGGGAGGTCAGCCTGGTCACCCGTGTACTGACCGCGGCCTAAAGCTGTTCTCGCGGTTGAGGATTCGGTTAGCCTCTGCCACCATCTCGGCCACGATGGCAGCGGCGGGACGCACCGCGTGGATGAGGCCGACCGCCTCGCCGATGAGGATCGCGGCGATGTCGAAATCTTGTGCAGCAACGGCGGCTTCAAACGTGCTCACCGCATCGGGCAGCGACGCCAGCAGTTCGGCTTCGTTGCCGTGCCAGCCGTCGACAAACGGGTTACTCAATGCCCGCTCGTTGTATTCGGGTGCCCAATCCAGCCGGCGCACGTAGTCATAGACCCGCGTGCGGTAGGTGTTGTCACCGTTGGCGCCGATAGCTCGCTCGTGGGCGCGTGGTGACACCAACGCTTCGGGGGAAGCCCAGAACCGGGTGCCCACCACCGCGCCATCGGCACCGAGTGCGAGGGCCGCCGCAAGTCCGCGCCCGTCGGCGACGCCGCCGGCCGCCAGCACAAGCGCTTCGGGCACACGTACGGCCGCGAGATCCACGACTTCGGGTACCAGGGTGAACGTCGAGCGAACGGTCATTCCGTGCCCGCCGGCTTCGCTGCCCTGGGCCACCAATATCTGCGCGCCGTCGTCCAGAGCCTGACGCGCGTGGTCGAGCGTCTGAATCTGCGCGATGAGCGGGACACCGGCCGCGTGGATGCGCTCCGCGAACGGGTGCAGATCGCCGAAGGACAACATGATCGTGGCCGGTCGCCGTTCTAGTGTCTCGTCGAGTAGTCCGGGGTTGCGGGCCAGACTCCAGGTGATGAAGCCACACCCGACCCGAGTCCCACCGGCCAGACTGAATTCGCGCGCTACCCACTCCGAGTCGCCGTAGCCGCCGCCGATGAGGCCGAGCCCACCGCTCGCTGTCACGGCGGCAGCGAGCCTGCCCCCGGAGACCAGCGCCATCGGCGCGGACACGATCGGGTGGTCGATGCCGAAGAACTCGGTGAGACGAGTTTTCAAAAGTGGTCCACTTCATAGCGGTCGCGTAACGGCCTGCCTGCGGCAATGCCACTGTAATCGGGACAAGCCACACCGGCCCGACAACTCGCTATCACTCCATCGCGCTGATACCCTGCCAACGCCGTCGTTTGTGACGATGCGCCGCGGTGAACGAAGCACCAGCGGCCTCACGGAAAGATTGTTGTGCGCAGCGGAGAGATCAAGGCCCTCACAGGACTTCGCATCATTGCCGCGGTCTGGGTCGTGCTCTTTCATTTCCGACCACTGTTGCGCGATGCGGTGCCCGGATTTCGGGACGCACTCGCGCCAGTGCTCAACTGCGGAGCCCAAGGTGTGGATCTGTTCTTCATCCTGAGTGGCTTCGTGCTGACCTGGAACTACCTCGACCGAATGGGCTGGTCATGGTCGACACGGGCCACCGTGCACTTCCTCTGGTTGCGGCTGGCCAGGGTGTGGCCGGTCTATCTGGTCACCCTGCACTTGGCCGCGCTGTGGATCATTTTCACGCTGCACGTCGGTCACGTGCCGTCGCAGGACATCGGCCGGTTCACCGCGATCAGCTACGTGCGTCAGGTCCTACTGGTGCAGTTGTGGTTCCAGCCGTTCTTCGACGGTTCGAGCTGGGACGGGCCGGCATGGTCGATCAGCGCAGAGTGGTTGGCCTACTTGTTGTTCGGCGTACTGGTGCTGGTGATCTTCCGGATGGCACGCAGCACTCGCGCTCGCAACCTGATGTGGCTGGCGGTCGCCGCCTCGTTGCCCCCAGTGGTGTCGCTGCTGGTGACCGGGCAGTTCTACACGCCGTGGAGTTGGCTGCCGCGCATCGTCATGCAGTTCACCGCCGGAGCACTGGTCGCTGCCGCAGTCAGCAGGTTGCAGCCGACGGATCGCGGTCGGCGTACCGCCGGCTATCTATCGATACTGCTGATCGGTGCTGTCGTGGGCCTGCTGTACTGGTTCGATGCGCATCCGCTGCACGGTGTCGCGGACACCGGCGGGCTGGTCGACGTGCTGTTCGTGCCGCTGGTGATGACCCTGGCGATCGGCACCGGCGGCTTGCCGGCGCTGCTGTCCACCCGGTTGATGGTGTATGGCGGGCAAATCTCGTTTTGCATCTACATGGTTCACGAGCTGGTGCACACCACCTGGCTGTGGACCGCCGAGCAGTTCCGGCTCACCCTGTTCGGCAATGGCGGAAAGCTGATCCTCGCCGGCGTCCTCGCGGTCACCTTCGTCGCCGCGATGGTGCTTTTCCACGTCGTCGAAGAGCCTGCACGTCGATGGATGCGCACGATGGTCAACATCGACCGCCCGAAGACCGGAGCCGATCCTGCTGCGCATGTCGCCGGCGGCAAACTGCAGTCGATCGACGGGACCCAAGAACGACCGTTGCCCATTTCGGCGCGCGCCGGCTGAACCTCGCTTGATGGCGCGAGCGATACTGCGCCACATACTGATCAAGTACGATCCCCTGTGGCGCGAGACCTGGGGTGTCTCGCGTTCGTCGACCAAGTGGGGGCTTCACCTGTGGCGGCCGGTTCCCACCCGGCGTCCAACCGGATGCCAGCGCGTCGACGGTGAATTCGTCGTTGTGCTTTTACGATGCCGCTGATCCGGACACGACACGCGGCCGAGGTGGTGGACAGTGCAGGTAGCGGTGGGTCGTCTAGCCGCAGTTGTCATTTCGGTTGCTGTCGCGGTTGCCATGTTCACCCACCGGCCCGCCCCGCCGCGGCCTTATCAGACGGTGGCCCGGGGCACGCCGATCGACCATGTCGCGGTGATCGGGGATTCCTACACCACCGGCACCGATGAAGGCGGTTGGGGATCGAATGCGTGGACCACACGCACCTGGCTGACGCTGGCACGGCAGGGTGTGCAGGTGGCGCCGGAGGTCGCATCCGAAGGCCGGGCCGGCTACGTCGTCCGTGGGGACCACGGCAGCGTTTTCGAGGACCTGACGAACAGAGCGGTGCACCCCGACGATGCGCTGGTGGTGTTCTTCGGTTCACGCAACGACCACGGCGTGGACCCGGCGCAGATGATCGGCATGGCGCACGACACCTTGGATCTGGCTCGCCGTATCGCGCCCTCGGCGAAGCTGTTGGTGATCGGCCCGCCGTGGACGGGCCCCGATCCGCCGTTCGATGTCCTCTACATCCGCGACATCCTCAGCGGTCAGGCCCACGACGCCGGCGCGACATTCATCGACCCGATCAGCGACGGGTGGTTTGTCGGCAGGCCCGACCTTATCGGCGCCGACGGCATACATCCCAACGACGCCGGGCACGCCTACCTGGCGGAGAAGATCGCTCCGTTGATCCATGCCCAGTTGTCCAGGCGAGCCTGATCCCGCTCGCATTCAAAGCGTTTCACCAGCACTCGTCGCGGGTACTTCGGGCTGCACGAGACGAGATGGGGGATTGCAGATGAAGTCTGGCGCTCGGACAGCGATGACACTGTTCTTCGGGGCGGCCATGCTGGTGTTGGCAGTTGGCTGCGGCGGGGGCGGCAAGGGCGGGCCGACGTCGACCACAACAACGACGACGACCACGACTCCGTCGTCGAGCGTGGCGCCGGCACCCCCGATGGCTCCCGGCGGTGGTGGACCCGGCGGTGCGACCGGCGGCGGTGGACCGAATGGCGGGGGCGGCAGTGTTCCCGGCGGCCCGACCGGTGGCGGCGGGCCCGGCGGTGGGGCTGGCAGCATCCCGGGCGGTCCGACCGGTGGCGGCGGACCGGGCGGCGGCAGCGGCTGTGTCCCCGGTGTGGGTTGCGGCGGTGGCGGCCCCGGCGGTGGTGGTGGCTGCATCCCCGGCGTGGGCTGCGGCGGCGGCTGACCGCGGCCGGGCGTTGTCCGGAACCTTGAGTCCCGACGTGCGGGCAGGATTAAGGTTCGGGGCAACTCGACTGCTAGGGGACCGCAGATGGCCAAGCTCAGGTTTGGATATTTCATAGCACCGTTTCACCCCGCGGGCACCAACCCGACGCTGGCGATACAGCGAGATCTCGAATTCGTCGAGCACCTCGACGCGCTCGGCTTCGACGAGGCGTGGATTGGCGAGCATCACTCCGCGGGCAGCGAGATCATCGCCTCGCCGGAGATCTTCATCGCGGCCGCTGCGCAGCGGACCAAGTGGATCAAGCTGTGCACGGGCGTCATCTCGCTGGCGTACCACAACCCACTCTGGGTCGCCGACCGGTTGATGATGCTGGATCACCTCACCCACGGCCGGGTGATCGGCGGGGTGGGGCCGGGCTCACTGCCCAGCGATTCGTCGATGATCGGGCTGACACCGACCGACACGCGAGAACTGTTGGACACCAATCTCGACATCGTTGTCCGGCTGCTGCGCGGGGAGGCGGTGTCCGCGAAGACCCCGACGCACGAGTTGCACGACGCCCGCTTGCAGCTTGCCCCGTACTCCGACGCGGGTGTCCCGTTGGCGGTGGCAGCGGTCGCCTCGCCCACGGGTGCGCGACTGGCCGGCAAGCACGGCATCGGCCTGCTGTCCATCGGGGCGACGCTGACCGTCGAAGGCTTCAACGCGCTGCGGTACCACTGGGACATCGTCGAGGAGCGCGCGGCGGCATTCGGCACCGCGGTCGACCGCAAGAACTGGAGCCTGGTCGGGCCGTTCCACCTCGCCGAAACCGACAAGCAGGCCCGCGAAGACGTGAAATTCGGTCTCGAGCCGTGGTTCCGGTACTTCCAGAAGGTGGCCGCGTTCCCGCAGATGACCATGCCCGGCGAGCAGATCGACGAGATGATCGACGTCATCAACGACAACGGCGCCGGGGTGATCGGTACACCGGAGCGGGCGCGCGAACAAGTGCAGCGGATGTGGGATCAGTCCGGCGGATTCGGCTGCATGCTGCAGATGGGCCACGAGTGGGCCAACCCGGCGGCAACCAAACGGTCGGCCGAACTATTCGCCGCCGAAGTGATGCCGCATTTTCAGGGTCAGGCGCAACCGACATTGGATGCCGCCACGCGTGCCAGCGAAGTCCGGGAAGGCCTTGCGCAGTCGCAGAACGACGCCGTCGCCCATATGACCAAGAAGTACCAAGACGAAATCGAGTCGAAATAACCGACTTTCGGTTTCAGCCTGCGTCGATCCCGAACCACTCTCGAAGGACGAGACGAAGTTCGTCAACCTCGGGCTTGGGCGCCGACGAGGCCCACGCCACATAGCCATCCGGGCGGACCAGCAGCGCCGTGGCCGACACCTCGTCGACCGGGCGTCCCACGGCAACGGTAATCCGTTCTGCGACATCAGAAGTCGCATCGGCTACCACTGCGTCCTCGGTGAGGTCGATCAGCAACGGACGCCCGGTGCGCGCCAGCTCGGCCACCCGCCGTGCCGCGCCGCCGTAACCAATCGCGAAATCAGGCACCCACAGTCCGGCCAGCGGATGTGAATCGGCGCCCACGGCGTAGCGATTATCGTTGCCGGACAACAGATCACTGAGCCGGCGGGCGTTGTCCGAATCCTCGAGAAGTTCGGAGAACAGGTCCCGCAAGGCTGTGACTTCTGTCCCGGGCCGCACAAGAGCCAGCTGGGCGCGGCTGTGCATGACCACCCGCTCGGCCGCCGGCCGGCGCTCGGACTCGTAGGTGTCGAGCAGCGCAGGATCGGCACCGCCGGAAACGACCGCGGCCAGCTTCCAGCCGAGGTTCACCGCGTCCTGCAGGCCAAGGTTCAGGCCTGGCCCGCCCAGGGGTGAGTGGACATGCGCCGCGTCGCCGACCAGGAAAACCCGGTCCGATCGGTACCGCGACGCGATCCTCGAGTTGATGCCGTAGAAGCGGCGCAGGTCCAACGGAGCATCGGGCGAAGCCGGCCGCAGCGGTACGTCGGCGCCCAGCACACGTTTCACGCTGGCCTCGATCTCGGCCAGGCTCACCGGTGTCTCGTCCTCGTCGTCATCGATCCGGTCCTCTTGGGCCGATCGATCGAGTTCGAGAGTGATGAGCATCGACCGGCCGGCGAATTGGCGGCAGGCGAAAACGCCGCGCTCGGCACGGTGAAACGGCGTAGGCGGAACGCTGCCCCAGCCGGGAATTTCGAGCGCACCGGTGACCGGGTCGACCCATTCATCGGGCGGCAGCACCCCGAACGCCATCCGGGCTACCGCGTCATGCGAGGTCATTCCCGGAAAGTCCACGCCCGCCAGTTTGCGCGTCTGACTGCTGCCCCCGTCGGCGCCGACGAGGTAGGTGGCGCGCAGCTCATAGCGGCCGTCAGGACCGTCGACGTGCACGACGACGCGGTCGGTGTCCTGGTCGAATCCCACTAGTCGGTGTCCCCAGCGAAGGTCGGCGCCGTTGTCGCGGACCCGCTCGGCCAGAGTTTGCACCAGCCGGGGTTGTTGGACTGGGAACATGTAGTGCTGCGAATCCGGCACTCTCGTCAGATCCAGCACCATAGCTGCGAACATCGCCCACGGGGACGGCTGAGGCGGATCGGGTGTCCCGGCCAGGACGCCGTAGAGGCCGCGATGGTCGAGCAGCCGAACCGCTTGGCCGATAATCCCATTCGCGCGCCGTTGCGGGTTGGGCCCGGCCAGCGGTTCAAGTACGACTGGTCGCACACCCGCCAATCCGAGCTCATTGGCCAGCATCAGCCCATTCGGGCCGGCCCCGGCGATGACGACGTCATTCATTTAGCCCAGCTTAATAGTCGTCGGCCGGTGCCGGCAACGATGTCGGCTACGCCTGCAGGATAGCGGTCGCGACGGCCAGCCCCAGGCCGATCACCGCGGGAGCCGCGTCCGATGCGCTATCGGCGGCACGCACGTGAAAAACGATGGCGCCCAACAAAAGTAGGACTAGCCCCACGGCGGCGGCGACGCCGATCGGCGGCCACGCCAAGCCCGCCAAAATGCCGGCGACGCCGGCAAGTTCAAGCGTCCCGATCATCCGCCACTGCACCGGGTTGACGCCGAGGTGATCGCGGATCGTCAGCGATTGCTGAATCCCGGCAAGCTTGATCGACCCGGCAAACCCCATCAGCACCGCGAGCAAAGCCGTCACGACCACTTTGGCGATCATCACTACACCGTAGTACTCAACCCGCGACACCGGTGGCGGATGCGAAGGCGCGCAGCTCGCGTTCGATGTCGGATCCCGCTGGCTGGTAAGCGACTTCGGTCACCCCGACCGCGGCGAGTTCGCGCACCCGCGCCGCGACCTGTGCTGCGGTACCGGTCAGCGCCGCGGCGCTGGCCATCGGCATGAGCTCGGCGACGTACGGCTCGTCGCGCGGGTTGGCTTTCACCAGGTGCCCTTCGTGGATGACTAGGTGCCGTTCGTTTTCGGGGTGAGCCTCGACCGCCTCACGCCACCCAAGTCCGCCGGGCAGCGCGTCGACCGCGGTGGCGCCGCCGCGCTCGTACACGGCGTGATACATCGCCACTGCTGCGGGGGCCACAGCGTCGACGACTCGCGGGGAGGTCAGCTCCTCGCCCTCGTCGAGCACCGAGCCGAACGCCAGCAGTGCCCGCCAGTCGGCCGCGTTGACGGCATCCGGCTGCGGCACGACGGCAGAGAACACGCCGTCGCCGAGTTCGGTCGCCACGGCCAGCCCCTTCGGACCGTCGGCGCCGATCAGGATCGGCACGGTGATGGGCCTGGCCGCCCCGAAGCCGGACGGGTGCATCATCCGGATCCTGCTGCCGTCCCATTCGGCGGTCTCGCCGGCCAACAGCGTCTTCAGGCCGCGGACATATTCAGCGACCTGCCGCCACGGCATCGGCCGCTTGCCCAACGAAAACCGGCCGGTGAAGCCGGATCCGATTGCCACTGCGACGCGGCCCGGCGCCTGGTCTACGAGCTCGGCGATGGCGGCCGCGTTGACCATCGGGTGTCGCAGGCTGGGGACGAGCACACCCGGCCCGAGGCCTATCCGCGATGTCCGTTCGGCACATCGCGTCAGGATCATCCACACATCGGGATACAGAGCGGGGGAGTCGTAGAGCCACGCCCGCCGGTAGCCGAGCGCCTCAGCCAGTTGAACATGCGCCGGGGTGTCCGAGGACGTTGCGAACTCGCAAGAGATGTCCATACCCGGACATTAACCGGGTTCGCCCGTTCGCTCCTCGGTAGGGTTTTCGCAGACCCGGTTGAGTGGACGCTCAACAATCGGGCGCGCATCAACGAGGGGCCGTAGATGGCGGGGATGGCAGAGCTGGTGCCGGTGCTGCCTGCGCATCGCTTCGACGAGGCTGCGCTGGCCCGGTACTTGCGCGGCCGGCTGCCCGGATTCGACGGCCGACTGCAGGTTCGACAGTTCCAGGGCGGCCAGAGCAATCCCACTTTTCACCTGCAAACTGCCGGCGGCGACTATGTGTTGCGCAAGAAGCCGCCCGGCAAGCTGCTGCCGCGGGCGCACGAGGTGGAGCGTGAGCACCGCGTCATGGCCGCGCTGGCCGAAACGGACGTGCCCGTGCCGCACATGCAGCTGCTGTGCAACGACGAATCCGTCATCGGCACATCGTTTTTCGTAATGGACCACGTCCCGGGGCGGGTCTTTCCGGATCGGGTCTTGCGCGAGGGGACTCCCGCGCACCGCGCAGCCGTTTATGAGGACCTTGCCCGGGTGCTTGCGGCGCTGCACCGCGTGGATTGGCGCGCGGTCGGACTCGAGGGCTTCGGCCGGCCGGAGGGTTACATGCAACGTCAGGTGGCGTTGTGGACTCGGCAGTGGGAGGCCGCGCGCATGGAGGACATGCCGGCGATGGATCTGCTGGCGAAGTGGCTGCCCGGGCACCTGCCGGCCGATGACACACCGGCGTGCATCGCCCACGGCGACTACCGACTGGGCAACGTCTTGCTGCACCCGACCGAGCCTCGGGTGGTGGCGGTGCTGGACTGGGAGCTGGCGACGATCGGTAATCCGTTGGCAGACCTCGGGTATTTCTGCGTCACCTATCACGTGCCGGGCGGGCCTGGCGGCAGAAGCGGCCTCCTCGGTGAAAACCTCTCTGGCACCGGACTTCCCGACCAGCAGTCGTTCCTTGACAGCTACCGCGTGCATGCCGGTAGGGAGCTTCCAGACTCGCTCGACGTTTTCGTGGTGTTTTCGATGTTCCGGCTGGCCTCGATCACCGCCGGGGTATGGCGACGGGGCGTCGAGGGCAATGCCGCCGATTCGCGGGCCGGTACCGACGAATATCGTGAGCGCTATCGCGGTTTGGCCGAGACTGCATGGGAATTGGCGCAGAAGTTGACCGACTGACAGCCTTCAGTACAAGTAGATCGCCAGCACGCCGGCCCACAAGGTGGCGAGCCAGGCGTCGGTGAACAGCTTGAGCCACCGGGGAGCAGCACGCACCTCCATGAAGTACCGGATGATCACGCGTCCCTTGATGAATGCCAGCAGGGTCACGGCGAGGGTGATCGGCACGCTGGGTACAGCAGCTCCATGAGCGTGGCCGGGCGCCAACCACCACGAGACGATCGTGATGACCGATAGCACGACCCATGCGTAGGTCGTTGTCCGGGCAGCCGTCGTGGTCATGAGCTCACCTCATCACGTAGAGCAGGGCGAAAATGACGATCCACAGCAGGTCCACCATGTGCCAGTAGGTAGCGCCGGATTCGACCATGAACAGTCGCCGACGCCCGGGGTTGCGCAATTCGCGGACCACGACACCGAGGATGAGCAGCCCCAGGGAGACGTGGAACAAATGCACACCGGTGAGCATGTAGTAGAACATGAAAAAGTCGTTGCTCGAGATAGAGTGTCCCGCAGCGATTTCCGTCGACCATTCGTAGGCCTTGATCGCGATGAAACTCAGCCCGCACAGCCCGCCGAGATAGGTCAGGCGCAGCGCCCGGGCGGGTTCGTCGGCGCGGACGGCCTGGACACTTCGGGCGATGAACCAGGAACTGGCGAGCAGCACCAGGGTGTTCAGCACACCGATGTTGATGTCGAGATGCTGCTGGGACGTCAGGAAATCTTGCGGCTCCATGGCTCGGTAGACCATGAAGATGATGAAGTAGGCACCGAAGATGATCAGATCTCCGAGGACCATCACCCACATGTGGCCATCGCCCGGGGTGTGCGACTTGATGCCAGCGGTCGCTTGCTCTGCTTTGGTCATGATTATGGCTCGCTCAGTCCAAGGGTGGTTCGTCGGCGGGCTGAAGTTCGGTGGCTTTCATCAAAAAGACAATCACGCAGCTGAGCCAGCAGCCGAAGACCACAACTCCCATCCAGAACGAAATCGATCCGTTCCAGGCGAACGGCCCGGCTTTCGACACGAAGACCGGAGTCGCCAAGAGTTCGGTGACGATCTGCCAGACGGACACGTAGGCAAGCCATTTCGGGAAGATCTGATTCCTGTCGTAGAGGATCGCCACTGCCAAGGCAAAGTAGGCCGTCGAGAAACAGCCCAACGATCCGACGTAAGACAACAAACCGAGGTCGTAAAGCAGTGCCAGCAGTTGCGGATCACGGTCGGGCCGATACACGGCGGTCAAGAAGCAGAACGCAACCAGGAGACATCCCGGCAACGCGCCGACGGACATCGCACCGAGATAGGCGTAGGCCATCACCGATCCGACAGTCATGCGTTTCATATGGAAGGCGACGATCCCGTTCGACACTCCGGCGCCCCCGACGATCAGCACCAGCACACCGAAGCCGATTCGAATAGTCAGCGCGTGCGCGTGGAAGAAATGCACCATCTGGTCGACGGTCACGTCGGGACGCGGCGGCGGCATGACCCTGGCCAGCGCGAAGAAGATCATCCCGAAAGCGGTGTAGAAGGCGGGCACGATCCAAAACACAAGCCAGACATCACGTTTGCCTGCCCGCGATGATCGGCCGCGATCGACGGTGTCCGCAGTCGGTGACGACGGCGTTGAGATCGTGCTGCTCACCGCGCCACGCCCTCCTCGACTGCTTGGCGGTGCAACACATTGCGAAGCACGAAGAACATCACGATCACGAAGAGCGCGAAAGCAGCGTTGCGAAGCCAGAACGAGATTGCGCCGTTCCAGGCCAGCGGGCCACTCGAGAACACGGCGGCGCCGACGGCCGGCGCCATCGCAAGCGCGGTGAGCACGGCGTAATGCCCGACCCAGCGGGGAAACACTGCTTGCGGCCCGTCGTCGAAATAGATTGCCAGCCCGAGCAATAGGTTCATGGCGACGGCCGCCCCGACCGGGGCGATGAAGATCATCCAAGCCATGTCGTTGAGCAGCTGAATCAGCTCGGGGCTCCTGGCCGGACGAAAGGCCGCGGTCAGATAGAAGATGTCCGCGAGCGCGAACAGGGTTGCACCGCTGACCGCCGCGGTGAGGTAGCAGTAGGCGAAAATGTGGCTCTGGGTGGCCATTCGCTTCATCTGGACGGCGATCACCATGAAAATCGGCAGCAACATGATCCCGCACAGGTTGAAGGTGATCATGCTGAACCGAATCATCGCGGTGTGGTCGCTGTAGAACTTCGCAACTTGGCCGGCGGTCATATCCGGCGACATCGGCGGGAAGAAGCCCGGAAAGGCCAGGAACGCGATCAGCAGGATGACGCCGAAAACGGGCGCGGTCCACAGGCTGATCAGTTGGGTCTTGCTGTTGGCGGTGTTGGGTAGGTCCTCGGCCTCAGCAAGTATCTGCATAGCGCCTCCGTTGGCGGGGGTAGCCGATCGGCTACTGCAACCATAGACGATTCGACGGAAAGACAGCAAGAGCAACGACGTCGGCCGTCGGGATCAGCCGGGCAACTTGAACATGCGCGCAAGGAGCTGGATCAACACCGAGCGCAGCGTGTCGTCATCGATGTCGTCGACGAGGGGATTGATCACTGTCCCGGCGATCGCACCGGAGAACAGCGCCGCCGATATCCGCGCCTCGGTGTCGTCGGCCTCGTCCAGCAAGATCGCGTACAGCCGGGTGATCAGGTTGCGGAACGGCTCGTGCTCACCCAAAACCCGCACCATCACCGGGTCGTTCTGCAGGCTCATCACCCAGCGGCGGCGCTCGACGGCCATCCCGACCACTTCGGTCAGCAGCACTTCGCGGGCGCGCACCGAGTCCGCCTGGGCTTCGGCCGCTTCCAGCGCGCCCTCTAGCGTCGCCAGTTCCATCTCGGCGACCGCGATGACGATCTCCTCTTTGGTCTTGAACTTGTGGTAGACCGCAGCCTTGGTCACTCCGACCGCGTCGGCGATCATCTGCAACGACGTTCCGCTGACACCGTGATCGGCGAACAAGTCCAAAGCGGCCTGCAGGATGCGACTCTGAGCAGGAGTGCGCCGGACGCCCCCGAGCAGGCGCCCGGCGCGGGGCTCCTCGTCCGGCACCGGTTCAGGTTAGCTGAGCCCAGCCGGGCGCCCCTGGTCTCACAGGCAGGCGATAAGCGCTACCAATGCTGGAGCTAATGACCGAGCGCAATCATGGCTGATGACCACCACCACAGAATCTCCTGACATCAATTCAACCGCGGCGGGCCATCATGCGATGGGAGTGCTTGTCGCCGGTGCGGCCGCCGTCGCGCTGTTCGCGCTATTCGGCACCGCTTGGCCCGGCGCCGCCGAAACAACTGTCGCGTCGGTGCCGGCGCAGCTAGTAGATCAGTCAACCGCGCAGACGCCCCAAATACGGCTGGTCGACGACGACGACGATCAAGCTCAGCAGGCGGAAAACAATGCGATACAGACCATGATCCAATCCGAACAGCAGGCCGAACAACAAAATGAGCAGGCCCAGCAGCAGTTCATCCAAGACCAGTTGCAGGCACAACAAACCGAGCAGCAAGCCGGCCAGTAGCTCCGGTCAACCGTCACGCCCATACACTGACCGATCGTGGGCATTCTGTTTGGCTTCGCGCCGTGGATCGTCTATTGGGTGCTTGTCGGTAACGTGCCGTTCCTTGTTGCGGTGTTGGTTGCGTTGGCGCTCGCCGTCGTCGGGTTGGTGGTTGGCCGCGCCACACGGACACCGGGGCGGGCACTCGAAATCGGGGCTGTCGCAACATTCTTGGTGCTGACAGCCGCGACCTTGTTGTTCAGCCCGTCGTTGATACAGCGGTGGGCCCAGCCGTTGAGCAATGCGGGGATCTTGCTGGTTGCCCTTACCGGCCTGTTGATCGGCAAGCCCTTCGTGCACGAGTTCGCCGCCGCGGGTCAGCCCCCGGGGGTGGTCGAGAGCGATCTGTTCGGCCAGATCACTGCGCGGCTGACCTGGATCTGGGTTGCTGTCTTCGCGGGCATGACAGTCTCGTCGGCAATTCCACCGATCGTGCAGCGCGACGCGACGATCCTCGACACCAAGACACCGCTGTCGTTCATCTGCTACTGGGTCATCCCATTTTCGTTGTTGGGCCTGGGGGCGCTGGCGACAAAAATCCTGCCCGCCCTGATGCTCGCCGGGGCCGCCGACATCGTTCGAAAGACAACCTTCGTCGCCTACGGCGAAGCCACTATCGACGAGCTGTACTACCTGGCACAGGAACACGCCAACCGCGAAGTCGGGGCCGGAGAGCAGGCCTACGACGTCAAGGTCGGAGGCATGGGCACACCGCTGGTGGGCGACGACACCCGGCAGTCGTGGCCGTCAACATACAAAGTGCGTCAGTCTCGTTAGAAGACGCGCACCCAGTCGATGAGCATCGGTCGAACCCATTCCAGACGCCTGATCGCAACACGGTCGCGAGCTTGGCTGGACCCGCTGATCGTTGCAGTGTTGGCCGCCACCGTGAGCTTGGCCGGCGCAGGCTGCCCGTCGTTCTGGTACGACGAGGCCGCCACAATTTCGGCCTCCTACAGTCGTTCGCTGGCTCAGTTGTGGCAGATGTTGCGCAACGTCGATGCCGTCGAAGGTCTGTATTACCTGTTCATGCACGGCTGGTTCACAATTTTCCCGCCCACCGAGTTCTGGTCCCGCGCGCCAAGCGGTTTGGCTATTGGAGGCGCCGCGGCGGGAGTCGTCGTATTGGGCAAGCAGTTGTCGTCCCGAACGGTCGCCGTGGCCGCCGGACTCGTGTGTGCCATCTTGCCTCGGGCGACGTGGGCAGGCATCGAAGCGCGGCCGTACGCCCTGTCGATGATGGCGGCCGTGTGGCTGGCGGTACTGCTCGTCTACGCCGCACGCCGCGACAACGGTTGGGCATGGCTGTCCTATGGGATCGTCCTGGCGATATCGGTCCTGCTTGATGTATACCTCCTGCTGCTGCCTTTGGTGCACGTCGTTTTCATCTATGTCTTTCGGCGTGGCCGAAGCGTAGTAAGACGGTTCGCGCTCGCCTCGGTTTTGGCAGGTTGTGCCGTAACGCCGTTTTTGATCGTGGCCATTGGCCAAGCGCACCAGATCAGCTGGATCGCGCCGATTGGTCGCCGCACGATCGAAGACGTGGCGATTCAACAGTATTTCGAACGAAGCCCCCCGTTCACGATTGTGTCGGCGCTGATAGTAACGGCGGCTATTGTGTTGTGGCGCTTTACATCCGCGCACCTGGAGAAAGCAGACCGGCAGTTGCTGACCTTGGCGATTGGCTGGTTGGTGATTCCGACCGCCCTGATCGTCGTCTGGTCGGCGTTGGTTCACCCCATTTACACGCCGCGCTACTTAGCCTTCACGGCACCTGGCATCGCGCTGGCACTGGGCGTGTGCATCGGTACGTTGGCAGTGACACCGTGGGCAGCGGCCGCTGTCATCAGCCTGCTCGCTATCGCCGCGGCACCTAATTATGTTCTGGCTCAGCGTAATCCCTATGCGAAGTACGGTATGGACTACAGCCAAGTCGCCGATTTGATCACGGCGAAGGCGGCGCCGGGTGATTGCCTACTCGTCAACGACACGGTGACGTTTATGCCCGCTCCGATGCGCCCACTGATGGCGGCCCGCCCGGATGCCTACCGGAAGTTGACCGACCTCACGCTGTGGCGGCGAGCGACGGATCGTCGCGATGTCTTCGACACCAACCTCATTCCGGGGGTCGTCGCCGGGCCGTTGAGCCGCTGCAGTGTCGTGTGGATCATCACCCAAGCCGACAAAACGCGGCCCGATCATGAACAAGCACCGATGCTCCCACCCGGCGAAAGCTTCGGAACAACCTCGGCTTTCGCGGTTCCACACAATCTGGGCTTCCGGCTCGTCGAGCGCTGGCAGTTCAACCTGGTTCAGGTGATCAAGGCGACGCGATGACCGTCGGTTACCAGACCCGGATGTAGTCGATCAGCATTTGGGACGGAAAGGTTCCCTGGGCGGGATCGCCGGCGCCGACCCCGCCGACCGCGAGCGTGAACATCGGAGACATCCAGTAGCCGGGGTTGTTGAACGGCCACCGGAAGTCGTCAGGGGCACCACCGTGGACGTGGATGGGCTTCGGCGGAACCTTGAAGTACTCTGCACCGTCCCGCGAGAATTTGAAACCGTCCGTATCCCAACGCATTTGCCAGGTGTGCCAGGCGCCGTCAACCAACCCGGGAATCGATTTACCTTCCCAGGTTTTCCCGTTCGATGCCGCGTGGACGGTGCTACCCGGGGCCCATTGGCCGTTGCCATACCACTCGAAGATGTCGACCTCGCCGTCCGGCAGTGGATCCTCGTTGACAGTCCAGAACGACGGCCACAAGCCGGGGAACAAACAGTCGAGTTTGATCCGCGCCTCCCACGTGGTGTTGATCATGCCCCGCCAGTTGCCGCGCAGCTTGCCGCTGAAGTATTGACCGTTCTCCTGGCTGGCCTGCAGGACCAGATTGGAATTGCCGTCGATGAACACATTTTGCGTGCGGTATATCCCGTCGACCGGCGGGAATACGTCGTCCTGCCAGGTTTGGATCGTCCATTTCGACAGATCGGGGCCTTGGCCGGCCGGTCCGTCAAACTCGTCCTGGAAGATATAGGGCCCGGCGGGGCCCGCTGATGGCGCACCCGGTGGGCCCGCATGGGTCGGGTTGGCGCGGGCTTCCGGACCGCTCACCGCAGCGGCAGCCGCAAGCATGCCCAGCCCCGTCGTCAAGAACATGTTGCGTCGATTCATCTCCGGCACAGCTCGACGATATAGCAGACGGCCTGGCGGCACGCAGCGGTGGCGGCAGAATTCAGCCCGTGTCGCTGGTACCCGGCCGGTATCCTGAGCTACTCCAGCCAACCTGACCGGCGCCTATCGGCTCCCACAACCCGATGACACCAGCCCCGACCCACGGCTGCCCGTCCCGGCTTGGCAGACTGTGGCCATGGCACAGATAACTCTGCGTGGAAACGCGATCAACACCGTAGGCGAGCTACCGGCCGTCGGAGCTCCGGCTCCTGCTTTCAACTTGACCGGATCGGATCTCGGCGCGGTCAACAGCGAGCAGTTCCACGGTAAGCCCGTGTTGCTGAACATCTTTCCGTCGGTGGACACACCGGTGTGTGCGGCCAGTGTGCGCACCTTCAACGAGCGCGCAGCCGCAGGCGGTGTGTCGGTAGTGAACGTCTCCAACGATCTGCCGTTCGCGCAAGCGCGGTTCTGCGGCGCAGAGGGCATCGAGAACGTGCAGAGCGCATCGGCGTTTCGGGACAGCTTCGGTCAGGACTACGGCGTCACCATCGCCGACGGCCCCTTCGCCGGCCTCCTTGCCCGGGCCGTCGTCGTGATCGGCGCCGACGGCAATGTCACGTATGAGGAGCTGGTACCGGAGATCGCGCAGGAGCCAGATTACGATGCAGCGCTGGCCGCGCTGAGCGCCTCGGGCTAACTTTTCCTCGCGCCGGCACCGCCCTGGGAGCACACTGTCACCAGCAGCACGCCGACGGCGAATATCAAGAGGATCAGCCAGGGCAAATACCCGTACGGCGCAAAGCCTGCTGCGGCGAGGAACGCCAGCCCGTATGCCGCCATTGCGGCGCCGGCCAGCATGACCGGTTCGGCCCAGCGATCCCGGAGCACGGCCAGCCCCGGCAGCGGCGCGGCGAACAGGCGCCGGCCCCACCACAGCAGTGCCAGCTCGACCGCCGTCACCAGGCTGAGGATGATCACCCATTCCAGCCGGGCGAGCCACCACACAGCGCTGCCCTCGACCGGTTGTGGCAACAGGCCGGCCGGGTAGCCGATGATTGCCACGATCACCACTGGAATCATGTGCCAAAGGTAAAGGGCCATCACGTTGGTGTTGGCTCGCCACAGCACTCGCTGCATGGCATCGGTGCGCAGCGCTCGGTTGAGCACCGGCGCGAACGCGATCACCAGCCCGGCCTGTGCACCCCCGAACGCCACCATCGCCACCGAGGGTGGCTCGGTATTCTGCACGGCTTGGCCGGGAACACCGATCATGCTGACCGGGTAGGGACCGAGCCAGATCAGCAGCCACAGCGCGAACGCCGACCCGATCCCAAGCAGTACGGGTCTGAATCCCGCCAATAACCCGCTCTGCCAAGCTATTCCGAGTTGATAAAGCAGGCCCCAGCAGAGCAGATAGTTCAGCCAACTCAGATACGGCAGGTGGCCGGCCAGCGTGGCGACATCGACTGCCGCCGCGCCCACTGCGAGCGCCACGGGAACTAGAAGTCCCCAACGGCGTTGGGCCGCAATCGCTATCGGCGTCAGCGAAACTACCACCACATACACGGCGAGGAACCACAGATGCATTGCCACCGCCCAGCCCGCATATTCCAGAAGCGACTTCGCCGTCCCAGCGGTGCCGACCGCCGCAACTACTGCCGACACCAGCGCGACATACACCGTCGACGGCCCCAGTACGCGGGCGAGGCGATGTTGCAGCCAAGTCTGGCGTGACATCCCTCCGGTGGCCCGCCGATGACTCCAAGAGACTGCGGCTGCATAACCGGCGACTAGAAAGAAGGTGGGCACGGCTTGAAAGAGCCAAGTGAGCCACTGCGTCCAGGGCTGGTCCATCAAAGGGTTTTGCCGGCCGAAATATCCGTCGCGGTAGGTCACCGATCCGGCGAGCCAATGGCCCAGCACGATCAGGACCACCCCCGACACACGGTAGAAATCCACTGCCGAGTTGCGGACCGGGCCCTCGGACATACCCAAAAGTACCCATGCGGCGAAAAGCTAGGTGTGACCTGTGAGGTTGATGAGTCCGGTCCTCGCCAAATCCCACCTGCGAATCCTTCCGGTAAACTCAGCCTATCGACGCCGAGGTTCGGCAGTTCGTAATCCGGAAGGTGTCCCACATATGGTCACGCGTTCAATGAGCAAGCTGGCTGCCGCAGCCGGGGGTCTGGCGTTGGCGACGCTCGCTGGCGCGGGGATCGCGTCCGCTGACGAGCTGAGTCCTGCGGCGATCAACACAACCTGCAACTACAACCAGGTGATGCAGGCGCTTCAGCAACAGTCACCGGATGCAGCGGCGCAGTTCAACAGCTCGGGTCGGGCGAAATTCTTTCTGAATCAATACCTCGGGTCTGCGCCGCCCCAGCGCGTTGCCTTGGCCCAGCAGGCCCAGGCAGCCGCTCCGGACATGGCGCAGCGCTACATCCCGCTGATCAACCAGGTTGCTGTTACCTGCAACAACTTCTGACTCCTACCAGACCCGTATCCAGTCGACCAGCATCTGCGCTGGATAGCTTCCGGGCCCGGGATCGCCGCCGCCTGAACCGGCAACCGCGAGGTTGAAGACCGGATAGACAGTGTAGCCGGGCCCGTTGAACGGCCAATCCGGCAGCGAGTCCGCCGGAACGTCGAAGTACGGTTGCGCGCCGTCCACATAGTCTTTCCAGAACCGGATGCCGGCCGCATCCCATTGGCATCGCCACGTGTGCCAACCGCTGTCTAAAGCCACGTTGCGGGTCTTCCATTCGCCACCGTTCGCTTTCGCGTGCACCGTGGTGGCCGACGGCCAGCTGCCGTTGCCGTACCACTCGACGACGTCGATCTCGCCTTGGTCGTCGTTTCCCAGCCAGTAGGCCGGCCAGCTGCCGGCGGTGAGGCAATCGAACTTGATCCGCGCCTCCCAGGTATGGCCGACACCGCCGCGCCATAGGCTCTGGATTTTGCCGCTGTAGAAAGTGGGGCCGTCTTTCACGGCCCGGAGCACCAGGTTTGACTTGCCGTCGAGAAAGACGTTGCGGCGATCATCACGGTATTGGCCGATGTTCTCGGGCAGTTCCCAGTGCGTTGGGTCTTTGATCTGCTCGCGCGCTTTGGCCACCGTCCACTTACCCGGGTCAGGCGCTGCGCCGGACGAGCCATCGAAGTCGTCTTGGAAGATGTAGCCGCCCGACGGCGCGGCCGGTGGGCCCGGGTAAGCCCGGGCCTGCGGGACGGGAACGGCGGCCGCCAGCACGCCGACGCCTGTCATCAACATCATGCTGCGACGATCCATCTCGGGCATAAGCACAGCACGATAGCAGCGGCGACGATCACAGATGAGTCAGGAGTCGCTCCGCGAACGCGTCAGGGTGCTCGCGGTGCATGAAATGTCCGCCCGGAACCTCCTCGACGACATAGTCGCCACTGAACATTCGGCCTGCGTGCCGGTAGTCCGCAAGCTCCGCGACCGGATCGTCGAGCCCCGCGAACACGACGGTGGGCACGGTGATTCGTGTCTTCAACGAGGCGCTGGGCACCGGCGAAAGCTTTCGGTAGTAGCCGAACGCCGCGTTCAGACTGGCGCGGTTGGAGAAGCTCGCTCGTACCGCGTCGAATTCTTGCGGGTCGGGATTCCAGTCCGGCGACCATCGCCGTACGATCGCCGGCAGCGCCGCGAAGTCGTTGCGCGCGAATCGGTTCGGGGCTCCCGGTAGCTTGTAGACCGCGAAATGGCGGACGCCCCAAAGCTTTTTCAGCGACGGCCGGAGTGTGGCGGGGTGGGGAATGGCCAGAGCGAACAGCTTCCTCACTCGATCGGGACCCAGCGCCGCCGCGCCGTAAGCGGCCGCGGCTCCAAAATCATGACCGATCACGACGGCCTCGTCGGTGCCAAGTGCCTCAATCAACGCGAGCGCGTCGTGCGCCAGCGTCTCTTGGTCCGCGTCACGATCCGGGATCGCGGTGGGGTGGTATCCGCGCATGAACGGGCTGACCGCGCGATATCCCTTGGCCGCGATCCGGGAGCGCAGATCGTCCCAGGTGTGCGCGGTGTCCGGGAACCCGTGCAGCATCAGTACCAATGGCCCCGAGCCGTCCTCGAGATAGCCGAAATTCAGCCCGTTCGCATCGACGAAATGGATCGCATCGGCCATGGCAATCGCACCTTACGCCTTCTGATAAACGAGCCAGCGCAACTCGATGGGGGATTCCGCACGCTCGAGGTCGAACACATCGAGGCCGCTGGCCCACCCGTCGTACCAAGCGGTGGGCGGCCAGGCGCCGTCGGGCAGATAGGTTTTCTCATACTCGTATGCCGAGTCATCACCGACGAGATCAAGCGGTAATCCGGCTGTGGCCGTGGCTAATTCGTCGCGGGTGAAGATCATGGTGTTGCACTGCTGACCGAGTTCCCGCGCCGAGTCGTCGGGCGTGTAACCCGCGCGCGCCACAAAGGAGTTGAACACCAGCCGTCCACCCTGGGCCAGGCAATCGGCGGCGAGCTCGAATATTCCACGCAGCTCGCTGGTGGTCCGAAAATCGGGAACCACTTCGGCCAGGACGATCAACTGATAGTCGCGGCGGACACCGGTCATGGTCTCGAAGACGTCGCCATTCATCACGCGTACCTCGAGAGATTCGCGTTCGGCCTCCGTACGAATGATGTCGGCGAAATTCGGACTCATCTCCACCGCGTCCACGGGGTGGCCGCGTCGGGCCAGGGCCAGCGCGTTGCGCCCAGTTCCCGCGCCGATGTCGAGCACCGGATGGGACCGGGGATCGGTCACTTCGCCGGCCAGCGCCCATACCCGAGCGTCCGGTTCGGTGCCGAACAGCGGGCCCTCGCGGGTGCTGACCCAGCCGTCGTAGGCACCTCCGATCGTGACGGATTCGGTTGCGACACGGTAATTCATCGTGATGCCGAACGGAGCGTGGAACGAGATCACGATGTTCGACCGGGAGGACGCCGTGAAGGCCTTGGCCAACTCGGCCTCCAGCACCGTCTTCAGCTGTGCGGATTGTTCGGCGGTGTACCCGACGCCCGCGACCGCAAAGACATTGGCGCACATCGTGACGTACTCGTCGATCATGCTGGGAACGGCGGGGACGGTGATCTGTGCTGTCACTGCCGCTCGGCGATACAACCGGCGGGCCACCGCTTCGCGCAGCTTGGACGGATCGAAAGACCTGACCGGCGGATCCTCCATGAGATTCTTCTACACGACCCACCCCGGTTCCACCAGCGGCCAGGTGCTATAACGCAACGTATGGCAGAGGCCGGGCACATGATCACCCACGTTTCGGACACGGCCCGGTGGACCGCGCTGTACCGGGCGACCGAATCAGCGCGTGCCGACCCGCTGTTCAGAGATCCACTGGCCGAGCGCCTCGCGGGCGAGCAAGGCCGCGCGATCGTCGCGAAGACCCCAGTGACGAGCCGCAACGGCTGGTGGCTCATCGCGCGCACCAAGATCATCGACGACGCCATCGCCGAAGCGATCGCCGACGGCTGTGACCGGGTGCTGAATCTCGCCGCCGGGTTGGACACCCGACCGTATCGACTGGACCTTCCGGCTGATTTTCCCTGGATCGAAGCGGACCTTCCGCAGTTACTCGCGGAGAAGACGCAACTTCTCACCGACCAGACACCGCAGTGCAGGTTGACCCGGGCAGCGGTCGACCTTTCCGACCCGGTGGCTCGCGCCGCTTTCTTCGATGAGGCACTTGACGGTGCGACAAGAGCACTGGTGTTGACCGAGGGCCTGTTGATGTATCTGGAAGACCGTGACGTTGACGCACTTTCGGCATCGATCAACCGGCCCGACGTGGCCTGGTGGATGCTCGACTTCGCCGGTCCGGGCTTGAAAAGGCTGATGAACGATAAAATGGCCGGGCTGCGGCAGAACGCCCCGTTCATATTCGCACCCGAGGACGGGTTGGCCTATTTCGAAGACCTGGGTTGGCGCGTGCTCGAATCCGAATCGCTGATGGTGGCTGCCAACCGATTCCGCAGATTGCCGATTTTCATGCGGCCGGCCATCTGGGTGCCACAGCCGAATCCACGCCGCCCGGGCAGACGACCCTGGAGCGCCACGGCCCTCCTTACCCGTCGAGCGTGACCATGGCCGACTCATCCGGAAAGCGGACCGTCTCGCGGCGCGAGCTCGTCAAACGTGGTGCGGCAGCGGTTGTCCTGAGCCTGGCACCGCTGGACGCCATGCTCGAGGGGCGCAAAGCGTCGGCTGACAACGCCAGGCTGATCGATTTCGCGGAACGCAGAATCCCACCGGACGAAATCAAATCGGCAGGTTATACCGGAGTGGTGAACTACGTGTCCGAGTCGCGACCGGGCGCCAACTTTGAAGCCAAGCCCCTGACCCGCGACTACGCCGACGCGTTGCGAGCAGCGGGTCTGCACATCGTCAGCAATTTCCAGTACGGCAAACCGAACTGGCCAAACGCGCCGTCGGATTTCACCCGCGGCTTCGACGGCGGAGTGGCCGACGCGCACACCGCACTGGGAATCCACGCCGCGGCCGGGGGCAGCAATTCAGCCCCGATTTTCTTCAGCGTCGACGACGACATCAATGCCGACACCTGGAACAGCTTGGCTGTCAATTGGTTCCGCGGTATCAACTCGGTATTGGGCACCCAGCGAACCGGGATCTACGGCCATTTTCAAGCTTGCCAGTGGGCGATCAACGACGGCGTGATCGGCCACTCCGGCACCGCAGGACACCGATGGGCATGGCAGACCAGATCTTGGTCACACGGCCAGCGCGAATCCGCCGCGGTGTTGTACCAGGAAATAGTCAACAGCCCATCGAACCCCGGTCCGCTCCTTGGCGGCATCAACGTGGACGTCGACCAGGTGCTCGCCGCCGATTTCGGCCAATGGGATCTCGATCGATGATCTAGTTTGCTTGTGCGGCACTCTCTACGAAATCGGCAGCACAGGAAGCACTTTCGTGGGGCGACATCATCTGTGCAGCAATCTTGCGAGCTCGACTGAGGTAGTCCGGTGCGAGAATCGACTTCAGTTCCGCCACCAATGATTGCTGGGTAACATCCGAGAACTGTTGCGCTGAGCCGATTTTCAGCTGCTGAATGGCGGCTGCCCAAACCGGCTGATCGAGCCAGAGCGACAAGACCAGCGACGGTACACCTGCGCGCATGGCCGCGGCGGTGGTACCGGCGCCTCCGTGGTGCACGGCGGCTCGGCAGGCGGGCAGAATCGCCGCGTGATTGACCGCGCTGACTAACTTCACCTGGTCGAAATGATCGAATTCGGACAAGTCATTGGGTCCCGAGCAGATCACCAACCGCTCATCTAACTGCGCACACGCCGCAATGATCATCTCGACGATAGTGGCCGGCGGGGAGATCGGCGTGCTGCCCAAGCCGAAGTAAATGGGCGGAGTTCCGTCGGCGATCCACGACAGCACCGCGTCGTCGGCATCCGTCGGCGACTCCAGCGTGAGCGCACCGACGAACGGCTTGCCCGGTTCTGCCCACTGTGCAGGCTGACCCGGAAGGCAACGCTCGTCATACGCCTGGATCTCGAGCAGAGCCGCCCGGGGCTCCGGTGCCTCCGGCAGGCCCAGCGCCCGGCGTAGCGGGTCTTCGGAGAGCTTGGCAAGTTCTGAATCAAGTACTCCGGCCGGCTGGATCCGCGACGGGAAGAAGTGCAGCGCAACCAACGGAATATGGTGGTACTCCGCGATATTGGCGGCGAGTCGCTGCTCGTTCATACCCGTTACGAGCAGGTCGGCCCCGGCTGCCAGCGATGCCAGTACCGTGCCCTTGTCCACCCAGATCCGCGTCACACGTTCGATGACCTCAGGCAGCGCGCCGTACGGATCGGTCATCTGGGCCATGAATTCCGGAAGCGCATTGAATTGCGCGTGGGAATCCGGTCCATAGGCGACCGCGGCGAGACCGACCGACTCCACGAACGTGAGCATGTTCGGCGGGACCGCCATGCGCACGTCGTGACCTCGGCGCAGCAGCTCCCGGCCGACCACGGCGCAGGGCTCGATATCGCCCCGACTCCCGTAGCTGACCACTACACATTTCATCGGCCAAACCTCACTAGGGAACTCAGCGGCGACGAGTCTAGCGTGGTTCTGGGTGGCATCCTGATGAGGTGGGATTGCTGTTCCGATTGGTCGAGCTTCTGCTCGTCGTAGCGCCGCTCGCGGCCGTCATCATCGCGGCGGTGAAGGCGTTTTCGCGCGACAGGCCCTTAGGCGAGCAATCCCACGATCCAGGTCCAACGAGAACCGCCACCAATCAGGCCGCGCGATGGCGCTCACTCATCCGCGTCGTACAGGAGCACGACCGTACCGACACCCGATGGCTCGAGTACGAGCTCGACCACGGAAAACTACTCGACTTCCCGCTGATGACCGATATGAGCAGTCCGCTCACGGTCGCCTTCCACAAGGCCAAGCTGCGAGCAGACTTCCTGCGACCGGCCAAAGCCGAGGATCTTCTCGACGACCCTGACACTGCGGCGCGGTACCTGACCGCCGTCGAAGAGTATGTGACCGCGTTCAACATCGCCGAAGCGGAAGCAAAACGCAAGCGCCGCAACGACTTCTCAGCAGACGAGCAACAGCGCATAGTACGCGCGCAAAGTCTTTTACGCGTCGCGACCGACTTAGCAGCGACGCCGCAAGAACGCCAGAAGGCGTACGACCTGGCGCGCCGAGAACTCGACGGCCTGCTGGTCTTGCCGCCCGCAACGCAGGCCGGTATCGAACGTGGAATCTCCGGCCAGATCGACGGATAAAGCTGTGCGGTGGATCGTCGACGCCATGAACGTCATCGGGACCCGGCCGGATGGCTGGTGGAAGGACCGTCAGGGTGCCCGGGTCCGGCTAGTCGAACAGCTAAACCGGTGGGCGACGGCCCAAGCCCATGTCGTGGCTGTGGTCTTCGAGCATCCGACGTCGATTCACTCCACTGCAATCGAAATCCACCACGCGCCATGGGCAGCAGCCAATTCCGCTGACGACGAGATCGTCCGCATGGTCAGCGCTGACGATCGCCCCGACGAGATCAACGTCGTGACCTCGGATGCCACGCTGGCGCAGCGGGTCCGAAGCGCGGGCGCGGCTGTCTATCCTGCGGCGAAGTTCCGCAACCTCATCGACCCGTTCAACGCCACTTGATGCACACTGCGCCCCGCGAACCAGTGCTCGCGGGGCGCAGCCTGTGTCGGACGATCCGGTGTTACTTGAGGTCGAACCGATCGTTGTTCATCACCTTGACCCAGGCGGCGACGAAGTCCTCGACGAACTTCCCCTTGGCGTCGTCTTGTGCATAGACCTCGACCAGCGCACGTAGTACCGAGTTCGACCCGAACACCAGATCGGCAGCGGTTGCCGTCCACTTCTTGGCGCCCGACGCCCGGTCGTATCCCTCGTAGACGTTCTCCGTGGTCTGCGACGCCTTCCACTCGGTGCCCATGTCGAGCAGGTTGACGAAGAAGTCGTTGGTCAACACGCCCGTCTTGTCGGTGAAGACACCGTGCTTGCTGCCGCCGTGGTTGGCGCCCAGTGCACGTAGGCCACCGACGAGCACCGTCAGCTCCGGACCGGTGACGCCCAGTAAATACGCCCGTTCCAACAGCAGCTGCTCCAGCGGAGCCTTCTCACCGGCCCGCGCATAGTTTCGGAACCCGTCGGCCCGCGGCTCGAGCACCGATAACGCCTCCACATCGGTGTTCTCCTGCGAGGCGTCGGTCCGACCGGGCGCGAAATGCACCGAGATCTCATATCCGGCGTCTTTGGCGGCCTTCTCAACCGCCGCAGAGCCGGCCAGCACGATCAGGTCGGCCAACGAGATCTTCTTGCCGTTGGTGGCGGAGCCGTTGAAGTCGCGCTGGATCTTCTCCAGCGCCGACAGCACCTGGTTCAGCTCGGAGGGCTCGTTGAGCTCCCAGTTCTTCTGCGGCTCGAGGCGAAGGCGTCCACCGTTTGCGCCACCACGCTTGTCGGTGTTGCGATAGCTCGCCGCCGCCGACCACGCCGTCTTGACCAGTTGCGACACCGACAGGCCGCTGCCAAGCACCTTTTTCTTCAGCGCCTCGATGTCCTTCTCGTCGACCAGCTTGTGGTCGACCGCCGGGACCGGGTCCTGCCACAGCTGCGGCTCGGGAATCCAGGGCCCCAAGAACCGGGAAACCGGTCCCATGTCGCGGTGCAGTAGCTTGTACCAGGCCTTGGCGAAGGCGTCAGCCAGCTCCTCGGGGTGATCGAGCCAGCGCCGCGTGATGTCGCGGTAGATCGGGCTCTCGCGCAACGAGATATCAGTGACCAGCATCGTCGGGGCGCGCCCTGGCCCGCCGAACGGATCGGGGATCGTGCCCGCCCCCGCGCCATCCTTGGCGGTGAACTGCCAGGCCCCGGCGGGGCTCTTGGTCAGCTCCCACTCGTAGCCGTACAACGTCTCCAGGAAGGTGTTGTCCCACTTCGTCGGCGTCGGTGTCCATACCACTTCCAGGCCGCTGGTGATGGTGTCTTTGCCTGAACCGCTGCCGTAGGAGCTCTGCCAGCCGAGTCCCTGTTGCTCGATGGGGGCAGCCTCCGGCTCGGGACCGACCAGGTCGGCATCACCGGCGCCGTGAGTCTTGCCAAAGCTGTGACCACCGGCGATGAGTGCAGCCGTTTCCTCGTCGTTCATCGCCATCCGGCCGAACGTCTCGCGGATGTCGATCGCAGCGGCGACCGGGTCCGGCTTGCCCTCGGGGCCTTCGGGATTCACGTAGATCAGACCCATCGTGGTCGCGCCGTAGGGCTGGGCGAGGTCCCGCTTACCCGAGTAGCGCTTGTTGGTGCCCAACCATTCGTCCTCTTCTCCCCAGAGGATCTCTTCGGGCTCCCAGACGTCCTCGCGACCAAAGGCGAAGCCAAAGGTCTTGAACCCCATCGATTCAAGGGCAACGTTGCCGGCGAAGATGATCAGGTCGGCCCAGGAGATCTTGTTGCCGTACTTCTTTTTGACCGGCCACAACAGCCGGCGCGCCTTGTCCAGGCTCACGTTGTCGGGCCAACTGTTGAGCGGGGCGAAGCGCTGCATGCCCTGGCCGCCGCCGCCGCGGCCGTCGTGAATGCGGTAGGTACCCGCGGCGTGCCAGCTCATCCGGATGAACAGGCCGCCGTAGTGGCCGTAGTCGGCGGGCCACCAGTCCTGAGACGTGGTCATCAATGAAACCAGGTCGGCTTTGAGCGCGTTCACGTCGAGTTTGGCGAACTCTTCGGCGTAGTCGAAGTGCTCACCAAGTGGGTTGGACTGTGGTGCGTGCGGGTGCAACCTGGACACGTCGATCTGGTTGGGCCACCAGTCCTGATTGGTCAGCGGAGCATCACTCTTCGGGGTGGGCGAGGGGATTACGGGGTTTTCGCTCTCGCTGCCGCTAGCCGACTTGGCGTCTGGTTCGGGTGGGCGGCTATGCGATGTATCGGAGGACACTGCATTCCTTTCGGGGGTGGGTGAGACGAGCGGTGATCACTGTTGTGATCCGGACGTTGCGGTCGAACAGTCAGGGCACACGCCCCAGTAGATGACTTCGGCCTCGTCGAGGACGAAGCCGTCCAGCACGACGTCGTCGGAGGGGGTCAGACACGGTGCCTCGCCGACTGCGCAATCGATGTCGGCGATGACGCCGCACGATCGGCATACGACGTGGTGGTGGTTGTCACCGACTCGGGATTCATAACGGGCGACCATGCCCAATGGCTGGATCCGCCGGACGAGGCCTACCGCGGTCAGAGCGTTGAGAACGTCGTATACCGCTTGGCGGGAAACATCGGGAAGCCCGCTCCGCACGGCCGACAGGATTGTCTCGGTGTCAGCGTGCGGGTGATCGTGGACCGCTGCCAACACGGCGATCCTGGGTCGGGTCACACGCAGATCGGCCGTCCGCAGCTGTGCCGAGTATTCCATCGACGTTGACGACACGAACCCCAATATGCCGCTCTTATCTGGAGCCAGTCAAGACCTGATTTGGAGTTGGTCAAGAATTAATCGACCTGCTTACGGCCATGATTGCGGCGTCCGCTGCCCGGGCGGCCGCCAGCCTCGAGTCGTTGGCAAGCCGGATCAGCCGGGCGAGAGCACCGTGGCGCTTGGCCAGGTAGCGTGCGACGGCCGCCAGGTTGGCCGTGCCGTCCGGGTGGGTGAGGCCCGCAATCGCGGCGTCCACGCTGCCGTCGCCGGCCCGGTCACTTATTGCCCGTACTACCGACCAGGCGACGCCGCGCCTGTCGCACACCTCGGCAATCGCCGCTGTCTCCATGTCCAGCGAAACCACGCCCCGCGCCCTCAGCTCGGCGTGCACCGCCGGATCCGTCAGCAGCTCATCGGTGGTCCACATCGTCCCGCGGGGATTACCGACGCGCACCGGCGCCGGTCGGTACACCGAGCCATCGGCGCCGTTGACGACGCGTTCAGGCAGCACAAGAGCTCCGATCGGGGGGTGGTCGTCGATAGCTCCGGTGATCCCGACAACGACCACCCATCCGACCTCGACTGCGTCGAGCAATTGCACCGTCGCGTCCCGCGCCAAGACCGTGCCGATCCCGGTGACCACCGCGATCACCGCCTGATCACCGACATGGCCGATGTAGCCCAAACCGGATTTACGAAGCCGCAGTCGACGGCGCAGCGGGCGCAGCTCCATGGGCATCGCGCACAGGAAGGCGATCACGGCCGACGCGCACCGATGTCGCTCGCTGACACAGCGCCATTACCGTATACCGTTGCAGCAGAACAGTATTCGACACTCATGCCGAGGTGACAGCTCGCGAACAGCTGGAAGTGGACGAGGATTTGCGTCCTCACCTTCAACTTATAACGCACCCCGGGGCTTGCGGCAAGACCGGGGTCATGGCGCAAAATCGCTGGCCAAAGCGAGAACTCAGCGATTTGTGGGGGCCAAGTGGGTATCGAAGCAATGTCCGAACATGCGGTAGTCATCGCCGGGGGAGGACCGACCGGGCTGATGTTGGCAGGTGAGTTGGCGTTGGCAGGAGTCGACGTTGCCATCGCCGAGCGGCGCGCCGGCCAAGATCTGATTGGCTCACGCGCCGGCGGGTTGCATTCACGCACCATTGAGGTGCTCGACCAACGGGGCATCGCCGACCGCTTCCTCGCGGCGGGGCAGCTGGCACAGGTGGCGGGGTTCTCCCAGATCCGACTGGATATCAGCGATTTCCCCACTCGACACCCGTACGGACTTGCATTGTGGCAGAATGATATCGAGCGCATACTGGCCGGTTGGGTCGAGGAACTGGGCGTTCCGATTCATCGCGAACGCGAGATCACCGGCCTCGCGCAGGACAGCACCGGCGTGGACGTCCAGCTGTCCGGCGGTCGGTGGCTACGGGCCGAGTACCTGGTCGGATGCGACGGCGGGCGCAGTGCGGTCCGGAAATCAGTAGGCATCGATTTCCCGGGGTGGGACCCGACATTGAGCTATTTGCTCGCCGAAGTCGAGATGGCTTTCACGCCGGGCAACGAGCCCGAGTGGGGTATCCGCCACGACGCCATCGGTGTGCATGCGCTCAGCGAGCCGACGGACGGCGGACCGGTGCGGGTGATGGTGACCGAGCAGCACCTAAACCGCGGCAGCGAAGCCACTCTGGACGACCTCGGCGACGCACTCGTTGCTGTCTATGGAACCAACTACGGAATCCGCAGTGCCAGCTGGATTTTCAGAGCCACCGACATGACTCGCCAGGCGGTTTCCTATCGCAACAGGCGAGTCCTGCTCGCAGGAGACGCTGCGCACGTGCACCACCCGGTGAGCGGCCAGGGCCTCAACACCGGCGTCCAGGATTCGGTGAACCTTGGATGGAAGCTCGCCCTGGTTGTCAAAGAACTGGCGCCGGACAGCCTCCTCGACAGCTACCACGCCGAACGGCATCCGGTCGCTGCGCGGGTGCTGCACAACACGATGGCCCAGATAGCACTCTTGCGTCAGCCGGATGACTACCGCACAAAAGCACTGCGCGACATCATGTCTGAGCTCTTGACGATGGACGAGCCACGTCGGCGATTCGGTGCGATGATGTCGGGTCTGGACATCCATTACGACCTCGGCCCAGGGCATCCGCTGCTCGGACGGCGCATGCCCGATCTCGATATCGTGACCACCGACGGCCCGCGTCGTGTGTTCACGTCGTTGCACGATGCCCACCCGGTGCTGATCAACTTCGGCGCGCCGGACTGCTTCGAGATATCCGCCTGGGCCGATCGAGTCCGGCAGATCGACGCGAAATATGTTGGTCAGTGGGAGCTTCCAGCACTCGGTACGGTCGCTGCTCCCGCTGCCGCGTTGGTCCGCCCCGACGGGTATGTCGCCTGGGTGGGGGACGGCTCCGATGCCGGCCTGACTGAGGCGCTCAGCCGCTGGTTCGGAGAACTGGCCCTTTAATGGTTGCGCTGTGCCGGATGTACTGGACAATCGGTTTGTGCTCAGTGCCCAGATCTTCATTGAGCCGGTCGATGAAAGTACTGGTGTCCATGCGGCTAAGTTTCACGCGAGGCGGCGGGCTCAAACGCGGACCGGGTGGCATTGCCCCTGACCAGTGCCGATGCTTCACCATGGCTAACCCATCGTTGGCTGTTCGGGCATTGTCGGCGACCTTCGCGCTACTGCTATTGGTGATAGCCGGCACCGGCGCAGCGCCTGCTGAGCCAGCTCTTCGGGGAATCGGCGAAAGGGCAGTGGGCTGGGATACCTATCATCGATTGGATCGATTGCCGTATCTGACCTCAGACACCGAGACTCTGCAGCTGTCGAGCTTCGATCGGAGCGGCGGCGATTTCGACATCAGCACCGGAAACCAAAACGGCAGCGGCGGATGTCTGGCGTCCGGTGGTGCGGGGTGCGTCATCGCCGAAGATCGCGGCGCCGGCGAGGTTGATTCGATCTGGTTCACCCGCGACGGCGGCAACGTGACTCGGATGGGCGCGATCCGCATCGACATGGACGGACAGACCGTGCTGGACGCACCGTTGCAATCGCTAGTCGACGGCGGGCTTGGCGCGCCATTCGTCTGGCCACTGGTGGCCAACGCGGCGCAATCGCCGGCGGGGGTTTACATCAAGGTACCGATGCCGTATCGGCAGTCGATGCGGATCAGCGTCGCATCACATTTGCAGTACTACCACGTGGACTATCGCCAGTTTTCGAACGCCGAAGGGGTGAGGACGTTCTCGCTCTCCGATCCCGCGCTTGACGTGATCACCACCCTGCGCGCCGCGGGCACCATCGACCCCAAACCGCCGGCACCCAGAGCAGCGCACCACAATCGGGTCATCGAGCTCGGCGCCGGCAGTGCCTCGACGATCGCGGAATCGACTGGCTCAGGCAGCATTTCGTCGCTGCGCCTACGGTTGCCCAACCAATCGGATCAAGTCCTCAACGGATTACGGCTGCGGATCGAGTTTGACGACCGAACCACGGTGGACTCACCACTTGGCGAATTCTTCGGCGCCGGATTGGGCGCCAGTGACGTGCGATCGTTGATGTTTGCCACAATCCCACAAGCCGACGGGTCGCTGTCGTTATCGGGTTGGTGGCCAATGCCTTTCGCCCGCACAGCACGGGTCACGCTAGTCAACGCAACCGCCGGTCCAGTTGTGGGTATCGATGCCGATGTCGTGACCGCTCCCGATCCGCAGTGGGCGCCCGCGCTAGCCAGCGGCCGCGCCGGCTACTTCACCGCATATTCGCATGCCGGGCCGACGACCATCGGTCAGGACTGGTTGTTCGCCGACGAACAAGGCCACGGGAAATTCGTCGGCGTCAGCCACACCATCAGGGGGTCTCGCACCAAAACATCGTTTAGCGATGACGCCCCTTACTTTCTCGAAGGAGCCGAGCGCGTCTACACAGACGGTTCCCCGTCGCCCCGGTGGTACGGCACCGGCACCGAGGACTTCTACGAGGGCGGCTGGTATTTCAACAACGGCACCTTGTTCAGCGACCCGCTGACCGGCCAACCCGACCAACGGACCGCGGCCGGCGGATGTGCAGACTACTGTGTCGCGGTCTATCGGCTCATGCTCGCCGACGCGATCAGCTACCACTCCGCAATCCGCTTCGGAATTGAGCACGGCAAGCGCAACATGGTCCTACCCGACTACAGCTCAACGGCGTTCCTCTATACCCAACGAGACGACACCATTGCACCAAGCGACGAAATCGACCCCAGCGATCTGATAAGTCGCATCATGCATATCTATACCGATTCCGACGCCGCGGAGCAGATGCTGATCAGCACGTACGAGGGGAGTGATGACACCCGCACCGTCGCTGGCGTAGTCCGCACCGCTCAAGCACCGATTACATTCGACGCCCAAATCCGCCCGGACAATCACGGCGTCCTGGTGCGCCGCACGTCGGATCAAGCAACCGGCTTTCAATCAGCGGGCGTCGCCATCGGCGGAGTTGTTGCCGGCACCTGGTTACAACCGCGCAGTAACACATTTCACCGTTGGCTCGATGACACCTACCTCGTACCCGAATCCCTCACCGCAGGCAAAACCCGGATCACCATCACACTCACGCCCACCCCGAGCGCCCCACCCTGGACTGCCAGCCGCTACCGCGTGGAAACGCTGACGGAGAAATAGGTGGCTCTCGGGATCTTTTTCCCCTCCACCAGGGACCTGGCAACCCGGGCCGGTCGGATCAAGGCTGGCCCGGTAGGTTGAACGCGATTCCGGACTTGCCTGAAGGGAGACACCGTGGGCAAAACCGCGGCCATGCCCGAGGCCGACCGCGTATGGATGATCGACACGCTGCTGGCTCTGCTGCAGACCCCGAGTCCGTCTGGGCGCACGGACGGCGTAATGCAACTGATCGGAGACATCTTCAATGGCTTCGGTGTGCCGTTCTCGCTGACCCGCCGCGGCGCGCTCATCGCTGAACTTCCTGGTAAGTCGGCCAGGACCGATCGCGCCGTGGTCGTTCATGCCGACACCATCGGCTGCATGGTGCGCGCCCTGAAGGACAATGGCCGCCTCGAACTGATCCCCATCGGAACGTTCTCGGCGCGATTCGCCACGGGCGCCCGCGTGCGAATCTTCAGCGACGACCCCGACGAGTTCATCACCGGCACCGTGATGCCGCTCAAGGCCAGCGGCCATGCCTTCGGCGACGAGATCGACACCCAACCCACCGACTGGGACCACGTTGAGGTCCGCATCGACCGGAAAGTGCATTCGCGGGAGGACCTTGCCGGCCTCGGCCTCAAGGTGGGTGACTTCGTCGGCTTGATCACCAGCCCCGAACTCACCGAAGACGGCTTCATCGTTTCACGTCACCTGGACGGCAAAGCCGGCGTCGCGGTTGCGCTCGCACTGGCGAGGAACTTCTCCAAACGGAAAATCGTGCTGCCGCATCGCACCACGATCATGGTCACGATCACCGAGGAGGTCGGCCACGGAGCAAGCGACGGCCTGCCGGCTGACGTCGCCGAACTCGTCTCAGTCGACAACGCCGTATGCGCCCCGGGCCAGCATTCCATCGAGGACGGCGTCACGATCCCGATGGCCGACATGCACGGCCCCTTCGACTACCACCTCACCCGCAGACTGTGCCGCCTCGCCGAAGAGCAAGGGATACCGTTCGTGCGAGATGTGTTCCGCTACTACCGATCCGACGCCGCGGCGGCGATCGAGGCCGGTGCCGGCACCCGGGCCGCGTTGGTGGGCTTTGGCCTCGATGGCAGCCATGGTTGGGAACGCACTCACATGGATTCCCTGGAGGCGACATACAACCTGCTGCACGCCTGGCTGCAGACACCACTGACGTTCGCGAAATGGGACGCCCAGCCATCGGGCAAGCTGCGGGACTTCCCGTCGTCGAAGCAACCGGCGCCCACCGAGCAGTGGGTGCCGTTGGCTCGCGGCGAACATGGCGAGCCCGGCGATGTGTCGCCAGGCTCGCACTGGCCGCCGTCGGTGGCACCTGAATCGAGCGACTGACCCACCTGCCGTGCCGACTTGTACGAGGATGAAGCAATGCGACTTCGCGTAGTCGTCGCAAGCTGGGCGGCGTTGCTTGGCCTGGCCGCACCCGTGCACGCCGACCCGGACCCCGACGCAAGTTTCCTGGCTGCGCTCGACAACGCCGGTATCACCTACAAAAGCCGCCCCGACGCCGTCGCGATCGGCCGACGGGCCTGCCAACTGATGGATCAGGGCCACTCGGAACCTGACGTCGTAAAAAGCATGACGCAGCAGAATGCCGGATTCACGACCGGCGACGCCACGAAATTCACCCAGATCGCGGAAAGCATTTACTGTCCCCAACACATCGGGGGAGCGGCGCCGCCGCCACAACCCGCGCCGCAACCGTATTACCCGCCACCCGATTTCCCGTTGCCAGCACTACCAGGGGCGTTCTAACCAGGCGCCGAACCCGGATGGAAGTGAATGATGTGCCATAGCAATGTGATTGCGTTCCCAGCGCTCGTCGCGGCGATGATCGTGCTCGCCGGGTGCTCACAACCATCCGGGCCGGCGGCGCCGAAGGCAGCGGCGGATCCGATTCCCTCGACGACCGTGGCGGCGGCGGCCTCGCCGAAGACGCCCGAAGGCGCACAACCTCGGTTGGCGCCCGATCCCGCACAGTTGGCCGACGATCTGGTGGCCGACGAACACGCGCTGCGTGACCCGTCGATGGCAGAAGCCGGGCTGTCGGCCGCGGCGCACCGTGAGCAGGCCGCTTATCGTGCCATCGGACAACACCCGGAATGGGAAGCGACGACACGACCACGCATCCCGGCAGCGCTCCTCGACGTCTACGACCGCAACGTCGACGCCCGCCGACAACTAACCGCGATAACACCGGTGCGCACCACGTTGCCCGCGTGGCGCATCGTGCCGCCGGTTCCGGCCGACCAGCTTTTGGGCATTTACCACCAAGCGGAATCCGAAACGGGCGTCAGCTGGAACTACCTGGCCGCGATCAACCTCGTCGAGACCCGCCTGGGCAGCATCGACGGCGTGAGCACCGCCGACGCCCAAGGCCCCATGCAGTTCTTGCCGTCAACGTTCGCCGCTTACGGTCAGGGCGGCGATATCCATTCGCCACACGACAGCATCATGGCGGCGGGCCGCTATCTCGCCGCGAATAACTTCGCCAACGATCGTGATCACGCCATCTACCGGTACAACCACGCCAACGAATACGTGCGCGCGGTGAATCAGTATGCGGCACTGATTGGTTCCGATCCCGCCGCGTTCGCGGGCTACTACCGGTGGGACGTGTATTGCCGGACCAGCGCCGGAGATGTGTTGCTGCCCATCGGTTATGCCGCAACGTCACCGATCCCGGCTGCCGACTACGTCGCGAGCCACCGGCAGTAGGTCAGAGAGCCGTCGAGCTCAGCTCGAGGCACTGAGGACTTTGATCGCGAAGATCAGCGTGTCGCCCTTCTGAATGCCAGCGCTGGGCTGACCGTCGGGATACCCATCCGCGGAGGTCATTGCGACACCGACGGTGGACCCGACCTTTTGTCCGGCGATCGCCTTCTGAAATCCTGGCACGACTCCGTCGAGCGGGAATTGAGTTGGGGTGCCGCGCTCGTAGGCGCTGTCGAACACCCGACCGTCACGTCCGTTGACGCCCATGTAGCAGACAGAAACGGTGGCCGTGGGTGCCACGGTCGGCCCGTCGCCAGGACGCAGTGTGTGCACCTCGGTCTCGGTCACGCTGAACGGCGCCGTCACGGCGATCCGCGGTGCGGCCGTGTCGGTGGAGCCCGTCACCCCGACGCTGCCGGTTGCTCCAGTCAAGGTCCACTCCGGTGCTCCGCCGTCACCCGGTGCCTGGGTGGGGCAGCCGCTGGCCGGGGTCGCTGGTTCCGGTGACGCCGGGGACACGGCTTCGGTGATAGCCGGTGCGCCCAGCGATACCGAGGATGAGCTTGCCGATGGAGTTGTCTTGTCGGAGCCGCATGCGCCGAGCATCGCGACAACCGATGCCGTGCAGACCGCGAGTGCGACCGAAGAATACGTACGCAAGGAATTCACGCGCGCCACGTTACAGCGGAGCGTCCCGCGATCCCGCCACACCCTGCGGTTATGGTGCTTTCTGTGGCCAACGTGAGCCGGGGTTCGATTTGGGCAAGTCGCCCCCTGCGGCACCCAAGTGCGGTAATCCTCTTTTGATTGCAGTGTGCAGAAGGAGGGTGTTCGATGTCGACTCCGAAGTTGCCCGTGGGTTTCGACTTCACCGACCCCGACGTGTACGCGCAGCGCTTGCCGACCGCAGAATTCCAGGAACTGCGGCGTGCGGCACCGATCTGGTGGAACGCGCAGCGCGCCGGCGTAGGCGGGTTCAGCGATGGCGGTTACTGGGTGGTGAGCAAGCACCGCGACGTGCGGGAGGTTTCGCGACGCAGCGACGTGTTCTCAAGTGCGCGCAATTGCATCGTGCCCCGTTATTGCGACGGGGACACCGCGCGTGGACAGATCGAGGCGGGCCGGTTCTCGATCATCAATATGGACGCCCCGCAACACACCCGAATGCGAAAAATCATCTCGCGCGGATTCACCCCGCGTGCGGTCGGCCAGCTCAGGGCAGATCTGACCGGCCGGGCACGCCGTATCGTGTCTGACGCCGTCAGGGCCGGGTCTGGCGACTTCGTGACCCAGGTGTCCAGTGAGCTTCCGCTGCAAGCGATTACAGGTTTGTTGGGGGTACCGGAGGAGGACCAGGCCAAGCTGTTCCACTGGACCAACGAAATGGTCGGCGACGAGGATCCCGAGTTCGCCGAGTCCGAGGCGTTGGCATCGGCGGGGGAGCTGATGTGGTACGGCATGCAGCTGGCTGCCTACAAGGCCGAGCATCCGGGCGATGACATCGTCACAACCCTGGTGCGCGCCGACGTCGACGGACACAAGCTTTCCGATGAGGAGTTCGGGCTGTTCCTGGTGACTTTGACTGTCGGCGGTAACGAGACGAGCCGCAATTCGATCACTCAGGGGATGATGGCCTTCCTCGAATTCCCAGAACAGTGGGAGCTGTTCAAACGGGACCGTCCGGTGACCGCGGTGGACGAGATCATCCGTTGGGCCACCCCGATCACCGCGTTTCAGCGCACCGCGCTGCGTGACGTCGAGCTCGGAGGTGCGCGGATCGCCGAGGCCCAGCGGGTGGTGCTGTTCTACCGGTCGGCGAATTTCGACGAAGATGTTTTCGCCGACCCGTTCACATTCAACGTGCTGCGAGACCCCAACCCGCACGTCAGTTTTGGTGGTAACGGCGCGCACTTTTGTCTAGGCGCTAGCCTGGCCCGCCTGAGCATAGGTGCCATGTTCGACGCGATCGCCGATGAAATGCCCGACCTAGCGGCACTGGGCGAGCCCGAGCGGCTGCGGTCGGGCTGGCTCAATGGGATAAAGCACTGGCAGGTGGACTACACCGGTACCCGCTCTGCTGCTAACTAATAGGTCGTAGCGTGAGCATTGATCCTCCTTCGGGATTCCACGTTGTTACGCCTCGCATGGTTGTCAGCGACCCGGCGCTAGCGGTGGAGTTCTTGCGCGCCGTCTTCGGCGCTGTCGGAGAGATGAATGCCGATCACCCAGCCGAAGTGCATATCGGTGACTCCGTTGTCATGGTCAGTTCCTCCGCCGAGCGCGAGCCGTTCCCCGCGTTCCTCTACGTCTACGTCGAGAATGCCGACCGCGTCTATCAACGAGCTATCGCAGCCGGCGCGACGAGCATCGAACCACCGCTCGACACCCCATACGGCGACAGGCGAGCGATGGTGCGCGATCCGCTCGGCAACGTATTCCAAATCGCCCATCGCATGATCGATCGAACATGATCTCGCCAGCCATAACCGTTATCGAATACCGCCCGCCGTTGGTAATGCGACGTCGACGCCGAACTCGGACTATCGCCAAGGCTCGTCATTCGGCAATTTCCAGACTGCTCTGAGGCTTAGAATCGTAACGTGAACAACCGATTGCGAAATCTGTTGATAGGCGCGGCCGTGCTGATCGCCGGCGTCGTCGGACTCCTTTTACCGGTGTCGGTATGGAATGGTGGCAGTTCGACCGTTGGATGCGGCAATGCCGTTGTTGCCGAAAAGCCAGTTCCCTCAACGACGAACCTCGGCCAAATCAGCGTTGATGTCCCCGAGCAAGCAGTCAGCCATCCCGACTACGCGGCTCAATGCGCCACTGCGATCTCGTCACGCCGCCGCTGGGGGATTCCGTTGGTGATCGTCGGAACCGCCGGACTTCTGCTTGGAATTTTCTACCGGCCTCGACGCAAGACAAACTGAGCTGGCGGCCTCGTCTACCGACCAGCCTGCCATGGCCGAGACAGCCAACCTGATTGAGGAACTCGTACGTCCGAATGCCCGCGAAACACGAAACATCCTGCGCTGACAGAGATTTAAGGGTTCTCGTATCAACGGGGCCGCTGACGCGAACGGTTAGAGCACGCTGGATTGAGTCAGTTCACTTGGCGCCGACCGGGCTTGAAGTGTTGCGGATATGCGACTGAAGCCGTTGAGGGTCGCCAGGCCTCGTGGTGTTGGGTTCCCGTTGAGTTGCAGGCTGGGGAAGCGTTCGAAAAGTGCCCGCACGGCGATGGTGGCCTCCATGCGGGCCAGGCTGGCGCCGAGGCAGGCGTGGATGCCGCTGCTGAACGACAGATGGTCTTTGGCGTTGGTTCGGGTGATGTCGAACGTGGCGGGATCGGTGAAGACGCCGGGGTCGCGGTTCCCCTCGATAGCTAACGGATCCGGTTCGCCAGGCCCGCAACGGTTGCATCTGTTGCAGGACGGGCACCGCCGATGCGTTTCCGCCTGCCGGCTCAGCTGGGACCAGTGATCATCGGCATAAGGTAGTTGCGCACGTAGGCACGGGTGTCGTCGATGGTGGCCAGCTTGATGCTGGTGTGCGGAGTCACGATGAACGATAAGGTCAGGCGCGTGTGCAGCTCGGCGACGGTGCGCAGGTGGCGTTCCTGCGCCGGCGTTATGGTCGTCGTTTCGTAGAGCTCGCTGCGCAACAGCGCGATGGTGTGCTCGGCGGCGTAATCGATGATGGCGCCGGCGTCGATGGTCAGGCTGGGCAGGATCGTCTCGGGTTCGGTGCGCAGTAGGTTTCTGAGCAGGGTGTGTTCGCGCATGAACGTCACCGAGAACATCGTGCTGTAGGCCATCCGGTCTTCAAACGTGGTGGCCTGCGAGCGGGCTTGAGCGCTGCCCTGCAGATAGCGGCGCACTTCGGCGAGCACCAGGGCGTCGTTGAGCGCGGCCTTGGTGGGGAAGCGCCGATAGAGGGTCGCTCGGCCGACGCCGCCGCGACGGGCCACGTCTTCCATCGTGGTGCGGCGCAGACCGACCAGTTCGGCCTGCTCGAGCGCGGCGCGCAGGATCCGGGCGGTGATCGCGTCGGGCTGGTCGACCAGCGTCATGACGGCAGGGTCGGGGTCGGCGATGCGCTGCACGAACTCCTCTGTTCGGGTCGACGCCACCGAATTTCCTCCTTGCCCCTTGCCTGTTCATGCCGGTCGCAGTACCGTAGCGAGCGAAGCATACGAGACATTGATTGTCTAATTGTATCAAGTGCCTCATTGTGATGGACGGGAATGGGGATCGTTGTGCGCGTTGGTCTGTGGGCACGATGGGCGGCCATGCACGGCGTCCCGCGGGCGTTCTTCGCCGTCCGGGCGCGGCGGCGCGACCCGTTGGCCCGGCTGATCGGCAATCACGTCGCCGGTGATGACCGCTACCCGCTGATGGAAGAGCTCCGGGCCCGCGGACCACTGGTGCGCACCCCGTTCGTCTGGGCGAGTGTCGACCACGCCGTATGCCGGGAGATACTGCGCGACAGGCGGTTCGGTGTCTCGGATCCCGCAGCGATGGAATTGCCGCAGCCCCTTCGGGCACTCATCTCCAGGACCGACCCCGGCGTGGCCAATCCTGTCGAGCCGCCCGCGATGGTGATCGTGGATCCACCCGAGCACACCCGCTACCGACAGCTGGTGTCTCAAAGCTTCACCCCGCGCGCCATCGATACCCTGGCCAGCCGGGTAGCCGAGGTCACGAAGGAACTGATCGAGCGAATCGCCGCCAAATCCCAGCCCGATCTCATCGACGATTTCGCGGCTCAGCTACCGGTCGCGATCATCGCCGAGATCCTCGACCTGCCCGCCGAATCCCATCCCCGCCTGCTGGGATGGGGACACAGCGGCGCCCCGTTGTTGGATATCGGAATCCCCTGGAGAACCTACCGCGATGCCATCGACGGGCTGCGCGGCGCCGGCGACGAACTTCGTGAACACTTCCACCAGCTGCGCGCCGGAGAAGCCACTGAAAACCCGTTCAGTCCGTTCAGCCAGCTGGCCGCCGACGGCACCCTGACCGACCGCGAGCTGACTGCCAACGCCGCGCTCCTGATCGGCGCGGGATTTGAGACCACGGTGAACCTGATCGGCAACGGCATCGTCATGCTGCTCGATCATCCCGAGCAGCTGGCGCGGTTGCGCGTAGACCCTAACCTGTGGCCCCGCGCAATCGAGGAGATCCTGCGGCTCGACAGCCCGGTCCAGATGACCGCGCGCACCGCCAACTGCGAGGTCGACATCGCCGGTCAGCGCGTCGCGGCCGGAGACATGGTCGCGCTGCTTCTCGCGGGCGCCAATCGCGATCCACGCGTCTTCCGCGACCCCACCAGATTCGATATCACCCGAGCCAACGCCCGCGAACACCTGGCCTTCGGCTCCGGCGTGCACGCCTGCCTGGGTGCTGCCTTGGCCCGAATCGAAGGCGCCACCGCGCTGCGCGCACTCTGCGAGACATTTCCCGAAATGCGCCTTACCGCAACCCCGCAACGGCGTGGACTGGTCAACTTGTACGGATTCACCGCGCTGCCAGTACAACTGGGCAGCAGGAACCTAACAGCGGCCAGTCAGCCCATATAACAAGGAGTCCTCATGGCCGCCAAGGACCATCCCAACAACGCTCCCGGCCTGCCGATGCTGTTTCCGGCCTGGGTCGACCGATTACAGATGAAATACATGAATCCGGCCATGCGGCGGATGGCGCGCTATCTGCCGACGTTTACAGTGGTCAAACACCACGGCCGCAAGTCGGGCAGGCCCTATGAGACCGTCGTCAACGCCTACCGCAAAGGCGGCTTGCTCGCAGTCCTGTTGGGCCACGGCAACACCGACTGGGTCAAAAACGTGCTGGCCGCGGGTGAGGCAGACTTGCAGGTCTCAGGGCGGCACGTTCATATCACCTCTCCGCGGGTGCTGCCCGCCGGTGGCGACGGCAAAGGACTACCGCTACTGGCGCGAATAGCAGTGCACCGCATGGGTGTTCTGGTCGCCGACATCGCGTGAAATCCGTTGAACGCAAACTGGCGAAGCCGCCTGATCATCTCCGCACCCACGGGCTCTAGGAACGGCAGCGGCTGGCTTCTGGCCGGATATGCCGGTACCGCAGGCTTTTTGGCCCAAGAGCTATTCCTCCGCGGGCCCGGTACAGCGTCGAGCCTGAATGCGTCACACGCCGAGGTCACCGGATTGATGGGACGGGCCTATCAGCGACGCATCACCGCCGAAGAGAAGCTGCTACAACACGCCCTACCGGAATACGGCAGCTACCGTCGCCACACCAAAAAACTCATTCCGCTCATCTGGTAAATGTTGCCGTGGAGTGCATTTGGTTCGCCGACCCTTCAATCCGTGGCATGAAGATTCTCGTTGGCAACCCTGCGGGCGGCGGCGACTCCGGTGGCGGAATCCTCGAGCGCCACGCCCGCGCGCGGATGTGCGCCAAGCATCGAAGGCCTTGAGATACAGCTGTGGGTCCGGCTTTGGGCGCTCTACCTCGTCGGCAGCGACGGATACCTCGAAGAAGCCGGCCAGCCCAGAGGTGGCCAGAGCTGCGTTGAGCATGGCGCGGGGGCTATTGGTGGCGACGGCGAGCGGAACGCGGCCAGTGAGGCGTTCAAGCAGATCACGAGCGCCCGGCATGGCCTTCTACGTGCGTATTGCAATGAGCAGACCAGCGACCTGTCTAACGTCTTACAAATTGTAGTACGCTGTGAATCATGGCTGACACAATCACTTTTCGACCCGACGATGACACATCGAATGCGTTAGCTGTGTTGACGCGCGATGGCACTCCGGTGTCAGCCGCCGTCCGAACCGCGCTGATCGACGCTGCACGACGAAAAGTCGCCGCCTCAATCCGCGGCGAGGCTGAGGAACTTGCAGCGGACGAAGGCGACCGGGCGGAAGCAGCGCAGGTACTTCGCGACATGGAGACGCTGCGTGCGTGGTGAGATCTTCCGACTGCGCGTCCCGCGTGGCAGTCGCGGCCACGGGCAGTCCGGCACCCGATACGCTGTCGTGATCCAGTCCGACGAACTCCCATTGTCGACCTTGTTGGTAGCACCTACGTCGACGGCAGCCCGGGTAGCGAGCTTTCGTCCGGAGGTCGAGATTGCCGGCCGTGCGACCCGAGTGCTGGCTGAGCAGACGGCAGCCGTCGACCCGAGCCGACTAGGCGAAAGCGTCGGGTACCTCAGCTTTGACGACATGCGCCGGCTCAACGCGGCACTGCGAATCGTCATGGACTTGTAGAGGCAGCAGAATGCGTCGGCAGCCCTCGCATCCCCGCACTCGGGGAGTTAGGCCCGGTGCAACTCGAACAGCGGAATCACCCGACTGGTCTTGGCCTGAGACGCAGCGAAACCCGGCGCGATGGCGGCGACCTTCGGGTACAGCTCGTCGCGCTCGTCGGCCGGCAGTTCGCGAGCCGTCACGCCGAACGCTTGTACCCCCGGCGGGGCACCGACCTCGACGTGCGCCTGCGGGTTGGCCCGCAGATTATGCACCCAGGCCGGATTGACCGGGGCGCCATGGAAGGACCCGATGATGATCAGCTTGTCGTCGATGCGGAAATAGGCCAGCGGCGACACCCGGCGTTGGCCTGACTTGGCGCCCGTTGTCGTCAGCAGCAGCAAGTTCGCACCGGCGAATTGGCCACCGACCTTGCCGGCATTGGCCCGGAACTCGCCAACGATGTTTTTGTTGAACGCATTCAGCGTTTTCGGTCCCTTTTTGATCATGTCGTCGATGGCGTCAGGGGTTTCGGTCATGCTTCCTCAACCTGTTTGGGCTTGGCGCCTATTCCGGACTCCTTGCTGCGGGCCGGCTCATCGCCCGCGAGCTGGGCGGGCTTGCAGCTCCGGAGCGGCGGCGGCGAGGATCTCCGCGCGGTCGCCGTCCAGCGGGGGATAAATCCGTTCTGTGTTGATGACGCGCTTGGTGGCTTTAGCCTGGGCGCCGTGCGCCACCACCTGCCGATCCCAGCCTTCGGTATACACCGCACCTGCCGGCCCCAGGTCGAGAACAGTGACGTACCAAGGGATCCGAAGCGCCAGCATCGGTTTACCCAGTAGGTCGCTGACGACGTTGTAGCCTGCGTAGCGGCCCATCGGCCGTCCATGCTGACACGACATCACGGATAGGTGCTGATCGTCCATTTTCGCCGCCGCGACATCCCCGGCAGCGAAGACGCCCGGCACGCCGACCGCCTGAAGATAGTCGTCAACTGGCAGACGCCCCAACGGATCACGCTCCGTCTTGAACAGCGCGGTCAACGGGTTAGCCCGCATGCCCGCGCACCAGATGACCGTGGAGGCTGGGAGCCGATGCCCGGTGGACAGCGTCACACCATCGGCGTCGACGGCGGTAACACCGACGCCGGTCAGCACCTCAACACCGTTATCGGAGAGCGCCGCCTCTATCAGCGGACGCGCGGAGTCACCCATATCTGAGCCGACGAACGGGTTGTGGTCGATCAGCAGGACCCTCGGCGTGCATTCGTCACGGCCGGAAAACAGCCCCAGGAGCCTGCCGGGCAACTCGCACGCGGTCTCGATTCCAGTCAATCCCGCGCCGACCACTACGACGGTCGCCACGCCCGACGCGGGCGGGCCATCGGCCAGCGCCGTGAGGTGCCGGCGCAGCCTGATCGCGTGGTCGTAGGTGTCGACGTCGAAGCCGAACTGGCGCAGGCCGGGTAGGTCGGGTCTGGCCACAGAACTGCCCAGCGCGAACACCAGCCGGTCGTAGTCCTGCGAGCCGACACCGTCGGCGCCTGCGGTCGTGACGGTGCGCGCGGCGGTGTCGATCGCCGTGACGTCGCCGGTGATGTGCGTGACGCCAACCGGGTCGAGCACGTCGCTCAGCGAAATGCGACATGCGGACAGGTCGGTCTCGTAGTTGCGAACCCGGATGTCGTGGAACGGCTGCGAACTGATCACTGTCACACCGACATCGCCCACGGGGATACGCAGTTCGTCGAGTCGACGTGCCGCCCCGACTGCAGCCCACAGGCCAGCGAAGCCGGAGCCCAGAACGACGACATCTTTCACGGCCTCACCTTACCCACCTACATATCGTTGATCAGCCGTGCAAAACCATTACCCGGCGGTCTCAGTTGTTCAGTCGGTGAATGCGGTATTGCGAGTGAGGTTGGCGGAATCCGAGAGTGTTTTCGTCGAGGCCATTGGCGATCGTGACCTGTTCGGGGCCGAAGTCGAAGCTGATGGCCGGCGCACCGTTGCCGAAATCGGAGCTGTCGCCGCACCATTCGAGTAACGCGATAGCTTTGAGCTGGCGGCCGCTAAGTGCTGCGAGCCTCGCGTCGGCGTCGTTTCGCCAATCGAGCCGGTCTGAGCCTAGGGTTTTATCGTCACCGTCGTACCATTCGATGGGCGCGGTGGGGACGATGGTGTTCCAGGTGATGGACAGGTCGTCGAACTTCTGGTGGCAGATCTCCACTTGCTCGCCGTCGAAGTTCAGCACAACCGGACAGTCGGCTAGCCACTTACCGTATTTACGGTCCCACACCAACCAACTGTCGGTGAGCTGGCGACCGCTGAGCGACTCAAGCCGGCTGGTGTCAGCGGCAGTGATCCCGCGGCGGCCACTGCGCCAGTGCGGCTCGTAGTGCGGGATGCCGAAATACGACATCCGCCTAGGTTAGACCGGTGTGCCAGTGGCGAATCGCTGCCGCGAATTGCTCAGGCGCGTCGGATGGGACGAAATGGCCGGCACCTTTGACGATTGCGGTCTGGTGATCGGTAAAGGTCTGTTCCCACCGCCGCAGTTCGTTGTCGCCGAATGCGAAGTCGGCGTCGCCCCAGATGATCAGCGTCGGTAGTGCGGCGATGTCGGTCAACCCGGCGTCGACGTCGGCGAGAAAGGCGCGGCTGGCGGTGATCTCGCGGGGAAAGACCGCAGAGGCCTCCCGCCGTGCGGGGCTGTCGAGGGCCTTTTGGTAGTGGGCCATCTGCTCGCCTGTGGGCTTGGTCAGTCGGTGCCCGACGGGGATCATGACGTTGACGAAGAGGTTGAACTGTCGGATCAGCAGGCGCCCGATCGGGCTGCCCATCACATGGGACATGATCTGCACGAGCGGGGCGCCGATCGGCCACGCCCACGTGTTGGTCAGCACCAGCCGGTCAAAGGCCTCAGGACGGTGTTGCACCGTTGCCAAACCGATCGGGCCGCCCCAGTCATGAGCCACCAGCGTGATCCCGCTCAGCGTCAGTGCGTCAACGAATCCGCCGAGCACTTGGGCATGTTCGGTGGGCAGATACCGGTATCCCGGGGCCGCCACTGAAAGCCCGAATCCGGGGTAGTCCACTGCGATGCAACGAAATTCCGGCCGTAGGGATGCGATGACCTTGCTGTAGTCGAACGACCAGGTGGGATTGCCGTGTAGGAACAGCAGCGTGGGGCCTGATCCTTCATCCACGTAGTGGATGTTGTGCCCGTCGATGTCGACGAATCGGCTCTCGAACGGGAACAAGTCGTCATCGACCCAAGCGGGTCTTTCCGCGACTGCCATGTCCGCCTCTCCACTCTTTGAACTGTTATAGTAAAGCGCAGTTTAGATTAGCAAGTAGATGGTGATGAGTCGAGACTACGGTCAGTACTGCGGACTTGCCCGGGCCCTGGATGTGGTGGGTGACCGGTGGAATTTGTTGATTGTCCGCGAGCTCCTGATAGGACCCGCGCGTTACGGCGAGTTACGCGACGGGCTGTCCGGCATCGCGACGAATCTGCTGACCGACCGGCTCCGCGACCTCGAAACCGCCGGTGTGATCGAGCGGCGATTGTCCGACGACGCCAACGCGATCACGTACGCCCTCACCCCATGGGGTGAGGAACTCCGCGAGCCCATCAATGCGCTTATCCGCTGGTCGACGCCGCTGATGATCCGCGGGCCTGAAGGCGACGAATTCCGCGCCGAAGGGCTTCTGGTGGCATTTCCCGCCCTGTTCGCCGGGCGCGTGCCTATCGATCAGTCAGTGGCCGTGGGCATCGCCGTAGACGGCGTAACGGTCCAACTGCGGGCCACCGATGCCGGCATCGACGTCGACAGGCCCGACGGGAGCGAGCTTGACGCCGTGCTCACCGCCGAGGCACCGCTTGTTCTCGGACTCGCGGCGGGCGCGTTGTCACTTGATGACGTTGCTGCACTCGTCGACATCGACGGTGACGAATCCGCCCTGCGGACCTTCTTCGACGCGCCCAAGCCCACCATCGATTTCACCAGATGATCTCGGCGATGACTCAGGGCACCATCAGATCTACAGCGCGTATAAAGCCGGCAGATTGACGACGATCGCTTCCTGGCTGCTTCGTGCAATCACCAGTTCCGCCGGCGTGCTCAGGTCGGGATTTTCCTCCCTGTGCGGCAGGTGTGGGGGGACGAAGACGTAGTCACCGGGGTCGGTCCGCACGCGAATCTCGCTTACTCCGTCGAAGAAAACGAATTCAGGGTGCCCGCTGCGGATGTAGATCATGGTCTCCGAGTCACCATGGTGATGGTTGGCCGAAACGCTGCCCGGCGCGGCCAATGTCTCTCCCATCCACAACTTCTCGCTGCCCACGGTGGCTCCGCTGAGGGCGGCGAACCGCTGCATGCCATCGGACTGAGCCGTGCTCGCGTCGAGTTCGGATGATTTTATGTGGCGCACGCGATTGCGGGGCGCACCCTTCGCGGCATCGTTGGAGAAGTCGGGGTGAAAGCCGTCGGAGTCAGCCATGAGTTCCACCGTAGACTCAGCCGCCGCCTGGGCCGATCTTCGAGCCGCGTGCAGGTCGGAGATTGGCGAGGAGGATTCGCGGTAGGAGAGCGGGGTCTTGTAGTCGTGAGGGTGGGTCGACGAGGTTGGCGACGCGGAACAACCGCTCGGTGAGCGCGACGTCGCTGGTGGCGGCGCTCAGCGCGGCGTTGGTGGCCCACTTGCTGATTCGTTGTCGCAGAGTGCCCATAGCGCCGTCGGTGAGCGGGACGCGATCGTTGGCCTGGTTCATCGCCCAGGTCGGACCTATATGTCCGGCGGCGGCGGAGAAGAATCGACGCGGGAGGTCGACGTCGCCTTTTCGCAGGCAGTCGCGCAGGGTAAGTGCCTGCACGGCCGCCATCGTCATACCTTGTCCCCAGATGGGATCCAGCGTGCACAAAGCGTCGCCGATCACGACAACGCCGGCCGGATACTGCGGCATGTGGTCATAGCGTCTCCATGTCGCCGCGGTGTTGCGGAAGACGGCGGTATTGCCGACAGGTGCGCCGTCACGCAGGCCGGCCATGATCGTTGTAGGCATGAAACGCTCTGCAGTGGCGAGCATTTCGGCGAAACCGGTCGGCGGCTCACCCTGACCGACGGCGTGGCCGACTGCCAGGATCCAGGTGTTGTGTTCATAGCCCAATAGCAACAGGCGGGTTGCGGCGCTCGCGTGGTCGACGATCGAGGCCATGCGTTGGGCGATCCGTCCATGTGGGACGTCTATCAGCTGGCTGGAGTAGGCCCACGCCGCTGCTGCGTGCTTCACAGGTGGCGAGCCGAAGCCGTTGCGCTGCAGGAAATCGGGTGTACGCGAGGCGCGGCCCGTGGCGTCAACTACGAGATGGGCATCCAGAATGGTCGCGACGCCCGTGTCACAGGTAGTCATGCGCACGCCGGTCACTGCATCGGCCGTGGTGACTAGATCGACCACCTCGTGACTATCGAGAAACGTGACGTTGCCCAGCGCGGCAACACGTCGGCGAACGTGAAACTCCATGAAGGGGCGGCTCGCCTGGTAATACAGCAGCGCCTCCGGGTCGGCCAGCGTTCCGGTACAGCACAGCTCGTAGCGACCTACCCGGGTGTAGATCCGAGACGGATCGTTGATGACGGCGCCGGCGTCGACGAGTTCATCGAGAATACCCGGGAACAGTCCACCGAGTACTTGCGTTCCCCGCGTGAGGAATTGGTGCAGATGGCGCCCCTGCGGCACACCTTTGCGATGGCTGGGTTGATCGGGAAGCTGGTCTCGCTCCAGCACCGTCACTGACTCGTAAAAGTCCGACAGCACGCGGGCGCTCAGAAGTCCCGCCATGCCGGCTCCCAGGACAACAGCGCGCGAGCCGGTGGTGTAGCTGCTCTGTGCCACCGGGCGAATCCTTTCAGAGTTGGGCTCGGGCCCTAGTTCCGGCGGGCGACGTACTGGGTGTTTTCGAAGAGAGCGACCGTCACGTCAGGGTCGGGTAGTACACGGGCGATGTAGCGGCGGTGAGCGTCGATTTGTTCTGGGGGGGCGCCGACTTCATGCAGGTAGGCGTCGGCGCATTGTTCGAACCCCAGGGCGTGCACGAGTTTGGCCTGAGTTGTCGAGGCAATGGGTTGGTGGCGTTCGGTCGGCATTGCCGGGATTCCCTTCAGCCAGTTGATGATTCGGTGGACGGGACGGCATCGAGCCAGCGCCGCACCCCGCACACGGCGTCGTTATTCGATGAGGTCGTCGGTGGGTGGTCGTAGGCCGTCGTCGGTGAAGGCGGGAAGCATGTCTGTGAACGCGGGCATCAGGTTCGTCGGATCGCCGTCCCAGGGAAGCGCTAGCAGTTGCCCGATGCTGCGTCGGCCACCGAAGGCACGCAGCGCCTCAAAATCGGAGATGCTGAGTGCGACGTGCCCGCGCGCTGTGCGCGGGTCACCGAGTTGTACGGATCCGATTGTGGGAGTGGTTAACCGGAGCGCCGGCAGCTCCGCTTGTCGGATGAATTGGTCACCCATCGTTGTCATGAAGCCCGAGGCCGCCTTGAACGCGAGATCACCGGCGCGGGAACCCGGCTCCTTCAGCGCGCCGCGAATGTCATGCTCATGGGTCAGGGTGTCGAAAACGAGCTGGCATACCCCGGCGTCCGACGCAAAAGCGAGGTTCGCCGACACGGCGTCGAGCGACTGCCGCCACAGGTCGAGTAGGTCGTCGATGCTATATCCGCCTAGCCGCGCGACCTGCGCGTCCGCCCAGGCACCAGTGCCCTTCTCTTCCAAGTTCAGCGCAACGATGTCCTGGGCAACCCCAGCCAGGTGCGCAATCACCTGTCGGATGCTCCAGCCCGGACACGCTGGGACTGCCAGCTCCGCAATGCCATCACGCCCGCGAACCAGCCCATCGACACGTTCGCAGATGAGACGGTATGCCGCCTCCGCGTCACTGATCGGCACCAGTTGGGGCACTTGGCCGTAACGCACACTCACAGGCTCCACCTTTCGCCAAGGTCAGAACTCGACTGTCGGTAGACGCTACACCAAAATTAAGAAAACTAAGGGAACTATGTGGTAACGATAAGTCCGAGCGGCCCGGGCCGCCGAAATCCCCGGGCGGGGGAGCGACGCAACATTGCCCACGCGCATCCGCGGGTCATATTTCCAGATCAACTGTCGGTGTCCCGTACGCGTTGCACTGCAATAGTTTACCTGCCCACCCACGAAACATCAGAGTGATCGATATCGAAATATGTTGTAGTGCAACGTAATCAAGAAATGCTGAGGAATTTACCGGTAACGCTCAGTATGCGATGCCTGCATTTCCGGCGGGGTGTCCGTGTGCGCTGGTCCCAAGCTCGAGTTATTTCAGGCGGGCTGCCGGCTCAGCCCTTGGACTAGCGGCTCCGATTGCTGGATCCAGGAAGACACGCTGCGATCGGGTCAGCCAGAGCAGTCGACTGCAACCTCAAGGGCCGCGCATATCGCGCGCATCCGGGTGTCGGCAAGCCGGCCGAGTCGGCTGACCAGTACTGCGATTGAAACACTTTCGACTGAGTCCAGGTTCACCGCCGAACGCTGGGGGACCGGGTCGACACCAGGTTCAAGAACAACCTCGCTTGCCAGCCCGCGGATGGTCGTGGTGCAGGGAGCGACGAGTACCCGTCGAAGCCGGGGGATCGCCGCGTCACGCGACAGCACGACAACCGGGCGCCGACCTATTTCTGCCATCTCACACCACCACATCTCTCCACGTGCCGGCAGTGCGCTCACGAAGCGCCGGCCGCTCGCCGCCACGATGCCAGGTCGCCCCACTCGTCGGGCTCATCGGCCGGGTGCTCGTCATAGGCGGCATAGCTCGCATCCACCTCGGCCGATCGATGGCGAGCAAGAAGGGCGCCGAGAGCCTCATCGATGAGGGCAGCGTCGGTGATGCCCGCCCGGGTGCTGCGCGCGCAGCTCAATAGCTCGGCGTCAACCGTGGTGCTCAATCGTATGCGATTCATGCCATAACTATGCCACGTGCTGCCACTCGCAACACTTCTTTCCCGCGGCGGTGGGAGACAGCACGGGCGCCGCCCACCACAGGTGATCCTCGGGCGATTCGTCATAGCCTTTGTGGTGCCGGCGCCAGTCGCGGCCCCAGTAGCCCTCGAGCACAGAAGCTGTGTCGCCAGCTCGTCGTCGGACGGCTCGACGATGGCCAGGTGCTCAAAGCGAGATGACCGGAGGGCCTCAATCGCAGAGGCTCAGGGTAACCGAGGCTAAAATTTCATGACGGTTTCAGTTGAGCAAAGGTACTGCAGCTTACCTGCGATGCGACGGCCGATAGCGCCTGCTTGGCTTTAGTGTTGGCTGCTATGACCGGACTGGGCAATTACGTGAAGCGCTGGCGCACAGCGCTTCAGGTAACCGTGTCGGCATTGGTAGTTGGCATCCTCGGACTCGCCATCACCCCCGTAGCTCATGCCGCCGCGGCCACGGCGACGTTCTCGGTGGAACATACGTGGCAGACCGGTTTCATCGCCCGCTTCACCATCACCAACCCGAGCACCGCGCCACTAAGCGATTGGAAGCTTGAATTCGACTTGCCGGCAGGGGAATCCGTCTCGCACACCTGGAATAGCACCATTACCCAATCTGGCACGCACTATGTTCTCACCCCCGCGAATTGGAATCGCATCATTGCGCCCGGCGGTTCAGCCACAGGTGGTCTGAGAGGCGTGCTGACCGGTTCCTACTCGCCACCGTCGAATTGTCTGCTCAACGGACAATCTTTTTGCACCTAGAGGCGACGGCGCACCGAAGCTCCACCGCTCCGACACCCACCAACCCATGCCGCAGAGCGACTGGACCAGGGGCCACCGACACCGCTTATCGGTAAAGCTGCATATTCGATTCCTGCATATTCCCATTGGTCGCATCGGGAAAGTAATGCTCAGGGCCGAGCCTAGCTGTGGGCTGATTCCGATTCGTGTGCCATCCGGCGCATGGTCGCCAATAGTGGTTCGTAGAGCAGGGTTCCGATGACAAGGTGCTCGATGGCGGTCGCGCGGTCTGCCTCGGTCGTGATGGGTTCGACCTCGCTGGGGGCAAAACGGGACAGCGCTTCGGCGTATTGGTCAAGCAGCGCATCGGGTGCTGGGAAGGCCAGGCGGTCGAGTCGGTCGAGAGCGGCGGCCAGCACACGGTGGTGCGGACTGTCGGAGGCGAGTTCCCAGTTGTGCCGGCTAAGTAGAGCGCTGACCCTGTCGCAAGATTGGTCACTGGGTTCTTCGACCGTGTCGGGGGATAGGAGCCATTGCGCGGTCCCGAGAGCCTGGTGCAGTGGCACGGCTTCATTGGTGGCGACCTCGAGCACTCGGTGCACCGCCTCTAGGGGCAGGCCGGCGACGTCGATCAGGGCACGGATCAGAGCAATGCGACGCAGGTGGGAGTCGTCGTAGACCGACCATGTGCTGCTCTGCCGCTCCCCGGAGTGCAGGAGCCCGAGCCGCAGATAGTACTTGATCGTCGTCGCGGGGATGCCGCTCCGCGTGCAGAGTTCGGCCAATCGCATAACTCATCTTGACATATCGGCCACCGACGCTATCCAATATTAGAGAGTTATAGTCACTAATAAAAGGAGCGTTCGATGTCTGACACCACCCGGATTCTGGCCGGAATCCTGCTGCTCTCGCTGGTGACCGTCGAGACCGGCGGCCTCTACCTCGTGAGACTGGTGCGGGGCGCGGCGCCGGCGACGCCGTTTCAACTCGGTTTCGCGCGCGCAGGTCATGCCCACGCCGCGGTGCTTCTCGTCTTGTCATTGACGGCGTTGCTCTACGCCGATGCCGTACACCTGACTGGACTGTGGGGATGGCTGTCGCGTGTCGGGGTGCCGGCTGCGGCGCTGCTGATGCCTGCCGGCTTCTTCTTCTCCTCGGTGGGCAGCGACCGCACCTCTCCCAATGCCCTTATCGCGCTGGTCTACATCGGGGCGATCGTCCTGGCCGCGGGACTCGCATCCCTCGGGATTGGGCTGCTGACCGCATAAACCCAGGGGAGACAACTGTGTATCAGTTTCTGGTCAAACGTCACCTTCGTAAACAATTCGACCGGCTGAGCGTGGGCGACTACGAGTCCGTGCTTCGTGGCGTCGACGACCACGTCCACCACCCCTTCGCCAGCCAACACCCACTGGCGGGAAGCGCCACACCAAACAGGCACTCCGGGTGTGGTTTCAGCGATTATTCCGGCTCTACCGCAGCCCGGTGTTGGAAGTTCACCGCATCACGCTGACAGGCTGGCCGCGGGATCTGCGCGCCGCCGCAGAGTGGAGCGCCACGGTGACACCGGCGCGTGGACACCTACCTCAACCGTGGAGTGCACGTCATCCGCATTCGCCGCGGACGCGTCACACAGCTCTACGCATATGAGAAAGCCCAGGCGTGCCGAGCCATGGCCGACCTAGGCATCACCGAGGCGTCAGCACCGCCCATCGAAGCTGACTATTACTTAGGATCCGGGTATGCCGGCCTGACCGAGTCGCACATTGGAGCTCGGGGGGCTTTACTGGTAACCGCCATATTCAACTCTGCCGTATTCCTCTCCGATACGCAGCAGTGCATCGGGAAGGCGTGGCAGGGCAGAGGCAATGATAGCCGGGATGGCTATGGCCTATTCAACTGGTGCGTCCCTGCACGGTTCCGAAGCAAGTCTGTTTGCTGAAGCGTGCGATCGGCGTGGTGCATCAGCGTTCCCTCGGTTCGGTCGGATCGAGCGACGAGACTTCCCACCTACGCCGGCCCAGTTGCTCGGCGCGTTGCAGCCCACGAAAAAAATTGGGTAAAGTGATGATATGGCTGCAAAGAAGGCTGGCGGCGCCAAGAGTGCGTCAAAGAAGGTTGCCGTCAGAGCTCCGGCGAAGCGGGCGCCTACCGCGAAGGCGGCCGTAGTCGGGGCTGCGCGGAGGGGCCGGGTCGCCGCTGACGATCCCTTGTCTGAACAGCGGGTCCTGTACCTCGCAAACGTATTCTCGCGTGCACAGCTGGCGAAGTTGATTGGCGTCAGCCCATCACAGACTTCCCGATGGGCATCAGGTGAAGAGCGTCCTGGCCCCGCCGCAGCTCCGGCGCTAATTGATCTAGAGCATGTGTATTCGCGGGCGCGCTTGGTATGGGGTGGCGACTCAGCGCGTATCTGGATGGAAAGCGCCAACGCCTTCCTCGGGGGAGCCCGACCTCTTGATGTTCTAGTTACCGAAGGAGCCGCTCGGGTTCTTCAAACGCTCGACGCAGAGATGTGGGGCGGGGCGGCGTGAGTGCTGGTATATCGCGTCTTTCCCTACCTTGAAACGGCTCCGCTCGGCGAGCCAGGGCATCCGCTGTATGAACACCGCCCGCAACGCGGTGGCCGGGCTGATCACCCCGACTATTACGTATGGTATGTGGCCCGCCAATCCGAAGCCGCGTGCGGCGAAGCGTTCGGCAACCTGTCGCGCTGGATCGACTCAATGTTCGATTTTCCGGCAGTACCCGGTGCACGGAAGATGCTCGGGGTGTACGAACTGCCCGACGATCTGCGCATTTGCGACCTTGATGATCCGCGCCGCCTCGTAGAGCTAGGGCTTCGACCGACACAGATCGTCACTCGCAACCTGGCAGTCACTTCGGAGTGGGCGCACCGGATCTGGTCTCAGCGTTCTCCTGCCATTGATGACCGAAAATGGCAGGCGGTGCAGTGGTGGTCGTTCCATCGGCCAACTTGGACCGTGATCGCCAGTTGGGAACGGCCCAAGCTCGTCGAACTCGAGCATCTGGACCTCGACCACCCAGCCGTTGTCGCGGCAGCTAAGAGCCTCAACCGGCCTCTGTAGACAATCTGGCCCCGGAAGCGGATCGGCGACCTACCTGACGCCCTCCAGGCTTACGCGCATATTCGTCATCGGCAATGAAAACCGTTGGACCGCAGGGCAATACGGCGGCGTTTACTGGTAAAGCCGCATATTCGATTCCGTCGTATTCGACTGATCGGGTGGCGGGCGACTTTCGGGGCGGGCGATGAGCCGGCCGCGGCACACGTACCTAGGGAACCGGGCATCGTTACGCTGCTGTGTTACGCAAGGGACCCGCCTGGACAAGGCTCGGATCCGGGCGGCTCGCCGGGTAATCGACCCGATTTTTCTCGACACCCCGCTGTACCGTTGCGAGACGCTGGAGCCCGACCTTGGGTGCGCGGTGAGCATCAGGTCCGCGCCAGGCCGCTGGTCTGCGAGCGACGCATAGGGGTCCAGATTCCGGGTGTAGGGGTGAGGACTGACCATCTTCCCTTCCCGTGCGTGCTCATCGTCGATGATGTTGGTCACGTTCGCGAAGAGTTCTCCACGCCAGGAGATCTGGGCACGCAGTCGGAAACCGCGGTGAGTCGGGGGGTGCGGTAGGCGCCCGCGGTGGGTGGTTACGAGAACAGCTCCGCGAGGTTGACCACGGTACCTAGGGCGGCAAACAGAGGGGATCCGGCACCGAGTAGGAGGTCGAACGGAACGAGTGCGGTGTTGGCGGACGTCGGATCAAGGAGGGCGTCAAGGAGGTTACCGGCCTCGAGCTGACTCGCGAAGATGGTGGCGTCGTATGCGGGGAAACTGGTCAGGGACGCGTTGATTGCGTTTGCAAGGGGCAGCAACGAAGAATAGTCATACGAGAGAGTGCTGCTGAGATCGTTAATGATATCGGTGGGCGACGAGCTTAGCGTCACGTCTGAAACCGGGAAGCCGGCGAACTTGAGGAGCCCATCCACGACGTCTGTAAACGACGGGTTCTCGGGGGCAAAGCCCCACGTGTACAAGGAGTTCGCGAACGGCAACCACGGCGCGACCTGGTCTTGGTAACTGACCGGGTTTTGCAGATCCTGGAGGGCGTCGGTGACTCCCTGTTGCCAGCCGTTGCTCAGTGCCTCGGAGAGCTGCGTCGGGTTGATGTCCGGGAATAGCCCGAAGGTGGTGGGCACATCCGCCGGCCCCTGATTCCAGCCCTCGGTGATGCTGCCGTAACCCAGGTTCACCAGGATCTGCGTATCGGGCTCCAGCAGGTCATGGAGCGGCTGTCCGATTCCCGGGATCAACAGCAGCGGCTCCAATATGGGCAGGTTATCGTTGGGAATGATGAAGTAGTCGGTCAGCCCTGCCCCGGTGAGCGCCTCAGATCCCGGCAAGAGAACCGCGCTGCCGATCTCTTGGGGGGTGATATCCAGATACGTGAAGTGCTCTAAAAAGAACCCCAGTGTGGCGTTGAGGTCCGACAACAAGTTCGTCGTGTAGTGCGGGAAGTCGGCGAAACCGTCGTATTCGAGGCTGTAGATGTCGGTCGGGTAGAGGTCAGATGGCGTCGGGGGCTCAAAGGGGACGTCCGGAGCGGTGAAGGCCGAGGTGTTACCGGCTGGAAAATCGAAGGTGTTCAGAAAGCCGCCGTTAGGATTATCGGTATCACCGACCAGCACGAAGTGCACATCGTCACTAGGCACACCTGCGTCGTGGAGCTGTTGCATGATCAGCGAGGCGGTTGTGGAGCTCTGGGAGTAGCCGAAAACCACGACAGGGTTGGTGGCGCTCACCCCTCCGGCGGCTATTTCGCTTTCGATATCGGAGATCATGATCGGTTGGTCTTGGCTCAGCGACGTGCCGAACCCCAGGCTGTTGATACCAGTAAACGGAGACAACCCATCGGGTATGAACGAGGATTGGGCGGTGCCGGCGAAGCCTAGCGGCTGCAGATACAGCGTGTCGGCGGCATCCACGAATTGCGGGGGCGGTATCGGGACACCGCTGGGGCCAAAAACTAACGCTGTAGCGTCCCCAAGCGGCGAATCCGCGGTGTCAATATCGATGAGCTGAATCTCGCGCACCTGGACGTTCCGTGGCGGCGGTGCGACCGGGTAGACGACCATCAGGCTGGCGCAGGCGATGGCGACGCCAGCGGTGAGATACGGTCCAAGCCCGCGGTGCATGGCCTCTCCGTTCACTACGCGTGCAAAGATCGCTGAGTAGCCCCTTAAAAATAGCTGAGTCATACCTGGAAATAAAGTGTGGGGTGTGAGGTCACGGTAGGCGCGGACATCCTAATTTGTCACTGTGACGTAATTGCCGCGAGGGTTAATTTCATGGGCTCGGGGCCACGTGGGCCAAACATCCAAGTCAGCAGAGCTTTCCAGCGCCGGCAAGCGTCGTACGGACGATATGCCTCGTTGACCGTCGCTGTGTCGGGCTTTGGCGGCTCGAATCGCTCCAACACCCCTAGCCGCGCGAATCCCCCAGCGGGGGAGCGGCACTATTCGCCCCCAGCGATCGAGCCACGCAAGCTTCGCATTCTTTGCGGCAGTAATTGATTCACAGATGACTCAACATCGACAGATGTAGAGATACAGACGTCTACGCGGAAACCGTTGAGTGAGTGGGTCGGGCGAACTGTGAAACGTTATCGGCAACTATCGGTGGGGTGAAAGTGGTTGCTATACAACATGATAGAGAATATGCAGTACCGGTAAAGCCGCATATTCGATTTCCGCATATTCTGTCGAGATGCAAAGAAGATTAACAAGCTGCCCGATGTTGTTTAACAAAAGGCCGTAGGTTAAGAGCGTTAACTCCTGGCCTGAGATAGGAGGGCGGGCGGTGTGGTCACCCGACGAGTGGTCACCTGACGAATGGTCACCGCAGCACTGGTCACCGGACGAATGGTCACCGCAGCACTGGTCACCGGAGTACTTCGGTGAGCAGGAGGCCGGCGATCTGCCACCAGCTAAGCATCCCAGCGGTGGCGCTTCTGGTGGCAGCGAGACGATGTGGACATCATCGACAAAATCGATCGACGCCGTTCGTTTTCAGTGCCCAAGACGTCTCCTGCGACGGTCAGCAGCCGGATGTCCGCTAGGGACCATGAGCGGTTGACCTGGGTTTATGCAGTGAAGATTGACAGGCCTCCGCGACACGCCGAGATTTTGCCAAAGTAGACAGGCGTGTCTTGTCAATCTTTCCTGCATCTCGACATATTCCCCCTCGAACCGGCCATGATCCCCAAGGATGCGGAGCGCTGTTCCTTGCGCTCAGTGAGGTACCGTGCGTACTCCTTCGACCCACCGTTCGAGACTGCGGACCGGATAGCCATGAGTGGAGACGATGAGATCGGGTTTCAGTTCAGTCAGGCGCCTCCGGGATGCCACGGCCGCGTCCGGATCGCAGTGCCACTTCTTGGGCACGTACGCCCACTTCGGCTTGTAGGGGTCGGTGGAGAGGTTGATCGGCCCATCTCCAATGATCAGCGTCCGGTCCGCTTCACGCCAGAAGGCCAAGAGGCCGGGGCTGTGGCCGGGTTGCGCGAGCACCGTGAACCCCTCAACGACGTCCCCTTCCTTCAGGCACCGGTCGACCTTGCACCGTTTCCGCCCCATCGGCGCGACTAAGTACTTGGCGCCCCCGCCGGCGTGCCAGGCGATGTTGCCGCCGCTTTCGAAGGCGTCGGCTTCGATTTCGCTCATTGCGAGCGGGGCGCCGGTGTGATTGCAGATCCATGCCGTACAGCCGATATGGTCACCATGAGCGTGAGTGACAACGTGCTCGGCGATGTCGCGTCCCTGAAATAAGCGAGCCAGTCGCCGGCCCGCCCACGGTGGACCCGCATCGATCACGACGTCGCCGTCCGAGCCCTCCAAGATGACAGTGTTGAAAAAGTTACGCGGAGACAGCGCACCGACGTGTACGCCGTCGGCCACTTTCGTCAATTTCGTCACGCGCCTGAGTATGTCACCGACCACCTCACGCAACGAGTAAGAGAATTCGCATCGCGTATCGGGAACGCTGAAACGTCACATCGCAATCAGTGCGTCGCGTACGGCACCATGGTTGGGCGCTGAGTTCGGCATGGCGTTGGGTGACTTGGTAGCTGTAGCCGAGGAGTTTAGCGACTAGGGGAGGCGGTACTTCGGCAAACGAGGTTCTGCAGCGCGGAGTTGCGGCCGCCTAGAAGGCCGATGCCGTCGTCCATCCCCCGACACACCAAATGGCTAGGTGTAGCGAAGCCAAGGAGTTGACGGTGACGAACACGATCGTCGGAATCGCTGCAATCAGCATGCCGCTGACACCGCCCGAATTCTCAATAACGGCGCGCGAAATACCACGCCACGCGTCGGCTCCGCTCGGACGCGGTCTGCGCTCCGCGGAGTCGCTCATCGGCCCCGCACCGAGGCACACGGCTCGGCGTCCCGCGTATTCTCCCCAAGCCCGGCCTCGTCAACCCACAGCCGCAGCCCTCGGACAAAGCCGGCTCGCTGCTCAGTCGTCAGTTGATCGAGCGCCCGAAGCAGCGGCGCTGCACGCAATTCAAGGAACTCGCCGATCTGCTCAGAGCGCTCATCGGCCAGCGACACGAGCGTCCGGCGACGATTCGTCGAATCTACTTGCCGCTGCACCAGACCGGCTCGCTCCAGGTCACCGACCAGCTCACTCACCGTCGGCAATGAATTGCCGAGACGATCGGCCAGTTCGGTGACACTAAGCGGCCGTGACCCGTACATCTGGATCAGCACAGCTCCATGGCGCGGACCAAGACTGTGTGCGGCGAAGCTCTCGCGCAGCCGCGGCGGCATGTCTGCACGCGCTCGTTGAAAGAACGCGGACAGCAACGGCACAAACCCGACTACTTCAGCGATCTCGCCCTTCGTCGGGCGACGGCGGCGGGCTCGAGCCGCGGGCCGGTCTGCTTGCGGTGTGGTCACAGGGCGACTATACATGTTTGGAAATACAAATAGTTCGTATATCCCAGAGTTCAATGTGAGTGATTACGTGGACGCGATCGGCGATGCGCTCGATCGTTTGACCGGCCTCGGTTTCGAACGCGGCGGTGATGGCGGCGACCTGGCCAACCACGGGCCGATGGTGGCAGAGGCGCTGGCCTGCTTGGGATTCACCGACGAAGTGGCTTCCTGGGTCGAGCGGTATAAGCGCAACTCGTCGCATCATGATCCGCCGACACCACGCAGCCCCATTGATGCGCTTGACGAGTCGTCCTGGCGTGCAGCTCTCGGGCAGAGCAACCGCCTCGGCGACTGGGAGCGGTTGTTCGAATCCCAGCTTCAGGAGCGGCCTTGGCGATCGGTGCTCGCGCTATGGTGGCCGCGACTGCTACCGGGCCTACTCGCGAGCTTGACGCATGGGCTGATCCGCACGGCACATGCGGTGCGCAGCATCGCTCATGATGACGAGCCGACTAATGGCCAACTCCAGGAATTGGCTCGCGGACTCGCGTTTTGGGCGGGCCGCTTCACCGAAGTCCCCGGCATCGTCCAAATGACGGGAACGATGAGCATCGCCGACGCGGTCGCCGCACTCCCGCGCGTGCCCGCCGATCCCGGAACCGAAACACTGCCACCGGGCCGGAGTGTCGAGCGTTGGTTCGCCCGTCGACAGCTCGAGAGACTAGCGAACGGGGAGCGACCGGTCGGGTTTACAGACGCTTTAGCCAATCTGGCGCCGCCGCAAGGAGCTCAGCAGCTACTCAGCGACATGACCTCGACGTTCGCCGGCATCTACGTGGCGCACCCCGAGGTGTCGCCGGTCCCTTTGGTGCACGGCGTGACTGCGCCCGCGGCGATTCGCCTTGTGCTGCCGCATCTTCCCGAGGATCAGCACATGCCGTCGGTCGCCACCATGTGGAAAGTGCACCTAGCCTTGCTGCTCGCATTCACCCATGATCATGATGCCGGGGAAACTGGCCGACCGGAAACCGTCGACATCGACACGCAGGACTTCATCGCGCGCGCGTACGAGCACGGTGCCGAGCACGTCATCAAGCTGGTGGAGGCGTGCCTGCGCGAGAACGCGCTGAGGCCCGACCCTCGCTACGGCGCTGCCGCGGCCGCCTCACTCCAGCGCATCTCCGCTCTGCAGCCCTAGGAGCGCGGTCAAGCCTGCAACGTTGCGCGACCAGGAAGCGGTGCTTATGCCCGAGAGCCAATCTGGTTTCAGTATGAGAGAACGTAATCGACGCTGGGAGCGGGTGCGGTCCCTGATGAAACTCGAGCGACTCGACGTGGTCATCGGCATCGCCAATACAGGTTTGTGGGGGCAGCTGCAAGCCAGCGTGCGGTACCTGACCAATCTGGGTCCGTCGGGCAATTTGTCCTCCGTGGTGTTCCCGGTCGACGACGACGTCACGGCGGTTACTCTGCAGGACAGACAATCTCAGCTTACAACCCCGTGGGTCGACGATCGGCGTCCGGCGTTGTTCGACCACTTCACCGCAGTCATCGATCGGATGAAGGAACTCGGCCTCGACGGCGCGCGCATCGGAATCATCGGACTGTCGACCGGCACCCGATTCCCCGATGGGTTCATCGCACATCACGGCGTGCACCGAATTGCCGCGGCATTCCCTACCGCGCAGCTACTCCCACCGTTCCCTTTCGTTCGGGCGACGCGGTACGAGTCGAACTCGAGGCCAACTGGAATGGCTACCACGGGCAGATCACGACCATGACGATGTTGCGTCCGCTGTCGGCGAAGGAGGCGTCGGCACTCGAGTTACAGCGCGCCGCGCTCGATGAGTGCGCTCGACTGTGCCGACCCGGCGTCTCGCTGAAGCGACTAGCCAACGCATGTTCCCAACTGGCGGCCGGATCACAGTTCAGGTGCGATCTCGTGTTACATGGGCACGGCCTCGGCGATGACCCCCCGCTGATCCTTCCCCGGGGTGCCAGTAGGCGCATGCTGGACTGGACAATCCAGGACAACGAGACCTTCGTCATCAAACCAGTAGTCAGCCACCCCGATGGGACACTGATCCAGTGCGGCGGAGTGGTCGCCGCGACTCCTGGCGGGGCACGGCCGTTGGGCGCTCGACAACCGGCAATCGACGTCTTCAGCCCATGAGAGAAAGACGCTTCCCCAGGAGCCTGTTCTAGCGCAACCCTTTTCGGTCCATCCAGGCGGCGACAGCTGCGGCGATCTCGCGTGGGCGGTCCTCCGGAGCGTGGTGTCCAGCCTGACCGCAGGAGACAATCTCAAGGGAGGCGATGTTAGCGGCACACCACTGAGTCATTCGCTCATCGATCAGGAGCGACGGTGAGCCCTCGAAAGTGATCAGCAGTTTGGGAACATCCGCGCTGGCCGCCAGCCACGCGTCGTAGGTCTCGATACGGCTGACGATCTCGGGGGGTTCGCCGCCCAGGGGTAGCTGGCGTGCCCACGCGAGGATGGGCCAGCGGCTCTGCGGGGTCGGGAACGGTTCGAGGTAAGCCTGCATGTCGGCGTCGCTGACCGGGCTCAGTACACCGCCGCGGGTGAACGCCCCGAGCAGGAACATGTTGTCCTCCATCACCATTTTCTCGCCTGCTCCTGGGGTACGAACCGTCTCCCACCGCTGGCGCGCCTGCGGTGAAAGTTCCTCCCACGCCATGGGTTTGACGACGCTCTCGAGGAACGCGATCCCATTTACGCGTTCTGGGTGGCGAGCAGCCCAGTCGAAGGCCAGCGCCCCGCCCCAGTCGTGGCCAACCAGGATGACCCGGTCGAGTTCCAACGCATCGAACCACGCATCGAGATAGCGCACGTGGTCGACGAAACTGTAGGCGAGGCCGTCGGGCTTACCGGAGCGCCCCATCCCGATGAGGTCGGGCGCCAACAGCCGGCCACGTCCCAGACTTGGGATCACGTTGCGCCACAGATGCGAAGATCCTGGATTGCCGTGTAGCAGCACGATCGGACTGCCGCTGCCCGACTCCTCGTAGTAAACGCGGGAATCGATCAGATCGATAAGTGGCATGACTGAAACCCTTCATGATGTGGTCGTGAGATTTCACGACTGTCGGCCGGTGTGAACCCACCCTCCCGACACTTCGGGTATACAAACTATTTCTAAAACCAAACTGTAACCGCCAACACTGAGGTGAGCAATAGTCGGCCGTCGTGCGCGACGAGTTTCGAGCCGCGAAAGACCTTCGTGCTCGATCATCACCTCCGCAGCCGGATCTGCTTCCAAATCGCCCATCTGCGATCAACGCTGGCGCGCCGGCTCGGCCGCACGTTGGCGTGTGAGACGAGAACGGCCTCACCATGGCGCCGGTAATCGGCGACGAATCTCTCAACCGTGCGGCGCCCCGTACCGGTAAAGCCGCATATTCGAACCCGTCGTATTCTCCCGCAGTCGACCGCGCCGGGGTGGGGTAGGGAGTGCGGGTGTTGCTATGGTCGGCCGCTGCGGTCAGGGGGCTGAGGCTGATCGTCATGACATCGCGCTGCTCTTTGCTGTCGGTCCTATCCAGCGACGCGCCTGGTGATGGCGGTCGCGGCAGAGGTGCGTCACGATGTGGAAGTGAGCAGTGCGCTCGATCCGGCCTTCTCTGGATGGCAGTGGCAACCTGATGAGATACGAAGGTTGGCGGGCAGGGCAGCCGACCTGGTTGCTGAGGCGCTAATCGCCGCCTCGGCCGATCCGGCTCGATCACCTAAATCGCCAGCTAGATAAGCACTTTCATGCACTCCGCATACCACGTCGGCACGACGGCGCGGAGGAGCGATTGATTCAGCTGTTGCAATATGCGGTATTTAACCTGACATAATGTCGCTTATCGGCACGGTTATCTATCGAGGTCATCACTCGATGAATGCTTGGTGGCGAAGTGCTTTTCGGCCTGACCTGCGGGTTCGACTGTGTTCTCGGCCAGGCTGCGACGACGACCAGTGCGATTTAGCTGCATGGATTGCCATTTCATTCATTTAACGAACGCAACGTTCCATTGCTCGGCGGTCCCCATCGACCGACTGTCATGTTGCGCCTCTGACCCCTTTCGATCGGCCGCCAGCCCGTCCCAGCGTCCTGGGCACATTCGTCACTGTGACGTAATATTCTGTGCCACAGTTGGTTTCGGCTTCTGCATCTACCGGATCACACCAGCCGAGATGGCTGGCCATTGCTGGCGTGCCGCATTGACGCACTGATGGCGTACCAACGAATCAGTAATCAATCGTTAGATGAATGAAACGGTTGATGCGTCACAGGACGAATTGGGTTCTTACCGCTTCGCACGGTTCTCGGCCGTCGTTGACGACAGACCAGAAACGTCGGGGCTTTGGAACTCCTCACGGGCCCGCGTTGACTTCGGCAGCTTCCGGCTGCGAGCGGTGGCTGGGACCAGGCGGGCCATCCCGCGCAGGATCCACGGTGCCCGCCTTACCATCACCGCCACGGCGCGGTCCGAGCGACGCATCGCGTTTCGGGGTCCGGGAGTGGGTGTTGACGCCAGTTCGGCCTCGGCCGAGCCGGCCGGCGGGCCGTTGCGGTCGACCGCCAAAAGTTGCCAGGTGCCGGGCACGCCGCGAAGCTCGACGCTGCCGCGGTCATCGAAGCCGGTGCCCGAGCCGACGACCAGGTCCCGCACAGTCCGCGAGACCAGGATTTCGCCCGCGCCGGCGTGGCCGAGGATGCGCGCCGCGATGTGTACCGCGAGTCCCCCGATGTCGGCGTCGAGCAGTTCGCATTCGCCGGTGTGGATTGCAGCGCGGATCTCGAGGCTCAATGTCGCGGCGTCATCGCGCAGAGCTTCGGCACAGCGGATCCCCTGCGTCGGCCCGTCGAAGGTGGCGAGATACCCATCGCCGGTGTTCTTGACGACTGTGCCGCCGAAACGTTGCGTGAGGTCGGCGGTGATTTCACCGAACCGGTGCAGCACCGCTCGCCACCGCTCGTCGCCCGTCGCTGCGGCGCGCTGCGTCGAGGCGACGATATCGGTGAACAGCACGGTGCGCAGGGCGCGATGTGACGGTGACGGCGCCGCATGGCCTCCGGTGAGGAACCCTTCGATCTCGGCCAAGATCTTGTCGGGCTCGGTTAAGAAGGGTGCGTGGTCCACACCCTCGACCTCCAGGTACCGCGCGTCGGGGATATGGGCGGCGAGATACCGGCCGCCCTGCACCGGAACCGCAGGGTCCTCGCGGGCATGGATGACCAGGGTGGGCACGCTGAGCGTCGGCAGGATCGGCCGCACGTCGACCAGGAACGCTGCTTCAAATGAGGCCCGCGCCATCCCCGGGCTCGCGCACATGCGCTCGCACATCGCGAGCTGGCGAACCGACCGGACGGATGGCGCGCTGACACTGGCTGTCGCACCATTGCCCCACTCGGAGCGCACCGTGCGGCCGGCTTTCTGAAAGCGGGCGAGCTGCTCAATCGACGGCGTGTAGTCCTCACCCAGCTCAGCAAGGAAGCGCGACCGCAGCTCGGCCGGGTCGCGATCAATGTCATCCCACCCGTTGAACCCCCAATACGGAACCGTGCCGATCAGGATCAGCGACCGCGTTCGCTCCGGCCGTGTTGCCGCGAACAGCATGGCGACCGGTCCACCGTCACTCAGACCGCCGATGACGGCTTGTCCGAAGCCGACCGCGTCCATGACAGCCTCGATCTCGGACGCTCGATCTTCCAGCGTGCGAACTTTTGGCACCGGGTCGGACAGCCCGACCCCCGCTTTGTCGAACCAGGCCACGCGACAGAACGTGGCGAGCTGGTCAAGAAACGCTTTGAATTCCGGAAGGATCCACGCGAGCTCGATGTGGGTGACGAATGGCCCGACGATGATTAGCTCGATCGGCCCATCGCCGAACACCTGGTAAGCCAGGCTGAGGTCGCCGCACGGTGCATACGACGTTTCCACCACAGTCACGAGCGTATGACGTCGCGCGCTATGAATACCGACTTTGGCGCATTTGCCTGTCGTGTCAACCCACCATCACTAACTCGCACCGCTTGAACACGCACCGTTACCGGCAACCACCGCGGCTGACACCAGGTGAAAGTGCTCGCACCCGTTGACGATTGACCCATTGCCGCACAATGTTCTGGGACCCAGACCCCCGAACGGCTGCCCGAGGTTGGCAAGTATTCAATCACTTAGTGAATGATTCGGGTATTAGGTGAAACCTTGAGGTTGCCCCGCGCGACTGGCCCCATAGGCGGCGTCGACTGGCTGCCCTTCCCTGCCGGCGAGGTCACCAATAATACGTCACTGCGACGTATTATCGTGTGTAACAAGCTGATTCGCGCTATCTGCATCTAGCCGGATCGCAGTAGCCAACAACTACGCGGGGCCCGCGGCGGCGCGGCTCAGCATGAATCTCGATGCGGCATAACCATCGGAGCGAAGCTATTGGCAAGATCGTGCGGCTGTCTACGGAAGTAGGATGATCTTTCCTAGTTTGCCCCGGGCCGGTCGTCACCGTCCTGCCGTTCGACGACGAGGACGAGGCCGTCGAATTGGCAACAACAGACCCAGATCTGCGGAGTTGAGGCCAGCGGCGCGAACGCGTACGAGAACCTCGCCCACACCGGGCTCCGGGTCTGGATGCGCGCCGATTTCAATACCGCCGCCCGGCTTGATGGTTACTGCCTTCATGGATCTTCTCCTCAATCATCAGCGCTTCCGGTCGGTGGGTGCGCACCGCAATTGACGTTTTTCCGCAACGGGCTCGAGCACAGATGTAGCGCATCCGAGTCTTGTGTTCGTCTATCCGCCCGATCGGGAGGCCAACTGCTGCGTCCCGGCCAAAACAGCCACCCGCCCCGATCGCACAAAATAGACAAAAAGGCTAGAATATTTGGAACGTAGGTAACCAGGGAGGAGAAGATCATGACCGTCTCGTTCCGCAACCGCGACGGCAAACTGGTTGATGTCCCCATCGTGTCCGCCAGCCGCCTCAAAAACGAATTCGGCACTGTCTTCGAGCAGGCCGCAGTCGAAGGAGCGGTCGTGATCACCAAGCACGACACCCCGAGGGCGGTGCTGCTGTCGTATGCCGAGTTCGAGGCGCTGACCGCCTCGGCCACCCCGGCCCTCGACGACCTCCGTGAGCGCTTCGACGCCCTACTGGCCACCATGCAGAAACCGGAAGCCAAAGCCGGCGTCGCCGCGGCATTCGACGCCTCCCCGGAGGAGCTGGGCACCGCCGCGGTAAAGGCGGCGCGCACCGCGTAACCGTGGTGATCCACCGCGACCCATGGTTGACACCTCAGTGACGCCAGCGCAGATATACGTGCTGGCAGGCGTCAATGGCGCCGGCAAGAGCAGCATCGTCGGCGCCACGATCCGCGACAAGGGTGGTGAGTACTACAACCCCGACGAGGCCGCGCGGGCCATCATGGCAGCTAACCCCGGGCTGGGCCAGACCGACGCCAATGCGGCGGCCTGGGAACAGGGCCGCAGGCTGTTGCAACGCGCGATCGACGAGCGCCTCGATTTCACCTTCGAGACCACACTTGGCGGCAACACGATGCCGGCTCTGCTTGCCGAAGCCGCCAACCGCGGCATCGAGGTCCGCCTTTTCTTCGTCGGGATCGAGGGCGCGGAGGCCCACATCGAACGGGTGCGGCAACGGGTCCGCGGCGGTGGGCACGACATCCCCGAAGCCGCCATCCGCCGTCGCTACCGGCACAGCCGGATCAATCTCATCACGCTGCTAACGGTGCTCACCGAGCTGCGGATGTATGACAACTCGGCGACCGCCGACCCCGCCACCGGACAGGCGCCCAAGCCCGCCTTGGTGTTGCACATGCAGCGCGGCCACATCGTCGGGCCGTCCGATCTGACGTCGACGCCGGCGTGGGCGCAGCCCATTGTTGCTGCCGCGCTGGAACTTTCCCAGCAGCTTTGAGCGTGACCGGTATGTGAGGCTCGGCGGTCGAAACGTCAGGGTGCGAGGATGCGGTATTGGGCGGCGGCTTACTGGTGTGCGGTGCAGAGTTGGCGCGCAACGGTTTTGACCGGGTACCTATCCGATACCCATCCACGTCGCGAAACAGCAAGACACTGCGATATTTACAGCCCTTGGGCCGTGAGCCAGCCGTCGATCCTTTCGGCGACTGCTTGCCATCCTGGTTCAAGCATCATGACGTGCCCCATGTCGGGAAAAATCTCCACATCTGCCTGGTAAATCCCCGCCAGGGCAGACGCGTCCCCGTCGATTCGCGAGCTGTCGTCTTTTGCGCCGAGAACAAGCATCGGTGCTGTCACACGGCGGGCGTCGGGAAGTCGGTTGACCGTTTCTCGTGCGGCACGTCTGCTCTCGGGCTGCAACCGGTCCACGCAGAACCCGACGATGGAGTCGGGGGTGTGCGCGGAGAACAAGAGTTCACGGGCCAAGGACGAAGTGTTAAACAGATCGACTGGGTTGCCGAAGGTGTTGGTCCGTAGAACAATCCACGGGTGACGGCGGATCATCCGGAGCGCCCAGCGCCGTAATCCCTGCGGTGTGCCCGGTGCCATGAGGACCCCCGCCGGGACATCGTGCATCGCAAGGTACTTCAGTACGACCGAACAACCCATCGAATGACCGATGAGCACTGGCGGGGAACCCAGCTTGACGACAACAGTGTGTAGGTCGTCCACGTAATCGGCAATCGAACAAGATTGGAGAGGCTTGGACAAGCTGCTGGCACCGTGGCCGCGAAGGCTCAGTGCGACAGCGCGGTAACCCTTCTCGGCGAAGAAGTCCAGAAAATGCTCATCCCATACCCATGCTGTGCTGCAAGCGCCGTGAACAAACAGCAGCGGAACAGGATGCGATTTGGCGGAAGACCCTTTGTCAATTACTTCGAGCACAGGCGCCCCCTCCGGTCGGTTACGCATTGCTTGAGCAATCTTCGCAGGCACCCGATGCTTGGGTGTCACATGCGGTGAAGATCGCCAGTGTATTGGAGTTAAACCAGTGCCAGTTCGACGATTCCGAGACGATGCCACCGTGCCACTGAAGCCGCGACAGCGGGATCTGCGCGGATCTCTCGCCACGCCTTACGCATCCCGGCGCAGTATGTGATGTCGTCGAACAGCACCAAGCCGCCAGGTGACATGCGGGGCTTCAAAATCTCCCACTGCTTCATCACGAAGTCGTAGTCGTGTATCCCGTCCACCAGCGCGATGTCAATCGGTGCGGGGATGTCATCAACATGGTCCTCGAAAGCTCCGCGGATCAGGGAGAAATGGTCGGTGATGGTTTTGATGTTGCGTTCAGCAATGTCAGCCCATTTCGGGTTAATTTCGAACGAGTACAGCCGACCCTGTCGCAGAGCGGTTGCAAAGTACATCCCTGACACGCCGAACGCCGACCCGAACTCTACGACGACCTGTGGGTCGCGCTCAGCCACCAGATAGGCATACAGGTCGCCTTGCGATGAGGGTGAACGCACCTCGTCAGGGCTGAAGGTATCCGGTAGGTCGTATTCGGGCGCTAGCGGCTGCGCCCCGATCGCATTTGTGGTTTCGGCGATGGCTTCGATCTCGGCTTGACGTGGCGCCGCTGGCAACTTCCGGGGCAACCTAGCCAGCCGCGCGTTGCTCGATTTCCCCCAGAGTTTCACCCGCGCAGCATAACAGCGGGTCGTCAACGAATAACTCATGCATAGACTGAAGCGTCGCATCAAAGCTCGGCAAGACAGCCCTGACGGCGCGGTCAGATGCTAACCCGAGGCACCACCCATCGGTGCTCGAAAGTCAATACGGTCGCGGCGGTTTCGAAGTCAGCATCGTAGTGGATAACTGTGAGTCGGTGCGTTGCGGCGAGAACCGCGGTTAGCAGGTCAGCCATTCCCACGGCTCGATGCTGGCTTGTTGTAGCGAGATCTCGTTGGGCACTGAGCGCGGCCTGCCAATGTTCATCATTGGTCGGCAGGTATTCGTAAGCAGCGCGGCGGTCCGCCCAAAGCTGCTCGTATTCGGCCGGCCCGCGGGCACTATAGAGCGCTTCTGCGTCCAGCGATGCTGTTGTCGCGACTGCGCCACCTTCGATGAGCCAGCGCAGGCGCCGCGAAACCTCTGGGTGGCGCATCCTTGCGGCGGCGCTGGTATCGATTAGGTAGCGGGCGATCAGCGCCAAACTTCCCCGCGCTCATCCGGATTGGCCATGCCCTCAAGTCCGCCACGCTCTAACCAGTCGATCTGGCGTGCCCGGGCGGACTTGGCCGCCGCTTGCTGAAGCGCGATCCGGACAGTGTCTGAGACCCCAGTGGTACTTAGTTCCCGCTGCGCTGCCGCGAGAAGCTCATCGTCCAGATCGATCAATCTTTTGGGCATGGCGACCTCCCAGGAAGAGTATATACGTATTGACCATCGAGTATATATACCCGAGGCGAAACACAACTGATCGGGATCACCAAGTCCGGAATTACGTGAGAGTGCGCAGGGGCCCCGAAAACCGCGACCGCTCCCCTACACAGGAACTTAGCGCTGCGAATTTACTTGAACGGCAGAGCTTTTCAGTTGTGACTGACACGCATCGGCCTGGGATGGTCGGCACGACGATTCCTCCGACGGTGAGTCGGTAGGTGGCCATCGGTACTCGACCGGTCTCAGGAACTCCTTTAATCCAAGATTAAGAATTGCTTGAATCCAAGATTAACTTCAGATAAGAAAGATGCGATGACGCGCATCACAGTAAGGCTCGCCGGCGGAGCAAAGGAGTGAGCGGTGAACGGATCGAAGGTACTCGCGAAGGTCGCCGCCGTTGGTCTGGGCGTTGGCGTTGCCGGCATTCTGGGCAGTCAAGCCGCCCACGCTGACGAGACGCTGCTCGGCCCGCTATCTGGGAGCGAGACGGCGATCATCCTTGGTGGCACCACCGAGCCGACGCCGTCGACCGCTTTCGCGCAGGCCGCCGAAAATCTGTATCTGCACCCCCTGGGTTTCGATGGTGGCGCGACCTCCTCGACGGTCTGCGACATGATCGTGACCGACCCATGCGCCGCGCCGCTGCAGGTGCTGACGACGCCCGAACTGATCCAACAGGGCCCGAGTAGTCTCACCGCAGCGGACGATGTCGTGCTCGCCGTGAGGAATGAATTCGACGCCAATCCAGGCGCTTTCGACGCCGACCACCCACTGACGATTTTCGGCTACTCGCAAAGCGCCACCGCCGAGTCAATCGCCATGGCCCGATTGGCGGCCGATGGCATTCCTAAAGAGGATCTGCACTTCGTGTTCATCGGCGACCCCTCCCTCGCGGACGGCGTATGGCCGAATCTGGTACCAGACCTGGACTCAATATTCGGCACGACTTTGACCAACACCATTCTCACGGATCTCGGCTTTGACGGCGTCCTCGGAAACCTGACACCGGATGATATCTACCCGGCGACCATCTACACGCTGGACGGCGACGGCGTCGCCGACTTCCAACAGGATTTCAACTCCGGCGGTCTACTGGAACCGCTCGTGCGCCTATTCACCACGCACGTGGAGTACCTGGGGTTGACACCGGCCGAAATCGCTCTCGCGACCACGTCGACCAACGACTTGCTCACCTTCGTCGACATTCCCGACAATTTCAACGACGCTGCAGCTTGGATCAGTGCAGTGTTCGAGCACGGGGCCGCCGGCAGCGGACTGCTCGAGAGCGTATTCCAGTCTCTGGAACTGTATTTGACCAACTCGTTCTGACCTGAGTCGCGATCACACCCAGTGACTGCCGCGCGGATGTCATGCCTCGATCGTTGCAGCAGTGTTGCTCGGACGCAGCGGCAAGACCGTCAACCAGGCGTCCGAGAGTAGCTCCAGTAGCTGCCCGTCCGGGTCGCGGATCATTGCCGACTGATCGGAAACAGTGCCCTCGACGATCGATCCGCCGAAACGCTCCACCGTCGCAACGACCTCGTTGAGGTCAGATACCGACAGCGACAGGTGGGTAAGCCCGACTTGGTCCATCACGCGATCTGGACCCGCCCGCAGGACGCGATGCGAGTAGGCAAGCAGCTCCAGGACCAGCCCGTCGCGGACGAGATATGTCGCGTGCAACCCGATCGGCTTATTCAGTTGGAGCAGTTGGCCGGTACCGCCATCGGGTGGCTCGAGTTCCCACCAAAACGTGAAACCAAGTAGGCCCTCGTAGAAGCGGCGCGATCGCGCGGTGTCGGCGACACACAACCCGACATGGTTGAAGACTATTCGGTGACGGGCCATTTCAACCTCCAACCAGTGCGCCGGCGACGTCCGCTAAGGCGCACGGACCACATTCACGGCCTTGATCAGCATGCCGCTGAGGAGATCTTCCGCGTTCGCATTTCCGGGAAGAATACCCTCGGCAGAGACGGCCACCGTCTCGCTGAGAAAGGCCGCAAACACATAGGATTTCATTCCCGTCTCGGCGATTACCGCGGCGGATTCGGTCGTGACAACACCCTCGATAGCAGGGCCGGGACGGCGGGTGACCGTCGAGGTGACCCGTCGACCTGCGAGTCGCTGGGTGACCGCGACCTGCTCACAGCCTTTGGGGACGGCCGCCTTCCCGAGCGGCGTGGGAGAATTCACGGCGCCGACCATGATCGCGCCACGCCCGATCCCGCCAATCATGATGAATTGCGCATCCTGGGGCGCTCGCACCGGTTGGAGCACCGATCGGCACAACGGCGGGTCCACCTTCACGATGTCCCCGACGCCGATGGCGAAGAAGGTGCCGGCATCGGCTCCCAGAGTCGCGACGGGAGTCCCTTGGACGCGGTCGAACCCCGGCGGAAACTCGTCCTTCAGCTGCGCGAGTTTGCTGATGTCGTAGTCGTTACGCTGTTGCTTCGGAGGGCTTTTGGTTTGCGATGGCGCTGCCGGCAGGGCAGCATTGTGCGGACTCACCGGAATTCCGTCGACGGAGCGTGTGCATCCCGGCAGCGCGCCCGCTACGAGCGCCACCGCCGTACATGCGAGCGACCGTCGAAGGCAAGGGCTCACTGGGACGCCGGTTTGTTCCAGGTAAAGCTGTTCACCGAGTTGCCCATCAGCTGGGCGATCATCATGTTGACCGCAGACGGATGCCCAGAGGTTCGCGGCGTGAACCTGATCATCGGGCCCTCCGCGACTGCCACAAGGGCCAAACCGTTTTTCACCGCGGTCATCACGAGCAGACGTCCCCGCGTCGATTCCGCGTTGGGGTTCTCCACCGAGAAGTCGTCGACTTCGCCGTAGCCGGGTTCGTACCCGACCATGGCGTTGGGAATCTGATACGCGGTCTGAGCGGTTCGATAGTTCTTCTGAATGTATTGCTCGACCACCTGTCGCGGTGTCCGGTTGTTCGCCGGCGTCCCGAACAGCCGGATCTCGCCCTCGAACCGATCGAACGTCAGCGTGATGCCGTCATCTTTTTTCGTGATGTCGGCAGCCGGAAGATAGGCGACCGAGAATGCTCCGTCTTTGGAGGTGAACCGCGGATATGTGTTCACCGCAACCCGTGGCACATTGGGCGGCGTCGAGGCGGGCGGCTCGGCCGCCGGAGCCTGGCCGGGTTCGCCCCCGACCGGCGGACCGATCGGCGGCCGCCCACAGTCGGGAGGGCACGCGTAGCGCACCAACGCCGGAGTTGTTTTGACAGAGACGGCCGAGACCGCTGCCACCGCGACCGCCACAACTGCAGCCGTCCCCAAGATCAGCCGGGCCGACGATGCCGGTCGAGGAAGCGGTGCGCTGTAGGACCCGGGCGGCACGCCGTAGCCCGGGAACGACCCCGTCGGGCTCCCTTCGGTCGAGGCCTCGGCAACAGCGCGCCTGGCACCGCGGGCGGTACGGCTGGCCGCGCGGGTGGCAGCGCCGCAGTTTGGGCAAAAGGCCATGCCCGGGACGACGTGGCGGCAATGAAAACACAACACGGCTTCACCGTGCGCGGTGTCCGGCTGCTCATGCAGCAGCGCTGAGTGCACGCCAATTCGCAAAGATACCAAAGCAATCGCGGCCACGAGCAGATGCAGACCGAGCTGCACCGGCGGAGTCAGGCTCATGACGTCCACGACCCCGAGCACCCCGTAGACGAGGATTACCACGAGCACCGCCACGATGACGGCACCCCGCAGGGGCGCGCGCCGGGCCTCCCCGCGCCGGTTGAACCACAGCGCGACTCCGGTCATACCACCCGCCGCCGCGGCGGTCAGCGGCATCGCGAGACCTTGCACGCCGGCTTGCATGAGTAGAACACTGACCGGTTTATGGTGTGCGACAAGCCCGTTCGAGACCTGAGGTGCGACACGAACCGCGATGGCTGCTGCGGTGTAGAACAGGGCGGCCAGTGCCCCGATCGCATATCCGTCCAGGGATTCCCGGCCGCCAGGCCGGAAGATGCGCGCGAGAACCGCCGGGGCCACCATCAAGACCGCCCCGATCACCGGGATACTCAACCCTTGTGCGATCAGCCGAGCGCCACCAGGACCGGGACCGAGCACGCTGAGATAAGAACCGGCAAGTAACGGGCCAGTCAGTAACGCCCACCCTGCGCCGAGCGCCACACCTGTCAACGACGTCAGTGCCATGACACGCAGACCGAGATCACGACGAGCGCCGGTTTGCAGTAGGTAGGCCACGAACAGCACCGGCAAGCCAGATACGCTGACCGCGATCAGCGCCGGTTGCCAGCGCAGCATGGCCAACACGACCAGCGCGATGATCAGCAGTCCCAGCGTCCCGCGAAACGCCCTCCGGGACCGCGGCAGCAGGTGCGGGAAAAGCGTAGTAATCAGCGACAGTCGGACCAGTTGTTCAGCCGGCTCGGCCGTGTAAGCGTCTGAGCGCAGACGATCGGGTCCGTTGCCGGGCAGTTGGTAGAGGTGGGCACCGCAGTAACCACAGAACGCACCGCTGGGAACGTCGCTGTGGCACACCCGGCACTGGGTGGTCGCTGAATGCTGTTGGGCGACAGCATTACTGGCCGTCATCGCCTGGCTCCTTGCTGGATGTCGAGGATGTCGTGAGCGAGATTGTCGGTGTTGGGCGTGCCCAATCCGGTGACCAGGTCGTAGCCGGGCACGGCGATATGGACCGCGTTGCCCCCCAAAACCACATCGTGAAAGGCCGGTCTGGCTGCGCCGGCAGCGACTTGGTACAGCACCGGGTTGATGTTGCCCACTGGCTGTCCGCCGTTCGCTGACAGGAATTGGTTGATCAAGACCGTGAGCGCCGCCCAGATGGGCGCGGACTGCGACGTCCCCCCGCCGGCCATCCATTGTCCGTCCACCAGGATGCTGACCCCGCTGTACGGGTCGGCGTCAGCGGCAACATCAGGGGTCAGCCGGTGGCTGGTGTCCCACGCCGACGACACGCTGCTCTGCCACGGGGGTCGCGAGAACAAGCGCGAGACTCCCCCGCCGGTGCCCTGCGACATAGGCGAGTCAAACCAGCTGGCTTCTGAGACCCAGGCGCCCCGAGCGTCAGTGCTGAGGGTGGTTCCCCCGACATCGGTCATCGCCGGTACCGATCCGACAGCGTTGACTCCCTGATCGTTTTCACCGGGCGGCGTCGACCAATCGCCATTGAACTCAGCACATTCCAAGCCACCGGAATCTCCGCTCGACATGAACGCCGATGTGCCGTGCGACGCCGCGATCTGAACGGCTGACTCCACCGGTGCCAGGTCAGCGGCAGTCGCCATCCGGTCGCAACCGATGCCAAGCGACGTGCTCCACACCGCACCGGGGAACTGCCGGTCGGCGAGCTGATACATCTGTCCGGCCTGCGCATAACTGGTGGAGCCGCCGAAGGCCAGCGCGTTGACGACGACCAGCTTGGCGTCGGGAGCGATGGCGTGGACGACTTCGAGGTCCATCTCGGTCTCCCCCAACACCCTGCCGGGCTGGCCACCGATGAGCACCGGAGTGAAGCGCGGCGAGCCGAGCTTGTCGGCCCACCGGTCGAGATCGACCTGCTTGTAACTGTCTATCTCGAAGAACACGACGGTTTGCCCTTTGCCGGTGAAGCCATCGCGGGCCAAAGGTTCGGCGTTGTAGGTACGCAGCAGCGCCGGCGGTATGAGCCCACCGCGGGGTACGTCCACCGGGATGTTCGGCGGTTGCGCACGGTGCATCAGCTGGTATCCCAAGATGCTGCCGAGCTCGCTGACCTCGTTCCTGAGCTGGACCGGAATCGAAGGTTGTTGTGCGGCAGCATAAAAGACCTGCCCACTTCGGCTGCGGTAGTCATGGATCGCGACGTCGAAAGCTGACCCGAGGTGCGCCGGCGTTCCCTCGATGTATGCCCAGTCGGCGCCGGGCGTCCACTGCACCCCCAGCTGGTGCTGCTGCGTCCAGCCGATCAAGGCGTCGGGGCGCGCCGAGCGGTGCAGTGACGCAGCCAGAGCGATGCGTTCCTTGCGCGCGGGACCCAGGTCTTTGGAGGCATTGACCAACCAGGCCGTCGGCCCGGACACGAGCCGTGGATATCCGGTGGTCATCGGGCCCGCCCCGAGCGTCAGAGCCAGGTACACCCCGGCCAGCACCGTCACCAGAAACACGGCCCTGAACCGCACGGCGATCGGGCGCGACGGCGTACGCGTCATTTTCGTGGTCCGAGCACCGCGGCGGGTGCCGCATGATGGATAGGTGCACACGCTGGGGTCCAATGACAAATCACAGTTACTCCTTCGACGACTGATCGAGACATCCGCAATCGACGACACACGTCCCTTGATGTTCCGCTGGAAAATAGCATCAACAGCGTGGGCCGGTCTTCGCAAATCAGATGTGTCCATCGAATCAGCGAATTTTGCCCCGCCGCGGCGTTTAACATCGGCCTGGCTCAGTCACAGCCCGTCGCGTATGAATTTGAAAGGAATCCGTTCATGACGCATAGACAACGGCGCTGCCTTCTGGTAATGGGCGGCACCGTGGCAATTGTCTTGACGCTCGCGGCCTGTGGTAGCCGGACGACATCAGGAACCCCGCTGCAAGCCCACAAGACCAGCGCCCCGGCCGCCGCGCCCGGTAGCCAGCGGGGACCGTCAGGGCGCCCGACTGAGCCCCCGAAACCGGTGCCCTCCAGCAACATCAAGAACCTTGCATTGTCTTCCGAGGACATCAACGAAATTTCCGGGCTGTCACTCAGCGACAGGACCGAGTTCGCCTCGCCATTCGGGTCCGCGAACGACTACACCAACCCTGACTGCGGCATCATCGACGGAATCACCAAAGAAGCCCTCGGCAACGGCGAATTCACCGCCTTCCGACGAGTGGAGAACAAGGCCGTCAAAGGTGACAGCCTCATCGGCCTGTTCAAACAAAACATCGCCATCTTCGAGACGTCCGACAAAGCCCGCGAGCTTTTCCGCAAAGCCTATGGCTCGCTCGGCAAATGCAACTCAGCCACCTTTGCAAGCAAGTCCGACCCCACCACGTGGAAGATCTTGGCGCCCGGGCCATTCAGCGGCGACGTCGTGACATTTTCCTCACTTCAGCTGACGGATAAACAAGAGATTCTCGGATGGCGCTGCACTCACGAAGTACGCGTCAAGAACAATGTCATCGTCGAAGCGTTCTTCTGCGCATGGGCTAACGGATCACCGGCCGTCGCGGCAGCGGTGGACCAAATCAGCGCCCGGATACCACCACCAGACAAGCCCATACCGCCGACCCCCGCAGACTTCCTCGCGCCGAACAAGATCAAATCGGTAATCGTGGGGGTCCCACAAGTCGGCAAGCTCCTGGGCGCCAACCTCGGCTACAGCAATACTTTCCTATATCCGCCGGACGTCCGGGATCTGGACGGTAAGCCCAACTGCAGTCCGTTGATCGGACCCGACGTCAACTCTTTCGGTGTCAACGTCGACTACACCGCCTATCACCAAGCCGAGTATCTGGAAGACAAAGACGACTACCAGCACATCATCGATCAACAGGTCGCCACGTATTCCGATACGCCAGCGGCGTCGCGTGCCTTTGAGAATGCTCTCAAAGGACTCAACCGGTGCGATGGTGCCGTGGTTCCCAGCGGACAACCCAATGCTCAATTCAAGTTGCAGGCCCCCGGGATCGCCGGCAATGCCGCTCAGTGGACTTTGATTCACATGACCGACGGGCAGGTCGATACCTGGCGCTGCGTTTTCAACTTCCGCACGCAGAGCAATGTCCTGTTCGTCGCGAAAGTTTGCCAGTACGGCAATCCGGCCGACATCGTCGGGCAGATCGCCGATCAGATGGCCGACTCCATACCCAAGTGAGCCGATGACTTCACCTCGTTCGCTGCAAGAGCACGCCAGTGCCCGAGACATGTTGAAATGGCAAGAGTTTCGGTCAATCCACCCGCGCAGGACATATTCGCCCGATAGGCTGCCAACGCTGAGCTGGCGAATTGCATACCGTCAACGCTCGCGAACGTCGAGGGTTGAGATGACAGGAGGCAAGAATCTCGATGAAACGTAGACTTCTCACGCTGGGGTGCGCCGGCCTGGCCCTACTGATGTCGGCGACACCGTCGGCGATGGCCGATTCATCGGCGGCGAAGGTGACCGGCTCCAACATCGATGCGGTGTTGTTGCCGGGCGACGTTGTCGGCGACATCCTCGGCAGCAATATGCCGATACAGCAAAAAAGCAAGCGTCCGCTGCCGGCCACCCAGCTCGACAAAAACCAAGAATGCGGAGTGCTTTTCGGGCCGGACAGCAAGTTTTACGGATCCGACCTCAACCTGTACCGAATTTCGCTACTCGAGGACGACAAGGATCAACCCGACTACGTGGTAGTCCAGACGGTAGCCACGTTCCCCGACGCCCAAACCGCCAAGACGGTACTCACGAACGGGATCGAGCCGACGTCCGGCTGCGGTCAAACGGTGCAGATCACCGACCTCGACAGCAAGCCGACCTGGAAGCTGTCGGCCCCGCAGGTCTCTGCCGGCGACGCCAAATGGCATATGGCACAGCTGTATCAGGGCGACCCCATCGGCTGGAATTGCTACTTCGATTTACGCGCGGCCGAGAACGCGATTCTGCAGGCGCAGGTCTGCCAGATGGGTAATGCTGGCCCGGCGGTCAGCCAGATGATCGATCAGATGGTGGGCGGGCTCCCGTCATAAACAAGCACCTGACGACATGCATGTACCCACACCAAGGCTTTGAACGACATGAAAGGGCAGAATCGATGAAGCGGGTAAAACTTGTCTCCACGCTTGCGGGCCTGATTGGGCTGGCCACGGTGGCTTGCTCGCACTCCAACTCCGACGAACCCACCCTCAAGCCGGCGATCAACAAGCCGGCGCCAACCGCCACCTCGCAGCAGGCGGCAGCAGGTGACCCCACCGCTCCGCCCGCGGCGGCGCCGACAGCCTCGTCGGCGCCGGCCACACCTGCCCCACCGCCGCTGGTGGTGCCGGGCAAGGTGGATTCATTGCTGTTGCCACTGGACGAGACCGGCGGAATCATCGGCGCCACTTTGAATTACGAGCAAAAGTTCAAGAATCCGTTGCAGCCGTACGCCTTGGGCAACCAGTCGGGGTGCGCGGTGCTGTTCGGACTCAACACAGCCGCGGTCGGCAACGACTACACCACCTTTCGCGCGCTGCGCCAGCAGGAGAGCAAAGACAACTACGCGCACGTCGTCGAGCAGGAGGTCACCACGTATGCGGACGCCGCAACCGCGACGGGCGTGTTCGAGAACGCCTTCAAATCGGTGAATCAGTGCAACGGCGTCACCGTGCACCGGCCTACCGACAACGCGGAGATCACCTGGCAGTTCCAGGTTCAAAACGGCGATCCGGCAAACGCGCAGTGGCACAACACCGAGCTGACCAACAACAATCCCGACGGCTGGGGATGCTCACACGGCGCGCGGGTGAAGAACAACGTGATATTCGCCGCCAGGGTATGCCAGCGCGGCGATACCGGCGCCGGTGTGCCCACCATTCTCGACCGTATCGGGAATTCGTTCCCCGCTTAGGCTCACTTTGGTCGTGGGGGCCGGTCAACCACTCGGTCGGCCCCCATCCCAACGCGTTCACGGCAACCGGTGACCATCGACACCGAAAAAGTGCAGGTGTCCCGGCTGTGGATGTAAGCGCACGCGACTACCCCGCGGCGGCGGGTCGTGCCCGTCGGTGCGTGCGACGATCGGGTGTGCGGAGGTGTTGTCGGGCCCGATGATGCGCCCGTACAGATATGCGTCCGCTCCGAGTTCCTCGACCACCTCAATCTGCATCTCGACACCGGTCCCGCCGATCTCCAGATGCTCGGGCCGCACACCGATCACGAGTTCTGCTGCTGTATCGGTGATCTCACGCGGCAACGGGACCGACCAGTCACCCAATGCGACGCATTGATCGACAACAGGAAGGGTCAACAGGTTCATCGCCGGCGACCCGATGAACTCCGCCACGAACATATTGACCGGACTTCGGTACAGCTCTCGCGGCGTTGCGCACTGTTGCAGGACACCGTCGCGCAAGACTGCAACCCGGTCGCCCATGGTCATCGCCTCGACTTGGTCATGGGTGACGTAGACGGTGGTGGTGCCCAGTCGTCGTTGGAGTCCGGCGATCTGATTGCGGGTCTGCACCCGTAGTTTTGCGTCCAGGTTGGAAAGTGGTTCGTCCATCAGAAACACCTGCGGCCGACGCACGATCGCACGTCCCATCGCCACCCGCTGGCGTTGCCCTCCAGACAGGTCCTTGGGTTTGCGGTCCAGGTACGGCTCGAGGTCGAGTAATCGCGCCGCATCCAATATCCGTTGCTGAATCTCGCTTTTCGCTATCCGGGCGATCTTCAGCGCGAAGCCCATGTTCTGCGCAACCGTCATATGGGGATACAGGGCGTAGTTTTGGAAAACCATCGCGACGTCACGGTCTTTGGGGTCGTCGTCGGTGACGTCTCTGGCGCCGATGAAGATCCGTCCGGAGTCGACGGCCTCCAACCCGGCGATCATTCGTAGCGACGTGGTCTTGCCGCATCCAGACGGTCCGACCAGTACGATGAACTCGCCATCGTTGACGCTCAGGTCCAAGCGGTCAACGGCGGGCCGATCCGCGCCCGAGTAACGCCGGGTCGCTTGCTCGAAAGTCACTGACGTCATCGGCTATCCGCCCAGCCCGGTGACCGCGATGCCGCGGATGAAGGCGCGTTGCGCAATCGCGTACACCCCCAGCAGCGGCAACAAAATCAGGATCGACGCGGCCATCAGCACGGGCCACCTGGCAACGTATTCGCCCTGCATCCGAACCAACCCCAGGGTCAGGGTCGCGATGCTGCTGCGCTGAATCATCAACAGCGGCCAGAGGAAATCATTCCAGACATTGACCCATGTGAGCACCGCCAGCACCATCACCGCCGGCTTCGCGTGCGGCAGCAGTATTCGCCAGAAAATCTGCCACGGCGAGCAGCCGTCGAGGATGGCCGCCTCCTCGAGCTCGTCCGGCAAGGTGCGGAAGAACTGGCGCATCAGGTAGGTGCCGAACGCGCTGCCGAACAACCCCGGCACGATCATGGCCCACGGCGTGTCGGTCAGCCCGGCGATGCGCATCAAGATGAACTGCGGTATCACCGTCACCGTCAGGGGCACCATCAACGTCCCCAGATACAAAATGAACAACGTGTCGCGGCCCCGAAACCGCAGTCGCGCGAAGGCGTATCCGGCCAGCGAGCAGAAGAAGACCTGGCCGATGCTGACACAGCCGGCATAGAGCACCGAATTGAAGAACATTCGCCAGAACGGCATGACGGCGAATACCTCGCGGTAGTTGGACCACTGCGGGTGTCCGGGAAACAGTACCGGCGTCGTCACCTCACCCACCCTCTTCAACGAGCCGGAGACCGCCCACAGGATCGGCAAAAGCGCACACGTGGCAATAGCCGTCAGAGTGGCGTACAGCACCACACCACGAAAGACGCTGGGCCGCAACACTCGTTCTGCTACGCCCACGATCGTTCCTCCTGGGCTGCTCGACGACGCCCCAGCCGCAACTGCACAACGGTCAGCACCAGCAGGATGGCGAACATCACCCACGCCAACGCTGAAGCGTAGCCGAACTCCAGGAAGGCAAAAGCATGCTGGAACAGCATGATGCCGAGAACATACGTCGCGGTCTCCGGCCCCCCGTTGCGTCCGGTGAGGACGTAGACCAGATCAAACGCCTGGAATGCGTGGATGATCGAGATGACGACCACGAACGACACCGCGCTGCGTATCAACGGCACGGTGATCGACACGAACTGGCGCAACTCCCCCGCGCCGTCGAGTCTGGCGGCCTCATAGAGGTTCTCTGGTACACCCTGCATGGCGGCCAACAGGATCACGGTCGCGAAAGGCACGCTGCGCCAGACGCTCACGAGACACAGTGACGCCATGGCATATCTCGGATCGACCAGCCACGGAACGGGACCGATACCGATCCAACCGAGGATGATATTGAGCAAACCGTTGTTGGTGTTGAACACGAACTGCCAGACAACAGCCATGACCACCGACGATACCGCCAGCGGCAAAAAGATAATTGTTCGAAATATGGCTATGCCCTTGATTTTCCGATTGAGCACGCCGGCCACGGCCAGGCTGATCAACACCGTGGGGATGACAGTGCCCGCGACGTAGACCACGGTGTTGCGCAACGCGATAGCGAACAGCGGATCTTCGGTAAAGAGGCTGCGGTAGTTCGCCAAGCCGACGAACTTGGCCGGCATGAACACATCCCAGTTGTGAAAGCTCATGTAGAGCGAAAAGCCAAGTGGAAACAGCATGAACACCGCGACCGCGATCAAGTTAGGCGCGACGAAGAGGCGACCGGCACGGGCGCGCCGCTTCCAAGGCCCGCGCCTGCGGGTCACCGCCGTGGCTGCTGCATCGGTCGGTGTCATGGCGTTCGGAGTACCTCGTCGATCTTGTCCGCCAGCCCCGTCGTCAGCGTCGTCGCCGGCCGCGAGCCTCGCAAAACCGGGCCGATATTGCGGTCCATCAACGCGGCGATCTTCGGCCACGCCGGCGTGATGGGCAGACCCTCGGCGTGCGCCGGCCCGCCGGTGAGCACGGCGAGATTGCCGATTCTGTTATGCGCCTTGGCAAAATCGGACGAGTGGATCGCCGACCGCAAAACCGGTACAAACAGTCCGGACTCGGCGATCACCGCTTGTCCAACGGGTCCGGTGGCGAATTTCATGAACTCCCACGCCTGTTCCTTGCGGGGACTACTCGATGCGATGGCCAGCCCGGTGGTCCCGATATTCGAGTGAGCCGCATGTCCTTTCGGGCCAGTCGGGAGCACGGCAATGTCGAAATCCAGGTCTTTGGCCCGGTCGAACGTCTGGTATCTCCAATGCCCGCCGAGCGCCATCGCGGCGTGTCCTGAGGAGAACAGATCCGTCGTCGACATCGACTGGGTTTCGGATGCGGTGGGGGCAACCCCGTGCTTGTTGGCAAGATCGGCGTAGAACTGGATCCCCTCGATGAACGCGGCGTCGTCGAAATTGAGATGGGTGGGGTTCATCCGCGGGTCTGACCACGGGACGCCGTTGTTCATGCCGAACAACAGCGCGGAGTAGTACGGAACCCAGGTGTCGACGAATCCCCACTGAGTGACCCGGCCCGATCTGTCGCGCTTGGTCAGCGTCTGAGCGGCGTCGAGGAATTCGCCGAAGCTCCACGGCTCGCTCCATCGCCCGGGCGGTGGACGCAGCCCCGCCTCAGCGAACAACTTCTTGTTGTAGAAGACGAAGTTTCCGGACCACTGTTCCGGAAATGCATACTGCCCACCGTTATAGGTGAATGTCTCGTACAGGGACGCGACGCTGTCGGCCCTGAGCTTCGCGGCGAAAGTCGTGTCGTGTGCCAGCATCGCGTTGAGGTCGAGCAACACTCCCCGCTCGGCCAGTCCCGGGTAGGTGAATTCCCACGCCATCAGGACATCCGGGCACTTGCCGCCGGCACAGTAGATCGACACATGCTGCAACGCGTCCGGCCCGGACAACAGGGTCCGAACCTTGATGTCTGGATGCCTGCGCTGAAATGCATCCACGACGCGCAGCCGGGCATCCGCCTCCTCGGGGTTGGCCGCGAAGAAGAAGGTCAGCGCATCGTCGTCAGAGCTACATGCGGTCGGCCACAGCGCCAGCGCAGCGGCGCCGAGCGCGCCGGCACCGCGGAGCAGTGTCCGCCGTTCGAAAGGCGTACCGCGACCGGTGATCACTGCGGGAAGAAACGAATCCGATGAATCCCGGTGCCACGCCGGGGCAGGTCGGCGAACAGCACACCGCGCTGCTTTTCCGACGTCACGGAGGCTGCGATAGTGGAGCCCGCAGCGATCAGCTTCGTCGCTCCCGCCCCGGAATACCGCTCGATGAGTCCGGCGACGTCGACGGTTTCGGCGACTTCTTCATCGCCGAAAGTGATTGTCGCACTGGATGACAATGCCTGAAGCGCGCCGAATCTGTCGCCTCGTCCCACGGCGTTCACGAAAGTGTCGACCAACGTCTTCTGCCGGGACCCCACCCGGCGGAAGCCGGCGACGAATCCGGCGGTGCCCCGCAGTCGCTGATTGCGGAGGAGACCTTGCGAAAGTTGGACGGTGGCCGGCATCGCGGAGACGCCGTTGCGCAGGAACTGCACCACCATGGCAGGCAGTTCCCAAAACGCCCGAAGCGTCGCGATCTTCCATTCGCCGTTGACCTCGCGAAGGTCATATCGGAGGAACGCCGGGATGGTCATCGTGACCGCGGCACCCATCACCACCTCGAGAGCCAGATCGCGGATGACTGATGAGCCGCGGACGATGTCGAGGTCGCGATGAAAGGTGATATCGCGCGGGCCGATGAAAGTGTCATAGAACCGGCCGATCTCGACCGGCCCGGTGTGTGGCCGCGAACCCACCGGATCTTCGATACGACCGTCGGTCGTGAACAGACCCACCCAGCCCGCGCGGTCGTGGGCCGCCGCGGCCTGCGGTGATCGCTCCACCGCTGCCAGCAGCGCCTGCTCACCCGGGCCCATCACGGGCTTGCCACGATCTCGACGCCCGATGCACGCAGCCCTTCGAGGGCCGCCGCGGTGGACTGCTCCGCCACGCCCGCCGTCAGATTCACCAGCACCCGGGTGGCCAAGCCCTGCCTCGCAGCGTCTTCCGCGGTACGGCGTACGCAGTGCTCGGTCGCGATACCCACAACGTCGAGCTGGTCGACCTCGCGTTGTCGCAGCCAGTCCGCCAGCGGGGTCCCGCTGTCGTCAACCCCGCTGAACCCGCTGTAGCCGGCGTCATAAGCGCCCTTGCGGAAGACGGCCTCGAACCGGCCGGCGCCAAGGCCGGGATGAAACTGCGCGCCGGTGCTGCCGGCACGGCAGTGCGGCGGCCACGACGAGATGTAGTCCGGGTGCTCGGAGAAATGGTCACCCGGATCGATGTGGAAATCCTGGGTGGCCAACACATGGTGATACTCGGTGCCGCGCGCCAGGTAGTCACCGATGGCTCCGGCCAGCGCGGCCCCACCGGTCACCGCCACCGAGCCGCCCTCGCAAAAGTCGTTCTGAACGTCGACGACGATCAGCGCACGCATCACACCACGGTATCGCCGACGCAGCCGTACCCGAGTCACTGCGACGATTCGGCTGGGTAGGATCGGCGAAGTTAACGCCGTTACCTGCGCGTTGCATCAGGTAGATTGTCAAACTATAGTCCAGACACGTGTCCAGAAAGTTCGCTGACGTCTCGCCTGAACCTGTCGCCGTGATGTGTCCCGGCAGCCCCATACCGGATAGGGCGTGAGTATGCGGATTGCGCTGCTGTCGTATCGCAGCAAGCCGCATTGCGGCGGCCAGGGGGTTTACGTCCGGTACCTCAGCCGGGGACTGATCGAACTCGGACACCACGTCGAGGTGTTTTCGGGTCAGCCCTACCCCGAGGAACTCGACTCCCGGGTCGTGCTGACCGAGGTACCCAGCCTTGACATGTATCGCGAGCCCGACCCCTTTCGGATTCCACATCCCCGGGAAATCCGGGATGGCATCGACCTCCTCGAATTGGGCGGGGTGTGGACGGCCGGCTTCCCCGAACCGCGCACCTTCAGCCTGCGCGCCGCGCGCCTGCTGGCCGATCGGCACAGCGACTTCGATGTAGTGCACGACAACCAGAGCTTGGGCGACGGCTTGCTGAACATCGCGGCGACCGGTCTCCCGGTGGTGGCGACGGTGCATCATCCGATCACCCGCGACCGGGTATTGGATCTGGCGGCCGCACAGTGGTGGCGTAAACCGATGGTGCGCAGATGGTATGGCTTTTTGAAGATGCAGGAGCGGGTCGCTCGCCGCATTCCGGAGTTGTTGACCGTCTCGTCCTCCTCGGCCACCGACATCACCACAGACTTCGGCGTGCACCCCGACCAGCTCCATGTGGTGCCGCTAGGTGTGGACACCGACATGTTCGCGCCGTCGACGGAGCCGCGAATTCCCGGTCGCATCATGGCGATTGCCAGCGCAGACCGGCCGCTCAAGGGCGTCGGGCACCTGCTGCAGGCAGTGGCCAAGCTACGGATCGAGCACGACCTCGAGCTGCAGCTGGTGGCCAAACTCGAACCCAACGGTCCCACCGAGAAGTTGATCGCTGAGCTCGGCATCTCCGACATCGTGCACATTTCCAGCGGACTTTCCGACGCGGAGCTGGCACGACTGTTTGCCTCCGCTGAAATCGCCTGTATCCCTTCGCTTTACGAAGGATTCTCGCTCCCGGCCGTAGAAGCGATGGCTAGCGGGACTCCGATCGTGGCCAGTCGTGCCGGCGCACTGCCAGAGGTGCTCGGACCCGACGGCGGTTGCGCCCGGCTGGTGCCTCCCGGTGACGCTGTAGAGCTGATTCGGGTGATCGGCGAGCTGCTGGCGTCCCCCGATCAACTGAAGCGACTCGGCGCGGCAGGTCGCCGCCGTGCTGTCGAGGTGTTCAGCTGGGAATCGGTGGCTGCCCAGACGGTGCGCGTCTACGAAAGGGCCATCGCTCGAAACTCGGCGAACCGTGACCCGCGCCAGGCAGTGGGTGAGCCGTGCTGACAGTGGATTTCGACCGCCTGGGTATCGGTCCCGGCGCCAAAGTCATCGACGTCGGCTGCGGGGCGGGCCGGCACAGCTTCGAGGCGTACCGGCGGGGTGCCGAGGTCGTGGCATTCGACCACGATGCCGTCGAGCTCGGCGAGGTCGACACCCTGTTCCGTGCCATGGCCGACGCCGGGGAGGTGCCGCCGGGGGCCCACGCCGAGACCGTCGTCGGCGACGCGCACGCGTTGCCGTATGCCGACGGGACGTTCGACTGCGTCATCGCCTCGGAGATCCTCGAGCATGTTCCGGCTGACGACGCCGTCATCGCCGAGCTGATTCGGGTGCTCAGGGTCGGTGGCCAACTGGCCGTGACGGTGCCCCGATGGTTGCCCGAGCGGGTGTGCTGGCTGCTCTCCGACGACTATCACAGCAACGAGGGCGGCCACATCCGGATATATCGGGCAAATCAGTTGCGCGGCAAGATCACTGGCCGCGGCATGACATTCACCCATACGCATCACTCGCACGCGTTGCACTCCCCGTTCTGGTGGCTGAAATGCGCAGTCGGCGTGGATAACGCGGACCATCCGGCTGTCGCCGCTTACCACAAGATGCTGGTATGGGACATCATGCAGCGCCCCCTGCTGACCCGGATGGCCGAAGTGACATTGAACCCGCTGATCGGCAAGAGCGTCGCACTGTATTTCGAGAAACCGGTACCCGCCGTTGAGCTGGTCTAAGGTACCGGGCGTCCCCGGCGTCCTCTCCCCCGTCGAATGCCGGCAGACGGCGGAATCTATTGCCGCACTTCAAGGCTCGTCCGGTGAAATCCCATGGTCGGACGACGGGCACACCGACCCGTGGGACCATGTGGAATGCGCGATGGCACTGACCGCGGCCGGCCTGACCGAAGCGGCGCGACGCGCCTTCGATTGGTGTCGTCACCGACAACGGCCGGACGGCTCGTGGCCGATCCAACTTCGCGCGGGCATCGTCGAGGACGCGAACAGCGACAGCAACTTCTGTGCATATGTGGCAGTGGGAGTCTGGCACCACGTGTTGGTCACCGGTGACCGGGGCTTTGCGACCGCGATGTGGCCGACGGTGCGCGCGGCCATCGACTTCGTCTTGGAGCTGCAACTGGAGGGCGGCGAGATTTGTTGGGCGCGTGGCGCTTCAGGGCCGTTAACGGAGGCGCTGCTCACCGGTTGCGCCAGTATTTTCCACAGCATGCGCTGTGCACTGGCCTTGGCGAATCTGGTCGACGAACCGCAGCCCGAATGGGAGCTCGCGCTCGGCCGGCTGGGTCATGCGATCACTGCCCATCCATCCGCGTTCACCGAGAAGCCGCATCACTCGATGGACTGGTACTACCCCATCCTGGGTGGCGCACTGCGCGGTCGCGCCGCGGAAGCCCGGATTGCGGACCGGTGGGGCGATTTCGTCGTCGACGGTCTGGGCATCAGGTGTGTCGACGACCGGCCGTGGGTGACCGGTGCGGAGACCTGCGAGCTCGTGCTGGCACTGGACGCGATGGGCAATCGGCAGGCTGCCCTACAGCAGTTCGCCGCCATGCAGCACCTGCGCGAGAAGGACGGGTCCTACTGGACCGGCCTGGTCTTCAGCGATGGAAAGCGTTGGCCCGTCGAGCGAACCACCTGGACCGGAGCGGCGGTGATTCTCGCCGCCGATGCGCTGTCTTCTACGACCGCGGGCAGCGCCATCTTCCGTGGTACCGATCTGCCGCGCGGCTTGGAGGGCGACTACGACTGCGAGTGCGCGACCAGCCAGTCCGATCGCTAGACCGCGACCCCGGCGTCGCCTGCAATCCGTTCCAACACCCGCATCGATCCGGTGACGGATCTCTCCATGAACACGCCGCTTTGTACAGCACGGCAATAGATTTCGTAGGGGGCCTGGCCGCCGTCCCGCGGGTCGGGGAACACGTCGTGGATGATCAACGCGCCTCCGATGGCCACCCACTTCGCCCAGCCGTCGAAGTCTTGGCGCGCGGCATCCTCGCTGTGACCGCCGTCGATGAACAACAGTTGCAGCGGCGTGCGCCAGCCCCTGGCCACCACGGTCGACTTGCCGACCACCGCCACCACGTTGTCGTCCAGTGCGGCCGCGTCGAGGGTGTGCCGCAACGTCGGCAAGGTGTCGAATAGTCCGGTGACGTCGTCGACCAGTGACCTGTCGTGGTACTCCCACCCGGGCTGATGTTCTTCGGAGCCGTGGTGGTGGTCGACGGTGTAGACCACGCTCCCGCGCGCCTGCGCCGCCGCGCCCAACAGCACGGTCGACTTACCGCAGTACGTACCGATCTCCACCCCGACGCCATGATCGAGGTAGCTCAGCGCCGCATCGTGCAGCGCGCGGCCCTCGTCGGCGGGCATGAAGCCGGTGACCTGCTCGGCCAATGCGAACAATCGCCTGGTCAGCTCGTCGTGGGCAGTGCGATCTGAGGAGGTCGTCATCATCAGAACGGTAACGCACAGGCGTCCTCGTCCGGTTGCCGCACCTGGGTCGGTGTAGTAGTGTCCGGACACGTGTCCACCCCGGTAGCTCGGGAATCGACCAGACGGCGACTGACCGCCAAGCAGGCCGACACCGTTGACCGGCTTGGTCAAGCCGCGATCGGCGTGCTGAGCCGAGAAGGCTTCTCCGGGTTGACGATTCGTATGGTCGCGGCCGAGGCCGGAGTCGGCGCAGCCACGGCGTACACCTATTTCTCGTCGAAAGAACACCTCGTCGCGGAAGTCTTCTGGCGACGGTTGGCATCGAGCCCGGTTCCGCCGATCGATTCGCCGGATTCAACCGCACGGGTGATCGCGGTGCTGCGTCACATCGCGTTGCTGGTGGCCGACGAACCCACACTCGCCGGCGCGGTGACCAACGCCTTGCTGAGCAAGGATCCCGAGGTCGAGCATCTGCGGCTGCGCATCGGCGGTGAGATCCATCAACGCCTGGTCACCGCGTTGGGTCCTGGTCACGTCCCCGACCTGGTCGAATCACTCGAGCTGCTGTATGCGGGGGCTTTGGTGCGCGCCGGCATGGGATATGCCTCGTACACCGAGATCGCCGATCGGCTGGAGGTATCGGCGCGGCTTCTCTTGCACGAGAAGCCCTAGCAGCCGGTTCCAGGCTGGCATGATCAACGCCCATGGACGTCGTCGATCATCCTGAGCGCGACGAAGACTGGGATAAAACGGCGCGATCTGAGACCGAAACCCAACGATTAGACCGCAATTGGCTCAGCCTGCTGCAAGAGCTGCGGGTCGTTCAGACCGGCGTCCAACTGCTCACCGGTTTTCTGTTGACGCTGCCCTTCCAGGCCCGCTTCGACGGGCTGAGCACCACCATGCGCGTGATCTTTTTGGCGACGGTGGGCTGTTCGATCGCCGCCACGGTGTTGTTGGAAGCTCCGGTCGCGATGCATCGCTTGCTGTTTCGTCGGCATCGAACCCAGTTCCTGGTCTCCGCGGCCCACCGGTTTGCTTATTGCGGACTGTTACTGATGGGCTTAGCCCTTACCGGCGTCGCGGTAATCATCTTCGGCGCGGTGGCAGGTCCGGTCTCCGGTGCCATTGCCGGGGCCTGCGCGTTCGTGGCTCAACTCTTTTTCTGGGTGCTGTTGCCGCTGTGGGCGCGACACGAGACGCCCCCGACAACCCCATAAGGACCGTCGCCACGGTTTGTCCTGCCGGCAACCTGGGAACACAGCTGCCATGTTGATTCGCAGAATCGCTCGCCCCCTGCTGTCCGCGGTATTCATTGGCCAAGGTGTCGAGACATTGCGCAACCCGTCCGCCACCCTCGAAGCGACCGGACCGACCGTCGCGGCCCTGCGTAATCTGCCGGAGCCGTACGGAGACAAGGTTCCGGCGAATCCCGAGACGGCCGCGAGAATAACCGCAGCGGTTCAAGTCGGTGGTGGATTGTTGCTGGCCACCGGCAAGTTGCCCCGGATCGCGTCAGCCGCGCTGGCGTTCACGGTGATACCGGGCAGCCTTGGCGGACACCTGTTTTGGAATGAAAGCGACCCGGAGCGCAAAGCGCAGAAACGCCGCGATCTGCTCACCGACCTGAGCCTGCTGGGCGGCCTCATCATCGCCGCCGCCGACACGGCCGGCAAGCCGTCGTTGGGATGGCGCGGTAGGCAAGCGGCGGGGCGCATCTCCGAGGCGGTATCGCATGCTCTCCCGTTGGACGGATCCGAGGACTCGGTGTTCGATTCCGAGCTGGCCGATCGGATCGCCCACAGCCTGCACGCCGGCGCCGAGCGCGGCCGGGAGTTTGCCAGCACCGCCGCCGAAAGAAGCGCGCCCGTCGTCGAGGAAGCCCGCAAGCGGGCCGGCGAACTGGCCAACACGGCCGCCGAAAGAAGCGCGCCGGTGGTCAAAAAGGCACGCAAGCGGGCCCGCAAGCGTGGCGCTCAGCTGGCGGACGCGGTGCGCGGCCGAGGCTCTGAGCTGGCCGACACCGCGCGCGAACGCGGCAGCGAGTGGGCCGACACCGCGCGCGAACGCGGCGTCGAGTGGGCCGACATCGCCCGCGAACGCGGCAGCGAACTCGGCGAGCGAGCCTACGAACGCGGTGGCGAGCTCGCGGAAACAGCACGCGAGCGCGGTGGCGAATTGGCTCACCGCGGACGAGTCAAAGCGCGTCACTGGCGCTGATCGGGCGGCCTCGGCGCGCGGTTCTTCGCCCGGCTGTTCGACGGCATCCTGGTGAACATCAAGCGCCCAAGCCGGACTTCAGCCAGTCGGCCGTCCGCAACTCGTTCATCGCCGTGACGATCAGCGCCAGCCCAACCAAGCAGGGCAAGCGCGACGAACTGGCCGGCGGCACCCAGGTGGTCAAGGGCTGAGCGACAGATACCGCACAAATGCCTCGACGATGGCCTCGACACCCTGCCCGACATCGACGGCCATCCCGTGCTCGTCGGCATCCAGCGGTTCCAGCGCGTCGAATTGGGACATCACCAACGACGACGGCATGAAGTGCCCGGGTCTGCCGGCTAGCCTGCCGCCGATCATCTCCGGTGAGCCGGTCAAATGCAGGAACACGACATCCGACCGGTACGAACGCAACTGGTCGCGGTATCGCCTCTTGAGCGCCGAGCAACTCATTACGCCGTCGTCATGTGTGGCCAGCCACCCCCCGACCGCGTCCAGCCACGGACGGCGATCATCATCATCGAGCGCTGTGCCGGCGGCCATCTTGGCCACGTTGGCGGCTGGGTGAAACGTATCGGCGTCAGCGAACGGAACGCCCAGGCGGCGCGCCAGCGCCGCACCCACCGTCGATTTGCCGGAGCCGGAGACACCCATCACCACGGCCGCACGCGTACCCGCTACTGGGCCGGCAGATTCCGGTTCCATTCCAGCCAGCCCACACCGGTTCGCCCGTCGGCGGTGGTCAGAGTGCCCCACACCCGGGGAAATTGGCTGATCCGCCCGTCTTGGGCCATCAACCGTAGCGGTGCATGACCGCCGACATCGACGGTTGCAGTGATGCCGCCGGGCTCGATTGCCAGCGTCGCGCCCACCGGCAATCCGCCGGCGTCGAATGTCTGTACCGGAGTGATGGTTTGCAACTCGGTGACCACCCCCCCACGGTCCTGAACATAGCCGACACTGACCGGCGGAACGCCCGGTATCCGAAGGCCCACCGCGTGCAGGTGTGTTCCGTCGTCGAGATGCAGCGCGCTCCAGATCCAATCCATGCTCCACCAGTCCCGCACTCCCCAGGAGTGGTCCCGCTGCCCGGGTACCGAGTCGAACGCGTAGCAGTGGCCGTCGACTGTGACGGAACCCGTTACGGTGCAGGGTATTTCGTATCGGGTAGTCAGCCGATACTGATACGGGGTGCCGTCGGTGGTCCACTCCAAATCGATCGCCACCTCGGCGGGTGCACCCTGTTCTGCGCGCAACAACGCTGCCGGGTCCTGATAGGACTGGCCGCGTCCGCGCAGGGCGATGCGGTACATGCGCAACGGCTCATCGGCGGAGTGGGTGAAATCGATTGCGTTTGTATGCACAGCCCACGGGTCGGCGGGCAGCGGAACCTCGAAATCGACTACTGCGACCGTGGGCAGGCCGGGACCGCACAGCAGGGCGTGCAACCACGCCGTCTGCTGATTGGGAATCAGACCGAGTCGTATCCAGCCGCCGAATCCCTGTGCGGCATCAGCGAAGTCGGCATACCAGCTCTCGCCCCACAGCTGCTCGTCGGTGGCCACGTGGGCCGATTCGTCATCGTGCGACGGGCACAGCGGCACGACGGCCGTCGGTGCGGGCAGGATGGCCAGTGCGTCCGTGTCCAGCACATGCTCACAATGCCGCTGCAGCAGCGTCATGAACATCGCGTCACCGCGTTCCGTGCGTTCCACCAGCATCGACGACACGATGGCCATCATCACCCCGAAAAAGCTCTGCCTGCGTACGCCTTCGCGGACATCAGCCAGGGTGATCGGCGCATCCGGTCCGAGCGCCCGGTAGTAGTCGAGGAGCAGCGCGTCGTAGTGTTCGCGCCGGTCGGCCACCGGCAGAGCGCAACCGAGAAAATACGCCAGGTCGGTCATCGCCGGACCCCACGTGACCGTCTGCCAGTCGACCACGGTCAGCCGGCGGGCGGCCCCGTCAGCGCCGAACAGCAGGTTGTCCAACCGATAGTCGCCGTGCACGAGGCCTCGAAGGTTACCGCTCCGGTTCGCGGCCGCCTCCTCGGCCAGGTAGCCGTCGAAGCCGTCAACCAGCCTGTCACACACCATGCGGTGCTGCGGCGCGATCTGGTCACCGTAGCGGTCGACGAAGCCGGCGTGCAGTGCGGTGATCAATGCCTGGTTGATCGGCGCGTCCCGATTGAGCCACGGCACGTCGGCGAGCGTGGTGTCACTCAACAACGGGCCTTGAAGATGGGCCAGTTGGGTGACCGCAATCTGAGCTTGCGTCGTTGTGGCGCCACGGATTTCATCGCCGACAACCGCAGGATTCGCGTCCCCGAGCAGCACGTCGAAAATCCCGGATGACGGGTCGAAACCGGTGTGGTAGCACGACGCGACCGGACCGTGCAGCCGCGGAGCGATGTCCCGGTAGAAGGACACTTCACGCTCGTAAAGCCCGAGCGTCATCCCGGTCTGACGGCTCATCGGGTCGGTCGCCGCAACCTTGAGCACCACCGAGTGTGGTCTGTCTGCATCCGGCGCGGTGTCGGCGTAGCTCAACTGGACCCGGTAGCACTCGCTCATCTGGCCGGTGCCGATACGCTCGACAGCGAAGTCGACGATGGTCCCGGCGCCGATAGCTGCGGTGAGCCACTCGGCGGTGAGGTCAGCCGGCCGTTCGACGACGTTGTCGGTGTGCGGTGTCATGGCTCGTCCACGAAACCACATCCGCGGTCATCGCGCCAGGGAAAAACCCTCCCACGCCAACCGCCGCTCAGGGTGCGGATCGAACTCGAGATGTGACTTACGGTCGAAGACCATCACCGCACGGTCGGCGTTGGTGTAAGCCGGCCAGTCGTCACCGGGGCTGCCGGTACGGCTGAAAGACCGCCAGCGCCTTTGTACTTCGTTGGTGACCCGCAGAGCGGATCGCCGATCAGCGGGCGCGGTCAGCAACGCCCCGAGCTTTGTGCGGTACACCCCGAATACCGCGAGCAGTTCCGTGGCGTGGGTTGCCCCCAGCCCGGACCAGCGCAACACGCGGGGTGCGTAGTCGTATCGATAGAAGTAAGCGGGAGCATGCCGGCCGTGGGCCTCGGCGATCTCCCATGCCGCCGAGCTGAAGGCGAAATCTCCGCCCAGCCGGATGCATGCGGACCGCCCCGGATAGTCCGGGTAGGCGTCGGTAATGCGTTCCCGCGCAGCAGGTTCCATCTCAGCCAGCAGCGCCTCGATCATCGGCTCGGTCGTCGGCAGCAATTGGAGAAAGCGGGTGAACAGACGTCCCTCTTCTGCGTTGGTTCCCACGATGAGCGGAACCCGATGCGCGGTGCCCTGCCTCATCGCTTCGACGGGGTCCAGTGGCAGGTAGTCGTCACCGAAGACGGGGCCGATGGGGAACGCGCCCAGCATGTCTCGCACACCGTCGTCGATCAGCCGATTCTGCGCGGCCACCAGCTCCGCGGGGGAAGCTTTCATCAGCGCGTGCGCGGCATCCTGCGTGCGGACGCCCAACAACGTGGCGAATCGCTCGGCGAACTCTGCGGCGACCTCACTTGACCGCGTCATACCGCTGGCGGGGCTTTCCGAAATCGCCTGGGCAAAAAGGCCTTTGGCGTCGGGTGCCGCCAGCAATGCCGCGACGGCGTGCGCACCGGCGCTTTCGCCGAACACCGTCACGTTGTCAGGATCACCACCGAACGCCGCGATGTTGTCGTTGACCCAGCGCAGCGCCGACACCAGATCACGCAGAAACAGGTTGCTGTCTAACGCGATGTCCGCCGTCGACAGCGCCGACAAGTCGAGGCAGCCCAGCGCGCCGAGCCGGTAGTTGACCGATACGTAAACACAGCCACGGCGAGCCAGGGCCACCCCGTCGTAGATCGGAGTGGCCGAGCTGCCCAGGATGTATCCGCCGCCGTGCACGAAGACCATGACGGGCAGAGACTCGGTGTCCGCCGCTTCCGGCGCGACGACATTGAGGGTGAGGCAGTCTTCGCCCATCGACTGGTATTTGCCGACTCCGAGCACCGTGTAGCGGCGCTCTTGCGGCGCACATTTGGTGAAGCCGTGGCAATAACGCACACCCCGCCACGGCTGCGCCGGCTCCGGTGCCCGAAACCGCAGCGCACCAACCGGTGGCCGGGCGTACGGGATGGATCGCCAACGGTGAACGCCGTCGCGGGTGAAGCCTTCGACGGTGCCGGCGGCTGTCGTCACGCGGACGGTGTGTTCGTGCATCACCTGACGGTAGCGAACATCAGGGAGCAGCGTTCGGCAGGTCCGGTTCGAGGACCCGGATCGTCCCGTCGGTGCCGTCGACCTCGACCAGCGTCCCGGGTGGGAGGCGTCGGGTGGCGTCGTGGGCATCGACCACGCACGGGATGCCGAATTCGCGTGCTACCACCGCGGCATGCGACATCGGCCCACCCAGCTCCGTCACGACGGCGCCTGCATAGGAGAAAGCGGCCGTGTAACCGACGTCGGTGACTTCGGCGACGAGTATCTCGCCGGCTTCCAGGTCGTCGATGGTCTCCGGCCGGACAATCCGGACGCGCCCGCGGACTCGGCCCGCACTCACGCCGAATCCGGTCAGCGTTTCGCCGGGGGAAAGTGCTGACGCCGCGACGGCTGTAGGCCGCCACTCGCCGGTGAAGACCGCCGGCGGCGTCACCCCGGCAAGTCGGCGCTGTTCGGCGCGACGGCCCGCCACGAGGGCCGCGACATCGGCCGGCAACGCGTCCAGTTCATCGACCAGCAGATAAAATACGTCGTCGACAGTCTGCACCGTTCCGGATTCCACCAGCCTGCGTCCAAGCTCACGAAGTAGGTTGCGCAGCACCCAGTTTGCCCGCACCATGCGGTCGCGACGGACTTCGCGGTCGCGAACCTGGTGGGCGGCCAGCAGCGCCACCGGACGGGCGCGCAGTGCGATCACCGGACGGCTGGCCTCCGACCGGGACGGCATGTCAAGTGATTTCGACACCATGCGCAGCAGCAACTCTGGGTTGTCTGAGTAGCTCGACGATCGCATCTCCAGCTCCGCGGGGCCGCGGTGTCCCACCTGGTTCAACTCACTCAGGACGGCAGCGTGGAACCGCGGGGCGTTGGCCGACAATTCGGAGAGGTGGTCGCCGGGACCCGACAGTATCCGGGCCGCGTCAGCGTCACGCTGTGCGGTATCGGCCAGCCGGTACACGGCGCTGAGCGGCCCCGCGCTGGCCAGCTGTTGACCGACCGGTAGCACCATGTCGCGCCCGTTCAGGCCGCGCAAGATCGTACTGAGTGCGGCGAACGCCATGAATGTCCCAGATGCGAGCACCCAGCCGTCGACGACGTAGTCGCGCGCCAACAAGATCAAGCTCTGCAGTCGCGGTTCGGAAAGTTGCGAAAGATCGCCCACCGAAATCTCTTCCAACCGCTCGATGTCGTGGACGAAGTCGCCCGTGTCGCGAGTTGCGCCGACGATCAGCCCGGCCAGGTTGACTCCGAACACGCCAAGATTACGGATGGTGCGCAACGGGCCTGCTGCGCTGTGTGATTCGCGCGGTAGCTGCTGCTCACCGTGTATCGGCAGCGAGGCCACGCTCGGGCCAAAGAACTGGCTCTGCCGAACCACTGTCCCCGGCTTGACGAACGGCACGACTTCGGCCATGTAATGCGCGGTGGTGATGGCTCCGTACAGGCGGTGCGCGAACACTCCGACTGTCCGAGTGGCCATCTCGCGCTGAGTCAGTCCGCCGGGCCGCAGACGTCGCGCGATGACCGCACCTGATGCGCGTAGTCCTTTGACCGTGACCGACGCCGACGACGGCGAGAACGGCCCCGGCAGCGCCTCCGACAAGTTGGTGGCCAGATAGGTGGGGAAGCGGGGGTCGATCGGGGTGTCGAACTCGCCATTGCCACCGTCCGGGCCGGCCATCACCGTCGGCACCCCGTCGGCGGCCGGTATATCGACCGCCGGGATGTCCTGCACATGCGTCAATCGCCACGGCAGCGACGTCGACCACGATCCGAAGCTCACGTGGCCGCGCACCGCCAATGCGACATCCTCGAGACATTCCTGCCCGGTCCAGGCCGGTGTGTAGTTCCATTTATCGTGCAGCAGAGCAGTATCCAGCGGTGGCGCGCTCACCAGTAGGTCAAGCTCCGCGGCCTGGCTCAGCCCTCGCAACCACCTGGGCACTCGCACGATCGGTCGCCCGAGTGTCTCGGCGATCTCTGCGAGGGTGAACTGCCCGGGCGCGGCGAGGTTCACCGGCCCGCTGCCGGCGCCCGGGTCGACGGCGGCTTGAACGAAAACCCGGTGCGCGTCGTCGCTGTGCACGACTTGCAGGGGCCCGTCGCTGTCGGGGAAGAAAGCGGAAGCCAACGCCCGTCGCACCCAATTGTCGACTCCGCGACCAAGGACCGCCGCCGCGCGGATCGCCACCCATTCGGCACCGGACGCCGCAATCATCTCTTCGGCGCTCGCCTTGGCGCGTCCGAACACCGAAATAGGCTGCAGCGAATCAGCTTCCGACATGGTCGATGCGCCGGGACCGTAGACATGTGCCGATGAGGCGAAGACGATGCGGCGTGTACCGCTCTGCGTCATCGCGTCGAGCACATTGCGGGTGCCGCCAGCATCGACCTCGTGTTGGGCGGCCGCAGGGTTGACCGTCCAGGCGCAGTGCACCACGACTTCCGCTCCCGCGACGGCGCGCCGCACCGCCGCTGCGTCGCGAATGTCGCCTTGCACGAAAGTGGCCCCGCTTGGCCAGCTTTCAGGTCGATGACGGGCCAGTCCAGCGACGTCGTGGCCCGAGCTGAGCAGCCGCAGAACCACGCCGCGACCGATTACTCCGCTGGCACCGGTGACGACGATCCTCACGGGTGAACCTCGAACCTCATCTGGCTAGTCGTCGTCGTCGAGGAACGCGGCATTGACCAAGTCGTCGAGATCCATTGTTGCGAGAGCCTTTTCCCTGGTCAGCTCCGCGTCGGAGCCGTTGACCTCGTTCGCCAAGCTGAGCAACAGGTCCAGCACCCCGGCCTGTCGAAGTCGTTTGACCGGAATAGCCGCGACGACTCGCTGGATCTCGGCTTCACCGGGCGCAGCCTTGGGCGCCGCTTCGGCCGAGGCACCGACCAGCTCCTGGTGGAAGTAGCCGGCCAGCGCTGTGGAATTCGGATAGTCGAAGATCAGCGTCGGCGACAGTGGCAGCCCGGTCGCGGCTTTGAGCCGGTTGCGCATCTCGACAGCGGTCAATGAGTCAAAGCCCAACTCTTGGAACGCCTTATCCGGGTCGATGGACTCCGGGGTGCTGTTGCCCAGCACGGTGGCGATATGCGATCTCACCAGATCCAGCAGCACCGCCTGCTGCTCGTCTTCAGGCAGACCGTCGAGACGTTGCAGCAGCGCGGACTTCGACTTGGCTGCGGCCAGCGAATCGTCGACCTGACGCCGTGCCGGCGCATTGACCAGATCGACGAACATCGGCGGCAAGGTGCCGCCGTCGAACTTCGCACGAAGGGCGGTGATGTCGATGTGCGCGGGCAGCAGGAACGGTTCGTCGATCACCATCGCGGTGTCGAGCAGTTGCAGCGCCTGGGTGGAGGACATCGCCACGATGCCGTCGCGGGCGAATCGCGCGAAGTCCACCGCCTCCAGCCCGCCGGTCATGTCGCTGGTCTGATCCCACAGCCCCCAGCCCAGCGAGATCGCCGGCAGACCGTGCTTTCGTCGATGCGCCGCCAAACCATCCAGGAAGCTGTTGGCGGCGGCGTAGTTGGCTTGGCCCGACGACCCCACCAGACCGGCCATCGACGAAAACATCACGAACGCCGACAAATTCGAATCCTTGGTCAACTCATGCAAATTCCAGGCAATGTCGGCCTTGGCCCGCAACACCGCATCCACCCGCTGCGGCGTCAGCGAGGTCACCACCGCATCGTCAAGAACACCCGCAGTGTGAATCACCGCCGACAACGGATGCTGCACCGGAATGTCAGCCAACACCTTCGCCAGTGCCGCGCGGTCGGCCGCGTCACACGCCACCACCGACACCTCGGCACCGGCAGCGGACAGCTCGGCCGTCAACTCGGTGGCCCCGGGTGCATCCGGACCACGCCGGCCGATCAACACCAGGTTTCTGACGCCGTGATTGGCGACGACGTGACGCGCCAGCGCCGAGCCCGCCATCCCGGTCCCGCCGGTGATCACGACCGTGCCCAATGCCCACGCATCCGGCATTGTGAGGACTACCTTGCCGGTGTGACGAGCCTGACTCAGATACCGCAATGCCGCGGGCGCACGGCGCACGTCGAAAACGGTCACAGGCAGCGGGCGCAGTGTCCTGTCGTCGAAAAACGCGGCCAGGTCGGCCAGCATCCGCTCGATGTGATCCACACCCGCTTCGAAGAGGTCGAAGGCGCGGTAGCGCACACCGGGATACTGCTGCGCGATCTCGCCGGGGTCCCGCATATCGGTCTTGCCCATTTCCAGGAAGACCCCGCCGGGAGCGACCAGACGCAGTGAAGCGTCGACGAATTCACCGGCCAGCGAGTCCAGTACCACGTCCATGCCGCGGCCGCCGATCACCGCACCGAACTTGTCTTCGAAGTCCAGCGTGCGGGAATCACCGATGTGGTCGTCGTCAAAACCCATTGCCCGCAACGTGTCCCACTTACCCCGACTGGCGGTGGCGAAAACCTCCAGGCCGAAGTGCCGCGCCAACTGCACCGCAGCCATCCCCACCCCGCCGGCACCGGCATGCACCAGCACCCGCTGGCCGGGTTTGACGTCGGCCAACGTGGTCAGCGCGTAGTAGGCCGTTGTGAAAACCACCGGCGCCGTGGCGGCTTCGGTATATGACCATCCCGTCGGGATCTCCATCAGCAGGCGCGCATCGGTGACCGCGATGGTGCCGGTACCTTCGGGGAACAGCCCGGTGACCCGGTCACCGACGGCGAAACGACCGACATCCGATGCGGTTTCGACCACCACACCGGAAGCTTCCACACCCATCACGGCGTCCACGTCGGGATACAGACCCAGAGCGATCATGACGTCGCGGAAGTTGGCCGGCATGGTGCGGACCGCGACCCGGACCTGGCCGGGTTCCAGCGGTGCATCAGCATCCGGGATGGGTTCGAGAACCAGGTTTTCGAACGTTCCCTTGCTGGACATGCCCAGTCGCCATGCCTCGTCACCGGGGGGCACCAACAGCGCGTCCACCGCCCGGCTGCCGTGCACCCGGCCCGTGTACACCGTTTCATTGCGCACCACGACCTGTGGCTCACCTGCTGCCAGTACCGCGCCGATCGTCGTATCACTCAGCGGCGCATCGGAATCCACCAGCACGATCCGGCCCGGGTGTTCGGTCTGGGCCGAACGCACCAACCCCCACACGGCGGCACCGGCCAAATCTGTGACGTCCTCCCCCGGCAGCCCCAGCGCGCCGCGCGTCGACACCAGCAGCATTCCCGAGTCGTGCTCGGCGAGCCAGGACTGCAGCCCGGCCAGCGCGTCGTGAGTGCGGCCGTAGGTCGAAGCCAGCGTGTCGTCGTCGGCGGGCTGAGATTCGAACACGTCGTACGACGGCGTGTCGGCCTGCGATTCGCAGGCAGCCGGTGACCAGATCACTTCGAAGATCCGGTCGGGGCCGGATCCCGAGACGGCCGCCATCAACTGCTGTCGCGACACCGGGCGCGCCACCATCGAAGCCACCGACAACACCGGCAATCCCAGTGCGTCGGCCAACTCCACGGAAACCGCCGACGGGCCTGACGGTGCAATCCGCGCCCGCACCGACGACGCGCCCGCCGCGTGCAGCGACACACCCTGCCACGAGAAAGGCACCAGGACGCTGTTTTCGTCGTCGCGGTCGGTCTCGGTCGCGACGATCACGGCATGCAAGGCAGCGTCCAAAACCGCTGGGTGCACTCCGAATCCGGCCGGTGACACCCCAGCGTCGCCGGGCAGCGAGACCTCGGCGAAGACCTCGTCGCCGCGGCGCCACATCGCGGTCAGGCCTTGGAACGCCGGGCCATATCCATAGCCGCGCGCTGCCAACCGGTCGTAAAGGCCGTCGATGTCGACCGGAGCCGCGCCCGGCGGTGGCCAGCTCGACATATCCGAGCTCGCATCGGCTGCGCCGGGCCGGACGACCCCTTCTGCGTGCAGAGTCCAGCCGGCGTGTGCGTCGCCGCGGGAAAACACCGACACCGCACGGTTGCCCGATTCGTCGGCACCGCCGACGACGACTTGCATCGCCACCGAACCGGCTGTCGGGATCACCAGCGGCGCCGCCAGCATCAATTCGTCGACGACCGGGCAGCCGACCTCATCGCCGGCGCGGATTGCCAGTTCGACAAAGCCCGCGCCCGGGAAGATGACCACGCCGCCAATGGCGTGATCGTTCAGCCACCCGTGCGATGCCGCCGAAAGCCGGCCGGTCAGCACCACTCCGCCCGAGCTCGGCAGCTCCACCACTGCACCCAACAGGGCGTGCTCGCTGGCGGTCAATCCCAGACCAGCGGCATCGACGGCGGCTTCATCAGCGGAGAGCCAAAAACGCCGTCGCTCAAAGGCGTACGTCGGCAGCTCGATAAACGCGGCACCGGGCAGCATGGCACGCCAATCCACTCCGACGCCGGCCACGAACGCCTGAGCCACCCCGGCCATCAGGCTGTTCGGTTCGGGACGGTCTTTTCGCAGCAGCGGCACCGACGCCACGTCGGCCTCGGCCAGTGTTTCCTCGATGGATGACGTCAGGCCGCCGCCGGGACCCACCTCGACGAATCGGCTGGCGCCAGCCGAATTCGCGTGGTGGATACTGTCGGCAAACCGCACCGCCGCCCGGATGTGATGCGTCCAGTAGTCGGCCGTCGCGAAGTCATCTCCGGCCAACTCTCCGGTCACGTTGGAGATCACCGGAATCGTGACCGGGTTGACCGTGAGTTCGCGGGCCGCCGCTTTGAACTCGCCGATCATCGGCTCCATCAACGGCGAGTGGAAGGCGTGCGAGACAGCGAGCCTGTGCACGCGGCGGCCCTGTTCGCGCAGCTGGTCGGCGATGGCGCTGACCGCCTCCTCGTCACCGGAAACCACAACGGACGACGGGCCGTTCACCGCGGCGATCCCGACGTTCTCGGTCAGCAGCGGGCGCACTTCCTCCTCGGTGGCCTGCACGGCGACCATGGCTCCGCCTGCCGGCAATGCCTGCATGAATCGGCCGCGCGCGACCACCAGCAGCGCGGCGTTCTCCAGCGACAGCGCACCGGCGACGTGCGCCGCGGTCAACTCGCCAACCGAATGGCCCATCACGAAGTCCGGGCGCACGCCCCAGGATGCCAGCAGGCGATACAGTGCAACCTCGACCGCGAACAGCGCCGGCTGAGCGAATTCAGTTGTGGCCAGGAGGTCTTCGTCGTGCCCCCACATCACCTCGCGCAGCGGGCGCAACAGGTGGCGGTCCAGCTCGCCGACCACGGTGTTGAACGCTTCGGCGAAGACTGGATAGCCGGCGTGCAATCCCATGCCCATGCCGAGCCATTGCGAGCCTTGCCCGGGGAAGACGAACACGGTTTTGCCGGCCGGCCCGGTGCCGGTGATCACCGACGCACCAGGCAGGCCGTCGGACAGCTCACCCAGACCAGCCAGCAACTGGTCGCGGTCAGCGCCCAGCACCACCGCACGGTGCTCGAACGCAACGCGACCTGCCAGCGACCATCCCACGTCCGCGGCGGCCAATTCGCTGCGGGCACCGACAAACCCGGCCAACCGCGCGGCCTGAGATTCCAGCGCCGCCGTCGACTTGGCCGACACCACCCACGGAATGACCGCTGGTGGTGCTGCCGGGCTTTCGGCCGTCGGCTCGACAGGCGGGACCGCTTCGATGATCACGTGCGCGTTGGTGCCGCTGATGCCGAACGATGACACCCCGGCCCTACGGGCGCGACCATTCGCCGGCCAGGGCTGCTGGTCGGTCAGCAGTTGCACGGAGCCCATCGACCAATCCACATGTGGGCTGGGCTGATCCACGTGCAATGTCGGCGGCAGTACCCCGTGCCGCATTGCCAGGATCATCTTCATCACCCCGGCGACGCCCGCCGCGGCCTGCGTGTGGCCCATGTTCGACTTGATCGACCCCAACCACAGCGGCGTCTGCCGGCCCTGTCCGTATGTCGCGAGTATCGCTTGGGCTTCAATCGGATCGCCCAGCGTGGTGCCGGTGCCGTGGCCCTCGACCACGTCGACGTCGGCTCCGGTCAGCCCCGCGCTGGCCAACGCCGAGCGGACCACGCGCTGCTGTGAGGGACCGTTGGGTGCGGTCAGCCCGTTGGAGGCGCCGTCCTGGTTGATCGCCGAACCGCTCACGACCGCCAGAACCGGGTGCCCCAGCCGTCGCGCGTCGGAAAGCCGCTCCACCACCAGCATCCCGCCACCTTCGGAGAATCCGGTGCCGTCGGCGGCCCCGGCGAACGCTTTGCAGCGGCCATCGGTGGAAAGCCCGCGCCAGCGGCTGAATTCCACGTAGATGTCCGGTGTGGCGTTGATCGTGACACCGCCGGCCAACGCCAGGTCGCACTCCCCTGACCGCAACGACTGCGCGGCCATGTGCAGTGTCACCAGCGACGTCGAACACGCGGTGTCCACCGAGACCGCGGGGCCCTCCAGCCCCAACACGTAGGCCACCCGGCCCGACGCGACACTGGACAGCTGACCGGTCAGCCGGAAGCCTTCCACCGGCTTGGCGGAGAACATGCCGTAGCCCTGTGTCATCAGGCCGGCGAAGACACCGGTCGCACTGCCCCGCAGCGTTGTCGGGTCGATTCCGGCGCGCTCCAGCGCTTCCCACGTCAGTTCGAGGAACATCCGCTGCTGGGGATCCATCGCCAACGCCTCGGACGGCCCTATTCCGAAGAACGCGGGGTCGAAGTCGCCGACGTCCTCGACGAAGCCGCCGGTGCGCGTGTAGCAGGCGCCGGGGACATCCGGATCGGGATTGTATAGATTCGCCAAGTCCCAGCCGCGGTCGCTCGGGAATTCGGTGACCACGTCGCGGCCTTCGATCACCATGTCCCACAGGTCTTCCGGGGAATTGACCCCGCCCGGGTACCGGCACGCCATACCGACGATCGCAATCTGGTCGTCTCCGGTGACCCGCACCGCAGGAACGTTCTTGATTTCTTGTGGCACTCCCGCGAGTTCGGTGCGGAAATAGGACGCCAGTCGACTCGGTGTCGGATAGTCGAAGATCAACGTCGGCGAAAGCGCCAGCCCGGTGGCAGCTTTGAGCCGGTTGCGCATCTCGACGGCGGTCAACGAGTCGAAGCCCAGCTCCTGGAACGCCTTGTCCGGGTCGACGGCCTCCGCAGTGGTGTTGCCCAGCACGGTGGCGATATGAGACCGCACCAGATCCAGCAGCACCGCGTGCTGCTCGTCCTCGGACAATCCGTGTATGCGTTGTGCCAGAGCAGATTTCGATTTGCTGGCGGCCAGCGAGTCGTCGACCCGCCGGCGCTTCGGCGCGTTGATCAGGTCGACGAACATCGGCGGGACCACCGCGGCATTGGCCCGCAGCGCGCCGGTGTCGATGTGAGCGGGCAGCAGGAACGGCTCATCGATCACCATCGCGGAGTCGAAAAGCAGGAGCGCGTCAGCCGATGACAGCGCCTTGACACCGGTGCGCGCCAGCCGGGCCCGGCCCGCGTCGTCCAGCCCGCCGGTCATGTCGCTGGCCTGGTCCCACAGACCCCAGCCCAGCGAGATCGCCGGAAGTCCGTGTGCGCGGCGGTGGGTGGCCAACGCATCGAGGAAGCTGTTGGCCGCCGCGTAGTTGGCTTGACCCGAGGACCCCACCAGACCGGCCATCGAGGAAAACATCACGAACGCCGCGATGTTCGAATCTTGGGTCAGCTCATGCAGGTTCCAGGCCGCGTCCACCTTGGCCCGCAACACGGCATCCACCCGCTCCGGCGTCAACGACGTCACGACCGCGTCATCGAGCACACCTGCGGCGTGGATCACCGCCGACACCGGATGCTGAACGGGAACATCGGCCAGCACCTTCGCCAGTGCCGCACGGTCGGCGGCGTCACAGGCCACAATCGACACCTCGGCACCGGCGGCAGACAGCTCTGCCGTCAACTCCGCAGCACCAGGTGAATCCGGGCCGCGGCGACTGATCAACAACAGCTGCCGCGCACCATGATTGGCCACCAGGTGGCGGGCCAGCGCCGACCCGGCCATCCCGGTACCACCGGTGATCGCGACCGTGCCGAATGCCCACGCGTCCGGCATCGTCAGCACAACCTTGCCGGTATGACGGGCCTGACTCAGGTACCGCAGTGCCACAGGTGCCCGCCGCACGTCAAACATCGTCACCGGCAACGGCCGCAGCACGCCGGCGTCGAAGAGCTCGGCAAGTTCCAGCAGGTATTGGTGCATGCGGTTGCGTCCGGGCTCAAAGAGATCGAAAGCGCGGTAACGCACGCCCGGATAGCGCTCTGAGATCACCCCGGGGTCGCGGATGTCGGTCTTGCCCATCTCCAGGAACACCCCGCCGGGCTTGACCAGACGCAGTGAGGCGTCGACGAATTCACCGGCCAGCGAGTCCAGCACCACATCCATGCCCCGGTCGCCGATCACCGCACGGAACTTGCCTTCGAAGTCCAGCGTGCGGGAATCACCGATGTGGTCGTCGTCAAAACCCATCGCCCGCAACGTGTCCCACTTACCCCGACTGGCGGTAGCGAACACCTCCAGCCCGAAGTGGCGCGCCAACTGCACCGCAGCCATCCCCACCCCACCGGTGCCGGCATGCACCAGCACCCGCTGGCCCGGCTTGACGTCGGCAAGGTGGACGAACGCGTAGTAGGCGGTGGTGAACACCGCTGATATGGCCGCGGCCTCAGCGTAAGACCAGTCCGAAGGCATCGGCAGCAACAGTCGGACATCGCCGGCCACCAGTGTGCCGCTGCCGTCCGGGAAGAATCCGTACACGTCGTCCCCGACGGCGAACTCGGTCACGTCGGGGCCGACTTCGACGACGACACCGGCGCCTTCACCACCGATCAGCGCATCGTGGGTGAACATGCCCAGCGTGATCATGATGTCGCGGAAGTTGGTGGCTATGGCACGCATGGCCACCCGAACCTGACCAGCTTCCAGCGGCGCGTCGGCGTTGGGTACCGGCTCCAATTGCAGGTTCTCGAAGGTGCCCGCGGTCGACAGCCCCAACCGCCACGGGCCGTCGGTCGGCGGCACCAACACACCGTCTACCGCGCGGCTACCGAGAACCCTTGCGGTGTAAATCGTTTCGCCCCGCAGCAATTGTTGTGGCTCGCCGACGGCCAGCACCTGTGCAGCCGTCGTATCACTCAGCGGCACATCGGAATCCACCAGCACGATCCGGCCCGGATGCTCGGTCTGGGCCGAACGCACCAACCCCCACACCGCAGCACCGGCCAGATCCGTGACGTCCTCCCCGGGCAGCCCCACCGCGCCGCGGGTCGACACCACCAACACGCCCGATTCATGCTCGGACAGCCAGGATTGCAGCCCGGCCAGCGCGTCGTGAGTGCGGCCGTAGGTCGAAGCCAGCGTGTCGCCGTCGGCGGGCTGAGATTCGAACACCTCGTATTCCGGCGTCTCGGTGTGCGACCGGGCCGACGCGGGCAACCAGACCAGCTCAAAGAGCCGGTCTCCGCCCGAGCCGGACATCGCCGCCTTCAATTGCTGCGGCGAGATCGGGCGAGCGATCAACGACGTCACCGTCAGCACCGGCAACCCCAGCCCGTCGGCCAGCTCCACCGACACCGCCGACTGACCGGCCGGCGCGATCCGCGCCCGCACTGCCGAGGCCCCCGCCGCGTGCAGCGAAACACCCTGCCACGAGAAAGGTAATGCCACTCCGGCGCCGTCCTGAGTCAACGCTGCGGCGTGCAGGGCCGCATCCAATAGCACCGGATGCACACCGAATCCGCTTACCCCGCCTGCTGCTTGCGGCAGCGTTACTTCGGCGAAGAACTCATCGCCGCGACGCCACAGTGCGGTCAACCCCTGGAAGGCAGGACCGTACTGGTAGCCGCGGGCGGCCAGCCGCTGGTAGCCGTCGGTGACATCAACGGGAGTCGCGCCTTCCGGTGGCCACACCGCCAAATCTGCACCCGGCTCAACCGGTCCGGATGACAACTGCCCCGTCGCATGGCAGGTCCACGCGGAATCTGAGGGCTCCCTGGAGAATACGGACATGCTGCGCTGGCCGGATTGCTCGACGGCTCCCACCACCAGCTGCACCGCCACCGAGCCCGACGGCGACAAGAGCAACGGTGCCTGCAAGGTCAGTTCGTCAATCACAGTGCAGCCGACTTCGTCTCCGGCCCGGATGGCCAACTCGACAAAGCCCGCACCCGGGAACACCACCAACCCGTCAACGGCGTGATCGGCCAACCAGCCCTGGGTGGCCGGCGAAAGCCGGCCCGTCAGCACTACCCCGCCCGACTCCGGTAGCTCCACCACCGCACCCAGCAACGGGTGCTCGCTGGCTCCCAGACCCAGGCCGGCAGCATCAACCGCTGCGCCGTCACCGGACAACCAAAACCGCCGTCGCTCAAAGGCATACGTCGGCAACTCGACGAAGCCGGCTCCCGGCAACACCGCCCGCCAGTCCACCCCGGCACCCGACACGAATGCCTGGGCGGCCGAACTGAGGAACCGCCTCAGGCCGCCGTCTTCGCGGCCGAGAGTGGGCACCACGACCGTGTCGGCCCCGCCGTCGGTCGCGGTGTCGTCGATACCGGCGATCAGCGCGGGGTGCGGGCTGGATTCGATGAAGGTCCGGTAGCCGCGTTCGGATGCGGTGCGTACCGCAGACGAGAATTCGACGGTCTGGCGGATGTTGCGGAACCAGTAGTCGGCGTTCAGGTCAGCGGTGTCCAGGATGCCGCCGGTGACCGTGGAAAAGAACACGGTGCGCGCCGAACGAGGCTCGATACCTGACAGCGCCTCGGCGAGTTGCTCGCGGATCGTGTCGACAGCAACGGAATGCGAGGCATAGTCGACGTCGATCCGACGGGCCCGCATCTCATGTTCGGTGCACTGCGCGACGATCTCGTCGAGCGCGACCACATCACCGGAGAGCACAACGGCCGATCGCCCGTTGATGGCGGCGATGCTGACGCGATCGCCGTACGGCGCCAACAGTTGTCGCGCGTGGTCCGGTCCACAGGCAAGTGAGGCCATACCGCCGCGGCCGGACAGCGCCAACAAGAGCTTGCTGCGCAGAGTCACCACGCGCGCGGCGTCGCGCAGCGACAGCGCCCCGGCGACGTAGGCCGCGGCGATCTCACCCTGGGAATGCCCGATGACGGCGTTCGGGCGCACGCCGATCGACCGCCACAATTCGGCCAGCGAAACCATTACCGCGAACAGCGCCGGCTGGACCACGTCGACGCGGTCCAGCCCCGGCGCGCCGGGCGCCCCGCGCAGTACGTCGATCAACGACCAGTCGATGAATTCGGCGAACGCCTCCGCGCACGCGTTCATCTGCTCGGCGAAAACTGGTGCCGTATCCAGCAATTCGACGCCCATCCCCAACCACTGAGAACCTTGGCCGGGGAATACGAAGACGGTTTTTCCTGCGGGGGTGGCATGGCCGGTGACCACCGAGGCGCCCGCCGTCCCGTCAGCCAACTCTGCCAATCCAGCCAACAACTGATCGCGATCACGGCCGAGCACCACTGCCCGATGCTCAAAAGTCGACCGGCCGGCCAACGACCAACCCACATCGGTGACATCCAAAGGCTCATGAGCACTGATGGATTCGGCCAACCGCGACGCCTGTGCCGCCAGCGCCGCCGCGCTCTTGGCCGACACCACCCACGGCACCACCGGCGGCCGCGGGGTGGCCGTCTCGACGCGCTCAGCCGGCCGGGAGTCCTCGATGATCACATGGGCGTTGGTGCCGCTGATGCCGAACGACGACACCCCGGCACGGCGGGCCCGACCGTTGGCCGGCCACGATTGGGCTTCGGTCAACAACGACACCGAGCCGGCCGACCAATCCACGTGCGGGCTGGGCGCGTCCACGTGCAACGTCGCCGGCAGCACTTCATGGTGCATGGCCTGCACCATCTTGATCACGCCTGCCACACCGGCTGCGGCTTGCGTGTGCCCCATGTTCGACTTGATCGACCCGAGCCACAACGGTTTGCGGGGCTCTCCCTCACGTCCGGCCCGATCTTGGCCGTAGGTGGCCAGCAACGCCTGGGCCTCGATCGGGTCGCCCAACGTCGTCCCGGTGCCGTGGCCCTCGACCACGTCCACCTCGGCCGCACTCAAGCCGGCGTTGGCCAATGCTGTACGCACCACCCGCTGCTGGGAGGGACCGTTGGGCGCGGTCAGCCCGTTCGAGGCGCCATCCTGGTTGACCGCGGTTCCCCGCACCACCGCGAGTACCCGATGACCCAGCCGCTGCGCATCCGAAAGCCGCTCCACGACCAGCATTCCGCCGCCCTCGGACCAGCCGACGCCGTCGGCCGCCCCGGCGAAGGGCTTGCAGCGGCCATCCGGCGACAGGCCCCGATGCCGGCTGAATTCGACGAAAACCGTTGGGGTGGCGTTGACTGTCGCGCCGCCGGCCAGTGCCAGATCGCACTCCCCTGACCGCAACGACTGCACCGCCATATGCAGGGCCACCAATGACGACGAGCACGCGGTATCCACCGACACCGCCGGGCCTTCCAGCCCAAGCACGTAGGCCACCCGTCCGGTGGCCACGCTGGACGTCATCCCGGTCAGCCGGTAGCCCTCGATCTCTTCGGCGAGCATGCCGTATCCCTGGACGATGATTCCGGCGAAGACACCGGTAGCGCTGCCCCGCAACGAGGTTGGGTCGATTCCGGCGCGCTCCAACGCTTCCCACGACAACTCCAGCAGCATCCGATGCTGCGGGTCGGTGGCCAACGCCTCGCTCGGTGCCACGCCGAAGAACCCCGCATCGAAACCGGCCACGTCGTCGACGAATCCACCCGCGCGGGCGTAGCACTTGTGCGGCGCATCCGGGTCGTCGTCGAACAGTTCGGCCAGATCCCAGCCGCGGTCGGTCGGGAACTCCGACATCACGTCGCGCTTCTCGGCGACCATGTCCCACAGGCTGTCCGGCGAGTCGACCCCGCCCGGGAATCGGCACGACATACCGACGATGGCGATCGGCTCGCCGGTACGCTCCAGCAGCGCCCGGTTCTTGCTCTTCAGGCGCTCGACCTGGACCAGCGCTTTCCGTAACGCCTCGGTTGCATGCTGAAGTTGATCAGCCATGTGGTTACCCCTCGCCTAACGTCGGTCGTCGCTCAATCCGGAATGCGGTCCCTGGATGAGCAGCAGAGTCATCGTTGGCAGGCGCCGACTCGCCCGCCCGATCCATGGCCCGGCTCCGCACCTGATTCCGGCGTCGCCCAGCGATCCATGGCGAGACTGTACCCGCCACAAGTCAGCCGAGGCTAAGCCTGGTCAACGCCACCCGTCGGCGGCCTCGGCGGCTCGCAGCAGGGCAGCGCACAGCGTACGCAATTCGGGACCGCCCGCGCCCTCGTCCAGCGCGGTGGCGACGTCCTCGGCCGCGCATCGGACCTGGTAGACGCGGTCGGACAGATCAGCGGCCTCGATGGCTGACAGCACCACCGCGTCGGCGGGCAAGGCCGGGCCATGGACGCCGTTGATGGATGCCCGCTGCTCGTAGGCGCGCTGCCGGCACGACTGCCGGCAGTACTGGCGGCGACGGCCCATCCCGCTGTCCGCGACGTCGCGACCACACCATCTGCAGGGCTGTGGGCGGACGCGACGTGTCACGGGGGCGACTTTAGTCGGGGCGCCGGCCGAATCCCGGTATCATGGAACGTCGGGTCGCCCCTATGCCCGGGAACTACCCGGCAGGCCGCAGCGTTGTTCAAAGCGCTAGCTGCTGAGAAGACGTTAAGAGGAGTGCTGACCAATGGCCGATCGTGTCCTAAGAGGCAGTCGCCTTGGAGCCGTGAGCTACGAGACCGACCGCAACCACGACTTGGCGCCGCGCCAGGTCGCGCGGTACCGCACAGAAAACGGCGAAGAGTTCGACGTTCCATTCGCCGACGATGCCGAGATCCCTGGCACCTGGCTGTGCCGCAACGGCATGGAAGGCACCCTGATCGAAGGTGACCTGCCGGAACCGAAAAAGGTGAAGCCGCCCCGCACCCACTGGGACATGTTGCTGGAACGACGCTCGGTCGATGAACTCGACGAACTGCTCAAAGAGCGTCTCGACCTGATCAGAACACGCCGTCGCGGCAGCTGACGTTCGGTGCGGCGCTAGCTCGCCGGTCTGACTGGCTCCGAACGCCGGCGGTGCAGGCGGCCGTCGATCCCCCACTGCGCAACTTTCACCACAGCCTCGCGGATATTCGATCCGCTCATCTTGGATACGCCCAGCTCACGCTCGGTGAACGTGATCGGCACTTCTGCGACGACGAACCCGTTGGTGATCGTGCGCCAGGTCAAATCGATCTGGAAGCAGTAGCCCTTCGATTCGACGTGGTCGAGGTCGATCTTCTGCAGTACTTCCCGCCGGTAGGCCCGGTAGCCCGCGGTGATGTCGTGGATGCCGATGCCCAGCGCCAGCCGGGCATACGTGTTGGCCGTCCAGGACAGCGCCCAGCGCCGCCACGGCCAGTTCTGCACGTTGCCACCCTCGACGTAGCGTGAGCCGATAACGAGGTCGGCGCCCGCATCAATGGCGTCGAGCAGCAGGTGAAGCTGTTCGGGCGCGTGACTGCCGTCGGCATCCATCTCGACCAGCGTGCTGTACTGCCGGCCCAGCCCCCAAGCGAAGCCGGCCAGGTAGGCCGCGCCCAGACCATCCTTGACGGTGCGGTGCATGACGTGGATCCGGTCGGGATTCGCGGCGGCCAGTTCCTCGGCCAGCGCTCCCGTGCCGTCCGGGCTGTTGTCGTCGACGACCAGCACGTGCACGTTTGGGCAGGCCTTGTGGAGCCGCTGCATGATCAGCGGCAGGTTCTCCCGCTCGTTGAAAGTGGGGATGATCACCAGGGTGCGCAGGCTGGGACGATCGCCCGCAACCCGTGACACCGGATCGCCGGTGGTCATATGTCTCCTTTTTCTGGCCGCTGGTCGAGTTCGACGTCGGCTGCCACCTCGTTGACAGGCGGGCCGTCGGCTACTACATCGTCTACATCGTCGCCGGGCGGGTCGTCGTCGGATTTCTCCGATGCCTGGCCGAAGTTCTTTGCCAGCCCTGACAGGCGCCGGCTCAGATCCGTTAACCACCCATTGTGCAGCATCGCGACGATCAGGAGTGCGAGAGCGGCGACGACCAGAGTTCCCTGGATGATCGGGCCCCATTTTGCGGCCGGGGTCAGCGTCGTCTTGAGACGGACCTGGCTGTCCAGGTAGCCGGGCGTGAAGAACCGGGTCCGCTGCAGCTCACGCCCGTCCGGGGTGACCAAAGCGGAGATCCCGACGTTGCTGGCGACCACGGCGTAGCGGTCCAGCTCCACCGCACGAAGCTTGGAGAACGCCAGTTGCTGCTCGCTCATCGTCTGGTTGAAGTTGGCGTTGTTGGCGGGTACCGCGAGCAGTTGGGCCCCGTTGCGCACCGAGTGCTGCAGAGCCCGGTCGAAGATGACTTCCCAGCAGGTCGCGATCCCGACCGGGGTATCCCCGGCGTGCACCACCCCGGAACCGTTGCCCGGGACGATGTAGCCAGCCAGGTCAGCGAGCCCGGACAGATGCCGGAAGAACCCGCGCCAGGGCAGGTATTCGCCGAACGGCTGCACGATCCGCTTGTCGTGGCGGTCGCCGGCTCCCGTCTTGGGGTTCCAGACGATAACGGTGTTCGTTTGAGCCGGCGCGTCGGACGGCCGGCCCGCGATGTCGAGCACCGTGCCGACCACGATCGGCGCTCCGATGGCCTGGACGGCCACCGAAATCTCCTGCGCCGCTTCGGGGTTGGCCAGCGGATCGATTTCCGACGCGTCCTCGGGCCAGACGACGAAGTCTGGTTGCGGGGCGCGGCCGGCACGTATGTCGTCGGCCAGCCGGCGGGTTTCCCGGACGTCGTTGCCCAGCACCGCGAGACGCTGCGCGTTGAACTCCAATCCGAGCCGCGGCACGTTGCCCTGCACCACCGCCACGGTGACGATCGGCTCGTTCCCCGACCCAGTGCCGGAGTGACGCACCTGCGGCCAGACCGCAGCAGCCATGAAAAACACCAGGCAGATGCAGAACGCGGGCAGCACGACCGCCGGTGGCGTGTCGGCCGCCTGGGCGCCAGCTCCGGGGCGCCGCCCACGAGATGCCCGCCACCACGAGACGGTCTCCATCACGAAAGCGGCAGCGCTGCAACCGGTTAGCACGATTGCCAACGAGAGCAGCGGAACGCCGCCCAGCCGTACCAACGGCAAAAACGGGCCAGACGTCTGGCCGGCGGCAACCACACCCCAGGGGAAGCCGCCGAACGGAACGGACGATTTCAACCACTCCTGCGCCGCCCACACCACCGCGAACCAGACCGGCCACCCGGACAGCCGTCGCAGCACAACAGCCAGCAGACCGAATATCCCCGGAAACACCGCGCACAACAGCACCAACGCCACCAGCGGGACGGCGCCCACGAGAATGCTGATCCAGCGGATCAGCGGCAGGTAGAACGCCAAACCGAACAGGAGGCCGTAACCGAACCCGCCGACCGGTGTGGTGGCCGGACGGGTCAGCACCCAGGCCAACACGGCAAACGCGATGACCGCGGCCCACCACCAGTTGAACGGTGGATAGCTCGAGCAGAGCAGCAGACCGGCGAGAACTGCGGCAGTCAGACGGGTCAGCCGCGGCTGTAGCGCCCGGCCCAACTGGGGCGCCCGGATGCGCAGCTCGCGAATCAGCCAGGCCAGCAGATACCTGCCTATCCGGGCGGCTCGGCCGCGCAACGCCGCCAGCCGGTCATCGTGCACCGTCTCCTGAACCGGGCTTTCTCCGGCATTGTCGTCGTCGTTGACCGCCGGGAAGACGTCGGTGTCGTCTGCGGGCCGAATCCGGCGGTCGAACCGCCCGATGCCTCTAACCATGGATCACGGCGCCTCGGTGCACGGTCCGCCGACAACGGGGCAACGAGTCGGTCGGGCCAAGCCGCGGCAACACCGGCAGCCGCGACCGCGGATCCGTCGACCACCGCCGCACGGCATCACTCGGCGCGCTCACCTCGAGCTCGTCGACCTCCCAGACGGCGTAGGACGCGGGCGCGCCCGGCACCAGGCTGCCCAGCAACCCATCACCGGCGCCACCGGCCCGCCAGCCGCCGCGGGTCACCGCGGCGAACGCCGCACGCGCGGAGATCGAGCTGGCTGCCGTGTGATGGTGGACGGCTGCGCGGACCGTCGCCCAAGGGTCCAGGCCGGTCACCGGGGCGTCGGATCCGAACGCGAGGGCCACGCCTTGGGATGCTAGCAGCGCAAACGGGTTGAGACGCCCGGCGCGATCGACACCGAGACGACGCGCATACATGCCCTCGCGGCCACCCCAGTGCGCGTCGAAATTGGGTTGCATGCTGGCCATGACGCCCCACGCGCCGAGCTTGGCGGCCTGCTCGGCGGTCACCATCTCCAGATGCTCCAAGCGGTGACCGCATCGGGCTACTGCGGACACGCCGAGGTCTTCGACGAGCTTTTCCAGCGCGCCGACGACGCCGGCGACCGCGGCGTCGCCGATGACGTGGAAGCCGGCCGTCACGCCGGCTTCGGTGCACGCCCGCAGGTGCGCAGCGACGTCGTCGAGCTCCAGGTAGCAGCTTCCGCGTTGGTCGGCAGCGTCGGCGTAGGGCTCGCGCAGCCAGGCCGTGCGCGAGCCCAGCGCGCCGTCCACGAAAAGGTCGCCGGCCAGACCCGCCGCGCCGGTGTCGGCGATCAGCTCGAGTGCCTGAGCCGCGCTGGTCACCGCCTCACCCCAGTAACCGATCAGCTCGATACCGTGGGCGCTCAGCGCCCGCAGCTCCTGCCAGTCGTCCAGGCCGCCGATCTGCGGACCGGCGCATTCGTGCACCGCGACAATCCCGTGAGCGGCCACGGCGTCAAGCGCTGCCAGCCGGGCTTCGGCGCGCTGCCTATCGCTCAACAGGCCACGCGCGGCGGCGCGGACCTGATGATGGGCGTCACCGACCAACGGCCGCTGCTCGTCGAACCCGGTCGCCGAGGCCAATTGCGAAACCCGCTTGCGCAGACCGGTCGATGCCAGCGCCGAATGCACGTCGACCCGGGCCAGGTAGGCGGGCCGGTCACCGAGCACCGCGTCCAGGTCGGCGGTGGTCGGCGCCGCGTTCTCCGGCCACGACGATTCGTCCCACCCGTGACCCCAGAGCGGCTCACCGGGGTGCTTCGCCGCGTAATTGGCGATGAGCTGCAGGCAGTGCGATCGCGACGTCGATGCCCGCAGATCGAGACCGGTCAGTGTCAGGCCAGTGGCAGTCAGGTGGATGTGGCTGTCGACGAAAGCCGGCGCGACGAAGCCACCGTCGAGATCGACGACATCGGCTCCGGCGAACTGGTCGCGACCGACGTCGTCGCTGCCCAGCCACACCACGACACTGTCGCGGACCGCCATCGCGGTGGCATCGGGATGGCTGGTGCTATGCACCCGGCCGTTGACCAGCAGGGTAGTCGCGTCATTTGTCACGCCGGCATTATTCAGGCCGCAACGGCAGGACCGGCGGATCGACCTCGCTGACGTCGATGACTTCGCCTTCGATGACCTCACCGTCGATGTAGTCGGGGAAACGTCGACCGAGGCCGCGGGCGGCCACCGCGCCCAGTACCGGGCGGACGGCGGCACGCGTCGGCGGCAGCAACAACAGCAGCCCCGCGGCGCTGGTCACCAGGCCTGGCACCACGACGAGCAGGGTTCCGAGCGCAACCGCCATGCCATCGGCGGCCAACCGCGGCCGGTCAGTGCCCAAGCCGGATCGCAACCGGCTGAGCTGACGCTTGAGTTGCGAACCCGCCAGCGCCAATCCGGCGGCAAACGTGACCAACAGCAGCAGCAGCGTCCATCCGAGCCCGATCGTCGACGCCAGCGCCACTACGACGGCGAGCTCGACGAGGAGGTAGACCAGAAACAGTCGCGACACCATGAATCGGCAACGTCGTGGACGGCCATCTGAGTTCCGCCGGCCGCCGTCGCGCGGTTAGATGACTTCGTGACGACAATCGAGATCGACACCCCGGCCGGCCCGATCGACGCCCTGCTCGACATCCCCGACGGCCAGGGTCCCTGGCCAGGCGTGGTGGTGATTCATGACGCGATCGGTTACGGACCAGACAAGCAGTCGATCAACAGTCATATCGCCACCGCGGGATATGTCGCGCTGACCCCGAACCTGTTCGCCCGCGGCGGCTGGGCTCGATGCGTCACCAAGGTCATGCGCGAGCTGCTCACCAAGCGCGGACGCGCCCTGGACGACGTACTGGCGGCCCGCGACCATCTCAAGGCCTTACCGGAGTGCAACGGCCGCGTCGGCATCGCCGGGTTCTGTATGGGTGGGCAGTTCGCATTGGTCATGTCGCCCAAGGGTTTTGACGCGTCTGCGCCGTTCTACGGCGCGCCGCTGCCGCGCGAACTCAGCGAAACGCTGGCCGGGGCATGCCCGATCGTTGCCAGCTATGGCAGCCGGGACCCGATCGGCATCGGGGCGCCCAAGAAGCTGCAGCGGGTTCTCGACCACAACGGCATCACCAACGACGTCAAGTCCTATCCGAAGGCCGGACACAGCTTTGCCAACAAGCTTCCGGCACAGCCGCTGCTGCGCATCGCCGGATTCGGCTACAACGAGGCCGCGACCGAAGACGCCTGGGCGCGCGTCTTCGCGTTCTTCGGCGAACACCTGAAACGCTAGCTCGCGGCCCGTAACTCCAGACCGACGTTGTTCTGCATGCCGCCACGCAGCTTGCTGAACAGGTTGAACACCTTGCCGATCAGCCCGTACTCGTGCCCGATGGCGTCGTAGACGTGCCCGGTCCGCGACTTGTCCAGGATGGTCGCGGTCGCTTCGATGGCCTCGCTTTTCGGGCGGCCTTGCATGTCGCAGATCGCCAGCGTGACGCGGGGCGTGTTGCGAATCCGCTTGACCTTCCACGACTTTGCCTGGGTGATCACCACCAGGCGATCGCCGTCGGGCGCCGCCCAGATCGCGGTGGGCTTGGGTCGACCATCCTTGGTGAACGTCGTCAGCAGGATGTACTGCGCCTTGGCGACATCTGCGAAGCTCGGTGACATCGCGTCAGTCTAGAGGCCAGCCCGAAGGCCTAGGCTTTAGCCCGAATACGAAGGAGCATCAGGCGATGAAACGTGGCGCTTTTGGGGACAAGGTCATTGCCGTCACTGGTGGTGCACGCGGGATTGGCCTGGCGACGGCAACGGTACTGCACGGCTTGGGCGCCAAAGTCGCGATCGGCGACATCGACAGATCGGCCGTCAAAGAGGCAAGCAGCCAGTTGGGTCTCAAGGTTGGCCGCCGACTGGACGTGGCGGATCGACGATCCTTCACCGATTTTCTCGACACTGTCGAAGATCGACTCGGAGCTGTCGACGTCCTGGTGAACAACGCCGGGGTCATCGCAGTGGGAAGCGCGCAAGACGAGGCTGATGCCGTCACACGGCGACTGCTTGACGTCAACATTTACGGCGTGATCCTCGGAACCAAGCTGGCGGCGCAGCGAATGCTGTCGCGCGGTCACGGTCACGTCATCAACATCGCTTCACTGAGCAGCGTGCTACCGACCGAGGGCATCGCAACCTATTGCGCCACAAAGCATGCCGTACTCGGATACACCGATACCGTTCGGATGGAAAACCGCGGCAGCGGTGTCCACTTCTCGGCGATTCTGCCGACTCTGACCAATACCGAGATGATTACCGGCGTCGGGCACGCGAAGGGCTTGAAGAATGCCGAGCCGAACGATGTCGCCGGAGCAATCGCCAGGGTGATCGTCAAACCGAAACCGCGGGTACTGGTTCCCCGTTCGATCGGCCCGATCGTGGCAGGTCAGCGGTTGATGCCGCAGCGTATGTCGGAGGCGATAGGACGCGCATTGGGCACGGGCCGCGTTTTCACCGACGACGTCGAGGTCGACAAGCGCACGGCCTACGCCCGGCGCACCGGGACGTCCTGATCTCAGACAGAGCGTACGTCGAAATCCGTGAGCTCCGGCCGGCGAAGCAGCTCCCGATGGGTCTCTGGTGTCCACGGGAAAAGCTCGGGCAGACCGTCTTTGCCGAGGTACCAGCTGTTGCATCCGGTAACCCAAATTGTTTGCGGCATAGCGGCTTTCATGCTCTCGTTGTACTCTTTGGTCGCCGCTTCAGTCGGTGCGGCGGCGTGAACCACACCGTCGCGGATCTTGTTGATCCACCACATCGCATATTCGGCTTGGTCCTCAGCGACAGGTATCAGCGACTGATTGCCGATCGGCGAATGCGGGCCCATCAGCATGAAAAGGTTGGGAAACCCTGGCACCGCGATAGACCGGTAAGCCGTCGGACCGTCAGCCCAAGCCTCATCCAAAGTCCGGCCACCTTCGCCGATAACCGTCAGCGGTCGCACGTAGGCGCGGGCGTCAAATCCGGTGGCATAGACCAACAGGTCCAATTCATGCAGGGTGCCATCGGCGGTGACGACACCACGGGGCTCGATGTGGTCGATCCGATCGGTGACGACGTCGACGCCCGGCTGCTGCACGGACCGGTAGAAATGCCCGGCCATGACCAGCCTCTTGCACATGGGCTGGTCCTTGGGAGTGAGTTTGGCCCGCAACTGTGGGTCGCGCACCGATAGACGCAAGTTCCACCGGCACTCGGCCTGCACGAAGCGACGCCGCAAACCCGGACGGATGGGCGCACGTCCGAATGTGCGCCTGAACACCAACCCCCAGAACCAGTACCCCAAGGTGTTCAGTCTCGGCCACCGGGACAGGGCGTGTTTGGTGAGCGCCGAGTACCGGCCATTGGGGAATGGGTAGACCCATTGCGCGGTGCGTTGAAAGATCGTCAGTTGACGCACTGTGCCGCCGAGCTCCGCAACAATCTGAACACCGGTCGACCCTGTCCCGATCAAGCCGATCCGCTTGTCCGTCAACGAGATCGAATGATCCCATCGCGACGAATGAAACGCGGGACCGGCAAACGTCTCGAGCCCGGAAATGTCCGGGTGACGAGGCACCCGCAGAACTCCGGTCGCGGTGACGAGAACGTCGAAGGTTTCCTCGCCGGCGTCGGTAGTAAGCCGCCACTTTCCGTCGTCATATTCGGCGGCGGTGACATCAACACCGAACCGGATGTGCCGACGAACGCCGTACTCGTCGGCTACCTGCTGGAAATAGGCGCGTATCTCGGGTCCCGGCGGCAACACGTGTGACCAGTTCGGGTTCGGCCGGAATGAGTAGGAGTAGTACCGCGAAGGCACGTCACAGGTGAGGCCGGGATAGGTGTTGTCGCGCCAGGTGCCTCCGACGTCGTCGGCTTTCTCGAAAATCGTGTACGAGTCGATGCCGGCATCCTGCAGCTTGACCGCCATGCACAGGCCCGACATTCCGGCGCCGATTATCGCGACCTTCGGTGACTGCTTTTGCGTCATGAGAACCACCCGGCCTCTCGCTGGCCAGCATGCTACGCGGACACCGTCGGCCAATCGGCTGCTTGGCGATTATCGCGGCAGCCGGCGCCAGACGAACTGCGGCAGCAACCGCATCACCACAGACGCTGGGCCCAACGCCCACGGAATCCATACGATGCGTCGCCCCTTGGCCAGCGCACGCGCCGTCGCCGCGGCCACCTGCGCGGGCGTGCTGGGCAGCGGTGCCGGCGTCATACCTTGCGTCATCCGCCCGATCACAAACCCGGGCCGCACGATCAACAGCCGCACCCCGGTTCCGTGCAACGCGTCGGCCAGACCGCTGGCGAAGCCGTCCAGACCCGCTTTGGCCGACCCGTAGACGTAGTTGGCCCGGCGTACCCGCACGCCGGCGATCGAGGAGAACACCACCAACGTTCCCCGGCCGGCCTGCCGCATCGCGGCGGCGAGCTGGGTGAGCAGGCTGACCTGCGCGACGTAGTCGGTGTGCACGACGGCCACTGCGTGTGCGGCGTCGGTCTCGGCGCGGCCTTGGTCGCCGAGGATCCCGAAGGCCAGCACCGCGGTGTCGATCGAGCCGTGCTCGGCGATGATCGACGCAACCAACGGGCCGTGCGACTCCAGGTCGTCAGCGTCGAATTCACAGGCGGACACCGCCGCCGCGCCGGCGGCCCGGACCGCCGCCATCTGTTCGCCCAGCCGATCGGCGTTTCGCGCCGCCAGCACGACGGACGCGCCGGAAGCGAGCCGCACCGCAAGCTCGATGCCGATTTCGCTGCGACCACCGAGAATCAATACCGTCGGTGCGCTCGTGTCATCCACGGCTGCGATTATGACCTGCGCTAGCGTGAGCGGTGATGGCAAACTCCACGGCCCGGCTGACCAACGACGCGCTGGCGTTTCTCACCGAGCGCCACCTGGCCATGCTGACCACCCTGCGCCCCGACAATTCGCCGCATGTGGTGGCGGTCGGGTTCACGTTTGACCCCAAGACGCACATCGCGCGGGTGATCACAACGGGTGGTTCGCAGAAGGCGGTCAACGCCGAGCGCGGTGCGGTCGCCGTGCTCAGTCAGGTCGACGGCGCTCGCTGGCTGTCGCTGGAAGGTCGGGCCAGTGTCAACGGTGAGGTCGACGCCGTGCGCGACGCGGAGCTGCGCTACGCCCAGCGTTACCGCACGCCTCGAAAGAACCCCCGGCGAGTCGTCATCGAGGTACAGGTCGAGCGGGTGCTCGGATCCTCGGATCTGCTGACCCACAAAGCCAACTAGCGCTAAACGAGAGTGGCGCCGGGCGCGTGAATCACCAGCGGGACCGCGGGGAAATAGGCCGCCATCTCCGGTCGTGATTTGGCCAGTGCGGCGGTGCCGTAGCCGCGATGGCGGTAGTCGGGATTGATCCAGATCCGGACGTGGACCTCATGGCCGGTGAGCTCGCCGAAAACCATGCCGACCTTCTCGTCACCGTCGACCGCGACGAACCAGGCGGCCTCTTCGGCGTCGAGTCGCTCCTGCGCCGAGCGGATCTCGTCGTCCAGGCCGCCCGCCGGGGCGCCGGACCCGTCACCCTTGGCGCCGATGTCCTCGGTACGCGCGGCGAAGATATCGCGGTCGGCGGAACCGGAAAACGCCCGAAGCGCCAGGGTTTCGCCCGCGCTGGCCGGCCGGTCTTTGAACGTGAAGCTCAAGAGGTTGTTCAGATCCTCGAGTTCGGCGACGATCTTCTTGCGCGAGTCCTTGGTCAGCTGATCGAACGACATGCCGATCACCGCTTCGGCTCCCAGCCGGGAGGTGCCCAGTAGGTCGACGATGCCATCGACTGCTGACGGCCGGTCGTCGGCCTCCACGATCAGATCCAGCACTTCATGTCGGCGTTCCAGCGCGTTCATCAGAGCGTCGGTGATCTCTCGGCGGGCGGCGGCACGGTCGTGGTCGGTCATCGCCTGAGCTTAATACTTAAACCTCAACCACGATCAGCGCGTGCGGACGGTGGTTGACGGGCTGGGCGCCGTCTTCGGCCACCACCACGATGTCTTCGATGCGCGCTCCCCACCGACCCGGGAAATAGATCCCGGGCTCGACGGAAAACGCCATGCCCGCCTGCAGCGGTAGATCGTTGCCCGCGACTATGTAGGGCTCTTCGTGCACCGACAACCCGATGCCGTGCCCGGTGCGGTGCACGAAATATTCGGCGAGACCCGCTTCGGCCAGCACCTGACGGGCCGAGGCGTCGATGTGTTCGGCGGTCACGCCGGGGCGCACCGCCTCGACCGCTACTCGTTGTGCCCGCTGTAGTACTGAATACTGTTGCGCGACATCAGGACTGGGCTCACCGATGCTATAGGTACGCGTCGAGTCGGAGTTATACCCGGGCTCGTAGGAGCCGCCGATGTCGACGACGACGATGTCCCCGATCCGAATTTCGCGATCGGAGTATTCGTGATGCGGGTCGGCGCCATGCGGCCCGGAGCCGACGATGACGAATGCGACTTCCGAATGCCCTTCGGCGACAATGGCTTCGGCGATATCGGCAGCGACGTCGGCCTCGGTCCGACCAGGTACCAGGAACTCCGGCACCCGCGCATGCACCCGGTCGATTGCCGCGCCCGCCTTGCGCAGCGCGTCGATTTCGGAAGCGTCCTTGACCATCCGCAGTTCTCGCAGTACTTCGGTGGCCAACACCGGCAGCACACCCAGGACATCGGCCAACGGCAACAGGTGCAGGGCGGGCATCGAATCGGTGACCGCCGTCGCCGCCGGAGCGCCCCTCATTGCGGCGGCGACCAGTTGGTAAGGGTCCTCGCCATCGACCCAATCCCGCACCGCCAGGCCAAGATCGGTCACCGCGGAATCTTTCAGCGACGCCAACTCCAGCCGCGGCACGACGATGGCCGGCTCACCAGTGACGGGCAGCACCAGCGCGGTGAGACGCTCGAAGGTCTGGGCGCGCGAGCCGAGCAGATAACGCAGGTCGTAGCCCGGAGTGATCACCAGACCAGCCAGGTCCGCCTTGCCGGTGGCCGCAGTCGCCGCCGCTATCCGGCGGCGATAGACCTCTGCGTCGAAGCGGTCAGAACCCATGAGTTTCAGGCTACTGGCAGGATGGCGGGCATGTCCGCGCCGGTGCTGCTGCTGGATGGCGCCAGCATGTGGTTTCGTTCGTTCTTCGGCGTCCCATCCTCGATCACGTCGCCCGACGGCCGGCCCGTCAACGCCGTGCGTGGTTTCGTCGACTCGATGGCCACGGTGATCACTCGGTACCGACCCGCCCGGTTGGTGGTCTGCCTGGATTTGGACTGGCGTCCGCAATTCCGGGTCGACCGCATCCCGTCATACAAAGCGCATCGGGTCGAAGAGGAAAAGCCCAGTGGGCAAGCCGATGTCGAGGAAGTTCCCGACGATTTGTCGCCGCAGGTCGAGATGATCGCGGAGATCCTCGCGGCGTTCGGCATCTGCACCGGCGGCGCAGCGGGTTTCGAAGCCGACGACGTGATCGGCACGCTGGCCGCCCAGGAGCGACGCGACCCGGTGGTCGTCGTCAGCGGCGACCGCGACTTGCTGCAGGTGGTCCGCGACGATCCGGTCCCGGTACGGGTGCTTTACCTCGGCCGCGGCCTGACCAACGCGACGCTGATGGGCCCGGTCGAGGTCGCCGATCGCTACGGCGTGCCCGTCGATCGGGCCGGCGCGGCCTACGCCGAGCTGGCCCTGCTGCGCGGCGACCCCTCCGACGGGCTGCCCGGTGTACCTGGCATCGGCGAGAAAACCGCCGCCATGCTGCTGGCGCAGCACGGCTCGTTGGCAGCGATCCTGGCCGCCGTGGACGACCCGAAATCGTCGCTGGCCAAAGGAGTCAGGGCCAAGTTGCGCGCGGCCGCCGACTACGTCCAAACAGCAGGACCCGTGGTGCAGGTGGCCACCGATGCGCCGGTCGACTTCTCTACGGACACCGATGGCTTGCCGCTGGTGGCCGCCGACCCGGCGCGCACCGCCGAACTCGCGACCAAGCTCGGCGTCGGGTCATCGATCTCGCGGCTGCAGAAGGCGCTCGACGCGCTGCCTGCGTCGTGAGGCGGCGCTACTTGGGCCGACCCACCTCGTAGGTGCCCTTGTTGTCCTGGAAAGTCACGGTCACCGAACGCTTGGTGCCGTCGATGCTGACGTCACAATCGAAGCTGGCGCCCTTTTTGACGGTCGGATTCTGACCGTTGTTGCACTTCACGTCTTTGACGTTTTTGGCCCCGTAGCCGTTGGTGCTGTCGGCGAGGATCTGCTGCACACCGGCCTGGGCCTTGCCGACATCCAGCTTGGTGGTCACGAAGAACCCCGGCGCCCAGAAGCCGAGCACCAAGATCACCGCGACGACGACGGCGGCGAACACACCGACCACCGTGCCGACCAGCGCCCGCGAACGCTTCGGCCCGGCCGGGGGCTGGCCGTAGGGACCCGGGTACTGACCGTACTGGCCGGGTTGGGGGTACTGGCCCGGCTGACCGTACTGCCCCGCCTGACCGTATTGACCCGGCTGCCCATACTGGCCCGACTGGCCGTACTGCGTGGCCGGCGCGCCGTACGGGGCGGTCTGGCCGCCGTACTGGCCCTGTTGCGGATAGCCCTGCGGGTAGGACTGCGACGGCGGGTAGTACTGGGTGGGCGGCTGCTGGTATTGCCCGTACTCGGTCGGGGTGTAGGCCGGCGCCTGCCAGGTTTGCTGCTCGGGACCCGAGGCCTGCCAACCCTGGTCGCCGGTGGGTTGCTGCTGCCAGGGCGACACGTGCTGGGTGTGCTCCTCGCCGGCTTGCTGCCCTTCGCCCTGGGTCGGCTGCCACGGCTGCGTCGGGTCGGGTCCCTGCGGTCCGCTCATGTGTGTCAGTCCTCTCAGTGCTGGTTGCAATCGTGCTCAGCCTACCCGGCGTCAACTGCTACGACGCCGCGCCGAATGGCATCGATCGCGCGTTTCGCGGTGACCCGCAACTCCGGCTGCGGGGCGGCGTTGCGGACCTGGTCCAGCAGGTCAAGCACCTGCCTGCACCAGCGCACGAAATCCCCCGGCGACAGCGGCGACCCGGCGCCCTCGACGTCAGCGGCCGCCAACGCGGTGACCAGGTCACCACTGCTGGCCCACCGGTAGATCGCCGCGACGAAGCCGTCGTCAGGCTCGCGACTCAGCGAGAGACGATGTCGCTGCTCGTCGGCGCGCAACTCCGCCGACAGCCGCCGCGTTCGAGTCAGCGCTTGCCGCAACCGCGCCGTCGGCACCTGCTCGTTTCGCGGCGCCCCAGGGCCGTCACCGCCCCGCGTTTCGTAGAGCACGGCCGACAGCACGGCGGCCAACTCGGCGTCCCGCAGACCCGTCCACACATCGGTGCGCAGACATTCGGCAACCAAAAGGTCGCTCTCGCTGTAGATCCGGGCCAGCAGCCGGCCGTCGTCGGTCACCTCGGGAATTCCGTCGATGAGCTCGATGAAGCGGCGCTCGGTGAGCAGTCCGACGATCCGGTCGAACGTGCGAGCCAGCGAGTTGGTGGCGGCGGCGACCTTCTTCTGCAGCGCGGCGTTGTCCCGCTCGATACGCAAGTAGCGCTCGGCGACCCGGACCCGGGTCTCCCGATCGGCTTGGCGGTGGACTGGATGACGCCGCATCTTTTCACGCAGCAACACCAATTCGGGGTCGAGATCGCGATCCTCGCCACGTTTGCCCCGGCGATCGCGCGGGATCGACAATCCGGCGGCCGCCGAACGCAACGCCGACGCCACGTCACGGCGGACCCGCGGTTGCCGGTGCTCGATCCGCTTGGGCAACGTCATCGAGCCGACCGGCGCCGACTCGCCGGAATAGTCCGCCGACGAAATCCTTCCGGCCCAACGGTTTTCAGTCAACACCAACGGTCGCGGATCGGTGCTGTCGCGAGCGGGCTCCAGCACGACCGCCAGTCCGCCTCGTCGGCCGTGGGTGATCGTGATGATGTCGCCGCGGCGCAGACCGGCCAGCGCGTCGTTGACCGCCTGCCGGCGTTGCAGTCGCGATGCGCGGGCCTGGGTGCGCTCCTGCTGGCTGATTTGCTCGCGCAGCCGGGCGTATTCGAGGATGGGCGCGTCATTTCCGCCGAGCTCGGCCGCGACCTCGTCGAGCATCTGCTGCCCGCGCTCCACGCCGCGTACCAGGCTGACCACCGAGCGGTCGGCCTGATACTGCGCGAACGACTGCTCCAGCAGCCGATGCGCCTGCTCCGGGCCGACCCGGTTCACCAGATTGATCGTCATGTTGTAGGACGGGGCGAACGAGCTTCGCAGCGGAAACGTGCGGGTCGAGGCCAGGCCCGCGACCTCCGCCGGCTCACTGGTGTCGTCGCCGGGATTCCAGAGCACCACGGCGTGACCCTCGACATCGATGCCGCGCCGGCCGGCCCGCCCGGTGAGCTGGGTGTACTCGCCGGGTGTCAGCGGCAGGTGCTGCTCGCCGTTGAACTTGACCAGCCGTTCGAGCACCACGGTGCGGGCGGGCATGTTGATGCCCAGCGCCAGCGTCTCGGTGGCGAAGACGGCCCGGATCAGCCCGGCGGCGAACAGCTCCTCGACGGTGTGCCGGAACACCGGCAGCAATCCGGCGTGATGGGCGGCGATGCCGCGCAGCAGCGCCTCACGCCACTCGTAGTAGCCGAGCACCGCCAAATCGGCGTCGTCGAGATCGCCGCAGCGGTGGTCGATCACCTCGGCGATCTTCGCCCGGTCTTCGTCGGTGGTCAGCCGCAGCGACGACCGCAGGCACTGGGCCACCGCGGCATCGCAGCCGACCCGGGAGAACACGAAGGTGATCGCCGGCAGCAGCGCGTCGGCGTCGAGCAGGCGGATCACGTCGGGCCGCGGCGGCGGCCGGTAGAAGCCCGATCTGCCCGGCCGTCCGGACCCTCCCCCTCCGCCGTGGCGGCGCGGCGCGCGCCAGTCCGAAAGCCGATCGGCCTCCCGGCGATGAGCGATGTGGCGCAACAAGTTCGGGTCGACAACCGACGGGCGCCGGTCCCCCGGTTCGTGCGCGCCGTAATCGAACAGGTCGAAAAGCCGCTTACCGACCAGCATGTGCTGCCACAGCGGGACAGGTCGATGGTCGTCGACGATGACCGAGGTGTCCCCGCGCACCGTCTGAATCCAGCCGCCGAACTCTTCGGCGTTGCTCACTGTCGCCGACAGACTGACCAGGCGCACGTCGTCGGGCAGATGCAGGATGACCTCCTCCCACACCGCGCCGCGCATGCGGTCGGCGAGGAAGTGCACCTCGTCCATGACGACATACGAAAGCCCTTGCAGTGCAGTAGAATCCGCGTACAGCATATTGCGCAGCACCTCGGTGGTCATCACCACCACCGGGGCGCCGGCGTTCACCGACAGATCGCCGGTGAGCAGTCCGATCTGACCTTTGCCGTAGCGCGCCACGAAGTCGGTGTGCTTCTGGTTGCTCAGCGCCTTCAGCGGTGTGGTGTAGAAGCATTTGCCGCCGGACGCCAGTGCCAAGTGCACCGCGAATTCGCCGACGACGGTCTTGCCCGCCCCGGTCGGTGCGCACACCAGGACACCGTGGCCGCTTTCCAGCGCAGCACACGCCCGCCGCTGAAAGCCGTCGAGCTCAAATGGCAATTCTGCAGTGAACCGCGCCAATTCGCCTGCGGTCACCGGGTTATCAGGTGATGTCGTCATGAGGTCCGGCGATAGTCGACGGCACACCCACCGCAGACGGCGGGTCGATAACCGAGGCTTCGTCGTCGTCGAGCGTGCTCAGGGCTTCGCGTTTGGCCTTGCGTTTGTCGTGCACGCGCACGATCTGGATGGCCAGTTCGAGCAGCAGGGTCAGCGCCAGCCCCAGCGCGGTCATCGAGAACGGGTCAGAACCGGGCGTGAAAATTGCTGCGAACACGAACATTGCGAAGATCAGGCCGCGTCGCCACGACCGCAGCCGCGCGTAGGGCAACACACCGACGAAGTTGAGCATCACCACCAGCAGCGGGAACTCGAAGCTCACCCCGAACACCAACAGCAGGTTGATCAGAAACCCGAAATACCGGTCGCCGGACAGCGCGGTCACCTGCACGTCGCTGCCGACGGTCAACAGGAAGTGCAGCGCCTTGGACAGCACCAGATATGCCAGCACTGCGCCGGTGACGAACAGCAGTGCTGCCGGAACGACGAACGCCACCGCGAAACGGCGCTCCTTTTTGTACAGGCCCGGGGTGATGAACGACCAGAGCTGGTAGAGCCACACCGGGCAGGCCAGTACCACCCCAGCCGTCAACGCGACCTTCAACCGCAGCATGAACTGGTCGAACGGCGCGGTGGCCAGTAACCGACACTGGCCGTTGGCGATATCGGCCCGCGCTGACGGTGGCAGCGCGCAATAGGGGTGCCGTAGCCAGTTGCCCAGGCTTTCCAGCCCGAACAGCGAGTGCGAATACCAGACGAAGCCCACCGCCGTCGTGAGGGCGATGGCCGCCAGCGAGATCAGCAGCCGGGCGCGAAGCTCGGTGAGATGAGCGACGAGCGACATGGTCGCGTCGGGATTGTTGCGGCCGCGACGGAGACGCGGATCTAGCCGCCTGAATAAACCGGTGGTGCGCACAGTAAATAGGCGCTCGGGCGCCGCGGCGGCGATGCCAGGCTAGGCCGACCGACCGTCAGCCGCCGGCGGTTCTACCCGCTCGGAATGCACCGGCTGAGCCGGCGCGGCCTGGGTGGCAGACGCTTCCGGTTTGTGGTCGCTTTGCAGTTCGCGGACCTCGGACTTGAAGATCCGCAACGACTTGCCCAGTGAGCGAGCGGCGTCGGGAAGCCTCTTGGCGCCGAACAGAACAATCACCAGGACCGCGATGATAGCCAGGTGACCCGGAGTCAGAGCATTCACTTTTATTTACCTCCAGATGTCTCCACGATGCTACCGCAGCCGCCGTCTCATGAGCCGGACCGCGCCGCGGCGTGGTAAGAATCCAGCGCGGCGGCCGCGGCCTCACGCACCCGCGCGGCCAGCGACTGCGGCCCCAGAACGCGCACCGCCGATCCCATGCCCAGCACCTGACGTGCCATCCAGTCTTCCGAGGCGTAGGTCATTGCCGCCTCGCAGTAGCCGTCGGGCAGTTCCCGCAACAGGCGCATCGGGTAGTACTCGAACATCCACGAGGCCGCGGGCGCCAGCCGCAGCGTCGCCCACGGCAGCGAGGGGTCGGCGTCGAACAGCGAGGTGTCCGGCGGCGCCTGGAGCGCGGGTTCCGGTGGCGCGGAAGGCTCGTCGAGCACGGAGGCCTCGACGATGCGGTCGAACCGGAACAGCCGCACGCCGTCGGCCTCCCGTGACCAGGCTTCCAGGTAGCTGTGACCGCCGACCAACACCACCCGGATCGGGTCGACGATCCGGGTGGACAGCGTGTCGTGGGAGGCGGCGTAGTAGTCGATGCTCAGCGCCCGGTGGTCACGGACCGCGGCCCGCACCGCGGCGGCGGCCTGACTCTCGACGGGGGCCGGCTCGTCGACCGCGGCGCCGTCGTTTCCGTGTCCGGCGGCTCCGGCAGCGGCTTCGATTTTGGCGATCGCGCTGCGTGCCGCCTCCGGATCGACCACGCCCGGAATATCGGCCAGCGCGCGCAACGCCACCAGCAATCCGGTGGCTTCCGGTGAGGTCAGCTGCAGCGGAGTGTCCATCCCGGCCGAGAACGCCACCTCGACGGTATCGCCGGTGAATTCGAAGTCGATCAAGTCGCCGGGCCCGTAACCGGGCAGGCCGCACAGCCAGAGCTGGTCGAGGTCCTCCCCCAACTGCTCGACGGAAACGCCCAGGTCAGTCGCGGCCTGGGCGCGGGTGACCCGCGGGTTGGCCTGGAAATACGGCACCATGTTCAGCAATCGCACCAGACGCGTCGATACGGGTGTCATAGCCGCTCCCCTTGCTCCTCAGCGTGAGCGCGTAACCGGCCCAGCACCTCGTCGCGCAGCGGTTTCGGTTCCAGCACCACAGCATCGGCGCCGTAGCCGGCGACATCGCGCGCCAATCGGTCGGTGGTTCCGATGTCGAGTTCGATCACGTCACCGTCGCGGCCGTTCAGCTGCCGGGAACCCAGCGATGTCCCGGTACGTCGCAGCGCGGTGGCCCGCCCGTCGGCAACCCAGACCTGCGCCCGCACGCCCGTCGGTGCGTCTCCGACCGCCTTGGCCACGATCTCGCGCAGGTCGGCGCCCTCGGGCGGGGCGACGGTCCCGGTCGGGCCGACCGGCGTCACCTCGTCGCCGATCCTGGACAGCCGAAACGTGCGGGTGGCGCCGCGATCGCGGTCGTGCCCGATGAGATACCAGCGACCCTTCTCGGTCACCACGCCCCACGGCTCGACGGTGCGCACGGTGTACGGCTCGGTACGTGACGGGCGGTGCGGAAACTGCACAACCTGCCCGGAGTCGATCGCCGACAACAGCGCTCCCAGAACGTTTTCCGACCCCCGCAGGCCCACGCTGCCGGCCGGCGACGCGATGGCGATCGGCACGACCGGATCGACGTCCACGCCGGCCGCGCGCAGTTTCAGCAGCGCCCCCTGCGTGGCGGTGATCAGTTCCGGCGACTCCCACAGCTGGGTGGCCACGGCGACGGCGGTGGCCTCGTCACCGGTCAGCTCGACGGCAGGCAGTGCGTACGAGTCGCGGTTGATCCGGTAACCCTCCACCGGATCGAACGACGACACCTTGCCGGTTTCCAGCGGGATGCCCAGATCGCGCAGCTCATTCTTGTCGCGCTCGAACATCCGCGAGAACGCCTCGTCGCTGGTGCTGTCCGCGTATCCCGCCACGCTGGACCGGATTTTCTCTGCGGTGATGTAGCTGCGGGTAGACAGCAATGCGATGACGAGATTCATCAATCGTTCGACTTTGGAAACCGCCACCCGCACCACCCTAATTGCCGGATTCTCGGCCGGAATTCACCCGGCTTTCCCTGGTGGTTCCGGGCTACATGCTGGCGATCAGCCGCTTGACCCGCTCATCGACCGACCGGAACGGATCTTTGCACAGCACCGTGCGCTGAGCCTGGTCGTTGAGCTTGAGGTGCACCCAGTCGACGGTGAAATCGCGTCCGGCCGCCTGGGCGGCGCTGATGAACTCGCCACGCAGCCGCGCCCGTGTCGTCTGCGGCGGCTGATCCACGGCGGCATCGATTTCCTCGTCGGTGGTGATGCGCGACGCCAGACCCTTGCGCTGCAGCAGATCGAAGACGCCGCGGCCCCGCTTGATGTCGTGGTAGGCCAGGTCCAGCTGGGCGATCTTCGGATCGGACAGCTCCATGTCGTAGCGGTCCTGGTAGCGCTGGAACAGCTTGCGCTTGATCACCCAGTCGACTTCGGTGTCGACCTTGGCGAAGTCCTGGCTTTCCACCGCGTCGAGTTGGCGACCCCACAGATCGACGACCTGCTCGATCTGGGCGTTGGGCTCGCGAGTCTGCAGGTGCTCGACGGCGCGCGCGTAGTACTCGCGCTGGATATCCAGCGCGCTGGCCTGGCGCCCGCCGGCCAGCCGCACCGGTCGCCGGCCGGTGACGTCATGGCTGACTTCGCGGATGGCCCGGATCGGGTTGTCCAGCGAAAAGTCGCGGAACGCCACGCCGGCTTCGATCATTTCCAGCACCAGCGACGCGGTGCCCACCTTGAGCATGGTGGTGGTCTCGCACATGTTGGAGTCGCCGACGATGACGTGCAGACGCCGGTATTTCTCGGCGTCTGCGTGCGGCTCGTCGCGGGTGTTGATGATGGGACGGGATCGGGTCGTCGCACTGGAGACACCCTCCCAGATGTGCTCGGCGCGCTGCGACAGGCAGAAGGTCGCGGCCTTGGGCGTTTGCAGCACCTTGCCGGCGCCGCAGATGAGCTGGCGAGTGACCAGGAACGGCAGCAGCACATCGGAGATTCGGGAGAATTCGCCGGCCCGCACGATCAAGTAGTTCTCGTGGCAGCCATAGGAGTTGCCCGCCGAGTCGGTGTTGTTCTTGAACAGGTAGATGTCGCCGCCGATACCCTCGTCGGCCAGTCGCTGCTCGGCGTCGATCAGCAGGTCTTCCAGCACCCGCTCGCCTGCGCGATCATGGGTGACCAGCTGCACCAGGCTGTCGCATTCGGCGGTGGCGTATTCGGGGTGACTGCCCACGTCCAGGTACAGCCGTGCCCCGTTGCGCAGGAAAACGTTGGAGCTGCGGCCCCAGGAGACCACCCGTCGAAACAGGTAACGGGCCACTTCGTCGGGCGACAGACGACGGTGGCCGTGAAATGTGCAGGTGACACCGAATTCGGTCTCGATGCCCATGATCCGCCGCTGCACAATTCGAGCCTACTTGTTAGACGACCGCCTCGCGGCGCGGCTCGCTGAATAGCGCTGGAACGGCGGAGGCTTGTTGCGCTCGGCGACGTGAGCCGCGTTGAGGGCGCGTTCAGCGTCGATTCGGCGAGCCCGGTCTTGTTCGCGGCTTCGGTAACGCCTGGGCATCATCAGCCCGCGATCACCGGCTGTTCGGTCAACTCTTGGGGCACTGGGCAATTCGCCGGTGGGCCGACACAGGCTGGGAAACAACAGGCTACTGCCCGGCCGAGTGGTGTAGGTCTGGCCAGTCGGCGCTGTCCAGACGATGGTGCCATCGGACCGTTGCTCGTCCGACCATCCGGTCCAGAAAGTTTTCAGCAAATGATGTTTTCTGCAAAGGCATTTCAAGTTCGACGCGTGGGTCAGTCCGAACGGAAAAGGCACCGTGTGGATGCTCCTATGCAGCGTCAAGTCTCTGCATTGTTGGGTTTAGGTCGGTTTGGAGTGCCTGGTAGAGCTCGCGGACCACAGCCCGTTTGAGGCAGCGGATGATCTCCTTTTTGGTCTTGCCTTCGTGGGTTCGGCGGGTCAGGTAGACCTTGGTGGGTTCGTGCCAGCGGAGCCGGTTGACGACGATCAGATGGATGGAGCTGTTGGCGTCTCGGTCGCCGCCGCGGTGCAGGCGGTGGCGGATGGTGTTGCCGCTGCTGGCCGGGACGGGGGCCACTCCGCACAGCCGCGCCAGGGATGCCTCGGACTTCAGCCGTTCGATGTTTTGACCTGCCGTGGTGAGCATCTGACCGGCCGCCTCGGTTCCAACACCGTTGATCGACAACAGAGTTGGCGCATGTTCGGCCAGTATGGCCTCGAGCTCATGATTGGCTTCGGCGATCTCCTCATCGATCATCTGAATCCGTTTGGCCAGTCGGCGCAGCATCCTGCGGGCCGTGACCGTGGGATCGTCGATAGCGCCGTTGGCTGGGATACGCAGTCGCGCGCAGCGCGCCACCAAGGCCGCCCGGTCGTAGCTGGACAACTTCGCGCGCAAGCCGTCGGGAGCGCACCACAGCAGTCCATGGATCTGATGCAATGCAGCCCTGCGTGCCTTGACCGCACTGCGGCGGGTCGCCCGGATCTCACGCACCGATTCGACATACCCCTGGCGATTCTTGGGCATGGCCAGCGCAGCTTCGCTGAGCACCGCGCGGGCAGCATTGATCGCATCGATCGGGTCGGACTTGCCGCGCCGGCGCCGATCTTGCCGATTGGGCCGGGATACCTCGATCACCGTCACGTCGTGAGCCTGCAGAAACCGTTGCAGGCCAGCCCCGTAGGACCCGGTTCCCTCCAGCCCGGCCTTGACCAGCGTGCCAAGCGCACCTGCCCAGGACAACAGTTGCCGGTAACCGGTCGGGGTCGCGGGGAACTCGCGTTCGGCGAGCAGTTTCCCGGTCTCAGCGTCCAGTGCTGCGCCGTGATGGGTGAGTTTGTGGGTATCGACGCCGATCACGACGTGACGAAACCCCGAATGTGTTGTCATGCTGTACCTGCCGTCCTCTATTCCGGTGGATGGGTGGCGACACCGGCGTCGGCGGTTGGACAGGACAGAGATGGGTGCTTGTAGCGCAAGCTCCTATGAGGTCACAGCCGTCGCGTCGGTGACGTCGCACGCCACTCCCAGCGACGGCCGACAGATCCACACAAGGACAACCAGTCGGCGTCAATCGAGGTCAGAGTCAGACCGCCACCGGGAGTGACGCACTCCCATACTCTCTGTCGACATCGCAGAACTCGGCCGGTCGGTCACAGCCCGGGAACCGGCAAGTCATATCCCGGCACCGGATGAACCGTTCCAGCGCGGCCGACGGCCGATAACCCGACTCGGCGGGTGCGTCGCCGGGATGCCGCACCGGCGTGACCTTGGCGCCACCGCTGATCAACTCGGCCAGTAGCGGCGCCGGCACCACACCGCCGCCGACAATCAGACTGGCCCGCCGTTGTATCCCGTCGCCGGCTGGATTTGGTTCGGGGTCGGGAGCCAGCGCCTCCGAGAGCGGTGTGCTCGGGCCGACGGGCCGCGCCGGTCGCTCTCCCGACGTGTGTGGGTCGGGAGCCGCAGCCAGGGCCGATTCTTCGGCGACCACGTGAATGACGACGCTCGTCGCCCGATGGTCGACATCGACACCGGCCGAGCAGGCGGCATTGCCGCAGCCACAGGCCAGCCGGTCGGCCCCGGCGGCCAGCGCGCCCAGCGCGTCGGCGCGGCGCTGAGCGACGGTGCGCGGGTCGTCATCGCACACCCCGTGCGCCATCTGCGTCAGCCGCCGGTCCAGTACTGCGGCGTCGCTCGAGTACAACGTTCCCCATAGGTTGGTGGTGCCGTCCTGACCATCCGCCGAGTCGATCACGACGTCGCGGCCACGCGCCGCTGCCCGGGTGCGCCGCAGCGCCGCGGGATCGTAGCGATCGATGATCGCGTCGATCGCCGTGTCCGTCTTCGCTACGGACAGCGGCCCGAACCGGATCGCCTCTTCGGCCAACGTCTTGTCGGCCAAGGCCAGCGCCGCTTCGTCTTTGATCAGATCGGTGCGCCACACGATCGCAGCCACCAACCGCGCGCTGAGCATCCCCTCCGCGAACACCGCCGCGACATTCGGCAGGCGGTCGCGTAGTGCCACACTCAGATACATCTGGCCCGACGCCATCCCGTGGCTGACGTGCAAGGCGGCAGCGACCTCCGCGGTCACTGAATCCCAGTTGTCGCACGACCACTGCGCGCAATCGGTGGGCCCGTCAGCGCGGCGGCGCACCAACTCGGCAATCGCCGCCAGCCGACGCGCAGAAGCAGCTGCCTCGACGCGGGCCCAGCCAGTAATGGCGGCGGCCACCATGCTGTCGTCGGCGCCGGCCAACTCCCCCGGGCCCGGCAATCCTGTATCGAACATACGTACGATTCTAGCGGCCGCGCTGCCTCAAACAGGCAATACGCCGCCAGCTTGACCCGCAACTGTGGACAACGGGCTAACTGTGGATAACCGGGGCCGCGACCACAGCCGCGCTGACGTCAGGACTCGGCAGGCTCGGGGGGTTCGCCGAACCGGCTCAGCGCCAGAGTCGCCAGGACGGCTATCGCGAACCCGGCTACGACCATCCAGCTCAGGCCCGCGCGTGTCCGGTCGCCCAGCCAGGCCACCCCGACCAGGGCAGGGCCCACCGTCTCCCCCATAACCATCCCGGCCACGGCCGTGGTCACCGATCCGCGGCTCAACGCGGAGGTGAGCAGCAGAAACCCGGCCACCCCGCCGGCGATCACCGCGTAGACGGCGGGATTGGTATAGAACGCGGCCTTGGTCGGGTCCATCGAATCGATCAGGCGGACGGCGATCTCGACAACGCCGAAGCCGGCGCCGGCCCCCAGCCCCAGCACGAGGGCGCGGGAGCGATCGCCCAGCCGGCCCGCGGCCGCACCGGCGACGAGCACGACGGCGACGATCACCAGCAGCGCCCAGCCCAGCTGGGCCGGGCCGCGCCCGGATCCCTCCGGCCCGGCGGCCAGCCCGAGCATCGCAAGGCTCGCGCACACCACCGCCACGGCTGCCCACTCCAGTGGAGACAGCCGGGTGGACAGCACCCAGGCGGCCACGATCGCGGTGACGGCAAGCGACGCGGCGATCGCGGCGGCGACGACATAAATCGGTACTAATCTCAACGCCGCCACTTGCAGTAAGAAGCCCAGTGCGTCGAGCCCGATGCCCGCCAGGTAACGCCATTGCCGCAACGCTCGCAGCAGCAGGGCCGCATCGACTCCGGAATCACTGCTGCCGGCATCCACCGAGCGGGTCGCCGCGGCCTGCAACACCGTCGCCGTGCCGTAGCACACCGAACAGCCCAATGCGAGCAGCAAACCGATCAGCATGGGACAGAGCCTATTTCGACGATTTCTCCGCCGAGTCGTCCGCCGACTCAGAGCCGTTGCGTTCGGGTATGAGCCGCTCGAGTGCCGCGCCGGTGATGCGTCGGAACGCCCGGCGCGGCCGGTTGGCGTCCAGGATTGCGACCTCCAAGTTCGACACCCCCAGAGCGGCCTGCTCATTTCCTGACCCCTCGGCGCTGCCCGCCTGCAGGGCGCCGACCGCAATGTGCACCGCATCGGCCAAATTGGCGTTCTCGGCGTAGGAGTCTTTGAGCGCGGTGGCGATCGGCTCGGTGGTCCCGCCCATCACGACGAAATGCGGCTCGTCGGCGATCGAGCCATCGTAGGTAATCCGATACAGCTCAGGCGGTTTGGTCTCGCCGTAGTGAGCGACTTCGGCCACACACAGCTCGACTTCGTACGGCTTGGCCTGCTCGGTGAAGATCGTGCCAAGCGTCTGCGCGTAGACGTTGGCCAGCTGCCGGCCGGTCACATCACGGCGGTCGTAGGCGTAGCCGCGGGTGTCGGCGAACTGAATACCGCCGCGGCGCAGGTTGTCGAATTCGTTGAATCGGCCGACGGCGGCAAAGCCCACCCGGTCATAGAGCTCACTGACTTTCTGAAGCGAGCGTGACGGGTTCTCCGCGACGAACAGCACACCGCCGGCGTAGGCGAGCGCGACCACGCTGCGGCCTCGCGCAATACCCTTGCGCGCGAGCTCGCTTCGCTCGCGCATCGCCTGCTCGGGCGAGATGAAGTACGGAAAACTCATGAATCACTTCCCGCACGATCGGCATCCGGGCCGAAAGTATCAGCACGGGAACGTCTTTCGATGACGTCCCGCGCCAGCTCAGCGATGTGCTGCTCGGCTACGTTGGCCGCGCCGTCGGCGCCGATGGTGACCGCGGTCGGAAAGATCCCGCGAACCAGGTCGGGACCGCCGGTGGCCGAATCGTCGTCGGCCGCGTCGTAGAGCGCCTCCACGGCAACCCGCAGCGCCGAATCCGTGTCCGTCACTTGCGAGTACAGCTTCTTGATGGACGATTTGGCGAAAATCGAGCCTGAGCCGACCGACTGGTAACCCTCTTCTTCCAGGTTCCAGCCGCCGGCGGCATCGAAGGAGACGATGCGGCCCGCCTTCGATGGATCCGGATCGTCGATGTCGAAACCGACGAGTAGCGGTAGCGCCACCAGACCCTGCATCGCCGCAGCGAGGTTGCCGCGAACCATGATCGCGAGCCGGTTCACCTTGCCCGCGAACGTGAGCGCCACGCCTTCCAGCTTCTCGTAATGCTCGAGTTCGACGGCGTAGAGGCGTGCGAATTCGACCGCGATGGCCGCGGTGCCGGCGATCCCGGTCGCGGTGTAGTCATCGGTGATGTACACCTTCTGCACATCGCGCCCCGCGATCATGTTGCCCTGCGTCGAGCGCCGATCGCCGGCGATGAGGGCGCCGCCCGGGTACTTCAGCGCGACGATCGTCGTTCCGTGCGGCAGCGCAGAACTCGGCGTGACGGCGTCTGCGCTACCGACGCCCGCGGGCAGCAGCTCGGGGGCTGCGCGACGCAAATGATCGGTGAATGAGGAGAGGCCGCCGGGGGCGGTTCCGGGAAGTGCAGAGTTGGTGGCCAGGCGATCGCGGTAGGGCCAGGTCACTGTCCGCCCTTTTGGACGTATGCGCGGACGAAGTCTTCGGCGTTCTCTTCCAGAACATCGTCGATCTCGTCGAGCAGGTCGTCGGTCTCCTCGGTCAGCTTTTCGCGACGCTCCTGGCCCGCGGCCGTGCTGGCGGTGGGGTCGTCGTCATCGCCGCCGCCACCACCACGCTTGGTCTGCTCTTGGGCCATCGCTGCCTCCTGCTTCGTCATCGGCCGTGATACACGCCTGTCGGTTTCTCCACCCTACCGGTCGAGGCCGCTAATACCCCGGCTAAACCTCATTGTCCGGCCGGTCAGGTGGTCAGCTGTTCCACCAGTTCCACCGCGCTGTTCACCGAATCCAGCAGCGCCCCGACGTGCGCCTTGCTGCCGCGCAGCGGCTCCAGCGTCGGGATACGCACCAGCGAATCACCGCCCAGGTCGAAGATCACCGAGTCCCAGCTGGCCGCCGCGATATCCGCGCCGAAGCGGCGCAGGCATTCGCCGCGAAAATAGGCCCGGGTATCCGTCGGCGGGTTCTCCACCGCGTCGATCACCTGCTGTTCGCTGACCAAGCGCTTCATCGAGCCGCGCGCCACCAGCCGGTTGTACAGCCCCTTGTCCAGCCGGACATCGGAGTACTGCAGATCGACCAGGTGCAGTCGCGGCGCCGACCAACTCAGGTTCTCCCGATGACGGAAACCCTCGAGGAGCCGCAGCTTTGCCGGCCAGTCCAGCAGCTCGGCGCACTCCATCGGATCCCGCTCGAGCAGATCGAGCACATGCGCCCAGGTCTCCACGACGTCGGCCGCGCGGGCGTCGTGATCGCGGCCATCGACCAGCTTCGCCACTCGATCCAGGTAAATCCGTTGCAGCGCAAGGGCGGTCAGCTCGCGGCCGTCGGCCAAGGCGACGGTGGCCCGCAGGGCTGGATCGCGGCTTACCGCGTGCACGGCGTGCACCGGCCGGGCCAGCGCCAAGTCACTGAGGTCTATTCCGTGCGCCGGGCCGTCCTCGATCAAGTCCAGCACCAGCGCGGTGGTCCCGAGTTTGAGGTAGGTCGACGTCTCGGAGAGGTTGGCGTCGCCGATGATGACGTGCAGCCGCCGGTAACGGTCGGCGTCGGCGTGCGGTTCGTCGCGGGTATTGATGATCCCGCGCTTCAGCGTGGTCTCCAGCCCGACCTCGACCTCGATGTAGTCCGATCGCTGCGAGAGCTGGAAGCCCGGCTCGTCTCCGGCCGGACCGATGCCGACCCGCCCAGACCCGGTGACTACCTGGCGGGACACCAGGAACGGGGTCAGCCCGGCGATCACGGATGAGAACGGGGTCTGCCGGCTCATCAGATAGTTCTCGTGCGAGCCGTAGGAGGCACCTTTGCCGTCGACGTTGTTCTTGTACAGCTGCAGCTTGGCGGCCCCGGGGACGCTGGCGACGTGCCGGGCGGCTGCCTCCATCACCCGCTCGCCGGCCTTGTCCCAGACCACCGCGTCCAACGGGTCGGTGCATTCGGGTGCGGAGTACTCCGGGTGCGCGTGGTCGACGTAGAGCCGTGCGCCGTTTGTCAAGATCATGTTGGCGGCGCCGACCTCGTCGGCGTCGACCACCGGGGGCGGGCCCGCAGAGCGGCTCAGGTCGAAACCGCGCGCATCCCGCAGCGGCGATTCCACCTCGTAGTCCCAGCGGGTGCGCTTGGCGCGCTGAATACCGGCGGCGGCGGCATAGGCCAGCACGGCCTGCGTTGAAGTCAGGATCGGGTTGGCGGTCGGGTCCGACGGCGACGAGATGCCGTATTCGACCTCCGTTCCGATAATTCGTTGCATCGCTCAAGCCTAGGCGTGGCGAAGACGCGCCCCGCGCGGCGGGGCGGCCGAGAGAGCCGACGGACCATTGACGCAGGTGATTCAAGTGATTACCTTCACCCTGGTGCCCGCCGAACCCATCACCGGCCTGTCTGGAAAACGCTACGGCGAAGTTCTTTTGGTGACGCCGGGCGAGGCGGGGCCACAGGCGTCCGTCTACAACAGTTATCCGCTCAACGACTGTCCGGCCGACTTGTGGTCGGCGCTGGACGCGAAGGCGATTGCGACCGAAAACGGTGCTGCCACAGCGTTACTCAACGGCCCACGGTACTGGTTGATGAACGAGATCGAGAAGATGACCCAGGGCCCGCGGATCGTCAAAAACTTCGGCGGAATCGACATGTTGCTGCAAGCCCAGGTTGTGCTGTCGGCGATGAACCCGGCGCCCTACACCGCAAATCAGGTCCACCGGCACACCGCTTTCACCTACGACGCCGGCGAAGAAGTCTACGAATTGCACGACCCCGCGTTCCGGCGGTGGGTGATGCAGACCTGGAGCCAGATTGTCGATCCCAACCTGTCGCGGGCCGACCTGCCCGGGCTGGGCGAGCGGCTCACCCTGCCCGACGGGTGGACCTACCAAACCCGAACGCTGGACGGCCCGTTGCGCATCGACACCACCACGCACGCCGCCCAGGTTCTGCAGGACGACCTGACCAACAGTTACTCGCTGCTGGCCGGCTGAGCCTTATCTTTTGGCGCCGGCCCGCCGCTACAGGTACTGACCGAGGTTGGACTCGGTGTCGATCGCCCGTGAGGCACTCGAGCTCTTGCCGGTGACCAGCGTGCGAATGTAGACGATCCGCTCGCCCTTCTTGCCCGAAATCCGGGCCCAGTCATCGGGATTGGTGGTGTTGGGCAAGTCTTCGTTCTCGGCGAACTCGTCGACGATCGAGTCGAGCAGGTGCTGGATGCGCAGACCCCTCTGACCCGTCTCCAACACCGACTTGATGGCGTTCTTCTTCGCCCGGTCGACGACATTCTGAATCATCGCGCCGGAGTTGAAGTCCTTGAAGTACATGACTTCTTTGTCACCGTTGGCGTAGGTGACCTCCAGGAACCGGTTGTCGTCGATCTCGGCGTACATCCGGTCGACGACCTTCTCGATCATCGCCTTGATGCACGCCCCGCGGTCACCGTCGAACTCGGTGATGTCATCGGCGTGCACCGGCAGGGTCTCGACAAGGTACTTCGAGAAAATGTCCTGCGCCGACTCGGCGTCCGGACGCTCGATCTTGATCTTCACGTCGAGGCGGCCGGGCCGCAGGATCGCGGGGTCGATCATGTCCTCGCGGTTGGAGGCGCCGATCACGATGACGTTCTCCAGCCCCTCGACGCCGTCGATCTCGCTGAGCAGCTGCGGGACGACCGTCGTCTCCACGTCCGAGGAAACCCCGGTGCCGCGGGTACGGAAGATCGAGTCCATCTCGTCGAAGAACACAATCACCGGAGTGCCTTCGGACGCCTTCTCGCGGGCCCGCTGGAAGATCAGCCGGATGTGGCGTTCGGTCTCGCCGACGAACTTGTTCAGCAGCTCCGGACCCTTGATGTTGAGGAAGTAGGACTTGGCCTCGCGGGCATCGTCGCCACGGACCTCGGCCATCTTTTTGGCCAACGAGTTGGCAACGGCCTTGGCAATCAACGTCTTACCGCACCCGGGCGGGCCGTAGAGCAGCACACCTTTGGGCGGGCGCAGCGCGTATTCGCGGTAGAGCTCCTTGTGCAGGAACGGCAGCTCCACCGCGTCGCGGATCTGCTCGATCTGCCGGCCCAGCCCGCCGATGTCGTTGTAGGTGACGTCGGGAACCTCTTCGAGCACCAGGTCCTCGACCTCGGCCTTGGGGATGCGCTCGAAGGCGTAACCGGCCTTGGTGTCCACCAGCAGCGAGTCGCCGGGACGCAGCCGGCGCGGCCGCGTGTCGTCGTTGAGAGCATCGGGATGGCCCTCCGGCAGATCCTCGGCCACCAACGGCTCGGCCAGCCAGACGATGCGCTCCTCGTCGGCGTGACCGACCACCAACGCGCGGTGACCGTCGGCGAGAATCTCGCGCAGAGTTGAAATCTCGCCGACTGATTCATACGTGCCGGCCTCGACGACGGTTAAAGCCTCATTGAGCCGAACTGTCTGACCTTTACGCAACGACTTGACGTCGATGTTGGGCGAGCAGGTCAGGCGCATCTTGCGTCCCGAGGTGAAGACGTCGATGGTGTCGTCCTCGTGGCCGGCCAACAGCACGCCGTAGCCGCTGGGCGGCTGCCCGAGCCGGTCGACCTCTTCGCGCAACGCCAGCAGCTGCTGGCGGGCTTCCTTGAGGGTTTCCATCAGCTTGGAATTGCGCGACGCCAACGAGTCGATCCTGGCCTCGAGCTGGTGAACATCGCGTGGACTGCGGGCGGTGCCGTGCGGTCCGGCAGCGTTGTCCAACTGCTCGCGCAATATCGCGGCCTCGCGCCGAAGCTCTTCCAACTCGGCAGCGTCCTCGCTGGAGAGGTCTGGTTCGCGTGGGTTACCGAACGCTTCACGCTCAAATTCACCCATGGTGCGCTCCTTTCCCGCTCCGGGACGGTGGTGCGGCGGATACGTCAACGCTACCGGCGATTTCCAATTCATGCGGGAACTCGAAATGGTGCACACTGGCACCAGCGTTAACATCTTGTTGAGTTGGCTTTACCGAGAGGACCCTTGTGAGCGTGAAATCCCTAGCCACAGGCATGGCGGCGGTGGCTGCGATCGGCGCGGCGGCCGCGGGTGTGAGCTGTATTGCATCCGTTACCTCCGAGTCTCCTCGAGTTCAGCCGGTAGTCTTCGGCGCGCCGCTGCCGCTGGACCCGGGGGTGGATGTGCCAACCGCCGACCAGCTGGTCAGCGTCCTCAACACCTTGCAGGACCCCAGCGTGCCGTTCGCCAGCAAGGGCTACCTCGTCGAAGGTGGCATTCCGGTTCCGGCCTCCTTGGCCGACCACGAACTGCAAAAGGCCGCCTCCAAGGGCAGCCTGCCGCTGATGTTCAACATCACCAACATCGTGCCCGCCGGTCCGGGCGCGGCGTCAGCCAGCATCACGGCGTCCGGCCCGCACCTGGCGCCGACGGTGGAGAACCTCAGGTTCGTCGATCAGGGCGGCTGGAAGCTGTCGCATGACTCGGCGATGACGCTGATCCAGTCGGTGCGTTCATCGGGCCACTGACAGCGGCCGGATGCGCCGACGCCTGACCACAGTCTTCAGCGCCGTCGCTTGTGCGGTGGCGCTCGGACTCTCGGGATGTTCGGGTGACGAACACGATGCCTCAACCGAGAGTGCGCAACCGCCGACGTCCGCGTCGCCGAGTCCGCCGGCCGCCGCGCAGACCGCTCCGCTGCCCCCGCCGGACGCCCTGGCCGGTGTGCTCTACCGGCTGGCCGATCCCGCAGTGCCCGGTCTGCAGAAGCTGAACCTGGTCGAGGGCGCCACCCCTGAAAACGGCGTTGTCTTCGACCAATTCGCCAACGCGTTGCTCAACGGCGGCTACGCACCGGCGAAGTTCGGTGTGCGCGACGTCGGCTGGTCAGACCGGGACCCGGCCGACGTGGTGGCCAACGTCAGCGTCAGCTCATCCAATCCGCGCGGTCCCAGGTTCGCATTTCCCATGGAATTCAAGCCGTTTCAAGGCGGATGGCAGCTATCGGCGCGGACCGCCGACGTGCTGCTGGCGTTCAAGTCGGAGTCCGCCCCGCCCCCGGCGACGCCGGGTCGCTGACGCCACGATGTGGATCGGCTGGCTCGAGTTTGATCTGCTGCTCGGCGACGTGCGCTCGCTCAAGCAGAAGCGATCGGTGGTGCGGCCGGTGGTGGCCAAGCTGCAGCGCAAGTTCGGCGTGTCGGCCGCCGAGACGGGATCGCAGGAGCTGCACCGGCGGGCGGCTATCGGCGTGGCGATGGTCTCGGCGGACCGCCGACATGCCGTCGAGGTGCTCGACGCGGCCGAACGCCTGGTGGCCGCTCACCCGGAATTCGAATTGCTGTCGGTACGCCGAGATCTGCGACGCAGCGACGACTGATCAGGGCTCGGTTGGGCGTTGCTTCCTGCCCATCGGCGTCGGGGTGACGGTGCCCGGAGCCAGTCGGCGCGCGGACACCAAAAACGCTGTGTGTCCGCGCATGTTGTGTTGCGGGCGCACGGCCAGCCCGACGACATTCCAGCCCCGCTGCATCGTCTCCCAGGCCCGGGGTTCGGTCCAGCACTGCTGCTCGCGCAGCGCCTCCACGGTCTTCGACAGTTGAGTAACGGTCGCAACGTAGATCATCAGCACGCCGCCGGCGATGATCGCCCGCGAGACTCGGTCGAGCACCTGCCACGGCGCGAGCATGTCCAGCACGACCCGCTCCACGGAGCCGTCGGGCAGATCGGCATCGACCACGTCGCTGATGACCAGCCGCCAGTTGTCGGGGATGCGACCGAAGAACGTCTCCACATTGCGGCGGGCGTGGTCGGCGTGATCGGCACGCACGTCGTAGGAGATCACCTGCCCGGTAGGCCCGACCGCGCGCAGTAGCGAACAGGTCAGCGCCCCGGAGCCGGCACCCGCCTCCAATACCCGCGCCCCCGGGAAGATGTCCCCCTCGTGCACGATCTGGGCGGCGTCTTTCGGGTAGACCACCTGCGCGCCGCGCGGCATCGACATCACGTAGTCGACCAGCAACGGACGCAACACCAGGAACCGGTCACCGTTGGCCGACTTGACCACGCTGCCTTCCGGCAGCCCGATCACCGCGTCGTGCGCGATCGCGCCCCGGTGAGTGTGAAATTCACTGCCTGCGCTGAGCAGCATCGTGTAGTGCCGGCCCTTGGCGTCGGTGAGCTGGACGCGATCACCGATATCGAACGGGCCGGTTGCGGACACAGCCGGTAAGCCTGCCAGCAGACGCGCCGCGACAGCTGCGCGGGGTTGTCCGACCTGGCCCCTAGGCTGCGGATATGAGTCGCGCCGACGAACCGGGCAAACCAGCCAAACGGCCGGCGCTGTCACCGTCACGCGCGGCCGACTTCAAGCAGTGCCCGCTGCTGTACCGCTTCCGGGCAATCGACCGCCTGCCCGAGCCACCGTCGACCGCGCAGCTGCGCGGCTCGGTGGTGCATGCCGCACTGGAGCAGCTCTATGGTCTGCCCGCGGCGCAACGCGGCCCGCAGACCGTCGATGCGCTGGTCGGTCCGGCGTGGGAGCAGATCATCGCCGACGAGCCCGAGCTGGCCGACCAGTTGGACGCCGAGCAGCAGAGCAACCTGCTTGACGAGGCGCGCAAGCTGCTGTCCGGCTACTACCGGCTGGAGGACCCGACCCGGTTCGACCCGCAGAGCTGCGAGCAACGCATCGAGGTCGAACTCGCCGACGGCACGTTGCTGCGCGGGATCATCGACCGGATCGATGTCGCGCCCACCGGCGAGTTGCGGGTGGTGGACTACAAAACCGGCAAGGCCCCACCCGAAGCGCGAGCGCTGGCCGAGTTCAAGGCCATGTTCCAGATGAAGTTCTACGCGGTCGCGTTACTGCGCTCACGCGGGGTGCTTCCGACCCGGCTGCGCCTCATCTACCTCGCCGACGGCCAGCTGCTGGACTACTCCCCCGACGAAGCCGAGCTGTTGCGTTTCGAGAAGACGTTGACGGCGATTTGGCAGGCCATTCAATCTGCCGGTGCCACAGGCGATTTCCGGCCGCGGCCGTCGCGGCTGTGTGATTGGTGCGCGCACCACGAGCACTGTCCGGTATTCGGCGGCACCCCGCCGCCATACCCGGGTTGGCCCCGTCATCCCGATGAAGGCGATGCGGACACCGTGCTGCAACAGGGAGCCGAGCCGGCCGCCTGACCGGCCACTACTGCAGCGGCGACACCTCCTGCAGCATCGTGGGTATCAGCTCGCAGACCGTCGGGTGAATATGCATCGTGCGGGCCAGCGTGGTGTAGGGCGCCTTGGCCGACATCACATCGAGAATGCAGTGAATGGCCTCGTCGCCTCCGACGCCGAGGATGGCCGCCCCCAGTATCTGCTGCGTCTCGGCGTCGACCACGACCTTCATAAAACCTTGGGTTTCGCCCTTTTCCACCGCACGCCCGACTTTGGTCATCGGCCGCTGACCCACCAGGGCGGGGCGGCCGGACGCCCGAACCTGCTCGACGGTCAGTCCGGCGCGTCCCAGCGGCGGGTCGATGTAGAGCGCGTAGGCCGGAATCCGGTCGCTGACGCGCCGCGGGTCGCCGTCGAGCAGGTTGCCCGCGACGATTTCGAAATCGTTGTAGGAGGTGTGGGTGAACGCGCCCTTGCCGTTGCAGTCGCCCATCGCCCAGATGTGACCGGCGCTGGTTTTCAATTGGTCGTCGACGGTGATGTATCCGCGCGCGTCGGTGTCGACACCGGCTTGCTCCAGGCCGAGGTCGTCCGTGTTGGGGCGCCGCCCGACCGCCAGCAGCAGATGAGTGCCGGCAATCGGTTCCGCACCGGCACTCGGTATCAGCTCAAATCCATTGTTGCGCTTGGTTATCCGGATATCGGTGGCGTTGACGACGATGTCGATGCCTTCGTTCTCCAGGATCGTCCTGACCGTGTCGGAGACATCGTCGTCTTCACGCAACGCCAGTCGCGGTCCCTTTTCGACCACGGTCACTCTCGCGCCGAAGCGCCGGTACATCTGCGCGAATTCGACTGCGATGTAACTACCACCGACCACGACGAGATGCTCGGGCAGCGTGTCGAGTTCGAGGATGGACACGTTGGTCAGATAGCCGATGTCGCCCAGCCCGGGGATGTCGGGCACCACCGCACGGCCGCCGACATTGAGGAAAATGCGCTCGGCGTGCAGTGTCTCATCCCCGACCCGCAGCGTGTGCGGATCTTCGAAGCGGGCATGGCCGCGAAACACGGTGCAGCCTTCCATGCCGTCAAGCCAGTCTTCGACGCCCCTGCGATCGTCCAGCATGACGGCGTCCTTGCGCGCCTTGACTTTCGCCATGTCCACGCTGACCGCACCGGTCTCGACACCGTAGTCGGCACCGCGGCGGGCCAGATGCGCCGCCTGCGCGCTGGCCACCAGTGTCTTGGTCGGGATGCATCCGGTGTTGACGCAGGTACCGCCGATCAGCTTGCGCTCCACCAGGGCAACGGTGTGACCGGCCGCGGTGAGCCGTCCGGCCAGCGGAGGTCCGGCCTGGCCGGCACCCACCACGATTGCGTCGAAACGCTGTGTCACAGAGCGGCTGTGACAGCGGCAATCGCGAATCCACCGCCGACGGCGACGGCGTCTTCGAGTAGAGCGACCGGCAGGTCACGGCCAACCGATCCGGCCAGTCGGGCGCGCGCCTGGTAGCCAGCCATGGTGCCGAGCACCGCGCCGACGACACCCGTGCCGAGCGAGCTCCACTTGAAGTTCCACATGGTACCGATGACCGCACCGGCGAAGGCGCCCAACAGGATTCGGGCGATGAACGACGGCGGCGCGGTGCGGCTGGGCGTCTTGGGTTGTTTGTCGAGGAACAGTTCACCCACCGCGAGAAGACTGAACACGATGACAGCGGCCAGCGTGCCGAGCCAGGACGCCCAGGTATGACTCAAGTTGATCCAATGCAGGAAAGCCGCCCAGGCGAGGACGGCGGGCGGTGTCAAGGAGCGCAGTCCGGCGATGACACCGATTCCCAGAGCTAAGAGCAGAACATAGAAATGCGTCACAGCGACCCTCCTGAGGGCTCGACAATCAAACGCGGGTCAAGCGGGACGCTAACACAGCAAGGCCGGCCCCACCGGCCCATTCAAGATCAGAAGCGACAGAACCGGATGTCTGATGCCAGGATGGCTTTGGCGCCGATGGCCGCCAGTTCGTCCATGATCCCGTTGACGTCCCGGCGCGGCACCAGCGCCCGTACCGCCACCCAATCAGGGTCGGCCAGCGGGGCGATCGTGGGCGACTCCAAACCCGGCGTGATTGACGTCGCATCGTCGAGAACCGAACGCGGGCAGTCGTAATCCAGCATCAAGTACTGCTGCCCGAACACCACGCCCTGCACCCGGGCCACCAGTTGATCGCGGGCGGCGGAGCCCGGGGCGTCGTTGCTGACGGCGGGGTCGACCTGTTCGATGAGGACCGCTTCGGAATCGCAGAGCGTCTCGCCGAAGGCCACCAGATTATGCAAGTTCAGCGTGCGGCCCGAGCCCACCACGTCGGCAATCGCGTCGGCGACGCCGAGCTGTATCGATATCTCCACGGCACCGTCCAGCCGGATCACGGTCGCGTCAATCCCGCGGGCGGCCAAGTCTTCTCGCACCAGGTTGGGGTAGGCGGTGGCGATCCGACGCCCGGCCAGGTCATCGATGGTCCAGTCCCGCCCGGCCGGGGCGGCGTAGCGGAAGCTGGACGACCCGAAGCCCAACGCCAGTCGCTCGCGGATCGGCGCGCGGGCCTCTCGGGCCAAATCCCGTCCGGTTATTCCGAAGTCGAGCTCACCCGAGCCGACGTAGATAGCGATGTCTTTGGGCCGCAAGAAAAAGAACTCGACGTTGTTGTGCGGGTCGATGACGGTCAGGTCTTTGGGATCGGTGCGACGGCGATACCCGGCCTCGGCGAGAATCTCGACGGACGACTCGCTCAACGCGCCCTTGTTGGGTACCGCTACTCGCAGTCGGGTGGACCCGTTGCGGTGAAGTGGCGCCATCACAGTTTCCGATACACGTCGTCGAGTGTCAGCCCGCGGGCGATCATCAGCACCTGAGCCCAATACAGCAACTGGCTGATTTCCTCGGCCAGCGCCTCGTCGGATTCGTGCTCGGCCGCCAACCATACTTCACCGGCCTCCTCGAGGATCTTCTTGCCCAGCGCATGCACTCCGCCGTCCAGCGCGACGACGGTACTGCTGCCGGGCGGCCGGGTGCGGGCACGTTCGCCGAGTTCGGCAAACAAATCCTCGAAGGTCTTCACGGCCAGCGATTGTTTCATGCGTAGCTGATCAAAGTCACGGCGGTTTCAGGTGACGGCGGGTGAGCCGCCGGCCGGGGACACCTCGTCGGGCATGTCTTCCAACGACATCCCGTTGGTCTCCCGGACCCAGCGCCAGACGAAAACCAGCGACAGCACCGCACACAGCGTGTAGAAGCCGTAGGCCACCGGAAGGGCGTGCCGTAGCGCCGGGAACGTCACCGCGATGGTCCAGTTGGCCATCCACTGCACGCCCGAAGCCAGGCCCAGCGCTGCCGACCGGATCCGGTTGGGGAACATCTCGCCCAGCAGCACCCACAACACCGGTCCCCAGGACACGGCGAACGACACCACGAACAAGTTGGCCGCCACCAGCGCGACGATCCCGGAAGCCCCGTCGAGTTGTGGCTCACCGTTTCGGAAGGACGCGCCGGCGAAAACGACCGTCATGGTGATCAGCATCAGCGACATGCCCGCCGATCCCGCCAGCAGCAGCGGTCTGCGACCGAGCCGGTCGATCAGCGCGATCGCCACCAACGTGATCAGCACGTTGACACCCGTGGTCACCAGACCGATCGTGAACGACGACTTCTCACCGAATCCCACTGTCTCCCAGAGCAAATCGGAGTAGTTGAAGATCACGTTGATACCGACGAACTGCTGGAAGACGGCCATTCCCAGACCGACCCAGACGATGCCGTACAGCCCGCCGGTCGGTTTGCGCAGATCGCGCCACGACTGTGGCTTCTCTTGCTCGAGGGTGTCGGCGATCCGGGCAATGGTGCGCTGGGCGTCGCGTTCACCAAGCAGCCTGGAAAGCACCTGATTGGCCTGCGAAATACGTTGCCGAGCAACTAGATAGCGCGGCGACTCGGGAATGGTGAACAGCAGCACGAAGTAGAGCAGCGCCAAGAGCAACTCGCTGAGAAAGGTCCAACGCCAGGCAGCCAGCCCCAGCCAGAGCGGCTTGGTCGCACCGCCCGCAAGGTGGAACGGCACCCAGGTCAGTGCCAGCGCCCCGAACAGGCCACACACAATGGCCAGCTGCTGGAGCGAGCCGAGCCGGCCACGTAAGCGTGGGGGTGAGACCTCGGCGATGTAGGCCGGGGCCGCAACCGACGACAAGCCGATGCCTATACCGCCGATGAGGTGGAAGACGATGAACATCCATATGCCGGTTGCCAACCCGGCACCAAGTCCGCACACGAAAAACGAAGCCGCCGAAAGCTTCATCATCGACAGCCGGCCGACCCGGTCGCCGATCCGGCCGGCCCACACCGCTCCGATCGCCGCACCCAGCACCCCCGAGGCCGCAGCGAAGCCCAGGACCCCGTTGCCGATCTGGAAGGTCGCCTGCAACGCCTTGACCGCACGGTTGGTCGTCGAGACGTCGAAGCCGAACAGCAGTCCACCGATCGCGGCCACCGACGCGAACCGAACGGCGGACAAGAAGGCCGCATGCGCGGCGCGGGGATCGGCGGGCAGGTCCTCTGCGAAGTCAACCAACGGGGGACTCAGTCCTCCGGGTTGTAGCCGAGATTGGGGGCGAGCCAGCGCTCGGCTTCCTGCAGGGTCCAGCCCTTGCGCCTCGCGTAGTCGGCGACCTGGTCCTGGGCCATCCGACCGACCACGAAGTACTGCGACTGCGGGTGCGAGAAATACCAGCCGCTGACGGCAGCACCGGGCCACATCGCCATCGACTCGGTCAACTCGATGCCAGTCCGCTCCCGGACGTCCATCAACTTCCAGAGCGTCGCCTTCTCGGTGTGCTCCGGGCAGGCCGGGTAGCCGGGGGCAGGGCGGATTCCCACGTACTTCTCACTGATGAGCGCGTCATTGTCCAACTGCTCGTCAGCCTGGAATCCCCAGAACTCCTTGCGAACCCGTTGGTGCAGCCGTTCGGCGAAAGCCTCGGCCAGCCGGTCGGCGATCGACTCCAGCAGGATCGCGCTGTAGTCGTCGAGGGCGGCCTTGAACTCCGCGATCTTGTCCTGGCTGCCGAGCCCCGCGGTGACGGCGAAGGCGCCGATAAAGTCGGTGACCCCAGTTTCTTTGGGCGCGATGTAGTCGCCGAGGCTCCGGTGCGGGATGCCGGGCCGGCGCTCGCCCTGCTGGCGCAGGTTGTGCAACCTGGTCATCACCTCGGTACGGGTGTCATCGGTGTAGACCTCGATGTCATCACCGACCGCGTTTGCCGGAAAGAACCCGATCACCCCGTTGGCAGTCAGCCACTTCTCCTTGATCAGGGTGTCGAGCATCTCCTGGGCGTCGTCGTACAGCTTGCGGGCAGCCTCGCCCGAGGCCGGGTTGTTGAGGATGTCGGGGAACCTGCCCTTCATCTCCCAGGCGTTGAAGAACGGCTGCCAGTCGATGTACTCGCGCAACTCGGCGAGGTCGTAGTCGTGAAAATCCCGCACGCCGAGGCCCTGGGCAGGCACCGGCGGCGTGTAGCCCTCCCACTCGATCGGCGTCCGGTTCGCGCGGGCCTTCTCCAGCGTCAGCATCGGGCGCTCGTTCTTCTGGGCGTGCCGTTCGCGAAGAGATGCGTAATCCTTCTCGGTGGCCTCCAGCAGGGCTGGACGCTGCTTGTCGTCGAGCAGCGCCGCAGCGACCGGCACCGAGCGGGAGGCGTCCTTGACCCAGACCACCGGGCCGCTACGACGCGGCGACACCTTCACGGCCGTGTGAGCCCGCGAGGTGGTCGCGCCACCGATCAGCAGCGGGATCTCCAGGCCCTGACGCTCCATCTCGGCGGCGAAGTTGACCATCTCGTCCAGGGACGGGGTGATCAGTCCGGACAGCCCGATGATGTCGGCATTGTGCTCCTTGGCCGCGTCCAGGATGTTCTGGGCAGGCACCATCACACCGAGGTCGATCACCTCGTAGTTGTTGCACTGCAGGACGACCCCGACGATGTTCTTGCCGATGTCGTGGACGTCGCCCTTCACGGTCGCCATGATGATCGTGCCGTTGGTCTCTTTCCCAGCAGCAGCGCCGGACTCTTCCTTCTCCGCCTCGATGTACGGCAGCAGGTACGCCACGGCCTTCTTCATCACCCGGGCCGACTTCACCACCTGGGGCAGGAACATCTTGCCCGCGCCGAAGAGGTCACCGACGACGTTCATGCCGTCCATCAGGGGCCCCTCGATCACCTCGATCGGGCGACCACCGGCGGCGTCGATCTCGGCCCGCAGCTCCTCGGTGTCGGCATCGACGTCGGCGTCGATGCCCTTGACCAGGGCGTGCGTGATCCGCTCGCGGACCGGGAGAGATCGCCACTCCGCAACCTTTGCGTCACCGGGTTCTTCCGCACTGTTGAATCGCTCCGCGATCTCCAACAGCCGTTCGGCGGAGTCCTCGCGACGGTTCAGCACGACGTCCTCGATGCGGTCCCGCAACTCGGGGTCGATCGAGTCGTAGGGCACCAGCGCACCCGCGTTGACGATGCCCATGTCCAGGCCAGCCTTGATGGCGTGGTACAGGAACACCGCGTGGATCGCCTCGCGGACGGGATTGTTGCCGCGGAACGAGAACGACACGTTCGAGATACCGCCGGAGATGTGTACCCCGGGCAGGTTCTCCTTGATCCAGGCGCAGGCCTCGATGAAGTCGATCCCGTACGTCGCGTGCTCCTCGATACCGGTCGCCAGCGCGAAGCAGTTCGGGTCGAAGATGATGTCCTCGGCCGGGAATCCGACCTCTTCGGTCAGGATCCGGTAGGCGCGCCCGCAGATCTCCTTGCGGCGCTCCAGGTTGTCGGCCTGGCCCTGCTCGTCGAAGGCCATCACCACGACGGCGGCGCCGTACTTGCGGCACAGCCGGGCCTCGCGCCGGAACTTCTCCTCGCCCTCCTTCATCGAGATCGAGTTGACGATCGGCTTGCCCTGCACGCAGCGCAGCCCGGCTTCGATGACCTCGAACTTCGACGAGTCGATCATCAGCGGCACCCGGCTGATGTCGGGTTCGCTGGCGATCAGCTTGAGGAAGCGGTCCATCGCCGCGACGCCGTCGATCATGCCCTCGTCCATGTTGATGTCGATGATCTGCGCGCCGTTCTCGACCTGCTGGCGCGCAACGGCGAGCGCGGTGTTGTAGTCGCCGTCGCGGATCAGGTTGCGGAACCGGAGCGAGCCGGTGATGTTCGTCCGCTCCCCCAC
>NZ_DASXEP010000008.1:0-7967 GCF_036490025.1 Mycobacterium sp. | reverse complement strand
TCGGTGCGAAGGGCTCTGACGGATTGGGAGTCGTTCGCCTCGAACAACGGCGTGATGATGAACGATCAGATGAACCGGGTGCTGCGCGGCAACACGCTGTGCAGCGACGGCGCTGAGCATGACGCGCTGCGCAACGTGCTGCTGCGTCCGCTGACCCCCAGAGCACTGCGACCGGTCAAAGAGCAGATCGGCGCCGAAGCGGAGACGTTGGTGGAGAAGCTGAGCACCGCAGGCACGTTCGACGCCGCCACCGATCTGGCGAACCACCTGCCGGTAACAGTGGTGTCTAAGCTGATCGGACTGCCCGAAACAGGTCGAGAACGCATGCTCGTCTGGGCTCAGGAGATGTTCAACTGCTTCGGACCGCTCAACGACAGAACTATCGCGTCCTTCCCGGTTTTGCAGGAGATGATGAATTACGCCACTTACGAAGCGGTGCCAGGAAAGCTTAAGCCCGGCAGTTGGGCTGAAGGCATCCACGCCGCGATAGCACGCGGCGAGGTCCCCGCCCAGTCGTGTCCCGCCATGATGGTCGACTACCTCGGACCCAGTCTGGACACCACGATCTTCGCGATCAGCACCGCGGTGTGGCTGTTCGCGAATAACCCTGACCAGTGGGATCTGGTACGCGAAGACCCGCTGCTGATGCCCAGCGCGGTCAACGAAGTGCTGCGCTACGACTCACCAATCCAGGGCTTCTCCCGCTACATCGCCTCCGATGTGAACCTCGACGGTGCGGTAATGCCCGCCGGTTCGCGCGCCATCGTTTTCTACGGGGCTGCCAACCGCGATGAGCGCAAGTACCCCGACCCCGATCGCTTCGACATCCGTCGACGGCCGGGCGATCAACTCGGTTTCGGTTTCGGTCGGCACGCCTGTGTCGGGATGAATCTCGCCCGCATTGAAATGCTTGCGTTGTTCAACGCGCTGGCTAAACGAATTCGCCGCTTCACGATCCTCGAGGAAGAACCGGTCCTGAATAACGTTCTGCGCGGTTTCAAGACGCTACGAGTCTCGGTTAGCTGACCTGATGAACGTGACCTGGCGATACCCAGGGACATGATGAGTTTGCTGGTAGGAGCGGCGTATTGTCATGTCGCAAGCCGCTTTACACCGACCCCGGAAGACCACGCGGTATCGACAAGTGAATCCATTTGCATGGCAATGGGTTTCGCTCTGTAGGTTTGCCGGAGAGCCTGTCTGCGGGGCCGCTCTTGGCTGAAGCACTTCATCGGACGGGACATTCAACCTAGGGTGCCGGATTGTCGCGGCGGTACGCGTGATGTGGCCACAAGGGCTGCGTTTGGTGGGTAGGGCGTAGTCCTTCGCACACATAGCGTCGTGTGGGTGGACGCGCAGATGTACGACTTTGTCGTGGTGGGTGGCGGTAGCGGGGGTTGTGTGGTCGCCTCGCGGCTGACCCAGGACCAACACGTCAGCGTCCTGGTGTTGGAAGCCGGTGATGCGCATGGTCCGGACGCGATGCGTGTGCCAGCCCTATGGCCAACACTGATCGGCACCCCGGTCGACTGGGGTTCGCAAACCGTTCCCCAGAAGGGCCTCAACGGGGCTGTGCTGGCCTATCCGCGCGGGCGTGTGCTGGGCGGCTCGAGCAGCATCAACGCGATGGCGTTCCTACGGGCCCACCCGTCGAGCTACAACAGCTGGGCCAGCGAGGGCGCTGATGGCTGGCACTACGACGCGCTGCTGCCTTACTTTCAACGCAGCGAATGCGCGATCGGCTCCGACCTGCGCTGGCGCGGCACCGATGGGCCGATGAGGCCAACGCCGATGTCTAATCTGCACCCCGCCGCCGAGGCGTTCCTTGAGGCCTGCGAAGAGCTGGGGTACCCGATCTCGAACGACCTCAATGGCGCTGAGCCTGAAGGCGTCTCGCCCTACGAGCTCAGTGCGGTCGACGGCGTACGCCAGTCGGTGGCCGATGCGTATCTACGGCCCGTACTTAATCGCCCGAACCTGACGGTGAGGACCAACGCCGTAGTCACGCAGTTGTTGTTTACCGGCCTGCGCTGCACCGGCGTTGCATATCGCGATAACGGCAACTATCCGCACATCGTCCGGGCAGAGCGCGAAGTGATCGTGTGCGCTGGTGCGATCGGGACGCCCCAGCTGCTGCAACTGTCCGGCATCGGTCCCGCCGACCACCTACGCGCACAAGACATCCCAGTCATCTTCGACCGCATCGGCGTTGGGGCGAACCTGTCCGACCACCCGTTAGGCGTACTGACTTATTCGGCCGCTCAACCGATGCCCGCCGGGGTGAACAACCATTTCGACGTCCTGGCTGCGCTGCGCGCCGATCCGGCCTCAGAGTTCCCCGACTCCCATATCCTGTTCTGCGATATTCCGCTGTTTCCCCGCGGCATTGACGGTCCTGCCGAACCTGGCTACACAATCGAATTCAGCATGCTTCGGCCGCACAGCCGCGGCTCAGTACGACTCGCCTCAAAGGATCCCACTGCGGCACCACTGATCGACCCAGCCTTCCTCACCGACGAGCGCGACGTCACCGGAATGCTCAATGCGATGCGGCTCGCCCGGCAACTGGGTCAGACCAGATCACTGGCGGAGTGGCGTAACAAGGAGCTTCTGCCCGGTCCGGATGTATCCACCGACGCCGAGCTGCGCGCTTATCTGCGCCGCAGCCTCGGTACCTACTGGCATCCCGCCGGTACCTGCGCCATGGGCTCCACACCCGACGCCGTGGTCGACCTTGATCTCAGGGTGCACGGGGTTGAAGGACTCCGAGTGGCCGACGCATCAGTCATGCCCTCGATACCGGGTGCGAACCTCAACGCCACCGTGTTGGCAATCGCTGAGCGTGCCGCGGAGATCATCCACCCAAGTTCCGTCACAGCCGGGCGAGCAGGCATCAGCCAAATAGCCCCGCGAAGGGGGCGTCATTGATCTGTGCGCGTCCGCATGCTGCGCCGTCAGTGTCCGAAGACTGGAAGCGGCCACGATGCGGGATGAACCATTTTTGTTGGCACGCCGGTGATTAGACGGAGGAGCGCTATGACAAAGATCGGCGACCACGCGGTGGTTTTGGGAGCAAGTATCGGTGGGTTACTGGCCGCGCGTGTGCTCGCCGATTTCTATCGGACCGTCACCGTGGTCGAGCGCGACGTGTTGCCCGATACCCCTTCAAACCGGAAGGGCGTGCCGCAAGGTCGGCATGGACATGTGCTGCTGCGGCATGGTTCACAAATCTTTTCAGAGTTGTTTCCGGGTTTGCTTGATCAACTGGTTGCAGATGGAGTGCCGGTGTGGAACGACGGCGACTTATCGAAGCTTGACGTGTCGTTCCATGGGCACCAGATCGTCCGCTCTGGACGCTTCGTCGATCTCTCGTCAACAACGTTTTATAGTCCGAGTCGCCCGCTTCTGGAATTCCATGTCCGGCAACGGGTCCTGGGCATCGCGAACGTGACGATGCTGGAACGCCACGATGTTCTGGAACTCGCGTGCACGCCGGGACGGGATCGCATCACCGGCGTCCAGATAGCCAACCGCGACAATGGTACAGCCGAGCTACTCGATGCCGATCTGGTCGTTGATGCAATGGGTCGCGGCTCTCGGATGCCCGCATTCCTCGAACGTCTGGGTTACGAGCGACCCAGCGAAGACGAGCTCGTCATCCGACTGACGTACAGCAGTCAGCCGTTCCGCCTGCCACCGGGCACGTTGAAAGAAAAGGTCTACGTTTACAACTTTGTTCCGGGCCGGCCAAAAGCGGTTTTACTATTCGGCTACGAAAACGACAACTGGCTGCTCACTGTCCAAGGAATGATGGGGCAGGAGACGCCGTCCGATCGCGCCGAAATGCTCGATTTTGTAGCCGACGTTGCCCCAGCCCACGTGCTGGAGGTTGTGAAGGCCGCTGAACCCACCGGAGAGGTTGCGCGACATCGCACCCAATCCAATCGATGGCGACGCTACGACAAACTGCATCGGCTGCCGACCGGCTTACTGGTCGTCGGCGACGCTATCTGCAGCTTCAACCCCATCTACGGACAAGGGATGACGGTTGCGGCCATGGACGCGCTTGTTATGCGCGACTGTCTGCGCGACGGCGGACCTGACCTCTCACGCCAATTCTTTGCCTCGGCGGCCAAAGGAATTGGTGTTGCCTGGCAGATGGCCATCGGCTCCGACCTGGCGCTGCCGGAAGTCGAGGCATCACGTCCGATATCGGTGCGTCTATCAAATATCTACAACGACTTGGTTCTATCCGCCGCAGAGTCTGATCTCCATGTCGCTGAACAGTTTTGGAAGGTGCTCAATCTCGTCGAGCGTCCCAGCCACCTACTCCGCCCCTCAGTCATGGCGCGCGTCGTCGTCACCTGTCTCCGCCGGTTGGCGGTGGGAGTGCGCAGCCCGGCGGGCAAAAATCAAGCCCGACAACAGGAACGAGCTTTACGCAATGACGTCCCGCCCGGACTGCCACCGAGATCAGTTCCCGGGGTTGGCCAGAATCTTTGACCACCTAATGTGCTGGCTCAACAGTCCGATTTGTGACCGCGCGCCCAGTCCATCAGGTAAGTCATCGTTACCGCCGGCCTCGAGCAACAACACACTGACGGCCGGGCCCGCGGTGAGCCGACGGGCAACTACGCAGCCCGAATTCAGGTGTCGTTACTTCACACATGGGTTGAGGCACAAATCAGCGACGGCATGACGGCGATCGCTTGCGCGGCAACGGCTTCATCCCGCAAGCGTCCGGCAAGGATGTCCAGGTCGGTCAGTTCATCCGGGATCAGCCCCAGACGTTCAGCCAACGGAAAAACCGAGCGCCATGTCTCTACCAGGTAAGCCAAGATGTCAGGGTCGTCGGCCACGCCCAGCGGTGCGCCCAGCGCCAGTCGCGGGGGGCCCAAACCCGCGCGCCCAAACAGCGTGTGGAGTTTGGCTCCGAACGCCGGATCTAAGCCGGCACCCTGGAACGCCTTTGCGGCAGTATCTTTCAGCGCGCGATATAACGGCAAGTCCGGCACACTGTAGAACCCGGTTGTGTCAAATTCGCAGAAAGCGACAAGGCCACCGGGGCGCACCATCTCCGCCAGATGGCGAAGCGCTGAGACGGGGTCGGGCAGATGCATGAGGATCAATCGACCGATCACGGCATCGACGGGTTCTTCGATGCGCAGATTGCCGATAACGGTTGGCTCGAAGCGCACGGTGTCCAGCCCGTGTTCCGCGGCACGGATCCTAGCGAGTTCAACGACGTCGGGCTCCACGTCCACACCCAGCACACTCCCCCGCGGCCCCACCAGCCTCGCGGCGACAAACGAGACGTCACCGGGTCCGCAGCCCACGTCCAGCACCCGCATCCCGGGCTGCAGGCCCGCCAAGCGCAGGGCGTGTTCGGTGAATTCGTCGTACAGACGGGCTTGCAATATCAGCCGTCGAATCTCGGTGTCGACATGACCGAGTACATAGGTGCTCTCACCAACTGATGTCTGATTGATGCTCATGGCTCGAACCTCGCAGAACCGGGCCATGCCGCCTACCCACTGTGCGCAACACTCTGGCCACTGCGCGCAGTTATAAATCTGCGGTGGCAGTAGCCAGACCGGGGCGGAGTAATCTCGGCGGTGGCATCAGCTACGTGTGGGAGGCGACCACCGTGTGATGCCGCGAAAGGCGGGAAGGGCTGACCGAGCAATGGACCGATGGGCAGCTAACGTTCTGGATACCTGTACATGGATGACGGCGAATACGCTCGACGACTTCGCCGTTCTGTGCTGCCACGAGCCGCACCTCGAGCTGTTGAGTGACCCAAGTTCATTTTCGCTCGCCCAGCGGGCGGGTCGTCTCGGTCCGATCACCTTCTGTGAATTCGTCGCCAGCTCCGACGTGTCAATGGATTCCGGCGAGCAATGCAGCGGGTATCGCTTGAACGTGGTGCGATCTGGCCACCTAGACTCGATCCACCGAGGCTCTTCGCTGCGCGCCGGTCCCGGAGCTGTAGCCGTGTATCAACCGGAGGGTCACGCCGCAGCGCGCTGGGCAGCCGGCAGCCGCATGCTGGCCGTAAAGATCGACCGTCACGCTGTCGATGATGCGCTTAGCGACGCCCTCGGCCGGCAGCTGGTCTCCCAACCCGACTTCACACCCGTGATGCCGACCCACGCGGCGCTAACCCGAAACTGGATCAACATGCTGCTGATGTTCAAGGATCAGCTCTTCCGGTCCGGCAGTCTGCTCCATCAACCGCTGGTCGGAATGCCGTTCGTTGACAGCCTGGTGCGCGGATTCTTAATCGCAGCCGAGCATTCCCAACGCAGCGCCATAGGGGCAGACCCATACCGTGCTCCGCCCAGCGCCATCCGCGCCGCGATCGACATCATCGAAGAGGAGGCACACCTTCCGACGGCGGTGTCATCCCTTGCGGCACGTACCCACGTCAGTGTCCGCTCACTGCAGGAGGGCTTTCGCAGCCACCTGGGTATTTCGCCGATGGCCTATCTGCGTGAGGTCCGACTTCGCCGGGCCCACCAGACGCTGCTGGAGTCGGACCTATCGGAGGTGACAGTGGCCGCGGTTGCGTCCCGTTGGGGCTTTACCAACCTCGGGCGGTTTGCTGCCACACACGCAGAGCGGTATGGCGAGACGCCTTCTGAGACTCTGCGCCGCAACGCATTTCGGCACAGCGTGACGCCATCAACGAGCATCGCTCGCAGGGCGTCAACTTACGGCATTCCAACCAGCGGTTGATGGAGCAGGCTACCGGGGGCGCCGAGTGTCCGACCGGATGAGGTCTGCTGCCCGTTCGGCGATTGCCAGAATGGCCGCGTTGGGGGGCGCGGACACTAAAGAGGGCAGCACCGATGCGTCGACCACACGTAGGTGGTCGATTCCGTGTACACGCAGTTCTGGGTCTACAACCCCGAAGGCGTCGGCGCCGATGCGGCACGTGCCGGCCAGATGAAAAAAGCTGCCCGTGGTGCGCCGGATGAACGCGCGGCAATCAACGTTGCTGGCCACTTTCGCGCCCGGAAGACGCTCGGCACCGCGCCAAGGTTGCAACGCGCCGGTGTGGGCGATGTCGCGCGCCCTCTGTAGTCCGACGACCATGCGGTCGACATCGTCTTGTTCCGTGAGGTATGCCGGGTCGATCAATACGTTGTCGAACGGATCCGAGCTACGCAGGCGTACCGACCCTCGGCTCGTCGGACGCGCCAGTGCAAACAGTATGGAAAAGCCGGGACCGGAGCCCTGCCAACGCGGCTCAACGGCAGCTTCGGCGAAGCTGATATATATGTCGGGTTCAGCGTGCTGATCACTGCGGGCCAGCAGATACGCCTGGCGGGACGGGGTTGAGCCGGCGCTTTGCCTCGTCCGGTAGGACACCCAGGCAAGGGGATGGTCGTGCAGATTCTCGCCGACGCCGGGAAGGTCGGCGAGCACCGCGATGTTCTGTTCGCGCAGCTGTGCAGCGGGTCCGATCCCGGACAACATGAGGATTTTCGGCGAGCCGATCGCGCCCGCACACACGATCACCTCTCGCTCCGCATAAACGGTGTGCGTGTACTTACCTTTCGAGTACTGAGCGCCGCGGCACCGCGAACTGTCCATCACCAGTTTCCGAACGTATGCATCGGTCGCCACCGTGAGATTGGGCCGGGTGAGCACAGGTCGCAGATACGCGTCGGCTGCACTCTGCCGTTTGTTCTCGACCACATTCTGTTCCAGCCATGACACGCCCTCGGCCGGCAGCCCGTTGCCATCTTCGATCTCGGGGTATCCCGCCTCGACGACACCTCGGTATAGCGCTTCCGCAAGAGGACTGGCCGCCGGGAGACGGTTTACTCGCATCGGACCGGCTGTTCCTCGAACGCTCGGGTCTCGACCGTCTGTCTGCTCGCTGCGCTTCAAATAGGGCAGCGTCGTCTCGTAATTCCAGCCAGTGGCGCCTTGTTCGGCCCAGGCGTCGTAGCTCGAAG
>NZ_DASXEP010000113.1:0-13393 GCF_036490025.1 Mycobacterium sp. | reverse complement strand
ATTCGCGAAGCCTGCGACGCCGGCCTGCTCGCCGGCGCGGTGACCATGGTGTGGCAGCACGGAAACGTGCTGCAGGTCAACGAGATCGGCTACCGCGATGTCGACGCTGAACTGCCCATGCAGCGCGACACCCTGTTTCGCATCGCGTCGATGACCAAACCCGTGACCGTCGCTGCGTTGATGAGCCTGGTCGACGAGGGCAAGGTGGCGCTGCGCGACCCGATCGTGCGCTGGCTGCCGGAATTCGCCGACGTGCGGGTGCTGGACGACCCGAGCGGACCGCTGGACCGCACCCAGCCGGCCGGGCGAGCGATCCTGGTCGAGGACCTGCTCACCCACACCAGCGGCCTGGGCTACGGATTCTCCGTCGGCGGGGCCATCTCCCGCGCCTACGTCCGCCTGCCGTTCGGGCGCGGCCCCGACCCGTGGCTGGCCGCGCTCGCCGAGTTGCCGCTGGTGCACCAGCCGGGCGAACGGCTGACCTACGGTCATTCCACCGATGTGGTCGGCGTGCTGGCTTCCCGTATCGAAGGAAAGTCGTTCCATCAGGTGCTCGACGAGCGAATCCTGCAGCCGCTGAACATGATTGACACCGGTTTCCACGTAACCTTGGAGGGTCGCCGTCGTGCTGCGACCATGTACCGGCTGGACGACAACAATCAGCTGCAGCACGACGTGATGGGCCAGCCCCACATCGCGCCGCCGGCGTTCTGCAACGCCGGCGGCGGATTGTGGTCAACCGCGGACGATTACCTGCGATTCATCGAAATGCTGGTGGGTAATGGGACTCTCGACGGCGTGCGCGTGCTTTCGCCGGAATCGGTGCGACTGATGCGCACCGATCGCCTCACCGATGAGCAGAAGCGACATCACTTCCTTGGATCGCCGTTCTGGATCGGCCGCGGTTTCGGGCTCAACCTTTCGGTGGTCACCGATCCGGCGAAATCGGCACCGCTGTTCGGGCCGGGCGGAGTCGGAACATTCAGTTGGCCCGGCGCATATGGGACCTGGTGGCAGGCCGATCCGGCTGCCGACCTGATCATGCTGTACATGATTCAAAACATGCCCGCATTGTCAGCCGATGCGGCAGCCGCAGTCGCGGGCAACACCTCACGCGCGAAACTGCAAGCGGTGCAACCGAAATTCGTGCATCGCACTTACCGCGCGCTTGGCCTCTAGATGGCTGACTATACGCCCGAACGCATCGCCGGACCACGGCTGCTGTTGCGCTTGCCGGTGATCGAGGACGCCGGCGCGCTGTTTCAACGGGTCGCCCGCGACCCCCAGGTCACCAAGTATCTGCTGTGGACACCGCATCCCGACGTCGCGGCGACCAGGCGAGTGATCACCGAAAGGATCAACGTCGGCGAGCATGACCGAACCTGGGCCATCGTGCTGGCGCACAGCGACGAGATCATCGGAATGATGAGCTGCTGGCGCCCGGTGCGGCACTCCGCCGAAATCGGCTACTGCATCGGACGACGCTGGTGGGGCAAAGGATTGATGTCCGAAGCGCTTGACATGTTGCTGGCCACCCTCGACGCCGACCCCGACGTGTACCGCGTCTGGGCCACCTGCAACGTCGACAATGAGCGTTCGGTGCGACTGTTGGAGCGAGCCGGGTTCCTGTTGGAGGGTCGGCTGACTCGGCACGCGGTCTACCCCAACCTCGGGCCCGAACCGCGCGACAGCCTGCTGTATGCGAAGGCGCTGCGTTAAACCATCGCGAACGGTGACACCTTCGTACCGATCTCCAACGCGCCGGCGAGCTCGCGGCTGCCGTCGTAGTCGAACACCACGTGGCCGGAGATCACGTCGACATCCCGCTTGGCACGCTGCAACGGGTGGCCCAGAAACTGCGAGCTGGCACCGGATGCCTCGAGCAGATCGGCGATCACCGCCCGGGATTCGTGCACGACGTGCGCGGCGGCGACGCGGACGCCGGATCGCACTTTGCGGCCAATGTGCTGACCGCTGCCGACTCTGGCCTGAATATCCTCGGCGGCCGCCTGCGTCAGACTGCGCATGGCCCGCAATCGCACCCGGGCGTCGCCGAGGCGCATGTGCGCGGTGGGCTGATCCTTCTGTGCCGCACCGGAATACGCAAGCAACCGTTCGCTGAGTCGGCGGGCGAACAGATCTGCGACCAGTTCTGCCGAGCCCAGCGCGGGCATCGCGGCCGTCAGCGCCAGCGCGGGCACCATCGGCCACCGGTACAACGCGGCGTCGTGCAATGCCGCGCCGGGAGCGGTGCCGGCGTAGATGTCAGTCACCGCCACCAGGCGATGCTCGGGCACCCACGCGTCGTCGACGACGACGTCGTTGGATCCGGTGGCGCACATTCCAGCGGTGTGCCAGACGTCTTCAACGTGAATATCCTTGGCCGGCAACAACACCAGCACCGGGTACGGCGCGTCGTCCGGTCCGCAGATGGCGCCGACCATCACCCACTCGGCGTCCATCACTCCGGTCGCCCATGACCATCGCCCGGTCAACCGCACGCCGCCGTCCACTGGGGCGGCGCGCCCGGTCGGTGCAAGCGGAGCGGGGCACAGCACCGGCCCGTCGGTGAACACCTCGTCCTGGGCCTGCTCACCGAACAGCGCCAGCATCCAGTTGTGCAGGGTGTAGAAGCCGAGCGTCCACGCGCTCGATGTGCATCCGTGCGCCATCCGGCGCACCACCTCGAGAATCTCGGGAAATTCTGCCTGCGCGCCGCCGTACCGCTTCGGCAGCAGCAGCCGGGCCAGCCCGGAGTTCCGATAATCATCAATGGTGGCCTGCGGCAGCCGACGTGACTTCTCTGCCTCCCCCGCGCGATCGGCCAGGCGTGCCACGAAATCGGCGCTGACCTCGGGATGCGACGTCTGCAATGCCGTCATTCTCGGGACCTTACCATACCTTTTGGTATGGTAAAGCTCGAAAATTAGTGCCGCAGCATGACTTCCAGAAATTGCTCCCGGCGTCCCGCGGCCGACGGGCTTGGTCGCGAGCCGGACAGATGCAAGAAGCCGATGCCGGCAGCGAACGTCGCGGTCGCGCGCATCTCAGCCTGCTCGCGGTCAAACCCGGCGTCGAGGAAGGCCCGCCGGACCGCGGCGATCACCTTCTGGTCGGATGCCCGCACCGCGGCGGCCACCGTCGTCTCCGATCGTGCCCACTCCCGCATGGCGCGCTCCAGCATCCATTGCCGTGGACCGACCAGCGCGGTCATCATCCGGGACAGCCGCTCGCGGGGCGGCTGATTCACCAGGGCGTCGAAGGACCGGTCTTCGTCCCGGACGACAGCCCAGGTGTCGATCAGCGCCGTGCGATATGCCGTCATGTCATGGAAATGCCAGTAGAAGCTGCCCTTGGTGACGCCAAGACGACTGCACAGATGGCCCAGGGTCAGGGCCTTCACCCCGTCCTCGGCCAGTACCCGGAAACCCTCTTGCACCCAGTCATTCACCGACAGCCGCGAACCGGTCGCGCCAGGCGAAGCCACCATGGGCGGTAAGCCTAGCCCGGCGACGATGCAGAGCGAAGCGATGAGGAGGAGCCGGGCCATCAGATCTAGCGGCGACTACCCGGATTCAGCACCCAACGCACGGCGGGCATACGCCCGCACGTCGGCGTCGTCGTCTTTGAGTGCCACGCTCAGCGCATCGCGTGCCGCAAGGTCGGAGTCCGCCCAACGGGTGAGGCTGAGCACCGCGGCTTTGCGCACGTCGAGGTGCTCGTCGACGAGTGTCTGCGACAGCATCGGAACCGCCTGCGCGGCCGCCGCACCCGACAATGCGCGCGCCGCGCCTTCCCGCACCTGCCACGCCGGGGTCCGCAGCGCCTGCTCGACGACACCCAAATTTTCTTCGCTGCAACCTAATTGGCCTAAGGCCGCGAGCGCGGCTGCGCGTACCAACGGATCGGTGTCGACAACAAGGTCGCGGACCGCGTCGTGGCCGGCCCGCAGCGTCGCCAGGCCGTTGGCTGCGACGATCCGGACCTCGCGGTTGGCGTCGCCGGTGGCCACAGCCACCCCCGCGGCGTCGTCGATCGACACCAGCGCACGCACTGCCTCGATCCGCACCCGATGGTCGGCATCGCCGCGCGCATGCCGGAACACGTCGGCGTCACCGGCGCGACGCGCCGCCAGCAGGTAGACGCTGACCGACCGGACCACGGCATCGGGCGATGCCAGAAATTCTCGAGCGGCCTCGGGATCTGGTAGCACCTCGACGAGTTCACGCACCCCCTCAGCAGCGGCCCGCCGTACGGTCGCGTCGTCATCGTCGAGCGCCGTCAACAGTTCGGTGGCGTAGCCATCCGGGGTGTGCTCGGTCAAGGTGGCCACCGCCGTGCGGCGCACGCCGGCGTCGGCATCGCCGAGGAAATCGGCCAGCGCGGCCACCGTGGGTTCCTCGAGTGCCAGCACCGCGACGATACGCGGCGACGGCGGTTCGGCTGACACTGCGACGCCGACCCGGGATCGGGTGTCGGCCGGTGCCCGGCCACCCAGCAACGGCGGTTCGGCGACCGGCCACACTTTTTGGTCGGCGGGCGGCAACATGTCCAATCCGGGCACCGGCACGAAGTACGGCGCAACAGGCCGCTTGAGGAATTCCATCGACCGGTCGGGCGCCTTACGCAGGTTCAGGTGGTAGCCCCACTGCTGGTCGTCGCGGGCCGGCAGGTCGGCGCGTTCGTGGTAGAGACCCCAGCGCGACTCGGTGCGGGTCAGCGATGAGCGAGCGGCGAATTCGGCGCAGTCCCGGATGAAGGACACCTCGATGCTGCGCATCAGCTCGTGCGGCGTCCGAGCGCCCATCTCGGCGATCTCGTCGCGCATCCGATCGAAGGTGCGCACCGCGATGGACAGCTTGGCCGCCGTCTTGGGCGGTGCCACATAGTCGTTGACGAATCGCCGCAGCTTGTACTCGACCTGCGGCTGCGGCGGCCCGTCCGGGTGACGCAGCGGGCGGTAGATGAGCTCATGTGCGGCACGCAGCTGATCCTGTGGAAGCTGTTGTGGCGCTGGAACATCAGGCAACGTAGCGGCCGCGTCCGCGCCGGCCAGGTCACCGAAGACGAACGCGCCGATCATGTAGTTATGCGGTACGCAGGCCAGGTCACCCGCGGCATACAGGCCGGCGACGGTGGTACGGGCATTCTCGTCGACCCAGACGCCGGATGCGGAATGGCCGGAGCACAAACCGATTTCGGAGATGTGCATCTCGACGTCGTGGGTGCGGTAATCGTGGCCGCGGTTGGCGTGAAAGGTGCCGCGGGTGGGCCGCTCGGTGGTGTGCAGGATGTTCTCCAGCGCGGTCAGCGTCTCGTCCGGCAGATGAAACACCTTGAGGTAGATCGGACCGCGTGCGGACTCGACCTCGCTGCGCACTTCGGCCATCATCTGCCCCGACCAGTAGTCCGAGTCGACGAACCGCTCCCCTAACGCGTTGACCTGATAGCCACCGAACGGGTTGGCCACATAGGCACAAGCCGGGCCGTTGTAGTCCTTGATCAGCGGGTTGACTTGGAAGCATTCGATGCCGGAGAGCTCGGCGCCGGCGTGGTAGGCCATCGAATACCCGTCGCCGGCATTGGTCGGGTTCTCGTACGTGCCGTACAGGTATCCCGAGGCGGGCAGGCCCAGTCGCCCGCACGCGCCGGTCGCCAGGATCACCGCCTTGGCCCCGACGGAAACGAATTCGCCTGTGCGGGTGTGCAATGCGGCCGCGCCGACGGCCCGCCCGCCGTCGGTGAGCACTCGCACCGGCATCAGCCGGTTTTCGATCCGGATCTTCTCCCGCATCGACTTTTGCCGCAACACCCGATACAGCGCCTTCTTGACGTCCTTGCCTTCGGGCATCGGCAGCACATAGGAACCGGAGCGGTGCACCCGCCGCACCGCGTATTCACCGTGCTCGTCTTTTTCGAACTTGACGCCGTAGCGCTCCAACCGTTGCACCATCGCAAAGCCGCGCGTCGCAGTCTGGTACACGGTGCGCTGGTTGACGATCCCGTCGTTGGCGCGGGTGATCTCGGCGACGTAGTCCTCGGGTTCGGCCTTGCCCGGGATGACGGCGTTGTTGACGCCGTCCATTCCCATCGCCAGTGCGCCGGAATGCCGGACATGCGCCTTTTCCAGCAACAGCACCTGCGCGCCGCGCTCGGCCGCGGTCAGAGCGGCCATGGTGCCCGCGGTGCCGCCGCCGATGACCAGTACGTCGCAGTCCAGTCGAGTAGGTTGAGTGGGATCGGGAATGTGCATCAGGCTGTCACCAGATCATGTAGTGCGGCAATGATTTCCGTGCGCACGTCGGGATGCACCCGATCGCTGCGGGGTTGCGGCACGTCGACGAGCGCGCGCAGCGGTTGTCCGGCCCGGCCCAGGACCGCCACCCGATCCCCCAGCGTCAGCGCCTCGTCGACGTCGTGGGTGACGAACACGATCGTGGTCGGATGTGCCCGCCAGGAGTCGATCAGCAGCCGCTGCATGGCCGCACGGGTTTGGGTGTCCAGCGCTCCGAACGGCTCGTCCATCATCACCGCGCGGGGCGCCCCGGCCAGCCCGCGGGCCAGCTGAACACGCTGGCGCATGCCGCCGGACAGGTTCTTGGGCAGGTAATCGCCGAAACCGGTCAGCCCGAGCTCGCCGATCCACCGGTCGGCCTGCGCGGCCCGGGCAGCCCGCCGCTCACCGCGCAACCGCAGCGCCAACTCGATGTTGGAACGCACGCTGCGCCACGGCAGCAGCGCATTGTCCTGAAACACCACCCCGCGATCGCCCGACGTGCCGGCGACCTCGGCGCCGTCGGCCAGCACCCGGCCGGCATCGGGTGTCAGCAGCCCGGCCAATGCGCGCAGCACCGTGGTCTTGCCGCAGCCCGAGGGTCCAGTCAGCGCCAGAATCTCCGCCGGCCGAACCGCAATGCTCAGGTCGTCGATGACCGCAACGTCGTTGTAGCACAACCGCACTCGATCCAGCTCAAGGCTCATACCTGTCATCGCGCGTTCTCCTCTCCGCGCGGCAGCCACCGCGTCGCCCGGCGGCCGGCCAGCTCGACCGCCGCCGACGTCGCGAACCCGAGCACGCCGATGGTGATGATGCCGACGAACACCTGCGGATAAGCCAGCACCGTGTAGGCCTGCCAGGTGCGGTATCCCACACCGAGTCGGCCCGAGATCATCTCGGCCGAGATCACGCAGATCCAGGCCACCCCCATGCCGACCGACAGCCCGCCGAAAACGCCCGGCAAGATGCCCGGCAGCACGACCTGAGTCAGCACGTCCCGGCGTCCACCGCCCAGCGTGCGCACCGAGTCTTCCCACAGCGTCGGCAGTGCCCGCACCGCGTGCCGGGTGCTGACCATGATCGGGAAGAACGCCGCAAGAAAGGTGATGAAGACGATCCCGGTCTCGTCGGTGGGAAACAGCAAGATCGCCACCGGCACAATCGCTATCGCGGGGATGGGCCGGGCGAGCTCGGTCAGCGGGCCCAGCAGGTTTCCGGCTAGCCGTGACCGGCCGAGCAGGATACCGCTCGCCACGCCGATGACCGCCGCCAGCCCGAACCCGGTGAGGATGCGAATCAGGGACTGCCCCAGATCGAGCCAGTACTCTCCGGTACCGATTGCGCGGGTCAGCGCGCCGACGATTTCGGTGACGGTCGGCAATGTGTCGAACCGCAGCCAGAACCGCACGTGGCCCGCGGTGAGCAGCTGCCACGCGCCGACCGCGGCCGCAATCGAGGCGAGTTGCAGCGCCCGTGATCGCCACACCGATGCGATCCGGAGCGGTTTGACGACGCCGGGTTCCGGCACGGCAACTGCCGCACCCCCGATACTCACGTCGACCGCGGTCATGCCGCACCTGCCAGTGCTTGTTGGTAGTCGATGGGCGCGCTGCCGGGATGCGCGGCGATGTAACGTCGCGCGCCGGCAAAGGTGTCGAACGGCAGGTAGTTCGCACCGTCATGCACCCACACCGACTTGTCGGCGAACCACCGGGTACCAAGCTCGGTGTCGGGAACGTACGCTGCCCGGACACGGGCCCCACGGACAGTCGCTTCGCGGATGGCCTTGAGCAGGCCGGCCGGGGTGGCGATCGGCTCGGTGGTGTCCGATCCCTCCAGCCAGAGTTCGCTGCCGCGCGCCGCCGGTTCGGCACGCAACACCGCGTCGTAGTCGAGCTTGCGGGCCGAAAACGCCGCCCGCAACGGGCCATCCCGGACGAAATCCGGCACATCGAGGTCGGCGAAGTCGCCGATCGACTTCAGGTACGGCACATCGTTTTTCAACGCATCAACCAGCGACGGCTTCAGCGTGGTGTCGAACGACATCCCGCCCGGACCGTTGTAGAGGTAGACGACTTCTTGGGGCAGCGAGCTGGCCTGAGCCACGATTCGCGCCGCCTCCAGCGGCGTGGAGTTGATGAAATCCGTAGCGTCGAGCTGCGCTTGTAGAAAGGCGTCGAGCACCTCCGGGTGGGCGGCCGCATACGCGCGCCGGACCACCACGCCGTGCAGCGTCGGGTAGTTCAGTTCTGCACCGTCGTAGAGCAGCTTGGCCTTGCCCTGGTGGACCAACAAGCCCGGCCAGGCGACGAATTGTGAAAGTGCCTGCGCTTGTCCGGATTCCAAGGCAGACGCTCCGACCTGCGGCTGCTGGTTGAGCACCTCCACCCCGGTGCGGGGATTGATTCCGGCGTTGGTCAACGCCCGCACCAGCGTGCCGTGGCCGGCCGAGCCCACGCTGGCCGAGATCTTCTTGCCGGCGAGATCCGGCAACATGGTCGATGTCGAACTCGGTTCGACCACAACCATGTTCAGCGCACCCTTGGCGTTGTAGCCGGTGACCGAGACGATCTCGGTGGCGGCGCGCGGATTGGCCTGGGTCTTGGATCCGTTGATCAGCATCGGGTAGTCGCCCATCGACCCGATGTCGATTTTTTCGGCGACCATCTGCGCGGTGATCGGCGCGCCGGTGTCGTAGTCCTCCCACACCACGTGGTACTTCGTGCCGGTGCGCTTGGTGACATCCGCCAGCCGGTGCTCGAGATACCCCTGCGCCCGCAGCAGCGTGCCCGCGGTCACGGTGTTGATCGTTTTGGACTGGTAGCCCACCACGACGTTGACCGCGTTCGCGGAGTCCAGCGCGCAGCCGGCGGCCACCACGGTCAATGCCACAGCGGCCGACGCCAGCCTGACGACGGATCTCTTCATGCGATGTCCCGCTTCAACGGATGAGGTAAGGCATGTTGACGGTGACTGCGCCGGTCGGGCAGCGCGCCGCGCATGGGCCGCAGTACCAGCATTCGTCGACGTGCATGAAGGCCTTGCCGGTGTCGGGGTTGATCGCCAGCGAATCCAGCGGGCAGATGTCGACGCACAGCGTGCACCCGTCGATACACAGCGATTCGTCGATGGTGACCGGCACGTCGGCGCGGTTGTTGACCAGTGTCATCATGTGCTCCTTATCAGGCTGCCGCGCATAGTGATTCGATCTCCACGCATCCGGATGTACTCCAGGTCGACGGGTTTGCCGTCGTCCAGGCTGGTGAGCCGTTCCAGCATCAGCAGCGGAGCGCCGTCGGGCACCTGCAGCGTCGCGGCGGAGTGGGCGTCGGCGGGAATCGCCTCCAGCGCCAGCGAGGCCGCGCCGAGCGGGCGGCCGCTGAGCTGTTCGATGAGCGCGAAGATGTCGTTGGTTTCCAGGGCGTGCGTCAACACCTGCGCGCCGATGTCAGGCACCAGATAGGTCAGGTCCAGGCTCAGCGGCAACCCGCCGAGATGCCGTAGCCGCTCGATGAACACGACCTGCTGGCCGGACTCGAGTCTGAGCCGCTGCGCCACCGTCGGCGGCGCAGCCACAGCCATCGCGGCGCGCACCTCGTTGCGGACCTCGCCGTGGCTTTTGAACGTCTCCTTCAAGCCCAGCAGTGTGTCGAGGCCGTGGTCGTACTTACGCTGCGCGACGTGGGTGCCGACCTTGGGACCGCGCTCGATCAGCCCTTCGATCTTCAGCGCCGTCAGCGCAGCGCGAATGGTGTTGCGCGACACCGAAAATTCGGCGGCCAATTCCGTCTCACCGGGCAAGCCGTCATCGAAGGCGCCGGAGTGGATCTGGTGGCGCAGCACGTCGGCGACCTGTCGCGCGCGATCGGCGCGGGGTTGACGAATCGGCAATGGCACGGCTGCACCCACGCCGTCAAGCTATCGGCGTTGGCCGCGGGAGCCCCGCCTGCCGAGTATTGGGTGAGACAGCGGGCGAGCGCATTGCGCCGCCCCGGATTCCGCTGTCACCAGCCGATACCGCACCGTCGCCCGCCATTGCGCCACCTGGTGTTCACCGGCAAGAATTCTGATCGCGGTGAGCGAAAATTACCCGATTACGATATCGGAACAACGCGCGGCGTTGATCCGCTTCAGTGCGTCCTCGGTGAACACCGACAACCCCAGATCAGGGTTGTATCCGTGAATCTCCTTGATGTCGAGTTGAGCAAGGAAGTACAGGATCTGCTTGGAGACAACCTGACCGGGCACCAGCACCGGAAAGCCCGGCGGATAGGGCACTACGAACCCGGTGGACACCAACGACTTTCCGTCGGCGAGCCGCCGGCCGGCCTCCCCGATCATGACGTGTTCGCGGTCGGTGTCCTCGTACCCGGCGTAGAACGCCGAACGCATATCGCCGAATGAGCTGGCATCGTCTGGGCGGAACGCTCCGTCGAATTCACTGAAGTCCGGCAGCGCCGGCAGATCCTCGGTGATCTCCTCGACGCGGCGCTGGTGCAGGGCACGGTCGTCCCTGCTCGCCGAGCTCTCGGTGCGGTCGAAATCGGTGGCCACCCTACGCAGCACGTCGAGCAGATAATGGACGCTTGACCAAGTCACCCCGATCGTGAAGATCAACAGCACGCTGTTGATCGAGGTTTTGTTGATCTGGATGCCAAACCGGTCCATCAGGATCTTCTCGCGGAAGTCATAGCCGTTCATGCCGGTCTGACCCAGGTACAGGGTGACCCGCGTCGGGTCGAGCACGAACTGGTCCGACCGCCACGCCTCGTTCCACTCCTCCAGCGCGCCCTGCCGCACCTGGCGGTAGGAGCTGACCGCCGAAAGCCGGAATTCGTCTGGCACCAAATCGGATTCGTCGAGGATGCGGAACCACTTGCTGATCAACCGGTCTTTGCGGACACGGTGACGGAAGACCAGCGCCATGTCGTAGACGTAGCGCACCATCTGGAAGCCCTCGATGTCGACCTGTCGACGGGCCAGATCCAGTGAAGCGAGCAGTTGCTGGTTGGGCGAGGTCGAGGTGTGGGTCAAGAATGCTTCCCCGAATGCGTCGCGGGACAGTGCCTTGAAATCCTGGTCGCGGACATGGATCATCGACGCCTGCCGCAGCGCCGACAGCGACTTGTGCGTCGAGTGCGTGGCGTAGACGCGGACCCGGGCCTGGCTGGGATCGGGTAGCAGCCGGTGCTCGCCCCACTGGGCGCGATCGACACCGTGCATCGACTCCCGCCACTGCTGGTACTCCCGGGCGTAGGCCGGCGACGACAACATCGACTCGAGTTGCTCGGCGGCGATCATCGCGGTGCGCTGCCGCGCCCAGGGCACCGCGGTGGCGAACGCGTACCAGGCCTCGTCCCACAGGAAGCAGATGTCCGGTTTGATCGCCAGCACTTCCTCCATCACCCGTCGCGGGTTGTAGACCACGCCGTCGAACGTGCAGTTGGTCAGCAGCAGCATCCGCACTTTGCTCAGCTGCCCCGCCGCCTCCAAATCGAGCAGTGCTTTTTTGATGGTCGGCAATGACACCGCGCCGTAAATTGCGAAGGGCTGTAGTTCGTAGGCGTCCAGGTACAGCGGGTACGCCCCGGCCAGCACCAGGCCGTAGTGGTGCGACTTGTGGCAGTTGCGGTCGATCAGCACGATGTCGCCCGGGCGGGTCAGCGATTGGACGACGATCTTGTTCGCGGTCGAGGTTCCGTTGGTGACGAAGTAGGTCTGGTCGGAATTCCAGGTGTGCGCGGCTTTGTCCATCGCCTTTTTGATGTTGCCGTGCGGGTCCAGTAGCGAATCCAGCCCACCCGAGGTGGTCGAGGTCTCGGCCATGAAGATGTTGCGGCCGTAGAACTCACCCATGTCCTGCAGCGTCTTCGAGTTGAAGATGCTGGCGCCGCGCGCGATGGGCAAGGCGTGGAATTGTCCGGCCGGCCGTGCGGCGTAGGCCCGCAGTGCGTCGAAAAATGGTGTGGCGTAACGGTTCCTGATACCGGCGAGCACAGTGCTGTGCAGGTCGGTGACATCGTTGAGCCGATAAAAGGTCCGGTCGTAGACGTCGGACTCGTCCTCGGCCTCGGCGGCGATTGATTCGTCGGTGAGCAGGTAGAGGTCGATGTGTGGTCGCAGCTCGCGGATCCACTCGCCGCACTCGACCCAGTCGTGGGTGCGGTCGGTGGCCACCACCTCGTCGTTGCGGCCGAGCAGCGTGGTCATCAGCGGCACCCGATCGCGGGAGCGCAGCGGAATGTCGTGCCGGATGATGGCCGCCTGGATCTCGCCGTTCAACGCGACCGCGGTGATGGCGTCCTCGACGCTGGAGACCACCAGCAGCTCGAATTGCACGTCGTCGCTGACATCGCGAATTTTGCGGAGACTTTCCGCGAGGCCTTCGGGCGCGGTCACCGGGGCATCGTCAGCGAGTAGCACGGTGTAGAACTGCTGCTCTTTGGCCCGCGACACCAACTCCTGATCGGCCAGCGAGGAGGACGTGTCGAACAAGGCCGCGCGGTCGCCGTATTCGGAAAGCAGTCGCACGGCCAGCGATACCTGTTCGGCGAGGCTGACCGAGGCGAGCTGGTCCAGATAACCGCAGTAGGTCGCCAGGTTCTCCGGGCCCGGGTAGATCCAGTAGCGCTCGTAGGCGCTGAGCCGGTTGAGCAGGCGCCGCACCCGGGCGGCCTCGTGGGCGGTGTCCATCCCGGCGCGGTCGACGACGGCCAGTTGGTGGCACGCGTCGTCGAGCAGATTCCAGGTGTCGATGCGCGAGTACGACGGGTTCGCGACCGCCGCCAGCGCGGAAACGCGAAGCCGCCTCGGGCGCCTGCCGTCTCGGTCCATATGGCCAGTGTGTCCCTCTGGTCCGCAACGTGCGGGCATTTCGTCGGGTGACCGAAAACGGCTCAGGTCATCGCTGCGGCGGTCGCGATGTGTCCTTCGTAGCCAAGTGATGTCGCCATCTGCCGGTAGCGCTCGGCGAACTCCCGGTAGCCGGCCGCCTCGCCGCGGGCCCGGGCCAGCAGCGCCCGCAGGCCCAGCAGCGCCACCTGGTAGACCATGAATCCCGGCTCGGTCGGCACCGCGGCGAGCCGGTCGATGGCGGCCTGCGCTTCCTGCAGGTCA
>NZ_DASXEP010000109.1:0-12669 GCF_036490025.1 Mycobacterium sp. | reverse complement strand
GCTCCGACACAGAAGTGGATGCCCTTTCCAAAGGAGATGTGGCTCTTGCCCGTTGGGCGGTCGAGTCGGAACTCATCGGGGTTGTCGAAGTGCAGCGGGTCGCGGTTGGCTGCGCCCCAGAGCAAGAGCAGCCGCGAGCCGGCCGGCAGGTGTACGCCGCATAGTTCGGTGTCGTTGAGCACATGGCGGTAGTGGCCTCGGAAGGGTGGCTCGTAGCGCAGCACCTCTTCGAGAAACCCCCCGACAAGTTCCGGTTGGTGACGCACCTGTTGTTGGACATCGGGTCGAGTCGCGAGAATCCAGGCCGCGGAACCGATCAGGGACGCCGTGGACTCGCCGCCCGCGCTGAACAGCGTCACCATCATGGTCAGTGCCGCCACATCGTCCAGCGCGCCGGTCGCACATGCCGCGGCCAGGTCTCCCAACAGATTATCTTTGGGGTCGGCAGACGCTTGAAAGAACTGTTCGGTGATGTAAGCGCCGAGTTCCATCACCGCAACACCAGCAGCCTCCAGTTGATCCGCAGTCACTAGTCCTTCGACTATCTGGGTCGCCGAGTATCCCCATCGGCTGAGCCTGTCGATGTCGCTGTCCGGGACGCCGATGATGCGACCGACGATCATCATCGGCAGCCGATTGGCCATCGCACTCATCCATTCGATGTGGCCGCCCTGGGCATTGGTGTTCCAGATATCAGCCGCGGTGGTGGAGATGAATGGCTCGAAGGCACGGATACGCTTGGCAGCGAGCTGCGGCAGCAACAATTTTCGATGTAGCGAGTGTGCCGGCTCGTCGGCGGTGGCCAGTGCCTGGATGGCTCCCCCGAGTTCCCCGACTTCGAAGGCGGCTACTGTGCCACCGGGCTGGTGCATCATCGTCGCGGTCAGGTTGGACGAGAAGTCGGCGCACCGTACTACCGCCTCATTAACGGCCGCCCAACTGCTCACCGCATAGAAGCCGGATTCCGCGATCCGATGGACCGGTCCCGCTTGATGCATCTGCCGGTAAAGCGGATACGGATCCTGGACGTACCGATCGTCGAACAGTGCCAGGCCGAGTCCGCCATCCGCCGGGGTCATGGGTACAGGCTGCGGGGCGTACAAGACCGGGGTCAATGGACGTCGCCGATATTGCGATCCGTCGTTCGCGCCGAATACCCCTGCCGTCTCAATGGCCCGCATTTACCTGCACCGATGGTGAAACATGCGGCAGAGTTTGTCTCAAATCTGAGAAGATGTCATGCCGAAGACACGCGGAGGTGAGACGCCTGATGGTTCGAGACGACTGGGTCCTAGGTGGGGGCCGTCGAACGGCAGCCGCTGATCGTATTTACGCTGCCGCAACGGAACTCGTCATCCGACACGGGTTCGACGCCTTCGACATCGACACCCTGGCCGCACAGGTCCACTGTTCACGGGCGACCATCTATCGCTACGCGGGAGGCAAGGCTCAGATTCGCGACGCCGTGCTGGTGCGCCTCTCCGCGGACATCACCGACACCGTTCGACGTGCGGTCGACGGACTGAGTGGCCCTGAGCGCGTCGTCGTTGCCATCACCGTGGCGCTGGAACAGATGCGGTCGGACCCGATTCGGCGGCTGATCCGCACCTCGAGCAACTCGCCCGAACTCGGCGAGCTGCTCGCATCACCGATGCTGGCGCACCTCGCCGCCGAACTCACCGGCATCACCGACGCCGATCCGCAAGCGGCGCAATGGATTGTGCGCGTAGTGGTGTCGTTGGCCTACTGGCCCGCCGGCAGCAGACGGGTCGAGCAACAGCTGCTCAGGCGCTTCGTCGCTCCGGCATTCAAGGCGTGAACGATGTTGGGGCGTCGCGTCTTTCCCACGGTCACACATGCTCCCCGGCTCGAGGGCCACCTGGTCGGTCGCCGGTCAGCATGAAAACATACGCGGGGCCGCCATCGAGGTAGTCTGCGACCACCAACCGCCTGTGTAATCTGCATCGATGGTCCGCATTACCGGTTCAGATGCGATGTCGGCAGGGACAAAGGCACGGGTAGCTGTGCGATGGGCCCTGAGATGTTGGGTCCACATTCAGGGCGCTAAAGCGTCGGCGCAGTAGGGTTCCCGGGCGGGAACCAGGCGCTGGCCGGGATGTGCACGCTGAACTGCTCTGGTAGAGCCACCAGCGAGCCGAGGATCGCCGGGCAAGACTGCTTAAGCTGATGGTGCATCTATTGGTTGCAAACGGTCACGATGATAGGGCTTCCGCCGCCGCCGCCTCGCCTGCCGCTGTCGGTGCCGGGAATGGTTGCGGTGCCTCCGGGCGCGGCGGGCACGGTGCCGGAGGTGTTGGTGTGCGTGAGGTTGAACTCGCCGCCATCGACGGTCCTGTGCCAGTTGACCGCACCATCCTGGTACCAGTAAGTCACGTTGCTGTCGTAGATGATGCCGAGATAGTTGGTGTCTTCATGGCTGCTGGCGGTGAGTTGTGTTCCGTTGAGGGGCAAACAACCCGCGACATTGGCGGCCGCGACGGGGGCAACAATCGTCGCAGGCACGGCGATCAACAACGCTGCCGCGATACTGGGCAGCTTCGCCCAGTCCATTAGCAGTTCCCCCTTCCCAGACCCACCAGGTCGATACACATCTTGCGCATTTCGGCAGCGTATCCTTGCGATCTGTTAGCCCGCTGGTAGCAGCCTGACAAGTTGCCCATTTTGACACTGCATCGCACCCCACCGCGAACGAATTCAGATCGCGCCACTCGTACGCCTGGAGGACGCCGACGATGTGCGCGAAACAGCATCGAGCGCACGGACCCAATACGTGGCCGTACCGGGCCCAAGCCATGTCAACTTGTGCGCAGTCCCCTTCGCTCCTCAAGCTCCTCTTGGGTAACCCATTCGCGCATCGGCTGCCCGGGCACGCACAACATTGTGAGGACGAAGCTACAAGGAATGTCAGGGCGGTTGTTGGCGTCCTGATAATGAATCACGTCGCCGCCGGGCCCCCAGAACGCGTCTCCAGCGCGGAGGACACGTGGCGCTTCACCCTCGAGCTCGAACAGCATCTCACCGTCAAGCATGTAACCGAATCCCGGACCGCCAGGAAGGCGATGTGGCGGGTAACCAGGGGCGCCCGGTGGATGGTTGATGAGAACAGTCATCACATGGGCGTCGTCATGAATCAACGGTAGCCGTACTTCCTGTAGCACCTTTATTGTTGATTTCGATTCGGAGTCAGTCGTATCCTGCAACATTCGTTCTCCCTCTTATGATTGCGAAACGGAACGCACAGCCGGACCGACAGTGAACGCCTAGTAGAGCGACCACGCCGGATAGGAGCGAAGAAAGCTAACGCTCGAAGCGGACAATGGAAGCTTCGAAACCGCCTGTTGTGCAAGCAAGTCCAGGGCCGGTGCGATTGTGATCACTTGAGTTCCCATTCAATTTCCTAAATGCGGCGGCTGGAGTATGCGTCGATCCAGTCGGAGTATCGAGTAGTGAAGATGGTGGCGTTCTCGTCGGGCGCGAGGGTGTGATCGTCGATCACCGCACCGAAGTATGGTGCCTGGGCATCAGTCACGACCTGACGTTGATCACCCGTGGCGACAAGGCCCCTGCGGACAAAGTCGTCCATCCCCATTGCTTCGGGTCCAGCGATCTCCGTTACTCCGTTGATAGGGCGCCCGACAGCCGCGCGGGCCACGGCGGTGGCGACATCGTCGGCGGCGATAGGACGGAACAATGCGTGCGGCAACCTGACGACGTCTCCATCTGTCGCGGAATCGGCCAACGCAACCGCGAATTCGTAGAACGGAGTTGCCCGCACGATCGAATAAGGTCGGCCCGAATCCTTGATCAGGTTTTCCTGAGCTGCTTTCGCGGTGTTGTAGCCGCTATCCGGCATGATCGGCGCGCCCACTACGGACAATGCGACATGGTGTCTCACTCCCGCTTCCTGCTCAGCAGCAAGAAGATTCGTGGTCGCGGTCGTGAAGAAATGCATCACCGGTTCATCGTCGAAGAATGGTGAATCGGCGACGTCGACTAGGACATCCGCACCGGCGACGGCCTTGGCGAGGCCTGCACCCGTGAGTGAATCGACACCTGATCGGCGTGAGGCGGGGATCACGTCGTGTCCCTGTGCGCTGAGCTTGGACGCTACTTTCGAGCCGATCAGCCCACGACCGCCAATGACTACGATCTTCATGATGAACCTTTCAGAGTTGCGCTTGACTGGTCACTTCTTCTGATCCAGCCGCATCCACGGTGGTTAGCTCGCTTCGCGCCGACATTGCTTGGGCCTACAGGGATTTCGAATCTACAGTTCATTGTCAAATGGGTTCACCGGGGAATTTCAGGTCGAAACGTTTGCATAATTCGGGGACACTGTCGACATCCATCTCTAGTTCGTACCGCGCACACAGTGCATCGAGGGCCTCTGTCGATATCTTGTCCACACCGCCGAGGTCAGAAAGCTCGTCGAAGAACTGCTCAAATCCTGCGGGGGAAATAATCTCAAGGATGCGGGCGGGCTCGTCGCCGGCGTTCCAGAATGTATGCCATTGGCTTCGTGGCTTGAAAATAAAGTCGCCAGGTCCGCCGTAGAGCACCTCATCGCCAAGCAAAGCGCCTACGCGTCCCTCGATGATCCAGCTGTACTCATCTTCGTTGTGGTGGCGATGAAGCGGTGCGGCTAGCGCTCGGGGTGACATCGGGTGCTCGAGGACGGAGAAGCGTCCTTGTGCCTGAACCCAATCGACGATGTGGCGGACACCGATCGTCCCATCGAACACGGACTTGCCTTCGGTGCGGCCGACAGACTTAGCTGGCGGGCCGCCTGGCCTCAAGATGTCGCTTGTCACTGCAAGCTCTCCTTTGAGTTTTCTTTCATTGTCAAGGGCCCAGGACCTCCATGGGTCAGTTGCGGCCGGCCATCATGCCGCCGTCGACGTTCAGAATCGCGCCTGTGACCCAACTGGCCTGCTCGGAGAGCAGATACGTGACGGCGTTGGCGACGTCGGCGGGGGTGCCGACTCGTCCCAATGGATGAAGCGGCGCGAAAGTATCGAGCGTGGCGTCGATTTTGTCCTTAGGGACCCACCGCTCGAGGGCGGGGGTCTTGACGGCGGCCGGTGCCACCGCGTTGACGCGGATCTTGTGCGCGGCAAGCTCGATCGCCAGGTTATGGGTGAGCGCATGCAGCCCGGCTTTTTGCATCGAGTGCCCAGCCGATGGGGTCCGACCGATAGCCTGGTGTGCCCACATGCTGCCGATGTTGACGATGGAGCCGCCCTCGCCCTTGGCGATCATGCCCCCAACGACGGTCTGCGTCAGGAAGAACAGCGCGTAGTTCAACTCCATGTAGGAGTCATAGAACTCAGCGTCATACTCGAGAAATGCCTTCGGGATGAAGAATCCGGCCGCATTGACGAGCAGTGTCGCGTCGCTGTGATGCTCGGAAAGCGCGCGCTGAACATCCGCGACCGCAGCGCGATCCGTCAACTCGGCGGCGATGCCCCAGATCCCGCCACGCCGGGTGGTCAGCTCAGCGACGGTGTCTTCGACACGCGCTTTCGAGCGTCCGACGATCACCGCGCTCCCGCCGTGATCGACGATGTCGATCGCGACCTGCCGACCCATGCCGGCAGTGCCGCCGACAACGATGACCTTCTTGGCCTCGAAATGCATATTCGCGGGTCCCTTCCTGGTTCTCCTGACGGCTCCGACTGAACCGCCATGCTTCGTATCGACGACACGACACATCGGGCGCTGTCGAAGAATTCGGGCGTGGAATTGAGGGTGAGCTGGTTAAGCGCCCGGAGCGATCGCACAGGCTGCGACACAGACCCAGCTGCCCTCACGCTTCTGATATGTGTCCGTGTACAGAGCTTCTTGGCCCACTCCACCGGCGAGCATTGTGTACGTGGCGCGGGCGTGGATCAGAGCAACGTCACTGAGGATGCGGATGTTGACGTCGTGGACGGCGAGATCCTTGAAGGGACGCGGCTTTGCGATGTAGGCGAGGAACTCTTCCCGGTTCCGGGTGACGCCCGGAGTCTGCACGATGAAGTCTTCAGCGAGAAACTCGTCGAAGCGCTCGGCATCATTGAACTGGTCGGAGTGGACGTAATCGTTGTTGAGCTGCTCGAGGATCGCCAGATCTTCGATGGACTGCTTGGTCTCGTTCATTTCCATGTCCCTTCTGGTGTCGACTCAGCGACGGTGCCGTGGACCGCGCTTTCGAGCGCGTCCGACGATCACCGATCCCGCGCGGTTTTGGTCGTACTGAGACTGCGGCCAGGCGGGGTGAGCTGTCATCATCCCGACCACCTATTCACCCGGGTGAACGATTAGTGCGGAGAGGATGTTTCGGTCGCGGCCGAGGGGCTGCTGGCCAGGGCGGGTTGCACACCGGGCCGGTCGCGGCATAACGCCGCGATGTCGCAGGGCACAGGTTGGCACCCGGCAGGGGGATTGGTTATCAACAGCGCGGCACACAACGCGCCCACGGCGAATAGTGCCGCGCTCACCTCTAACACGTGGGCGACTCCGTTGGCGCTGGGTGCGCCAACGCTGATCAGGCCGATGGAACCGATCGACATCAGCGCGGCGAGCCGCGAGACGGCGTTGTTGATCGTCGACGCCAGGCCGCTGTATTCGATCGGCACCGAGGCCAGCGTCACCGACGTCAGCGGAGTGATAGTCGCGACCAGCCCAATGGCCAGCACGGTCATCCCACACGAAAATCCAACGCCAGCCGAGGAAATCGACGCAGATTCCGCCCAGCAGCGGGCCCAACGCGAAGGCGGTTCCCGTCCACCCAGTCCAGATGCCGATCGCCGCGGACTGGTGTGCTTTATCGAACACGGTATTGATCAGCGCCAGCGAGCCCGGCACGAGGAACGCCGCACCCAGGCCCTGAATGAGGCGCGCGGTGATCAGCATCGCCGGTGAGGTGGCAACCGCCGCCAGAACCGAGCCCGCTCCGAAAGCCAACAGTCCGAACCGCATAACAGGGACGCGCCCGAACAGATCCGAGATGGACCCGCCGGGCAGAATCGCGGCCGCCATCGCCAGCAAGTAGCCGTCGATGACCCATTGCTGCAGCGCCAATCCGCCGCCGAGGTCGTGCTCAGTGGCCGGCTAAGCGAGGTTGATCACGGAGGAGTCGAGGAACGCGACCATCGACACCGTCACCGCGACCACCATCGCGCGGCTGGTCGGTGGCATATCGCGCAACGTCATTGCGGGGTCCGTTCGGCGCGTGACGATGACTGAGCGCCAGACCCGTTGCGACTCACCACCGGTCGAAATGCACCACGTCGTCGAGCGGAATCCGTTTGGCACGGCGGAAGGTCGTGCCGGTGTAGTAGGCCGTGGGGACGGTCGTGGCGTGATAGACGTTGTCGGGTAAACCGAGGATGGCCCGCATCTCGTCGTCGGCCATAATGGTCACCCCGGTCCACGTGGTTCCCAAGCCCCGAGAGCGCGCGGCGAGCATGTAGCTCCAGGTGGCGGGCATGATCGAACTCCAATACTGATTGGAGTTCTCGCCCGTCAGGGTGCCGTCACCATCGATGACCTCGACGCACGGGATCATCAAGACGGGGACCTCGCCGATGTGCTCGGCAAGATACGCCGCACTGTCAGATACCTTGCGCTGCTCGCGATTGCGCGCGGGGTCTTCCTTGAACCGGTCGGCGACCGCGAACGGGGACGCGACGATCAAGTCCCAGGTGCGGCGGTACACATCGGCGATCGCGCGACGCTGTTCGACATCGGTGACCACGATGAAGCTCCAGTTCTGCACGTTGGCCGACGTCGGCGCCTGCGCCGCGATCTCCAGGCATTCCCGGATCAGGCCGATCGAAACAGGTTTGGTCAAATCGAGACGTTTGCGCACCGAGCGGGTCGTGGTCAGCAGTGCGTCGGTGAACAAGTCGACGACGGGGTAATCGCTCATGCCGGCAAGATGGCGATGACTTCGACTTCCACGCGGATGTTGGGCCACACCAGCTCGTCGATGATGCTGAACATGGCGGCGGGTTCGTGGCGGATGATCTCTTTGCTCACCGCCAGGTAGGCGGACGCATTGTCACGGCTGGTGACCCATTGGCGTATGTAGGCAATGTCGGTGAGCTTGGCACCGGCCTTGCCGAGCGCGCTTTCGACGTTGGCCCAGCACTGTCGGGCCTCGTCGCTGAAGTCCTCGGGAATGGTGCCGTCTTCGCGCACCCCGGGCGTTCCGGAGACGAAAATCTGCGTGCCGCCGCCAGATACGGCGACAGCGTCGGCGTATTTGCCGATGTGATCGGCCACTCCGGTGCGGATCCGGGTAATGGTGGTCATCTCGAGACTCCTTGGTGATGTGAGGATTTTTTTGGCTAACTTCGTGAGATGTTGATGGTGATGACTACTCCGCTGGCCTCGTGGCCAGTGACGACGCGCGCGAGGGCGGCAGCCGCCCGATCGAGGCCGCAGGAGCGCGGGGTCGGCATCCTCAATCGACGCGAGACGAGCAGTGCGGTGAGGCGGTCGAGTTGAGCCCCATCGGAACGGACGTAAACCGCGGTCACGCTGATCCCGCGGGTGGATGCGGGCAAGTCAGGGGTGATGGTGGCTAGTCGGCCGCCGTCGGCGAGCGCGGTCATCGCCGCACCGGCACCCCCCGGGGCCGCGTTGGCCACGGCGTCGATGGAGTTTTTCGCCAACGCCCGTGCCTGTCGGGGCCACAGCGCATTCCGGTAATCGATGACCTCGCGGGCGCCGTGCCCGCGGACCCGGTCAGCGCTGCGCGGGCTGGCGGTGGCGAGCACGTCGACCCCGCGCAAGGCGGCCAGTTGGACAATGAGCCCTCCGGTGATTCCGCCCGCGCCATGAACGAGCAACGTTTCTCCACCGCGAAGGGCCAACGCCTCGCCGACCACCTGCTCGGCGGTCAACGCCGGCACCGGAAAGATCGCTGCGGTCTCCCACGGAATCTCGGGCGGTTTGTGGGCGAGCGATCCGACGGGCGCTACCAGAAGCGGCGCCCACGTACCTTGGCCACGCAACGGCACAGGGTGGCACAGCACCTGATCGCCCACATTGAATCCGCTCGGGCAACTACCAACGGCCTTGATGACCCCGGCCGCCTCGACGCCGAGCGCCAGCGGCGGCCTACCGCCAACGTCCCAACCGCCGCAACGAACGATGTTGTCCCAGTTGCCAACCCCGGCGCCACGAACGTCGATGAGAACCTCGTCGGCCGCCAACGGTCGCGGGTCTTCCACTTCGAGCGTCTTCACATTCCCGCCGAGCGTGCGGACCCCCGCCACAAGCATGCTCACAGTGAGTCGACCGGCCAGTCGTAAGTCATTGTGGTTCCTCCCAAGGCGATTCGCTTAAGCGCTCTTCTGTGCTTTCTGCGTCTCGTTATTCAGTAACATGGCAAGTTCGGACTCTTGGGCGAGTAACGGATCCCAGACCTGGTTGACCGTCGGATGTGGCGCGACAGCATGGCGTAGCAGACTGACAGGGACCTTGGCGAGGACAGCCAGGGTGGCGGCTTGAACCAGTTCAGAGAACTGCGGGCCGACAAATGTCGCTCCGAGCAGTGTGTTGGTCTCGTCGTTAATGACCAGTTTCGCCCATCCTTGGAAGCCATCCCGGTAAAGGGCGAGGAATGACACTGCGCCGGGGTATTGGGCAGTTCGCGTCCGTACCGCGAACCCTTGTGCTCGGGCCTGACTTTCGGTACGCCCCACCCAGGCCACTTGAGGCTCAGTATGGATAACCTGCGCCAGATTGCCGGCATCACGGGCAATCAACTCGTTCTCGGACAGTTCTCGCCCCGCGGCCCTCGCCGTGATGATGTCGGCTACGACACGGCCGTGGTAAGTGGAAATGTGAGACAACCGAGCACGCCCGGTGGTGTCTCCCAGCGCGTAGAGCCAACCGCCTGTGACGCCGACCGCCTGTAGATGGTCGTTCACAGAAACAATCCCGCCGCCCGGCAGGCCAAGGTTTTCGAGTCCAATGTTGTCGGTGTTGCTACGCCGTCCGGCGGCCAGGACGACCTCGTCTACCTCGATGGTCTGGCGGTGGAAAGTGGCGGTGACGGGACCACCCGCCACGGGGCGAGATACTGCCAACAACTCTGTCTCAAAGTGAATCGTGACGCCTTTGCTTCGCAGTGACTGCACGACCAGCTCGCGAGCTTCAGGTTCGCAGTTGGTAAGCAGAGTGTTCTCACGTACCAGAAGTGTTACCGCGGAGCCCAATCCGGTAAGGATGGACGAAAACTCGACGCCGACCGGGCCGCCACCGACCACCAGCGCCCGAGGTGGCACCTTTGTCATGGTCGTTAAGTCCCGATTGGTCCACGGGCGTGCTTGCGTCAACCCAGGTATCTCCGGCACGTTAGGACGAGTGCCGGTGGCCAGCACGACCGCGTGGCGTGCAGTCAAGACGGCTTCGGTGGTATCTCCCGGGGCATAAGTCACCCGCACTCTGCGTTGGCCGCTCAACCGCCCGAACCCATGAAACACTGCTACACCGGCTTGCCGCAGAGATGCTGTCCGGTCTTGGTCCGAGAGGTGCTCGATGATCGCGTCGCGTTTCGCGAAGACGGCCGCAACGTCCAATCCGTCGCCCGAAATAGCTTCTCGGACACCGGGAACCGCCTTCGCGAGATTGAACACCTCGATCGGGCGAAGCAGCGTCTTACTCGGGTTGCAGCCCCAGTAATGACACTCGCCACCGACCAGACGATCCTCAACGAGCGCGACTGAAAAGCCCACGGACGCAAGCTTCCGCACGGCGGCCACACCGCCCACCCCGCCGCCTACGACGATCACGTCGAAGTCTGTACTAGCTTTCATCAACCCTCACTTTCGATGATCGGTAGGCCCAGCTGTGTTTTGGGCTCATCCGTTACCACGAGCCGGCCGACGTCGGATCGTTAGGTGGCTTGTAAGCGGTCCTGCAGTCACATTCGGCCTGCGACGGTTTCGAGCGTCCGGATTGAACAAGGCGCCAGGATTGTGTGGCGGCGATGTCGTGCCGATTATGGCGTAGGCCGCGGCTGCGCTTGCCGCGGAGAAAACACTGTAACTGAGCGGTGATTCCATACCAAGGGATACAGCCATCGCGGTTCCAAATACTATGAGCACCAAGCAAGTCGCCGCACCAACGAGGTTTGGCCGCCAGCCGGTCAGGAGCAAGACTCCCAGGGTCGCTTCGGTGGCGGTGGCAGCCCAAACAATGACGGTCAATAGCCATCCAGAAGCAAACGGAACAAGCTGGTGGGCATAGTCGGCGAAGGCGCCCATGCTCCCCCAGCTACCCTGCCCAAACGGCTCCCACCAACCGAATCGGTCGGCAACAGCAGACAGAAAGGCCGCCGCGAGCGACGAGCGTAGTGCGATCCGGACAACCCGGATGGCGCTTGGCGTGTGCATGGGCTACTCCCGGAAATGGATAATGCCGTCAACAGTCAACGCGGCGGCTACTTTTCGACAGCGTCGTCCGTGGTGAGCGGGCCGTCTCCGGTATCGACCAGGAAGACTGCGAGTAATTCAGCGGGTTCGGTGGCACTGGCATTTTCACTGACCGTGTGGTGCGCGCCGGGGGCTTCGCTCCACGTCTCACCGGCGTGATAGACGCGTGCAGGCTCACCTTCGACTTGGCTGCGGATCGCTCCGGAGATTACGTAGGCCATGATGAACGCCGATTTCGCGTGGTGGTGAGCTCCGCTTTTGGCTCCCGGCGGATAGCTGACGCTCACTGCTTCAAGTGATTTGCCCGGAACATCGGTAGGTTGATCGAAAACTTCGCGGACAACCGGGTTTTGACCCGATTTCTCTGGCGTCGGCCCGGCGTGGCCTACAGGCGCGAGCATCACCGCAACTGTCAGTGCGGCCAGCGGTATTTTTAGGACCATTTTTTAGCTGCCTTCCCTTTTCAGTCTTGGGCTACGCGCAGGATCGTCTTGCCTGGGATGCGCTTGCCGGGAGCGAATGCGGCGGCAGCTTCGGCGAGTGGCAGCACGGCACCCACCACCGGTTTGAGGCGTCCGTCCCGAACTCGTGCGGCGAGGCCGGCGAGCTGGGCGCGATCGGCTTCGACAAGGAAGAACACTGCCCGTCCGTCGTCCGGCTGGGTCTTCGGCGGCTCGGCGATGGTGACGAGCGTTCCGCCAGCCCGCACCAGAGCGGCCGATCGGGCGAGAACCTCTCCGCCGATCACGTCAAACACGACGTCGACTTCGCCTGCGTCCTCAAGCTTTTCGGTCTCCAGGTCGAGAAAGGTGTGGACGCCGAGCTCGCCCGCCCGGTCTCGGTCTGCTGTCCGGCCGGTACCGATGACGCGCGCGCCGACCTCGCGTGCGAGCTGCACCGCGATCGACCCAACCCCACCCGCGGCGCCGTGGATCAGAACAGTTTGTCCGGCGGCGAGGCGGCCGTGGTCGAAGAGGCCCTGCAAGGCGGCCAATCCAGAGATCGGCAGCGCCGCGGCGACAGTATGGTCGATGTCCATCGGCAGCGGTGCGAGATTACGGGCTTCCACAGCGGTGTACTCCGCCAGCGAGCCGTTGCGGGCCCAGTCGGCGAGCCCAAACACCCGTTGACCGACAGTCAAAAGGGTGGTGCCGTAGCCCAACTCAACCACGACGCCCGACAGCTCGTGGCCGGGCACGCTCGGTGTCCGGTCATGACC
>NZ_DASXEP010000102.1:0-2264 GCF_036490025.1 Mycobacterium sp. | reverse complement strand
CTCGGCGCCCTGGGGTGGCGAACATCATGCTGGGCACGGTGACCGAGCGGACTCATGACATCGGTATCCGAAGAGCGATCGGCACCCAGCGGGCCGCGATCATCAAACAAGTTCTCACCGAATCGATCATGATCGCCGACGTGGGCGACGTGCTGGGCATGATGGTCGGTGACGCCATCACCCTGCGCGCCTGCTGCCCCGACACATCCCGCAACTGGGTTCGTCCGAGCTGTCCGTTGCGGCCGCCGCGGCGGCATTCGGTGTCAGTCTGGTAACCGGCCTGGTGGCCAGGGTGTACTCGGCTTATCGGGCCTCCGGCTTGTCCCCGATCGCCGCGTTGCGTCATTAGCGGCTGCGGGCTGGGGGCTGCCGGGCGGCGCGCGCACTCGGTGATCAGGTGGACATTAGCGCTGTTTGGAGGTGTCGCGGCAGCAGCCAGCTCCACCTGATCACCGGAACGGTAGCTGCGGCAGTAGCCACGTCCACCTGATCATGAGACGAGTAGCCGTAACAGTGTTCCAAGCATCACACTCTTACTCATTAGTAACATTGGCATCAGGAGTATCGATACCAACGTCATGGGACAAGACCGCAATGCACACGTCGCACCCGAGGCCGTGGTCGCGCCGCCGAGCCAGGACGAAGCGGACCGTTCATCCGAGCTGCTCACCGTGGCTGAGGTCGCCGCGATGTTCCGGGTATCGAAGATGACCGTCTACCGCATGGTCAACAGCGGCGAGTTGCCCGCGTTCAAGGTCGGCCGGTCGTTTCGGATCCGTGCGACGTTGGTGCAGAAGCTGTTGTCCGAGTCGAGCGGCTGAGCTCGCGCCGCTGGTCGGCGATTCATTGACCAGCGGCGACGCGTCGTCGAGGGTGGTCGGGCTCGGCTCAGATCGCGGTGGCCGTCGTGCATGCTGCTCGCGTCCACGCCCTTCGCCGGGCCTGCCTCATCCGGCGGCGCGACTCGAGATCGTTTCGTGGTAGGTCCTCCCCCGGCTCATCCCCAGCAGTCTGGCGATGGGCCGCCGTGTGAGCGCGGTGGCGATCAGGTCGCCGATCCGAGGTGAGAACGCCTCGCCGAGCAGCAACATGCCTGCCGCCCTGGGAATCACGACCCGTCGCCTGTCGTGCCGGACCGCGGCGACTACAACTCGCGCAACGTCGTCTGGCCACAACGGCGTCAGGTGCCGGAACGGCGGAGGCATCTCCACCTCGTCCGTCTCCTTCAGTAAATCGGCTCTTCAACTTTGAGCGGGCACCGTCGGTTTACTCGCTGACAGTCGGCGGGTTCGCCGGGTGCAGTGCAACCGTACTCGGCGGCGATAGTTTTCTCGGTTCCGAAATCCGCAGGCGGCGCGTTTCACCTGCTTGATCAGTCTGTTCGTGCCTTCGGTACGGGCGTTGGTCAGTCCGGTCGCCAGGAACACCTCGATCGCTGGCCACCAGGTCTCGATGGTCTGTGCCAGGGTGGTCAGCTCACCGATGTCGGCGTCGGCGCACCAGCTGTAGAACACCCAGAGCCGGCGTGCGATGTCCTCGCGGTGACCGCCGTGGGCCGCGATCCCGCAGAGCGAACGGAGTTCTTCCTTGGCGATCCAGGCGGTCAGGATCTGCCCGGTCGGGTCGTTGTCGATGCATCCGTTCCACATCCGGGCCTGTGCCGCCGGTGAGAGGCGTTCGTGGGCGCGTTGCAGCAGTCGCCGGTTTGCCCAGGTCGGATCGAGCTTGCCGCCTCGGCGCCCGAGCAGCTCGCGGGTCACCCGCTGGCGTACCGCGGTCACCGCCTTGTTGGCCAGCATGACCAGATGAAAGTGGTCTACCGCCAGCTGCGCGTCCGGCAGCGCGGCCCGGACCGCAGCCGCGTAGCCAGCGTGCGGGTCGATCACCACCACCTCGACGCCGTCGCGGAACGCCTGCGACCGCGCCGCCAGCCACCCCTTCACCGCAGCGGCGGTTCGGCCGTCGACCTGCCCTAACAGGCCCTGATGACCGACGATGTCGACGAACCCGGTCTCCCACGGATCCGTGCGTTTCCCTCGGATCCGCCCGTCGGCGTGGACACCGTCGGGTAGCCAGCGCGGACGCCCGAATCTGGTCTCGTCCATGCCCAACACCCGCACCGGCTCTGGCTCGACCAGCTCGACCACGCCGTGGGCGAGCACCGCACGCTGCACCGTCGGCCACGACACCTGATGGGAGACAGCGACCTCGGACTGGTCACGCCCGTCCTCCACCGCCATCGCCAGCGCGGCACGCAGCCGGGT
>NZ_DASXEP010000092.1:0-7004 GCF_036490025.1 Mycobacterium sp. | reverse complement strand
CCTCGACGCGTCCAACCCGCACGATGTGATGACTTGGATCGACAACAATTTCCACCAGCCATGCGATCTCGGGCGCGCTGGGCTTCCCGAGGAGATCGCCTCGATCACCGCTTACCTGGCCTCTAGGCGCAATGGCTACGTCACCGGCGCAACGGTGAACGTCGACGGAGGATCGGACTTCGTCTAAAGCGGCCGCGTGAGAGGCCGTCAGACCGGGCCTCAGCGGCTGAGCCTTCTCTGAGCTACGGACCGGATTGTCTCAGGAACATACTGCACCTGCGTCTAACAAAATCGCAGCTGAGAGGGCTAATTGCACCAGTAATCGCGCCGCTACCTGGACTAACGCCTTGCCGCCAGGCGCCTGGGAGTCTGCTGGCAACCTGAGATTTCTCCAAATTTTGTATTGACATTCTATATTTCTGCTGAGTAGCGTGCCGCGATGTTACTCACGAGTAACCCACGCCCATCCCGCATTACTAAACACGAGTTAATAGGAGCACCACATGCATCATCGTTTGGTCCTTGCTGGTTTGGCGGCCACCGGCGGGCTGTTCACTACCGCGTTTCTGCAGGTGGCAGTGGCTGTCGCCGACACCGCCGACGCGGTCAGCGCCACCGGTCCGGACGCCTTCACCATCGGCAGCTACACGTTCGATCCCTTCACCGCGCCCGGCGTCGAGGGCTTCGACCCCGTCGCCCAGCTCAGCAGTGCTCCGCCGCTGCTGGAGCTCGGTGGCGGTACGGCGCTCGGGCTGCCGCTCGCCGCTCAGGAGTTCGAGGTCTACAACCCCACCACCGGCGCCGACCTCGGGAGCATCCAGGGCAACGAGACCGTGACGAGCCTGTTCGGCTTGACCAACGCCGAGTTCACCGTCGGCAGTGACGCCCCTGTCGCCGGTGGGAGTGCCACGGATCTGCCTACGGTGGGATCGGTCTACGACGTGTTCAACCTGGGCAACGGGTATGAGAACGTCTACATCGCCACCCCCGGTGCCGACGGCACCGTTACCGACACGTTGGTCACGCCGACCGGCAGCATCAACCTGGACTCGCTGTTGGGTGGGTTCAACGCAGCGGATCCGTTGCAACCCGGGGATGCCTTCACCGGTCTCGACGTAAGCGGAATCAGCGGCGCCCCAGAAGCTTTCAGCATCGGTGGCTTCACACTCGACCCGACACTGGCAGCTGGGGGCGAGGGCTTCGACACGGTCGCCCCGCTCGCGACGTCTGCACCGTTGTTGGAGATCGGCGGCGGGTCGCTCGGTGATCCCGCCAGTGCTGGCGACGATATCGCCAAGCAGAGCTTCGAGGTCCTCAGCGGTAGCGGGTCAAGTGCCACCGAGATCGGCACCATCAACACCGGCGTCGACGTGACCAACCTGTTGGGCCTCACCAACACCCAGCTCGTCGTCACCGGTGTGACACCGACCGGCGATGGAACCGCCGCGGAGCTGCCGACCGTGGGATCGGTCTACGACGCGTTCAACCTGGGCAACGGCTACGAGAACGTCTACACCGCGATCCCGGGCCTCGACGGCGCAAACGACACCGTCACAGACACCCTGGTGACGCCGTTCGGCAACGTCAACCTGGACTCGCTGTTCGGCAACATCGACGCAGCGGCGGCACTGCAACCGGGCGACGCCTTCACCGGGCTGGAAACCGCCGGCATCACTGACGCTCCCGACGCATTCACCATCGGCGGTACGACGTTCGATCCCATCCTGGCCTCCGGGACCGAAGGCTTCACCCCTGTCGAACAACTGGTCGGGGTACCGCCGCTGCTGGATCTCGGCGGCGGCACGCCGACCCTTGTTCTCGGCGGCCAGGACTTCGTGCTTCCGCTGGCACCGCAGGACTTCAACATCTACGACGGCACCGGGGCGAGCGCCACTGAGGTCGGAAGCATCGTCGGAAACGAGGATGTCACCAACCTCCTGGGCCTAACCAACACGGAATTCACCGTCGCAAGTGTCACGGCGGTTAGCGGCGCGGATGCCACTGATCTCCCGACTGTTGGATCGGTGTACGACGTGTTCGACATCGGCGACGGAATCGAGAACATTTACACCGCGATTCCTGGAGTGGCCGGCGCTACCGACGCTGTCACCGACACGTTGGTCACGCCGTGGGGCGACTTTGACCTGAGCTCGCTGGTCGCCGGCATCGATGCCGTTGCCGCTTTGGACCCGGGTGCTGCCTTCGACGCAGCAACGACTGCGGCCTCGGCGATCGACCCGCTGGCGTTCCTCGGGCTGTAAGGTCCGAACCGGCAAAAACCAAACATCCCAGGTCCTTCGGGGCCTGGGATGTCTGGCGTTGATGGCCCGGCCCGCCGAGCGTATGAAGATGCCATGGGTCAAACTGATGCCGCCGGCGTGGTGGAGAGCTATCTGGCGTGTCTGGCGGTGCACGACTGGGACGGTCTGGCGGCCACGATCGCGGACAAGGATCTGATCCGAGAGGGCCCGTACTGCGACATCGTCGAGGGCAAGCAGCCGTATCTGAAATTCCTGCGAGGCGTGTTCGCCTCGCTGGAGGGCTACCGGTTAGACGTGCAGCGGATCTCGCATGCTTCGGATCGAGTGTGTTACGTCGAGCTGAGCGAGACCTTCGACATTGACGGTGTGCCCACCGGGTACCCGGAATGCCTTGTGTTCGAACAGGATCTCGACGGACTGATCAACCGGGTCAGCGTGTTCATCAAGCAGGTGAGCAGCTGAGGCGTTGAAGGCTCAATCGCCGCCCATGGCGGCGGCCTGAGCTTGCGTGACGAGCTTGACGGCCTCGTTGCGAGTCAGCGATGCCAACATCGGCGCCGCAAGACGCATCATGTCGCCGACCATCAAAGTCGGCCCGTTGCCGAGGTTTTCGAATGCCTCCGCGATCACCTGGTCGACGCCGTCGGCGTCCGGCGGCGCCGTGTCTTCGGAGCTCAGGTGTCCGCGGCTGTGTTCGAGGCGACGCAGTGCGGGTGTGTTGGTCTTGCCGAGGATGAGGCCGAGCACGTCGACTCCCTTGTCGTGCAGTTCGCTCCACAGCGCTTCGGCGAACACCATGTCGAACGCCTTGGTGGCGCCGTAGGCCACCATGTTCGGTCCGCCGGCGAGTCCTGCGCCCGAGCCGAACAGCACGATGCCGCCGCTGCGCCGCTCGACCATGGTCGGTGCGAAGTGGTGGCACAGCTGCATCGGCACCATGCAATTGCGGTGCACCATCGCTTCTGCGGTCTCGATCGAGTTGGCCAGGAACGGCTCGAAGTTCGGATCGGCTCCCGCGCAATACACCACAAAGCCAACTTCGAGATCGGCGGTCGCGTCCGCCACCTGCGACGCCGCGTCGTGCTCAGCGAGATCGATTGCCAGCGTCCGGGTTTGGACGCCGGTGCGATCGGCGATCCCGGCCGCCACCTCGTCGAGCACCGACTGACGGCGCGCCACCAACACGACATTGACGCCGCGCTCGGCAAGCCCCTCAGCGAACGCGGCGCCCACACCGTCGGACGCACCGGCCACCAGTGCCCACGGGCCGTACCTGGCTGCAAACGTCATGCTGGTTCTCCTACCGGGGCCACCCGCACCTGGATGAACCGGCGGCGCGCGACCCGCCACCCGTCACTGCCTCGGACAAGCTCATCGTCGTAGAAACCGGCAGCGTTCACACCGGAGTTGGTGTCGCCCACCATGATCAGCGCGTCGACATAGGTCCGGGACTGGGCCTTGTCACCGTCGACCATGATCACCTGGTTGGTCAGCCGGTGCATGGTGTGGCCGGCCATCGAGTGCGCCTGCTGCATGAACTCCGTTATGGCGTCGACGCCTTCCCAGGAACCGACCTCGCCGTAGTCCAGTTCGCAATCGTCGGTGAACACCGTGCGGAACAATGACCAGTCGCGGCGGTCGATCCCGGTCGCATAGCGCAGCAACACATCGGTGATGTCCTGACGATCTTCTCGCTCACTCACTTCACGGCTCCGTTCGGGTGGACGATGAATCGTGCCGGGCCGGTGGACTTTCGGGCCGAGTCGAGTGCGCTAGGGACCTCATCGAGACCGACGACGGCGCCGACGCTGGGCAGCGGATCCAGTCGACCGGACGCGATCGCGTCCAGCGTGCCGTACCAGTCCTGCGGGTGCGGGCCGCCACCGAACTGGATGGTGACGCCCTGACGGGTCGCTTCGGTGATGCTCAGCGAGTCACCGGTGTACCACCCTCCGGCGCAATAGATCCGACTGCCGATGTCAACCGATTCCACGATCTTCTGGATCAGCCCTGCGGCACCTACGCATTCGAACACGACCAGCGGGCCCCACAGCCCACGCTCGACGCGCAGCACACGCCACACGTCGAACGGCGACTCTGTGCCTGGGTCGACCGCGATGTGCGCGCCGAAGCTGCCGCACGCAAGTTCACGGCGCTCGGAGTTGTAGTCCGACACGATGATCGGCTCGACACCGCGGCCGGTCAAGGCGGCGACGGCCGACAACCCGATCGCGCCGGCACCGATGACGACCGGTATCTCGCCGGGCTCCATCCGCGCCGAGCGCACATAGAACTCACCGACGGCGAACGCGTCCGTCAGGGCCGCGGCATCGCTTGACACATGGCCGCCGACGGGTTTGGCCAATGTCTCGGCGACGACCACCAATTCACCAAAGCTGCCTTGAGCCTCCGGGTGCTGACCGATGATCCGCACGCCATCAGCGCCGCCATTGACCACACGAATGGGAATGGAGGTGACGCGTGTGCCGACCGGAAATCGTTCGGTGCAGTCCGGTCCATATCCGATGACCTCGCCGACGAACTCGTGGCCGAGCACGATGTCGCGGTCCGCATCATAGAGCGAGCGCCCCGTCGGGTCGCTGATCCCCAACTCCGGGTGATCCATGAAATGCACATCCGACGCGCAGATCGCGGTGCTCAGTGTCCGCAGCAGCAGCTCGCCCGGGCCGGGCACCGGGTCGGCGACCTCTCGGACGTCGAGTCGGCCCGCACGCAACACCACCGCACGCATCCGCACACTCCTTTGCGCTTGGCTGTTCTCGACTATTCGAGATAGCATCTCGACAATCTGAGGCTCAGACTAGGAAGCGCCGTGAAAGGAAGTCAAGCCATTCCACCGTCGCCCCCGACCACGCGCGTGCTCGACGTCGTCGAGCTACTCGCCGGCACCGGCATGGACCGACTCCGCTTTTCCGATGTCGTGCGCGCACTCGGGCTGACCCAGGCGACCGCGCACGCCATTCTGACCACGCTGTGCGATCGCGGCTGGGTCAGTCGCGATCCGGTCGACAAGACGTTTTCGTTGGGGCCGGCGCTGGCAGTGGTGGCGACCCGAGTCGAAACCGCGCGGCCGCTGGCACACAGCGCCCGAACAGCGGCGCTGTACCTGGCCAAGGAATTCGGTTATGCCACATCGGTTGTCGAGCGAGTCGGCGATTCGCTGGTGATCACTGCGTTTGAAGACGCCGGCCAGCGGTCCAGCGGCGCACCCGGCGAGCAGATCCGCTACGCCCCACCATTCGGAGTCGCCTTCGCCGCCTGGGACACCCCTGAGGAGCAGCAGGCCTGGATTCAGCGCAGCGCGACCACCAACGCCGTGCTCGCCCGTCGCCTCGAAGACGTGCTGGCTCGCACCCGTCAGCGCGGATTCGACGTGGACTGCACGACGCCGGCATTGACCCAAGCGGCCCAGGTGATGGGAACGTTGCCCAGCGACGGATTGCCCGATCACGTTCGCGAGATCACCGATCAACTGCTGACCGAGTTCACCACGATCGGCTTTTTGGCCGATGACGACACAGCACGTCGATCGCAGCCGGTCGCGACGATCGCGGCGCCGGTCTTCGATCCCCGCGGACGGGTGGCGATGATCGTTGCCGTCCACCCGTTGCAGGCACTCGCACGCAAACGGATCGACACCATCGGACGGCGCGTTGCGCGAGTCACGACGGACGTACGCTGACGAACTAGGTCGGGGTGAACTGGCTCAAATCGTAGATGCCGAGGCTCTTTTCGATATCGGCGACTTTATCGACCACACCATCAAAGCCGGCCTGCCCGAATCGCCGGTGCTCCTCGTCCTCGAAGATGTGGGCCATGTCGCGAAACTCCTTTCCGGGCACTACCTGACGCAACGTCGGGAAAACGACGGTATCTTCGCGCGCTTCATGCGGCTCATACATTCGGATGAACGCCGACATGTCGTGCACCAGCGCCTCCCGCTTAGCCCGATCGAGCGCTGTCGCGGCGCTGGTGGCAGCGACCACCCGGTCGGTCAGCACGCGACCTCGCGCATGCTGGGTGCGCAATACCGACGTGACGTCGGTGAGTTTGCCCGCCTGCTCCAGCTTGGGGAAGACATGCTGCTCTTCCAGTTGCTCGTGATAGTCCTCAATAAAGCTTCGAATAATCGCCGCCCCGGCGTTGAGCGCGTCGGCGGGAAGCTGCTCGCTCGCCTGCAGGCGGCGGATTCCTTCTCGATAGATCAGCAGTACGCGTTTGAGCACCCCGTGTTCGCGCATCAAATCTTCGGGCGGAGTGACCGGCACTTCGTCGTCTGCTGGTGCGCCGGGCTCGCCCGCCTTGGGCTGCGGCTTATCGCATGCCGCCAGAGCGATTGCGCCTGCGGCCGATACGGAGATCCCCAGAATGCGACGTCTGCCGACGCCCACGCCCGGCGGGTTTGTCACGGTGACTCCTTGAATCACCAATCCCAGCACTGGATCGCCGAGTCGTCAACGTGAGTAACCGCCTGGATAGTGGCCTGATTGAGGGACAACTTGCTAGATCGGCTAAATACTTGTTACGCTAACTAAGTACGTCCGAACTTTCGAAGGAGCACGCATGCCGCGCACCGACAACGACACCTGGGACCTCGCGACCAGCGTTGGAGCAACAGCCACGATGGTTGCCGCGGCCCGGGCCGTCGCCACCAAGGCCGATAACCCCCTGATCAACGATCAGTTCGCTGAGCCACTCGTGAAAGCCGTCGGGATCGACTTC
>NZ_DASXEP010000067.1:0-7270 GCF_036490025.1 Mycobacterium sp. | reverse complement strand
CCGACGGGCCTCGCGTTGAACGATTAGCCGAACGGCTGCAGGGAGTTCTTAAAAATGACACGCCTCAACCCGTTGAACCGGATCCGAAGCGCCCTCGCGACGCTCCTGACCGCGCTCATCGCCGGTTCAACCCTCCTGTCGCTGGCGCATGCCGCAGACAGCAATACCCTGACGGCCATCGACGTACGGCCCATGGCCGGACAGCAGCTGCAGCTGACCCTGAAGCTGTCGGGACCTGCGCCGCAGCCCACCAGCTTTGCCATCGATGATCCGGCGCGCATTGCCATCGATCTGCCGGGCACTTCGCTGGCGCTCGCATCGCGCCGCATCGACGTGCGCTCCGGTGGTCTCGACACGATCCTGGCCGCGCAGACCGCGGACCGCAGCCGGCTGGAGCTGGTCCTCGACAAGACGATGCCGTACGCCATGCGGGTCGACGGTAACAACATCGTGGTCACGCTCGGCCAGAACGGTGCCGAGGCGACGGCCAGCACCGTGCCCGCGCGCAGCGATGGCGCCACGGTCTCGACCGCCGCGGGCGTGCGCAGCATCGATAGCATCGACTTCCGGCGCAGCGTGGATGGCGCCGGCCGCGTCATCGTGCACCTGACCGACCCGCATACGCCCATCAACCTGCGCCAGGTCGGCGAGCAGGTGGTCGTTGATTTTGCGGGCACGGAGCTGCCCAAACGGCTGGTACGCCGTTTCGATGCCACCGATTACGGCACTGCGGTCACCAGCTTCGATGCGACCCATTCCGGCGGCGATGCCCGCCTCATCATCACCGCCACGGGTGACTACGAGCAGCTGGCCTATCAGACCAACGACACCTACGTCGTCGAGATCCAGCCGAAGCGCAAGCCCGAGGTCGCCGAGGACACCAAGCGCCTCTACACGGGTGAGAAGATGACGATGAACTTCCAGGACATCGACACCCGCTCCTTGCTGCAGCTGCTGGCGGACACCAGCGGCCAGAACATCGTGGTAAGCGACTCGGTGCATGGCAGCGTGACCCTGCGCCTGCAGAATGTGCCCTGGGACCAGGCGCTCGACATCGTGTTGCGCACCAAGGGTCTGGACAAGCGCCAGGACGGCAACGTCATCATCGTCGCGCCGGCCGATGAGATCTCCAGCCGCGAGAAGGCCGAACTGGCGGCGCGCAAGGATCTTCAGGAACTCGAGCCGCTGCGCTCGGAGTTCCTGCAGGTCAACTACGCCAAGGCCGCGGACATGGCCAGCCTGATCAAATCGACGGGCCGTTCGCTACTCTCACCGCGCGGCAACGTGTCGGTGGATGTGCGTACGAATACCCTGCTGCTGCAGGACACGGCGGAGCGGCTCGAGGACATCCGGCGCATGGTCGCCACCTTGGACATCCCCGTGCGCCAGGTCAAAATCGAATCGCGCCTGGTCATCGTGAACAACGACTTCACGCGCGAGCTGGGTGCGGTGCTGGGCTTCACCGGTGTCAACAAGAACGGCGCCAACGGCCTCGTCACGACCACCGGTACGGCGGCGGGCGCCAACACGATCGTGAACTCCGCACTGACCAACCTGACCACCACCGGTTCGGCGTTCCCGGTCACGATGCCCTCCGGCTCCACGGGCACCGGCACGGCGCCGACGCGTTACAACGTCAACCTGCCGGTCTCCAGTCCCGCGGGCAGCATCGCCCTCGGGATCCTCGGGTCCGATTACCTGCTCGACCTGGAGCTGTCGGCGGCCCAGAGCGAGACGCGCGCAGACATCATTTCTTCACCGAGCATCATCACGGCCAACCAGAAGCAGGCCACGATTTCGCAGGGTACCGAGATCCCCTACCAGGAGTCCGCCTCCAGCGGCGCGACGTCCATTTCCTTCAAGAAGGCGGTGCTGTCACTGGAAGTGACGCCGCAGATCACGCCTGACAACCGCATCATCCTCGACCTGGATGTGACGAAGGATACCGTCGGCCAGGTGGTCGTGGCGTCAGGCGGCGTCAACGTGCCGAGCATCGATACCCAGGAAATCACGACCCAGGTGCTGGTCAGTGACGGGCAGACGGTGGTGCTCGGAGGCATCCTGCAGACCGAACACCGCATTGATGAAACGAAGGTGCCGTACCTCGGGGATGTGCCCATCCTGGGCAACCTGTTCAAGACGACCACCAGGACCAATAACAAGGACGAGCTGTTGATCTTTGTGACGCCGAAGATTCTTCACGAAGGCGCCAACGTCTACTGACCGGCGGCCTCGCTCAACTTGGTCTACATCGCAACGAATTTTCAGGTGAGACATGCGTAAACTTTGGTTAACTGTGCCGATTCTGATGCTCACCGCAGCCCTCGCGGCATGCGGTGGCGGCGATGCGCCGTTCGTAGGCAGCGGATCGGGTTCAACCGGAACCGGAAGTACGGGTAGCACCGGCGGCACGACCGGCGGCAACGGTGGTACGACGGTTACGGCCTCGGCGCTTAGCGTTAGCACCAGCGCACCGACGATTCCGGCGGATGGCTCAAGCAGTGCAACCATCACGGCGCTCGCCAAGAACGATGACAACAACCTCATTTCAGGGGTTCAGGTCTGCTTCAAGGCCTCCTCGGGTGGCGTTGCCGTCACGAATGGAACGAATGGCTGCGTGAGTACCGGCGCGAACGGTTCGGCGGTGGCGACGCTCAGCACCGCGGGCGACTCCTCGCTGCGGACCATCACCGTGACTGCCACGGCCGGCAGCCAGGTTGGAACGGCCTCAGTGCAGGTCGTTGCCTCGTCCCAGTCGGGCACGACGACCGTGCAGCTCGGTAACGGGAATGGCTCCACCTTCGTGGCCGGTGCCATCGGGGTCGGTGCGCCGACATTGTCCGCGGGCGGCACGACGGCCTTGAACGTGTCCGTCGTCGATCAGACCGGGACGTTGTACAACGCCGGACCGGTCACCGTGACCTTCAATTCACCGTGTGTCGCAACCGGTCAGGCGACCATCCTGTCAACGGTCACCGGCACTGGCGCCCCGCCGGCCGGCACTGTCGTCACGACCACGGGTTTTGCGGCGGCAACGTATACGGCCATGGGTTGCAGCGGCCCGGACACCATCACGGCGTCCGCGACCGTGGGCACCCAGAATCTGGCTGCGACCGGCACGGTCACGGTCGGTGCGGCTTCGATCGGCTCGATTCAGTTCGTCTCGGCTTCCCAGACGTCCATCGGCCTGAAGGGCACGGGTCTCAACCAGACCTCCACCGTGGTCTTCAAGGTCCTCAATTCCACCGGCGGGCCGTTCCAGGGCGTCGCCGTGACATTTACCCCGAACACGACGGTCGGCGGACTGGCGATCTCACCGACGACCGCGACATCGGCTTCGGATGGCACGGTCCAGACCACGGTCAGTTCGGGCACCGTGCATACCACCGTGCGCGTCACCGCGAGCATCGCCGCGCCGGCCCTGAGCACCCAGTCCAGCCAGCTCACCGTGACGACCGGCCTGCCGACCTCCAGTTCCTTCAGCAGTGCGGTAGGCCCCGCAAAGTATGCCAATGGCGTCTCGCCGCTCTCCTGTCCCAACGTCGAGGCCTATTCGATCGACGGCGTGACGGTGCCGATCACCGTGTTCCTCTCGGATCGCTACAGCAACCCGGTCCCGGATGGCACCGCCGTGGCGTTCACGACCAACGGCGGCCAGATCGGCGGCAACTGCAATACGCTGGGCGGTACGTGCTTCGTCACCTGGACGAGCACGAATCCGCGACCGACCACACAACTTGCCTCGGTGACTGGCGTACCTCCGAGCAACGGCTATGGGCGTGCGACGATTCTCGCCACGGCGATCGGCGAAGAATCATTCGATGACGCGAATGGCAATGGCTTCTACGATTCCACCGAATCCTTCGCGAATCTTGGCGAGCCCTACCGCGACGACAATGAGAACGGGGCGTATGACACGGGTGAATACTTCCTCGATTTCAATGGCAACGGTGCGCGCGACCTTCCGAGCGGCCAGTTCGTGGGCATCACCTGCACCGGCACCGCACCCGGGTCCACCTGCATGCAAAGCACGCTGGCCCTGGGCGTATCCCACCTGCTCACCATGTCGACCAGCGACGCGCTCATCACCCTGGACGCTGCTGACACCGCGGGCCTCACGAATTCGGGTACGGTCGCTGCCCCCATGCTGGCGATGCCCATCAGCAGTTCCGCCCAGCTGGTCGTCAACGTACAGGACACAAGTGGAGTGGGTCACGGCATACCCGGAAATTCGATGGCCGCGGGCACCACCGTTTCGTTCCAGAGTTCCAGTACGACCGTTGTCGTTGCCGCGGTAGGTAGCACCACGGTCGGGTGCGATGCCACCGTCGGCGGCCAGAATTATGGCGCGGCGCTGACGACGACGACCACCACGGGCAGTGCGACCATTACCGTCAAGGTGACATCGCCCAGCGGTTCGAGCACCTTCCTCACCATCCCCGTCTCGGTTCCCTGACCGCGCGTAGCCGTGCGGGTGCGGTATTCTCACCCGCACCATGCACGGCAAGCGCAATATCTACCTCGTCGGCCCGATGGGTTCCGGCAAAAGTGCCGTGGGACGCATCCTGGCGCGGATGGTGGACGCGCCTTTCCTCGACAGTGATGCCGAAATCGAGAAGCGCACCGGCGTCGACATTTCCTACATTTTCGAGAAGGAAGGCGAGCCGCGCTTTCGGCAGCGCGAGAAGGAAGCCATCGAGGCGCTGACGGCGCTCGAGCCTTTGGTATTGGCCACCGGCGGCGGCGCCATTCTGATGCCCGAGAACCGCGAACTGCTGACGCAGCGCGGCTGCGTGGTCTACCTGATCACCTCCGTCGAACAGCAGGTGCACCGCGTAAGCCACGCCCGCCATCGGCCGCTACTCGCGAATGTAGATCCGGAAGTGAAGCTGCGGCAGCTGATGGCCGAACGCGAGCCGCTGTACTGTGCGGTTGCCGACCTGAAGGTCATCACTGACGGCCGCAAGATCCAGGCGGTTGCCGAGGAAATCATCAAGGCCCTGGGTTTCCCGGTCGTGGGTGGCTGAACGCTCTATAATTGCCGATATCGTGAACACCCTGACGGTTGAACTCGCCGCACGCAGCTATCCGATCCTGATCGGCCCCGGCCTGTTGCGCGACCCTGCGGTGCTCGAGGCGCACGTACCCCGCGGCACCGTGCTGCTGGTCAGCAATACCACCGTTGCGCCGCTGTACGCGGGTACGCTGAAACACGCTCTCAAGGATCGCAACATCGTCGAGGCGATTTTGCCCGACGGCGAGTCGTACAAGACCCTCGCGACGCTCGCCCGGATCCTCGATGTCGCGGTCGCGAACCGCCTGGCGCGCGACAGTACCGTGGTGGCCCTCGGCGGCGGTGTGGTGGGGGACATGGCGGGATTCGCGGCAGCCTGCTATCAGCGCGGCATCGATTTCGTGCAGGTGCCGACGACCCTGCTGGCGCAAGTCGACTCTTCGGTCGGCGGCAAGACCGGCGTGAATCATCCCGGTGGCAAGAACCTCATCGGTGCATTCCACCAGCCCATCGCGGTGATCGCCGATACGGATACGCTGGCGACGCTGCCGCCGCGGGAATTGCGGGCCGGGCTTGCGGAGATCATCAAGTACGGCCTGATCCATGATGCGGCCTTCTTTGACTGGCTCGAGGTCAATATCGATCGGCTGCTGGCGCGTGATCCGCAAGCGCTTACGCATGCCATCCGCCGCTCCTGCGAGGTCAAGGCCGAAATCGTGGGCCAGGACGAGCGCGAACACGGCGATCGCGCGTTGCTGAATTTGGGACACACCTTCGGACATGCGATTGAAGCGGCCACGGGTTACGGCACCTGGCTGCACGGCGAAGCCGTCGGCGCCGGCATGCTGATGGCCGCGGCCATGTCGCGTGAATGTGGCTACCTGAGTGATGCGGATGTCGCGCGGCTGCGGGCGCTGCTGCACCGGGTCGGTCTGCCCGTCGCCGCACCGGATGTTTCGGCGCAGACGGTGCTGGAGCACATGAAGATCGACAAGAAGGTGAAGGCGGGGCGCATGCGCTTCGTGCTGCTGAAGCGCATCGGAGCGGCCCTCGTGACCGCCGATTATCCGCCGCGCGCGCTTGAGGCTACGCTGACCGGCTACTTCGGCTGACCGTGACCGGCGCCACGCGTCAAGCATCGGACCTGGCCCCATACGCGTCGGCCGAGTCCGGTTCCCGCGGCCGCCGCTGCGCCGAACCGCCGCCGCAGTTCCGCGGCGAATACCAACGCGACCGCGACCGCATCATCCATTCGAACGCCTTTCGGCGCCTCGTCTACAAGACCCAGGTGTTCGTGAATCATGAGGGCGACCTGTACCGCACGCGCCTGACGCATTCGATGGAAGTGGCGCAGATCGCGCGCTCCATTGCGACGGCGCTCGACCTGAACGAATCGCTCACCGAAGCGATCTGCCTCGCGCACGATCTTGGCCATACCCCCTTCGGACACGCCGGCCAGGACGCGCTCAATGCCTGCATGCGCAAATTCGGTGGCTTCGAGCACAATCTGCAGTCGCTGCGCGTCGTCGATGAGCTCGAAGATCGCTATGCCGATTTCCACGGCCTCAATCTCACCTTCGAATGCCGCGAGGGAATCCTCAAACACTGTTCGGTACGCAATGCGAAGCAGCTGGGCGAACTCGGCGAGCGTTTCATCCAGCGGCGCCAACCCTCACTCGAGGCACAACTGTCAAACCTGGCCGATGAAATCGCCTACAACAATCATGACGTGGACGACGGCCTGCGCGCGGGACTCATCAGCCTGGATGATCTGGCCGAGGTCGAGTTATTTGCAGGCCAGCACCGAAAGGTGCTGGCGAAGTACCGCGCGCTTCCCGAACGCAAGGTGATCCACGAAACCATCCGCCGCGTCATCAACGATGTGGTCAGCGACCTGATCCGCACGACCCGTGACAACCTCGCCAAGGCCCGGCCGACGTCAGTCAGCGACGTCCGGGCACGCTCCAAACCCCTGGTCGCATTCAGCCCCGACGTCGCCCGTGAACAGCTCAAGCTCAAGCAATTCCTGAACGAGCGTGTCTACCGCCACTACAAAGTATTGCGCATGACGTCCAAGGCAAGGCTCGTCGTGACCCGTTTATTTGATACCTTCCTCGATGATCCGACCCTGATGCCAACCGAGCACCAGGAAGCCGCAACGGTTCTGGAGCGCGAACACGGTATGCCCGGACGCGCACGGGCTGTCGCCGACTACATCGCGGGGATGACAGACAGATACGCGATCCTCGAGCATCG
>NZ_DASXEP010000095.1:0-5182 GCF_036490025.1 Mycobacterium sp. | reverse complement strand
CACCAGCTGCCTGGGCTGCGCCGATCTGCACCGCAGGGACCGCGACGCGGCCTGGCCCGCCGTCGCCGCGCAGCTGCGCGACACCGTCGGCGTTGCCGACCGGGCGACGCTGCTGGCCACGGCGGCGCTGGCGCTCAGCCAGATCAACCGCGTGATCGAGGCCGTGCGCGGCTCCGAAACCGAGCCACCCGCGTCGCTGAACGCAACGCTGGAATTCGACGTCCACGCCGGATCGATCGTGGCGCGGCGGTGGCCGAAACATCCACTGTGTTCCTGCTGAAAACAGTTGTTGCCAGATCGGTGCGGCGAACACAGCCTCGTCATGGATGATGGACACGTGTCAGAGATCAAACGGAACGGCGCCGCCCGCAACGTGAAGCTAGCAGGCCTCGCAGGTGGCATAGCGGGTCGCACAGCGCTCGGCTTCGGCAAGCGGCTGGCCGGCAAGTCGCAGGACCAGGTCAACGCCGAACTGATGGAGAAGGCGGCCAAGCAGCTCTTCACGGTTCTCGGTGAGCTCAAGGGCGGCGCGATGAAGGTCGGCCAGGCGCTGTCGGTGATGGAAGCCGCGATCCCCGAGGAGTTCGGTGAGCCCTACCGCGAAGCGCTGACCAAGCTGCAAAAGGATGCCCCGCCGCTGCCCGCCGACAAGGTGCACCGGGTGCTCGACGCGCAGCTGGGCACGAAATGGCGTCAACGGTTTTCCGAGTTCGACGACACGGCGGTGGCCTCGGCCAGCATCGGCCAAGTGCACAAGGGGGTGTGGGCCGACGGTCGTGAAGTCGCCGTCAAAATTCAGTACCCCGGCGCCGATGAAGCGCTGCGGGCCGACCTGAAGACACTGCGGCGCATGATCGGTGTGGTCAAACAACTCGCACCGGGCGTGGACGTCGAAGGCGTGGTCGACGAGCTGATCGAGCGCACCGAGATGGAGCTCGACTACCGGCTGGAGGCTGAGCATCAGCGCGCCTTCGCCAAGGCTTACGAGGGCGACCCGCACTACCTCGTCCCGCGCGTGGTGGCCAGCGCCCCCAAGGTCGTGATCCAGGAGTGGATCGAAGGCATTCCGATGGCGGACATCATCCGCAGCGGCACCGTCGAACAGCGTGACCTAATGGGAACCCGGCTGGCCGCCTTCCTCTTCGACTCGCCGCGCCGGATCGAGATGATCCACGGCGACGCCCACCCGGGCAATTTCATGCTGATGCCCGATAACCGGATGGGGGTCATCGACTTTGGCGCGGTGGCGCCGCTGCCCGGCGGATTCCCAATCGAGCTGGGGATGACAATCCGGCTGGCCCGCGACAAGAACTACGATTTGGTGCTGCCGACGATGGAGAAAGCCGGGTTCATCCAGAAGGGCCAGCAGGTGTCGGTGCGCGACATCGACGAGATGCTGCGCCAATACGTCGAACCCGTCGAGGTCGAGGTCTTCCACTACACGCGTAAGTGGTTGCAGCGCATGACTTACCGTCAGCTGAACCAGAGTGTCGCGCAGATCAAGACGGCACGACAGATGGATTTGCCGCCCAAGCTGGCGATCCCGATGCGGGTGCTCGCCTCGTCAATGGCGATCCTGTGTCAGCTGGATGCGCACGTGCCGACCCAGGCGCTCTCCGAGGAGCTGGTTCCGGGCTTCGCCCAGCCCGACACGGCAGCCATCTAAAGCTCTCAGCAGCAACACTTTTCGCCATTGTGGCTCAGGCCGCGATCGAGTCTTTGCGGGGCCGTCCACGGGGTCGTTTACGGTTCACCACGCAGCCACGATCGAGGATCTCGCCGCCCCACACTCCCCATGGTTCCGCGCGTTCCAGCGCCTCAGCCAGGCACACGAGTCGAATCGGGCACTCGTTACACAGCGCCTTGGCGCGTTCCAAATCCGACGGGCTGTCAGCGAACCACAGGTCGGGATCGCTGACATGACAAGGCAACTCCGGCTGCTGCTGGTCGGGGACTGTCGGTCTCGACATATCCTGCTCACCTGCTTCCTGGTCTGGCGGTATTGCGGGGATCCGGACCAGTGGCGGGTTGTCCAACCAAAAACTTTGGCCACGGATCCTGTGACTTCGGGTCCGTGGCCATCTGGCGAAATTGCGGGCTGATTACCTAGCTCGAGCCCCAATCACGGACGCGTCGGTCGCGGCGGCGATGCGCTTGTGCGACGCCGCCGAGGCGGCGGCATGGGCAGCATGGCGGGAGCCAGCGTCGCCGGCCGGGCGTACACCGAACGCGTTGATGTTGATCATCGTGGCTCTCCCCTCTCGTCTGGCTGCTGCCGCTGCGCGTGAAAACTGCGGTTCGAGGCTAGATGCTAGCAGGTCGACGGGGCAAGCGATTTTCTGACCTGCAGTTTTAGTGGCGACCCGCTGCACGCGGCTGCGCCGCGCTGGCGATCGCCGCGCAGTTTTAGTGGCGACCCGCTGCACGCGGCTGCGCCGCGCTGGCGATCGCCGCGCAGTTTTAGCTCCGGCTGCGGACGAGATCCAACACGTCCGGCCCGAACTGTTCGAGCTTGCGGGCGCCGATGCCGGGGATGGCGACCAGTGCGGCGTCGTCGGTGGGCAGCAGTTCGGCGATCGCGATCAGCGTGTTGTCGGTGAACACGACGTAGGCCGGGACATTCATCTCCTTGGCGGTACGCAGTCGCCAGTCCTTGAGCTGGAGAAGGAGCTCGTCGTCGATGTCGGCGGCGCACGTCTCGCACCGGCGAAGCATGATCGCGGCGGGTGTGGTCAGTGCGTTGTTGCAGATCCGGCAGCGTGATGCGGGGCCGCGATTGCGTCGGGGCCGGCTCGGAGTGGGGTCGGCTTGCGTTTGCGGGGACAGGCCGTTGAGAAAACGGGACGACTTACGACTCTGCCGTCCGCCCGGGTTCCGGGACAGCGACCAACTGAGCGCCAAATACATTCGCGCCCTGGTGATTCCGACGTAGAGCAGTCGACGCTCCTCTTCGACCGCCTCACTTTCGGGGCCATGGGCCAACGCATGCGAGATCGGCAGCGTGCCATCGGTCAATCCGACCAGGAACACGGCGTCCCACTCCAGCCCTTTGGCGGCGTGCAGCGAAGCCAGCGTGACGCCCTGCACCACCGGCGGGTGGCGCGAGTCGGCGCGGGTCCGCAACTCGGCGATCAGCTCGGGCAAGTCCAGCGCCGGCCGGTGCGCGACCTCTTCGTCGACCAGTTCGGCCAGCGCTACCAACGCTTCCCAGCGCTCGCGGGCCCGAGTTCCGGTCGGCGGTTCGGCCGTCAGACCCAGCGGTTCGAGCAGCCCCCGCATTATCTCGGGCAGCGGCACCTCCACGTCGACGTCGCGGTTGGCAGCCCGCTGCAACACCAGCAGCGCTTGGCGGATCTCCTGGCGGCTGAAAAAGCCTTCACCGCCGCGGACCTGATACGCGATGCCGGCCTCGGTCAACGCCTCCTCGTAGACCTCGGACTGCGCGTTGATCCGGTACAGCACGGCGATCTCCGACGGCGGTGTGCCGGCTTCGACGAGCCGCGAGATCGACGCTGCCACCGCCGCGGCTTCGGCGACCTCATCGGAATGTTCACCAAACGTCGGCTCGGGGCCGGGATCGCGCTGGCCGACCAGGTGCAGCTTGCTGCCGGCCACCCGTCCCCGCGCGGCGGCGATCACCCGGTTGGCTAGCGACACGACCTGTGGTGTGGACCGGTAGTCGCGTTCCAGGCGCACCACGGTGGCATCCGGGAAGCGCCGCGAGAAGTCCAGCAGGTAGCGCGGCGAAGCCCCGGTGAACGAGTAGATGGTCTGGTTGGCGTCGCCGACGACGGTCAGGTCGTCGCGATCGCCCAGCCACGCCGACAACACCCGCTGCTGCAGCGGCGTGACGTCCTGATATTCGTCGACGACGAAGCAGCGGTAGCGGTCCCGGAACTCCTCGGCGACCGCGGCGTCGTTCTCGATTGCGGCCGCGGTATGCAGCAGCAGGTCGTCGAAGTCGAGCAGGGCAATGCCTTGCGCGTCGTTGCCGCGGGACTTGAGCGTCTCGTAGGCCGCGTACACCGCAGCGACCTTGGCGGCGTCCAGCGGAACATCGCGGGCGGCGGCCGCCACCGCCTCGGGATACTGCTCGGGCGAGATCAGCGAGGCCTTGGCCCACTCGATCTCACCGGCCACGTCGCGGACGTCGTCGGTGCTCAGCTTCAAGCCGGCGCCGGTTGCCCCGCGCGCGACGACGGCGAACTTGGTATCCAGCAACTGCCAACCGGTGTCGCCGACGACCCGCGGCCAGAAATACCGCAGCTGCCGGTGTGCGGCGGCGTGAAACGTCATCGCCTGCACCGCGCCAACGCCGGTTTGCGCGTCAGCTCCCAACGCCCGCAACCGAGTTCGCATCTCACCGGCCGCGCGCTGAGTGAAGGTCACCGCCAGCACCTGACCCGCGGCGACGTGACCGGTCGCGACGAGCTGGGCGATGCGGTGGGTGATCGTGCGGGTCTTACCGGTTCCGGCGCCGGCCAGCACGCAGACCGGCCCCCGGGGAGCCAGCACAGCCTCGCGCTGCTCGTCATCGAGGGCGGCAACCAAGGAGTCCGTGATCACCGGCATGGTGTCCATCTTGGCAGTGATCGCCGACAAACGTCCGGCAGCGCCACGCCGCGGCATACCGGCGGGGCCAACTATGTTTGTAGAACTATGACCAACGCTCCTGTGACCCTCTACAGCACGCAGTGGTGCGGCTACTGCCACCGGCTCAAGACGGCGCTGAAGTCGGCCGGTATCACGTACGACGAGGTCGACATCGAGCAGGACCCCGCAGCGGCGGACTTCGTGGGCTCAGTCAACAACGGCAACCACGTCGTACCGACAGTGAAGTTCGTCGATGGGTCAACGCTGACCAATCCAAGCGCCAACGAGGTCAAGGCGAAGCTGGCCGAACTGGCCAGCTAACAGATAACGCCTTCATCGGAGGCCCCTCGCGTTGCCAAATTTCCCGCCATACTGAAGCGGCGTTTGCGGGCCGAGTTTTCTGGGCCAACTAGCGCTGGGCGTGGCAATTGCGGCGGCCGCAATCTATTTCATCGGGAATTACGGTTACCGCCAAGGGCGGACTGGGTCGAGCATCGGCAAGTCGGTACTAGGGTTCCAGGTGATCAGTGAAAAGACCGGCCAGCCAATCGGATTCAGTAGATCACTGCTGCGGCAGATCGCCCACATC
>NZ_DASXEP010000029.1:0-15340 GCF_036490025.1 Mycobacterium sp. | reverse complement strand
GTAATTTGCTGTGGTGCCTTCGACGATGATGACTACCGTCGACGGGTTTCCCATCCAGGTCTGCGACACCGGTCCGGAGAAGGGCTCCGTCGTGGTGCTGCTGTGCGCAGCCCAGCGGGCACTCACCGCGTACGAGGCGTTGTGCGAGCGTCTGCATACGGCGTCGTTGCGCACGATCGTTGTCGGCCCGGACCCGCGCCTGACGCCGAAGTCGGTGGTGGGCATCCTCGACGTGCTGGACATCAGTTGGGGTGTGTTGGTCGGCGACCGCGACGGCGCCGAACTGGCGTGGGAGCTGGCCGCGACAAGGCTGGACCGGTTCACCGGCCTGGTGGTCATCGACCGCGGCCATCCGCGCGTCGCCGACCAGGCCGGCGTGGTCCGCGACGACGACTGTCCACCGGTCGAGATCAACACAACCGCGCTGGTCAGCAGCCCCGCCGCGCACTCGGTGGCTCGTGCCAGCCAGCGGTTCGTCTACGGCGATTACCGGGTGGTGGAGTTGCTCGGACGACGCAATGCGCACGAGTCGACGGCGCAACTGGCCGCCGAGATCGTCCTGCGCACCAGCACCTGGTGACGAACGCGAACTTGTCGCGCGACGAGCTCGGCCGATTGGTCGCCGCCGGTGATGTGGACACGGTGATCGTCGCGTTCAGCGATATGCAAGGCCGGCTGATGGGCAAGCGGGTCTCGGCAGCCTTTTTCCTCGACGAGGTCGCGCAGAGCGGCGCCGAATGCTGCAACTACCTGTTCGCCGTCGACGTCGACATGAACACCGTCACGGGCTACGCGATGTCGGGGTGGGACACCGGTTACGGCGACATGGTGATGAAGCCGGACCTGACGACGCTGCGGCGGATTCCGTGGCTGCCCGGCACAGCGCTGGTGCTCGCCGATGCGGTGTGGCACGACGGCACCGCCATCGAGCCCGCACCGCGTCGAGTGTTGCGCCGCCAGTTGGACCGCTTGGCTGAGCGCGGACTGCGTGCCTATGTCGCCACTGAACTGGAGTTCATCGTCTTCGACGACACGTATCGCCAAGCCTGGGCCAATGGCTATCGCGGGTTGACTCCGGCCAGCGACTACAACATGGACTACGCGGTGATGGCCTCCAGCCGCATCGAGCCGCTGCTGCGCGATATTCGGCAGCACATGCAGTCGGCGGGTCTGCGCTGGGAAGCGGTCAAGGGGGAGTGCAACAGGGGACAGCAGGAGCTCGGCTTCGGCTACGACGAGGCGCTGGTCACCTGCGACAATCACGGGATCTACAAGAGCGGCGCGAAGGAAATCGCCGACCAGCATGGTAAGTCGCTGACGTTCATGTCGAAATACGATGAGCGCGAAGGCAACAGCTGCCACATCCACATGTCTGTTCGCTCGTTGGACGGCACCGCGGTGTTCGCCGACGACGATCAACCGCTCGGCATGTCGCAGACGTTCCGCAGCTTCATTGCCGGCCAGTTGGCGACGCTGCGCGAGATGACGCTGTTTTGCGCGCCGAACATCAACTCCTACAAGCGGTTTGCCGATCGCAGTTTCGCGCCCACCGTGGTGGCGTGGGGAGTGGACAACCGGACCTGCGCACTGCGGGTGGTCGGTCACGGCGACAGCATCCGGGTGGAATGCCGGGTGCCCGGCGGCGATGTCAACCAGTACCTGGCCGTCGCGGCCCTGATCGCCGGTGGGCTGCACGGTATCGAACGCGAATTGCCGTTGCCGGAACCGTGCACGGGCGATGCCTATCAGCAGAGCGGCAACGACGACGGTGGAGCAGCCGAGCGGTTGCCCGGTACCCTGGCCGAAGCTGCGGCGCTTTTCGAAGCGTCGGCGGTCGCTCGGCAGGCGTTCGGGGATGAAGTGGTAGATCATTACGTCAACAACGCTCGCGTCGAGCTGGCCGCGTTCAACAAGGCGGTCACCGATTGGGAGCGAGTGCGTGGTTTTGAGCGGTTCTAAAGCACCGGTGATCGGCCTGACCACCTATCTGGAGCAGGCGCAGACCGGAGTCTGGGACGTGCGTGCGAGTTTTCTTCCGGCCGTTTACTTTCAGGGCGTCAGCTCGGCCGGTGGGGTGGCGGTGCTGCTGCCGCCGCAGCCGGTCGACTCCGAGATCGCCGAGCGTGTTCTGGACGGCTTGGACGGCCTGCTGATTACCGGCGGCAAGGATGTCGATCCGGCCGCATATGGCCAACAACCGCACCCCGACACCGACCAACCCGCACAGCAGCGCGACGCATGGGAGTTCGCTCTGCTGCGCGCGGCGCTCGCGCGGCGGCTTCCGGTGCTGGGTATCTGCCGCGGCGCGCAGGTGCTCAATGTCGCGCTCGGCGGAACGCTGCATCAGCACCTGCCCGACGTGATCGGCCACAGCGGACACCGGGCCGGCAACGCGGTGTTCACCACGCTGCCGGTGCGTACCGTGGCCGGCACCCGGCTGGCCGCAGTGGTCGGCGAATCCGTCGACGCGCGGTGCTATCACCACCAGGCCATCGCCGAAGTCGGGGAGGGCCTGATCGTCAGCGGCTGGGACGCCGATGGTGTGATCGAGGCGCTGGAGCTGCCCGGGCACGGCTTTGTGCTCGCCGTGCAGTGGCATCCGGAGGAAAGCCTGGAGGACCTGCGACTGTTCTCGGCGATCGTCGAGGCGGCGCGGGCATATGCGAAGGGGCGGCGTTGATGCGCGCCGACGACGATGCAGAGCGTAGCGATGAGGAGGAGTGGCGCTAGTGACTGTGGACCTGAGCCGGCGACTGGCCGGCAAGGTCGCTGTGGTGACCGGTGGTGGCGGCGGTATCGGACTGGCCTCGGCGCGGCGACTGCATGCCGAGGGGGCCACCGTGGTCATCGGCGACATCGACGAGCGAACCGGTAACGCGGCGGCCGACGAGCTGGGCGGACTGTTTGTGCCCGTGGATGTTTCGGACGAAACCGCGGTGAACGGTCTCTTCGACACCGCGGCTGCCCGTTACGGCTCGATCGACATCGCGGTCAACAACGCCGGCATCTCGCCACCTGACGACGACCTGATCGAGAACACCGAGCTACCGGCCTGGCAGCGAGTGCAAGACGTCAACCTGAAATCGGTATACCTGTGCTGTCGGGCAGCGTTGCGGCACATGGTGCCCGCAGGGCACGGGTCGATCGTCAACATCGCGTCGTTCGTTGCGGTGATGGGATCGGCGACTTCGCAGATCTCCTACACCGCGTCCAAAGGCGGGGTGGTAGCGATGTCGCGCGAACTCGGTGTACAGTTCGCCCGCCAGGGCATCCGGGTCAACGCGCTGTGCCCAGGTCCGGTGAATACCCCATTGCTGCAAGAGCTTTTCGCGAAGGACCCCGAACGCGCGGCACGGCGGATGGTGCACGTGCCGATGGGCCGATTCGGTGAGGCCGACGAAATCGCCGCTGTCGTAGCGTTTTTGGCCAGCGATGACGCTTCGTTCATCACCGCGGCGACGTACTTGGTCGACGGCGGCATCAGCGCTGCCTACACCACGCCGCGGTAGCGCTCACGGTCATCCTGCCGCTGGTGAGTGTGCCATCACCGTCGGGCGGAACCCGTAGTGTGGAGTCGAGCCGTCGGCATGGTTTCCGGCCGCAGTGGCGAACGGCATGCCGGGCACGCCGGCCGCGACTGCAGGCGAAGGAGCGAGCGGCGTACCTCCCAACACCGCGGGCAGCGGGCTTGTTGCCACCACGCCCGGATTCCAGCCGGGCGGCACCGCCAAGGCGCCGATGGCCGCACCACGACCCATTGCCGCCGACACGCCGCCGCCAAGACCGCCGAGCTCGCCCAGTCCCGCAGCCGGGGCCGCCACCGCGCTACCGATTCCGCCTGCCGCCGCCGCTGCTCCCGCAGCGGCATCTCCGGCGGCCTCCGACGCCGCGCCGGCACCTCCGAGCCCGACGAAATCCGACATTGTGCCCAGGAAGTTCCCCGGCATGTAGAAGCCGGAGGAGAACAGCGTGTTCAAGCCGTTGTCGTTCAACAAGGCACCCAGTGGGGACCCATCGGCTCCGGACAAGAAACTCAGGATTCCCGCCGGGGTGGTGAGGTTCGTTCCGCCCAGTCCCAGCCAGCTCATGATGCCGTTGAGACCCGAAGTCGACGATGTCGACGACACGGGGGAGGCCAACTCCTGTAGCGCAGCGGGGACCGTACTCACCAGTTGCGACAGCGTCGCCTGGGTCCCCGTTCCGGTGGCCTGACCGACGGTGGCTGCTTGCGCGGCGGCTCCGGTCGTCGTCGTGGTCTCCGGCGGCTGAGCAAATGGCGCCAATGTTGTTGCAGCCGCCGCGGATCCGGCATACCCGTACATCGCCCCGGCATCTTGTGCCCACATCTCGGCGTAGTGGGCTTCGGTGGCCGCGATCGCGGGGGTGTTCTGGCCGAGGATATTGGTGGAGATCAGCGACGCCAACAACGTCCGATTGGCAACGATGACCGGTGGGGGCACCGTCGCTGTGAACGCAGTTTCGTAGGCACTGGCCGCCGCTTTGGCTTGGTTGGCGGCCTGTTCGGCCTGCGCGGCAGTGGCATTCATCCACGACACGTATGGTGCAGCGGCGGCCGCCATTAACGCCGACGCCGGACCTCGCCATGGACCGCTGGTGAGACCGGAGATCACCGACCCGTAATCAACTGCCGCCGAGGACACCTCGGTGGCCAGACTGTTCCAGGACGCGGCCGCTGCGATTACCGGCCCGGAACCTGGACCGGCGTACATCAGCCCGGAATTGACTTCTGGCGGTAATGTTGCGAAATCCATTGCAAACCCTCTTATCCGGTAGCAGCCGCGTTGGCGGCCTCGGTGGTGGCGTACGAGTCGGCGGCGGCCGCCAACATCGTCACGAACATCTGATGAACCGCCGCGGCCTGCGCGCTAACCGCCTGGTAGGCGTGCGCATGTGCAGCGAATTGCATTGCTGTCAAAGTGGATACCTGGTCGGAGGCGGGCGGGATCAGACCGGTGGTCGGTACCACCGCTGCGGTGTTCTGCGCTTGAAGTCTCACGCCGACGGATTGAAGGTTGTCCGCTGCGGTGGATAGAAAATCCGGTACGATGGATACGAACGACATTGGGTTCTCCTTTGAATCAGGGCGCACGACGGCGACGCAAGCCCGCGGCGCGGACCTGCGTGAAAAATGTTTCGGCGCAGGCTGATTGCAGACAGCAAGCACCGCAACGGGGACCGGATGGAAATCTGCGGTCATCGATTTGTGTCGGCGGCAAAAGCCGCCTCAGCTCAGGGCTGTAACGATCTTGGGTCTCGCACCCGGGTCGGGCGCGGTGGAGATCGCGACCTGGGGTGAACCCAAGCCGACTTGTCGTCAACGCGTCTCAGGCGACGCGTTCCGCCTGCACCGTCCACTTCTCCTCGATGCGCCCGTAGCGCCAGATCAGCAAGGCGCCGGCCCAGGTGACCGCGAACAGGCCGACGATGAGAAATCCAATTGCGTTGAGATCGATCCCGCCCAGCCAGCTCCAGAATCCGTTTGTCCAGCCGAACTGCCCGGCCAACAGACCTAGCAATTCGACCGTGCCGATGAGCAGGGCGACGACCACCGACAGGCCGGTGATGGTGATGTTGTAGTAGACCTTGCGAACCGGATTCGAAAAGGCCCAGCCATAAGCGAAATTCATGAACGAGCCGTCAATGGTGTCCAGCAAACACATGCCCGCGGTGAACAACACCGGCAGGCACAAGATGGCATACCACGGCAGTCCGGCAGCGGCGCTGGTGCCGGCCAGCACCAGCAGCGCAACTTCGGTAGCGGTATCGAAGCCCAGGCCGAACAGCACTCCGATCGGATACATATGCCACGACGCGCTAACCGATTTGGTGAAGCGTCCGAGCAGCCGATTGACCAGTCCGCGATTGTTCAGCTGCGCTTCGAGTTCGTCTTCGTCGTAGTGGCCGCGGCGCATTTGCGCGAATACGCGCACGATGCCCACCAGGATGACCACGTTGATGATCGCGATCACGTACAAGAACGCGCCCGAGACGCTGGTGCCGATCAGGCTGGTGTAGTGATGCAGGGCCGAAGAGTCCTGCTCGACCGGCCCGATTATTGCCTTGAGCCCGAATGCGATGAACAGTGCCAGCCCGAAAACCACCGACGAGTGGCCCAGGGAGAAGAAGAAGCCGACGCCAAGCGGCCGCTGCCCGTCGTTCATCAGTTTGCGGGTGGTGTTGTCGATCGCGGCGATGTGGTCGGCGTCGAATGCGTGGCGTAGCCCGAGCGTGTAGGCGGTCAGGCCGATGCCGATACCGAATGCTTTGTCCCCGATGCTCAAATGCGCCGGCTCGACGACGAGTATCAGTGTGCCCCAACCGATCACATGCAGTCCAAGAATGATCGCAAACATCGATCCCAGGCGTAGCCACTCGTCGGGCGTCAAAGCCCCGCGTAGTCGAGAGCGCGACGAGGATTGCCTGCTGAGTGTGTCAGCGGCCATGTCGCGTCCCATCTGGCTACAAACCCCGGCCGCTGTCAACGGTAAACCACGGGAAAACGTCTTGCAGACGATTCGCAGGAATTCTGCGAGTATTTTGCAGGTGGAATTTCGGGCAATCGGGTACAGTGCAGCGCTTCGGTCAGCCCTGGAAGGTGATCAGCGGGATCGCCATCTCGACCGGGTCGCCGGCTCCATGGAAGCCGATGAGCTGAGCCACTTCTGGCGGCTCATGGGCGCTGGCCAGCAGCGCCGTGTCACCCAGACAGCTGACGACGACATCGCCGATCCGCGGCAGGTGATCGGGTCGCACGGATCCGAAGAGCCCGGCCGTGACCGCGTCGTCGCGGCTGCGCACGTCGGCTCGCCCATTCAACAGCTCGCTCCAGGCGGCGATCACGTCGGAAGCCGCGCCCGGCTCGGTGTGCAGGTAGCGCACCCGCGGATCGCCGGCTACGACGCGCACCCCGGCAGTCAAGCGCGAATCGGCGTCAAGGTCGATCCGCTGAGATTCCGGCACATTCAACCCGCCGTGGTCCGCGGTGATCAGCAGTGCGGCATCCGGTGGCAACGCCTCGACCATCCGGCTGAGCAGCGCATCCACATAGGTCCCGGCGGCGTGCCACTCGGGTGAGCCGATACCGAACAGGTGCGCCGCGGTGTCTAATGCGGAGGTGTATGCGTAGACCAACCCGGGTTCGGCGGGTAGCTGGTCGACCACCAGCTGGGCGTAGTCGTCGTCATTGTTCGCAGTGATGAACTGCGCACCGCGGTATGCCGCCTCGGTGAGGCCGGTGCCGAAGAACGCCGCGGGCAGCACGGCACGAGCACCGATGCCGGCCCAATGCAGCCGTTCGAACCATGTTGGGACGGGCTGCCATTGGCTGGCCGGCGGGTCGTCGCGCCACCAGATGTGGTTGAGCACCCGATCGGTCTCGGGCAGCTTGACCGTGAAACCTAAAATCCCGTGGCGGCCCGGTGGGACCCCAGTGGCCAACGACGCCAGGCTGGTCGGCGTGGTGGAGGGGAAGGTGCAGGCGAGTTCGTCAAGCCGGCCAACGTCGCCGGCCAGCACCGAGGCCAGCAGCGGTGCGTGGCCGGCCAGTTTCGGTAGTAGGTGCCAGCCCATCCCATCAACGAGAACGACCACAACGCGCCGCACCTCGCCGACCCGCGCGGTCAGCCCCAACGCGTCCACCGCCCCGTCGACCGAAAGCAACGCCGCGGCAGCAGGCAGCACATCGCAGATCGAACCGGACATAGCGTCAGTCTGACAGCGTCCGATCCGGCCATTGGGTGCGATTCGACGATCGGCTGCGTGATACTGGACGAATGGCCAGGCCCTCGGCTTTGGATCCGGCCGTCATCGAGCGGATCGGCGAGCTGCTGCGCGCTCATGGGCTGCGTCGGATGGCCTCCCGGATCGCAGTCTTGGCAGTGCTGGAGCCGGTCCACGGTCATCTGTCGGTTGCCGAGATCGACCAGCGGCTGCACGAGTGCCTGCCGGCCGAAGACCAGCCGCCAGACCTGGCGACGATCTACCGCACGGTGATCACCCTGGTCGACCAGGGTGTGTTGCATGCGCTGACCATGGAGGGCGGGGTGACCACCTACGGGTTGGCTGCCGACCCTCACCATCACGCGGTGTGCACGCGCTGCGGCTCGATCATCGAAGTGCCCGCGGGACGACTGGCCGCTGCGCTGCAACATGCGATGGCGGGCAGTTCGTTCACGCTGTCCGAGCGTGCCGGCCTCACCCTGCACGGGCTGTGCCCGCAGTGCCAGGGTGACGGACCAGGGGACGCCGGCCGGCCCCGACGCTAGACGTGGGCCAGGCGCTGATTCGTCGCGTGGAGCTGGCGGGTGGTGCTGTCGGCCAGCGCCTGGATCTGGTGGGATTGCAACCGGCCGCACAGCCGACCCCAGTGCAGCGCAATCTCGTCACCGACATCCACGTCGGGCATCGCGCTGTACCCATCGGCCCAGACGTCGAGTCGGCGCGCCGACGGCTCGGACAGGGTCAGCGCGTGTCCGTCCCACGCCAGCCGCCGGCACATCACCTCAACGCTGTCCCCATCGCGGGAACGCACTGTGCCCCAAGTAATCCGGCAATTGTCCAATACACTCAGCGGCTGCTCGTCGGTACCCCGGCCTAAAAACCGCGTCCAGGGATAAACGCCGAACACATGAAAGCAGTGATTCCCGGCCGCTTCACTCGCCAGGTCCGGCGTGAGATGCGACCAGTAACGGCCTGCCTGCGGGCCGATGATGGCCAGCAATGCGTCGAAAAGCTCGCCGGCGTCAAGTTCGGCGCCGACGCCACCGCCCAGCCAGTACGACTCGACAAGCCGGTAATCCAGCGGATCGCGGATGCCGGTCATCTTCGCGAGCACTCGCAGGTAGGGCCAGGCGCCGGAAAAATGTGTCGCGGCCAGCCGCACATCCTCGATCGATCCGTCGCGCAACGTCGCGCCCAGCGGGGGACCGCAAAAGCCCAGTGCGTTCGGGGCATACGCGTAGCGGGCGAACATCTCTGGCCCGCGGCTATCCGGGTCCAACTGTCACCCCCGGCCGGATTGACTCACCAGCTTGACGGCGTCGCGGTGCATGCGGCCGAAATTGTAGTAGGCCGCGCATGCTCCCTCGGGTGACACCATGCAGGTGCCGATCGGGGTCTCCGGGGTGCATGCGGTACCGAAAACCTTGCATTCCCAAGGTTTGAGCACACCTTTGAGCACCTCGCCGCACTGGCACGCCTTGGGGTCGGCGACCCGCACGCCGGGCATCGAGAACCGGAGTTCGGCGTCAAACTCCGCGAAGTCGTCATGCAGCCGCAGCGCGCTCTGCGAGATGAAACCCAGCCCACGCCATTCGAAATGCGGGCGCAACGCGAACACCGAACCCATCAGCGCCAGCGCCGCCGGGTTGCCGTTTTCGGGCACCACGCGTTTGTACTGGTTCTCCACCTCGCATCGGCCTTCACGGATCTGGCGTAGCAGCATGGTCACCGCAGCCAGAATATCCAGTGGCTCGAATCCGGCCACCACCAACGGCTTTCCGTACACGTCGGGCACGAACCGGTACGGCCGGTTACCCACCACGGTCGACACGTGCCCGGGGCCGATGAAGCCGGACAGCCGCAGGTCCGGTGATTCCAGGATGGCCTTGATTGGTGGCACGATCGTGACGTGGTTGCAGAACACACTGAAATTTCGCAGGCCAAGCTCGCGGGCACGAACCAGCGTCACAGCGGTCGACGGGGCGGTGGTCTCGAAGCCGATGGCGAAGAACACCACGTGTTTGTCGGGGTTGTCGACAGCGATCTTGAGCGCGTCGAGCGGGGAGTAGACGAACCGGACATCGGCGCCGCGTGCCTTGGCGTCCAGCAGACTGCCGGTCGACCCGGGCACCCGCATCATGTCGCCGAAACAGGTGAAGATCACGTCGGTTTGGCCGGCCAGCCACATCGCGTCGTCGATACGACCCATCGGGATCACGCAGACCGGACACCCCGGGCCGTGGACCAGTTCGACGTTGTCGGGCAGCAGGTGTTCGATGCCGTGCCGGTAAATGGTGTGGGTGTGCCCGCCGCAGACCTCCATGAACTTGAAGTGGTCGGGGCCGCTTCCCGCCAAGTGCTCGATGGCAGCCAACAGCTTGCGGGCCGCAGCCGGATCGCGGAACTCGTCAACGAATTTCATCGTCGCCCTCCCTTAGACAATCGCCGAGGAGTCGAAGGCCTCGACTTCGGTGGTATAGGCCTCACCGAGCTTCTTGACGGCGGCCAGGGTCAGTAACGCCTCGGTCTCGTCGATCTTTGCCATCGCGAACCCGACATGGACCAGCACCCAGTCGTCGGGCTCGGGCATGTCGCTTTCCAGCAGCCGCACGCTGATCGTGCGCTGCACGCCGCTGACATCCACCTTCGCCAAATAGTTTGCCGGATCGGTGATCTCAACGATCCGACCCGGAATTCCCAGACACATGAGCGGTCACTCCTTTCTTTGTCTCGGGTCCTCAACAGATCCGGGGCAGCGGGTCGCCGACGAGCATGTCGACGATCCGGGTGCCGCCGAACCCGGTACGTAACACCACGCTTTCCGCGGGTTCGGTGACGATTTCGCCGACCTCGGCCGCGTCGCCGCCCAGCGGATGCGAGCGTAACGCGGCCAGCCCGGCGTCGGCCTCGTCGGGGGCGACGACGGCGACGAACTTGCCCTCGTTGGCGACGTAGAGCGGATCGATGCCAAGCAGCTCGCAGGCGCCATTCACCATGGGCCGCACGGGCAGTCGCTCCTCCTCGAGCAGCACTCCGAGGCCGCAGGCCTGAGCCAATTCGTTGCAGACGGTCCCGACCCCGCCCCGGGTGGCGTCCCGCAGCCACCGGGTGGACGGCGCGGCCGCCATCAGCAGTTCCACCAGCGGGCTGACTGACGCAGTGTCGGAATGGATGTCGGCCTCGATGGCCAGATCACCCCGGGCCAGCATCACCGCCATGCCGTGATCGCCCATCGAGCCCGACAAGAGCACCTTGTCGCCGGCGCGTACCGACGCGGCTGAAAGGTTGCGTCCCGCGGGAACGACTCCGGCCCCGGTGGTGGTGACGAACATGCCGTCGGCGGCACCCCTGGGCACCACCTTGGTATCCCCGGTGACGATCTGCACGCCCGCTTTGGCCGCCGCCGCGGCCATGTCGGCGACGATCTCCTTCAGCTCGGCGATCGGAAAACCCTCTTCCAGCACGAACGCCGCCGAGATCCAAGACGGCACCGCGCCGGTCATCGCGACGTCGTTGCAGGTGCCGTGTACAGCGAGCTCGCCGATGGAGCCACCGGGAAAACGCCTGGGCTGCACCACGAATGAATCGGTGGACATCGCCAGCCGCTCACCGCCGGGCAGCCTGATAACCGCGCCGTCGCCCAGCGACTCCAGCAGCGGGTTGCGGAATGCCTCCACAAACACCGCATCGACCAGCGCGGCCGAGGCCTTGCCGCCCGCTCCGTGCGCCAGGTTCACGTGGTCGTCGAGCAACCGGGGGCGGCGTCTGCGGAACGACTCGATCCGCTCGATTACCTCGCCCTCGGCGAACCCCGGCCCCGACGACAGGTATTCACCTGCTGACTTGCTCATGCCGCCCCCAAACCTTGACCGTCGGCCCGTTGCTGGGTGGCCCACCACAGCTGATAGCCCAGCAGCGCTTGGGATTCCTGAATCCGATGCACGCTTTGCGAGCGAACGAGGAAGCAGACATCCACATTTGGGTTGTCCGCGAACGCGCCGCCGTCATATCCGGCGAAACCAATGGTGTACAAACCACGTTGGCGCGCCTCGGCCAGCGCGGCCAGCAGGTTGGGCGAATTACCGCTGGTCGACATCGCGATCGCGATGTCGCCGGTCTTCGCTCGGGCGATCAACTGGCGGGCGAACACCAGCTCGAACCCGACGTCGTTACCCAGCGCGGTCACAATCGCCTGATCTGCGGTCAACGACCAAGCGGGTAGCGGCTTTCCGGTCGGCGGGCGGGAGAACAACGCGGCCAAAGTGGTGGAATCGGTGCAGCTGCCGCCGTTTCCGAAGGTGAACATCCGCCCGCCGGACGCGAAGCGGCGTGCCATCTCGGTAGCAGCGTGATCCAGCAGCTCGGCGCTGGCTTCCAGTGTGGTGCGCCGCAGCGTCAAACTCTCGGCGGCCTTTGCCTGCGCTGACGCGGCGAGATCGGCAAGCAGCGATTGCGGGTCGTCCTCCTGTGCATCGATGAACGGATACAAGAAGTTGGTGGGCTCTTCGCCGGCGCGTTCCATCAGACGTCCTCCTCGATGCGGCTGATCGCGGTCCCGGCGTGCACCAGCACCAGCTCGCCGGCGGCAACCGGGTCGATCAGCGCCGTTGCCACGTTCTCGACACCGCGCGCGGTGCGCACCTCGGCCATCCCGTCGGCCGACGGCGACACCACCTCGCCGAGGCGTCCCTCATCACTGCAGGTGATGCAAATCTGTTCGGCAGATTCGGGTTTGAGCAATCCCGAATGCTCGAAACACACGTGGGTGAGTTCCCACAACAGGTGATAGAACAGCACGAAGCCGCCCGTCGCCGCGACGCGCGGATCGGGGTCATCGAGCCACAGCACGTGATCGGCCATCCCCGCCACGGGCCGTTCACCGCTGCCGATCCAGATCGTGGTGGCGCCCCAGGCTGGGCTGCGGCGCATCACCGAACGCAGGTCGAGGTCGGCGGCGGCACCCACCCCGATCACAATGTCGCCGGGCCTAACCGACACCCGCACCAGATCGACCAGGTTCGGACCGGTCAGGGCAACGGCCGGGAGTGCCCGCTTTCCCATGATCACCGGGTGCACGAACTCGACCGCGATGTGCAGCGCATGCGGTTCCCACGACGGCGCAAGGGACCACATGGTCGCACCCGACGCGAACCGCTTGGCCAGGGTGAAGGCGGCCGCGGCCAGATCGGCGGCCAGCTCGGCGCCAACCCCGCGATCGATCGCCGTGGTGGTCATCGCAACTCGGCCTCTGCCAGCGCGGTCAGCACGGAGATCGCGGCCTGACCCAGCGCCAGCCCGCCGTCGTTGGGTGGCACCGTGTGATGGGTCAGCACTTCGAATCCCGCCTGCTGCAGATATTGTCGGCACCCGCGCAGCAGCAACACATTCTGGAACACTCCGCCGGTAAGGCCCACCAACCGCACCGGCCCGGCGACCTTGCGCACCGCCTCGGTGACGGCGACCGCGACCGCCCGGTGAAACTCGGCGGCCAGCACCGCCGGTAGCATGCCTGCGCGCAGGGCCGACACCATCGCCCGCAGCATGCCGGCGGGGTCGATCACCCCGTCGGGGCGGACCGCTAGTCTCAGTTCCGGTCCCGCCGCGTCGTCCATGGAATCGGCGAGCGCCTCGAGCTCGATGGCGGCCTGGCCTTCGTAATCGATACGCTGCCGCACTCCCAGCAGCGATGCGACCGCGTCGAACAGCCGCCCCATGCTCGAGCACGGCACGCATCCGGTACCGGATTCCAATTGTGAACGGGTGAGCCGCAGTTCGGCCGGCGTCGCGGCAGTCACCGGGGCCAAATCCGGTGTCCAGTCGATTCCGGCTGTCCACAACTGAGAGAGCGCCATCCGCCACGGATTGCGCACGGCCGCATCACCTCCCGGCAGCGGCACCGGCAACAGGTGGCCGACCCGAACGAACCGGTGGCTGTCAGGCCCGAGCTTGAGAATCTCGCCCCCCCAAATCGTTTGATCGCAGCCATATCCGGTGCCGTCAAACGAAACGCCGATCACGGGTTCACCGAGACGTCCGTGCTCGGCCAGCAGCGACACCACGTGCGCGTGGTGGTGCTGAATCAGATCCAGTGGCCGATCGCCGGCGCGGCGCTCCGCCCAACTGCGGGTGTGATACCCGGGGTGCAGGTCGGCGGCCAATCGCACCGGCTGGTGCCGGATTTCACTGAGTTGGCCCACCGCGCGTTCGAACGCCCGCAGGGTTTCCAGTGTCTCCATGTCACCGATGTGCCCAGACAAGTATGCGCGTGCACCATCGGTGAGGCAGAAGGTGTTCTTCAATTCGCCGCCGACGGCCAGCACCGCTGGGCCGTCGCGGCCGAGGTCGACGGGCAGCGGCGCGTAGCCGCGGGACCGCCGGATCGGCAGCTCATCGTTGTCGACCACCCGCACCACGGAATCGTCGCAGGGCACATGGATCGGCCGGTCGTGGTCGAGCACCGCGTCGCATAGTGGTGGAAGACGGTGCGCGGCATCACTTTCGGTGAAGCAGATGGGATCATCGGAGCGGTTGGCGCTGGTCAGAACCAGGGCGTCGGGTGCCGGTGCATCGACACCCGGGACCGGCGCGAGCAGTAGGTGATGGATCGGCGAGTACGGCAGCATCAGCCCGACCAGTGGGCTGCCGGGTGCGACGGCGTCGGCGAGCGGCGCGTCTCGGCGGCGCCGCAACAGCACGATGGGCCGCGCGACACCTGAGAGCACCGTGGCTTCGGCGTCGTCGATGTGTGCGTAGCCGCGCGCAACCTCGAGATCCCGCACCAGCACGGCGAACGGCTTGGCGCCCCTTGCTTTTCGGGTCCGCAGCCCAACGACGGCCGAGTCGTCGTCGACCCGGCAAGCCAGGTGATAGCCGCCGACGCCCTTGATTGCGACCACGGCGCCCGCGGCCAGTGCCTGTTGGGTGGCCCGCAGCGCGGCATCGGATCCGGTGACCCGCTCGGCGTGCGCCGCGAACCACAGCGACGGCCCGCAGTCCGGGCAGGCGATCGGCTGCGCGTGGAAGCGGCGGTCGGCCGGGTCCTGGTATTCGGCGGCGCAGCGTTCGCACATGGCGAACGCGGACATGGTGGTGGCCGGTCGGTCGTAGGGCAAGGCATGGATGATGGTGAACCGGGGACCGCAGTTGGTGCACGTCACGAAGGGGTGCCGGTAACGACGGTCGCTCGGCTCGAACAGCTCGGCGATGCAGTCGTCGCAGACGGCGATGTCGGGCGGGATCGGGGTGGTGGCACCGGCAACCGGCTGGCTTTCCACGATGCGAAACCCGCTGTCGCACAGCGTGTCAGTGTCGACATCGACGACGTGGACAGCACTGATCGCCGCCAATGGTGGCGCCTCGGCGCGTAGCCGGCGACGGAATTCGTCAATGAGTGCGCCACGTCCCTGCACTTCGAGGAAGACCGCGCCCGAATCGTTGCCGACGAATCCGTTCAGCCCAAGCTCGGTGGCGATCCGGTGGACGAACGGACGGAACCCCACCCCCTGAACGACACCGGTCACGGTGACCCGTTGTCGGACGTCTTGCCGGACGCCATCGACGTGCATCAGCGTGTCAGTCATCGTCGCGGCCCCGGCCCATC
>NZ_DASXEP010000021.1:0-51294 GCF_036490025.1 Mycobacterium sp. | reverse complement strand
CGTCGAGCACCCGTTGATCAACCAGCTCGGCGAACAGGCCAGTGAGACCGAGCTGGGCGGGAAATTGGCCGCAGCGCTGGCCAATCGGCTGCGGATCAGCCGCGCCGACGCGTCGCGGCGCATTCACGAAGCCGCCGATCTCGGGCCGCGGCACGCCCTGAACGGCGAACCGCTGCCGCCGCGGCTGGAGGCTACCGCCGCCGCGCAGGCCAACCCCGCACCAACACCTACCACCACCCCGAAAAACTCCTACAAGACAACGACGACGACGAACTCCCTTAGCGGGCTGAGACTCGATCGCCTTCGGGTGCCGTCGAAGAATTCCGCCAGCCCCGCCCGCGACTGCGCAAGCCTGGCGGGACGCCAGCGTGGCTTCAGGTGGTCGCCGCAACGAGCCGATGGGATGAGCATCGGCAAGCTGGTCGCTTCGCCAGAGCTGCGTGCCAACCTCGATGCCTGGCTGGCCCGGTTCGCCGCACCGGGTGTGTGTAACCCGGATGATGAAATACCCTGCATCACAGGCGCACCCGACGTCGGTTTTGGCTGGCAAAGATACTCGCACTCATGCTCAGCGACAGCACGACGCGCTCAACGCGCTGGTGCGTGGCCAACTCGGCGATCCGAAACTTGGAGTGCACAACGGACTACCGGTCACGGTCATCGTCTCGACCACGCTGCAGGAGCTCAGCGCAGCCGCCGGGCAGGCGGTAACCGGTGGCGGACATTGCTTCCCATGCGTGACCTCATCCGGATGGCAAGCCACGCCCACCACTACCTGGCGGTGTTCGACGAGCATGAAAGTCGCCCATTGTATTTGGGCCGTACGCGTCGAATAGCTTCAGCAGACCAACGCGTGGTTCTCTACGCGAAGGACCGCGGATGCACCGCCCCGGGCGGTGACGTTCCGGGCTACGGGACCGAAGTCCATCACACCGACGACTGGGCCCACGGTGGCTTGACCGACATCGACAAGCTTGCGCTCGCGTGCAAACCCGACCATAAAATGATCGACAAGGGCTGGCGGACAATAAAACTCGACAACGGGAACGTCGAGTGGATTCCACCGCCGCATCTCGACCACGGCCAGCGGCGGACCAACGATTATCACCACCCGGAAAAATTCTTCGGCGACGATTGATGCCTGGGACAACCGCTTGAGGTGGAGCAACCGTCACGCGATAAACTCACCCGTTCGTCATCGTGCGTTCACCCAGCAGAATCGTCAAACACGCGCGAACTGAGAAGCTCCTGTGATACCCACCAACAGTGCCCGACGCACTGACCAGCTTGACGAAAGGAACCGGAGCATGACGATCACACACGGCTTAGCCGCCGGCGCGATGTTCGCCGGTCTCGCCCTGGTAATGACGGCTCCCGTTTCCGCGGCGGACCCGCTGAACGGCCACTACATCGAAACCGAGACCTATCCGGACGGTCATCAGGTGCACAGCGATTGGTTCATCACCCCCTGCGGTGATGGCTGCGCCTCGATCAAAGACCTGGGTCAGGCGAATCTGGTCAACGGGCAGTGGACGCTGGATGGCAAAGGCGGCGTTTCCTGCGAGGAGGGCGGCGACGTTCACGACGCGATCAACTTCCACTATTCGTGGGATCCGAACACCCTGGCCGGCACGGTGCTGATCACCAACAACGTGCAAGCCTGCGGCAACCCGCAGGGCTACCACGAGACGAACAACTTACAGCTGACGCCGGCGCCTTAGTGTCCTGAGTCATTAATTCGATAAACAGCTCGTCCATTGCGACGAAGCGCCATCGAGATTCACGTTGCCGCGCCGAGATCGGCGTCAGCGCGCAAATGACCAGCACGCTAGCGTCGATCTCGTTCACCGAACCCTCGCATTCACCGCCAACAAGCACGCCAGCACAGCTGGCGCCGGCGCCCTAGGCGTCGATCACGACGCGGCCACCAGCGGCGCGGGAGACGCACACCAGCATCTCGTCGGGAGCTTCGGCGGTGCGACCGCGACGGTCGACGTCGCCGCTGAGCACCTTGACCTTGCAGGTCCCGCAGAAACCTTGGCGGCAGGAGTGCGCCGTCGTCGAATCGCTGTCGAGCATGACGTCGAGCGCCGACCGGTTGGCGGGAACATCGAGCACGCGCTGCGAACGAGCGAGCTCGACTTCGAACGGGAAGCCGTCGACGACCGGCGGCGGGCTGAACCGCTCGTAGTGCAGTGGGGCGTTCGCGTGCTGGTCGCGGGCGGTGCGCACCGATTCCAGCATCCCGGTCGGACCGCACACGTAGACCGCCGTGGTAGCTGTTGCGCCGTCCAGCAGGTCGTCGGCGGTGGCAAACCGGCCACGTTCGTCGTCGGCCCACACGGTGACCCGGTCCGGAGCCAGCGAGGTCACCTCGTCGAGCAGCGGCATGTAATCCCGACTACGGCCGGCATAGATTGCGCGCCAATCCATTCCGCGTTGCTGTGCTGCCCGCATCATCGACAGGATCGGCGTTACTCCGATGCCGCCGATTACGAACAGCACGTCGCGCTCGTCGCCGCCCAGATAGAACGCGTTGCGCGGACCTTCGAACACCAGCGGGTCGCCCACATCGAAGGCGTCGTGCATCTCGATCGAACCGCCGCCGCCGTCGGCAATGCGGCGCACGGCGATGCGGTAGTCGGTGCGTCGCCCGGGCGGCCCACACAGCGAGTACTGACGACGACGGCCGGAGGGCAGTTGAACATCGACGTGGCTGCCGGGCGTCCACGACGGGAGCAGGCCGCCGTCGGGGTCGGCGAATGTCAGCGCGACCACGTCCGGGGTGAGCAGCTCGCGTTTGGTGACGACCGCGGTGTGCGTGCGCGCCACCGGCACCACCCGCGCGGGCTTCCACCGTGTCGCTGAGGAGAGCCCACCGAGCAGCACGCCCAGTCCCCACACCGCTGTGTAGAGCCGGTCCCGCTTACGGCGACCATAGATGTCGGCAGGCCGGCTGGCCCAAATGCTCTGCGACACAGGCGCCTTAGGGCCGGAGATCGTAGCGGGCCAACAGCCGGAGCAACGACGGGCTGATGCGGCGCATCGCGTAGCCTACCCGTGATTCGGCCGCGATCGGCAGCACCGGCGGACCACTCTTGACAGCTTTGACGATCGCCTCCGCGGTGGCTTCGGGCGTGTAGTTGCGACGCCGGTAGGCGACATCGGCCTTGTGTCGGGCACTTTCCTGTTCATCCGGCGACATGCCCGCGTAGACCGTGCTTTTGGCGATGTTCGTGTTGACGAATCCCGGGCAGACCGCAGTGACGCTGATGCCGTCGTCCGCCAGATCGGCGCGCAACGATTCACTGAACGCCAGCACGGCGGCCTTGGTCGTGCCGTAGGCGATCATCGACTTCGACGGGAGGAACGCCGCGGCCGACGACACGTTGATGATGGTACCGCCCTGGCCGCGGTCGACCATTTGCGTTGCGAATGCCCGACTTCCGTTCAGCACGCCGCGGAGGTTGACCGCCAGAATGTTGTCCCAGTGCGCCGGCGTCGTCTCCAGAAACCGTCCCGCCATCCCGATACCGGCGTTGTTCACCAGAATGTCGACCACGCCATGCTCGTCGTTGACTTGTGCGGCAAGCGCATCGATCGCTTGCTCGTCGCTGACATCGGCCTGATAGGCCGCCGCCCCGGCCCCGGCATTGCGCACCGCCGCGGCGGTGTCCTCTGCGGCGGCGAGATCACGGTCCACGATCACGACTGTGCCGGCGCCTTGACGGGCGAGTTCGACGGCAGTCGCGCGGCCGATCCCGGCACCGGCACCGGTAACCAACGCGAGCTTGCCCCGCACGTCGCGCGGACCGGTGCGCACAGCGCTCGGGTTGTTCGAAGCTGCGCCGCCGACGACCCGGTCGATCCATTCACCGGCCAGCCGGGCGATGACGTCGGGGCGCGCGGTCACCACCCAGTGCCCGCCTTCGATCGGAACAACTCTGCTGCCCAGCGGAATTGACCCGGTGAACCGCTGCAGCGCGGGCGTGACGAATATGTCCATCCGCGGCACCAGCACCTGAATTGGAACCGTGGTGTCGGGCAGCTTGGCACCGGGCGCTAAGAATGGCCCGGGCATGTTGGCGCGGTACAGGTTGAGGCCGTTGACGTAGTCGCCGGTGGATCGCACTGCTTCGATCGGTCGGGTACGGGTGCTGGAATTTCCGATACGACCAAAGGCGTCAATGACTTTCACGCCGACGCCGGACCGGATCAGCAACTCCGGCAGGCCGGGGGTCAAGAAGAACCAGATGTATCCCGACGCGAAGAACTGCCGGAGCACGTCGAGCAGACCGCGTGGACTGCGCGCCGACCGTAAGAACCTGCCCGCGTAGCTCAGGTGCGGCCCGGATATCGAGGTGAACGAGGCTACTTTGTCCATCACCGTCTCGTCGGTGACGGCCGCCCAGCCCTGAATCGAGCCCCAGTCGTGGGCCAGCAGATGCACCCGACCGGCCCTCAGGCTGTCGATCACTGCGCCGACATCGGAAATCAATTGGGGGAAGCGGTAATTCGACCGGCCCGCTGGGCGTCCCGACTCGCCGGCGCCGCGTACGTCGTAGGCGACAAAGTTGAAACGACCACCTAGGTGCTCGGCCACCCCGTCCCAGAGGTGGTGATTGTCCGGGTAACCGTGGATGGCCAACACGGTCGGCCGTTGCGGGTCGATCTCGGTATAGGCGTGCACGGCCAGTGGGACGCCGTCCGAGGCGGTCACGGTGGTGCGGGTCGGCAGGTCGGAGCTATCAGCCGAAGCGGCGGTCATCGGATCCTCTCGGCTCAGTGCGAGGCGCGCGCGGCGGGTGAGATCGCCAGGTAGTCGACTGCCTTCTCAACGCCGCCCAGCTGCGACGGGTGAAAACGTGGCAGGTAGTACGCGCCGATAACGCGGACGAATCGCAGCGGCCCGGGCACTAAACCCCGTCGCGCCGCCTGGAAGTAGTACCGCCAGCGCGGCTTGGCCCCCGGCGGCTGGTGGCGGTCAACGGAGTACATGAAGCGGACCCCGCGCACCCACATCAGCAGCATCATCGGTGTCACGACCAACTGGGTGCGCACCTGCCGCGAGTAGCCGGCTCGCAGGTGCTTCATCAGATCGAAGGCCACGGCTTTGTGCTCGACTTCTTCGGCGCCGTGCCAGCGCAGCATGTCCAGCATCACCGGGTGGGTGCCGATCGCGTCGTGCTGCGGGGTGTCGAGAATCCATTCGCCCAGGATCGCCGTGTAATGCTCGATTGCCGAGACGATCGCCACCCGCTCGAGTAGCCAGCTGTGCTGCCGCCGGGGACTCCAGCGCGGCCGGTCGCCGAGTAGCTTGCCGAACAGCCAGCTCGTCTGGTCGGTGAACGGTGTCAGGTCGACGTCATTGGCGGCGAAGTACTCCTGCACACCGGTGTGCGCGTGGGAATGCATCGCCTCCTGTCCGATGAATCCCTGCACGTCCAGCCGCAGCTGGTCGTCCTTGATCAGCGGCAACGCCTGCTTGAACAGGTCGACGAAGTACTCTTCGCCGGCGGGCAGCAGCAGGTGCAGCACGTTCAGCACGTGCGTGGTGAACGGCTCGCCGGGCACGTAGTGGAACGGCAGCTTCGCCCAGCCGAACGTGACGTCGCGCGCCTCGAGCACCAACCGCTCGTGATCAGGCCGTTCGGGGGGACCGACAGCCTCGTCGTTGACCGTGAACATTGCCAGCAGCATACCCGGTACCCGCGGTATCGGGAATCCCCCAGGCTCAGACGGGCGCGGCGCCGCGAAGGTGCTCGAAGATCAGCGACGTCTGGGTGCCCGCGACATCGGCGTCGGCGTTTAGGTTCTCCACCACGAACGAGCGCAGGTCCTCGGTGTCACGCGCTGCGACGTGCAACAGGAAATCATCGGCGCCGGCAAGGAAGTACACATCCATCACCTGGGGTTTGCGCCGGATCTGCTGGATGAATTCGCGGATCTTGCCGCGGGCACCGGACTGCAGGCTGACCGAGATCATTGCCTGCAGCGGCAATCCCACCGCGGCGGGGCGGATATCGGCATAAAAACCGCGGATCACACCGGCGTCCAGCATTCGCCGGACCCGGCCGTGACACGTCGACGCGGCGATGTCGAGTTCGGCGGCCAGCGCGCTATTGGTCATCCGGGCGTCGGCATGCAGCAGGCTCAGGATTTTCCGGTCCGCGCGGTCCAGTTCCACCGGCCGAAGATCCTTCGACGACGAGCGGTCGCCACCCGGGTAGTCCGCTATTTCTTCAGCCATATTCCCACTGTAACCCTGTGTCTTCGCCATCTTTGCGCCTGAACTGAACTTTCTTCACAATTGTGGGCATGCACGTCGGCATCCCCAGCGAGACCAAAAACAACGAATTCCGGGTGGCGATCACCCCGTCCGGCGTAGCCGAATTGATCCGCCGCGGCCACGAGGTCCTGATTCAGGCGGGCGCGGGTGAGGGCTCGGCGATCGCCGACTCCGAGTTCAAGGCCGCCGGCGCTCAGATGATCGCCGGCGCAGAGGGCGTGTGGGCCGACGCCGACCTGGTGCTCAAGGTCAAAGAACCCACCCCGGTCGAGTATTCGCGCATGCGAAACAACCAGACGCTGTTCACCTACCTGCATCTGGCCGCCTCGCGCTCATGCACCGAGGCACTGCTGGCTTCGGGCACCACATCGATCGCCTACGAAACCGTGCAGACGCTCGATGGCGCGTTGCCCCTGTTGGCCCCGATGAGTGAGGTCGCCGGACGCCTGTCGGCCCAGGTCGGGGCGTATCACTTGATGCGCACTCACGGCGGCCGCGGCGTGCTGATGGGCGGTGTGCCGGGTGTCGAACCGGCTACGGTCGTGGTCATCGGGGCAGGAACCGCCGGATACAACGCCGCCCGGGTCGCCAACGGCATGGGCGCCGCGGTCACGGTGCTCGACGTCAGCATCAACAAACTTCGCGAGCTCGACCTTCTGTTCGGCGGCCGTGTTCAGACCCGCTACTCGACGGCGCTGGAGGTGGAGGAAGCCGTCAAGCACGCAGAGCTGGTGATCGGCGCGGTGCTGCTACCGGGCGGCAAAGCTCCCACGGTGGTATCGAATTCTCTTGTCGCACAGATGAAGCCGGGCGCTGTGCTGGTGGACATCGCTATCGATCAGGGTGGCTGCTTCGAAGATTCGCACCCGACCACCCACGACGACCCGACCTTCGCCGTGCACGAGACGCTGTTCTACTGCGTGACGAACATGCCCGCTGCGGTGCCCAAAACGTCGACGTACGCGTTGACCAACGCCACCATGCGGTACGTGATCGAGATCGCTGACAACGGGTGGCGAGCCGCCTGCCGATCGAATCCTGCTCTTGCCAAGGGACTTTCGACGCATGAGGGTGCGCTGCTGTCCCAGCGGGTGGCCGCCGACCTGGCAATGCCGTTCACTGACCCGGCCGCCGTATTGGCCTGACGCGCGGTTGCGTGCTACACAAGCCGCGTGACGTCACTCGCCGATGACACCCGCTGGATGGATGCCGTCGAGCAGGCCGCCTTGGTGCGCAACGGTGAGGTGACGCCGCTCGAATTGCTCGAAGCGGCCGTCGACCGGATCGAGCGCCTCGATCCGGTGCTCAACGCGGTGGTGATCCGTTGGTTCGACCACGCACGCGACACTGCGCGAACTGCCCTGCCCGGCGGGCCCTTTCGCGGCGTGCCGTTCCTCATCAAGGACCTGTTCGCCGGCTACGCCGGTCAGCCCATCACCAACGGTAATCGCGCGCTGAAGAACGAGGCCACGATCTCGGCGGCCGACACCACGTTGGTGAGCCGATTCCGCGACGCCGGCTTGGTGATCGCTGGACGGACCAACAGTCCCGAACTCGGCAGCGTCCCGACCACCGAGCCGCTGGCCTGGGGCGCGACCCACAACCCCTGGGACACGAGCCGTTCGCCGGGTGGTTCGAGCGGTGGCGCCGCGGCCGCGGTCGCCAGCGGCATGGTCCCGTTCGCGCATGCCAGCGACGGCGGCGGTTCGATCCGCATTCCCGCGTCGTGCTGCGGACTGGTCGGCTTGAAGCCCAGTCAGGGCCGCATCTCGCTGGGTCCGATCCGGGACGAAACCGCGCTGTCGGTCGAGCTGTGCGTCAGTCGCACGGTGCGCGACACCGCGACACTTCTCGATGCGGTCCGCGGGCCCGGCATCGGCGACACGGTCATCGCGCCGGCCCCGGCACGCCGCTACGTCGACGAGCTCGGCGCGGAACCCGGCCGGCTACGGATCGGCCTGCTCGACCATCACCCGCAAGGCGGAGCCGTCGCACCCGAGTGCGCCGCCGCCGCCCGTTCGGTCGCGTCGTTGCTCGAATCGCTCGGCCACCGCGTCGAACAAGCTTGGCCGGCGGCGCTGGAGGACACATCGCTGAGATTGCACTTCGGCACGCTGTGGAGCACGAACATGGGTGTCGGGCGTCGACGCTTCGAGGAACAGCTCGGAAGACCGCTTGCCGAGGACGAATTCGAGCCGATGAACCGCGTACAGGCCGAGATCGCCGGGCATTTCACCGCCATCGACTACGCACTCGCTTTCTCGGCCGCCGCCCAGTTCCGCCGTGCGCTGCAGGCATGGTGGACCGATGGCTGGGACCTGTTGCTCACGCCGACAGTCGCCGAACTCCCATTGCCGCTCGGCACCATCATCAACGACCCGGACAATCCGTTGGGAGCCATGGAGCGCGCGTTCCGGTTCATTCCTTTCACGCCGCCGTTCAACATGAGCGGTCAGCCCGCCATCAATGTGCCGGTGGAGTGGACCGACGCCGGGATGCCGGTCGGCGTGCAGTTGGTGGCCGCCTACGGCCGCGAGGATGTTCTGCTTCAGGTGGCCGGCCAGCTGGAGACCGCCAAGCCGTGGGTGCAGCGCACTCCCGACGTCGCGCGCTGATTCAGACGTGGCCGAGGGTGCTGACGATATCCTTCGCCGGCCCGGCGCCGGCCTGCCGATACGCCGTGCCCGCCCAGAGGTTGGCGCCGTGCGGATCTTCCAATTCGACCGCGGCCTTGCGGATCGGCGAGGTCATCTGATTGACCTCGGGATAGCCCAGCGGCGCAATGTGATCCAGCATTCGGGTGAAGTCGTTCGCCAGACCGCGGGCGTACCGGCCGGAGAACGCCCGGGTGACAACGGTGGCGTCGAATTGCGGATGCTGCAGCGCCGAGCGGTGCGCGGCGTTGGTGCCGGCCTCGTCGGAGAGCAGCAGTGCGGTACCGATCTGGGCGGCCACCGCTCCCCTGCGCAACACGGCGGCAACGTCCTCGGTGCTGCCCAGGCCGCCGGCGGCGATCAGCGGAACGCTGTGGGCACTGCCGATCCGATCGAGCAGTTCGATCAGCGATTCGGTTCCGGGACTCATGTCCGGCGCAAACGTGCCGCGGTGCCCGCCGGCGTCCGGGCCCTGGACCACCAGACCGTCGGCGCCCGCGGCAAGCGCGACACCGGCCTCGTACGCCGACGTCACGGTGACGAACAGCAGCATCCCCAATGCGCCGAACCAGCGCAACACATCCGGTGACGGGGCACCGAAGGTGAACGACACCAACTCGGGCCGGAGATCGGCCACCACCTCCAGCTTCTGCTGCCAGCCGTCGTCGTCGCCGAAGTGCGGGTAGCCGACCTCGACGTCGTAGTGCGCGGCAAGCTCGTCGAGGGCCTCGGCGTAGTGGTCGAGTTGGTACATGTCGGCCACGCTGGGCTGAGGCACGAAAAGGTTGACACCGATCGGGCCGGTGCTCGCGGCACGCGCGGCCGTGATGTCGTCGGCCAACCGGTCGGCGCTCACGTAGCCGCCGGCAAGAAAGCCGAGACCGCCTGCGTTGGACACCGCCGCCGCCAGCGCAGGTGTACCGGGGCCACCCGCCATCGGCGCACCGACGATCGGCACGTCGAGATCCCAGAAGCCCAGCACCATCGCGTTACCTCGTCAAAGTTCGAAGTTGCTGCGGCAGAGACTTCTTCGACTGATGCGGCCCGAGAACGGCTGCGCCGTACGGTTTGCCGAGTAGTTGGCGCGCCACCGCGTTGACCTCGTCCAGGGTGACCTCATCGAGCTCCTGCAGCGTCCGGTCGATACTTCGGTGCTCAGCGTAGTTGAGTTCACTCCGGCCGATGCGGTTCATCCGCGAACTGGAGTCCTCCAGACCGAGCACCAGCCCGCCGCGCAGCGAACCCTTGGCGATCCGGCATTCCGACTCGGTGATGCCGTCGCGCGCCACCTCCTCGAGCACATCGGTGGTCACCCGGGTCACTTCGGCGAAACGCTCGGGCAGGCACGCCGCGTACACCGACAGCGCGCCGGTGTCGGAGAAGGTGTCCAGCGACGAATACACCGAGTAGGCCAGTCCCCGGGACTCCCGAACCTGTTGGAACAACCGGGAACTCAAGCCACCGCCAAGTGCGGAGTTCAGCACCGACAGTGCCCAGCGATGCTTCCAGTGCCGACCCGGCGTTCGCACCCCGAGGAAGACATGGGTCTGCTCGGCGTCCCGGTTGACCACCGTCAGCCGCGGGCGACCGTTGACCCGGCCCGCGCCCCTGCGCGGCGCTACCGCGTGGTGGCCCCGAACCAACCGCGGCCCGAAGTGCTGACGCACCAGGGCCACCACCTCGTCATGGTCGACGTTGCCGGCCACCGCGACGACCATCCGCTCGGGCGTGTAGCGCCGCAGGTGAAACGAATGCAACTGCGCGCGCGTCATCGCCGACACCGATTGCACGCTGCCGATCACCGGACGGCCCACCGGGTGATCACCGAACAGCGCCGCCAGGAACTGGTCGGCCAGGGCGTCCTCGGGGTCGTCGTCGCGCATCGCGATCTCTTCGAGGACGACGTCGCGTTCCAGCTCGACATCGCCGCCGGCACAGCGCCCGTTGAGCACCACGTCACCGACCAGGTCGACGGCCAGCGCGAGATCGCTGTCGAGCACGTGCGCGTAGTAGCAGGTGTGCTCCTTGCCGGTGAACGCGTTCAGCTCCCCGCCAACCGCGTCCACCGCCTGCGCGATATCCACAGCCGTGCGCGTCGGGGTGGACTTGAACAGCAGATGCTCCAGGAAGTGCGCAGCGCCGGCCACGGTGGCACCCTCGTCCCGCGACCCGACGTCCACCCACACCCCGACCGAGGCGGAGTGCACCGCGGGAAGGTATTCGGTGACCACCCGCAGCCCGCCGGGCAGCTTGGTACGGCGGAACGCGGCCGACGGTTCGGCGGTGTGCCGGCCGCGGCGCAGCGGCTGCGTCCCCGAGCTAACTGCTGGCCGTCGCGGCATCGGCTTCCGTCGGCGACGATGCGGGCCGGTCGCCGGCCCGCTGAGGAGCCGACGAATCGGCTTCCGTCGGCGACGATGCGGTCTCCGGGCTGACGGCGGGTGCGCCGTTGTCGGATGCTCCGGCTTCTTCGTCGACGAGGATCAGCGAGATCTTTCCGCGCTTGTCGATGTCGGCGATCTCGACGCGAAGCTTGTCGCCGACGTTCACGACGTCTTCGACCTTCGCGACGCGCTTGCCTTTACCGAGTTTGGAGATGTGCACCAGTCCGTCGCGGCCGGGGAGCAGCGAGACGAACGCACCGAAATCGGTGGTCTTGACCACGGTTCCGAGGAATCGCTCGCCGGTCTTGGGCAGCTGCGGGTTGGCGATCGCGTTGATCTTGTCGATCGCGGCCTGCGCCGCCTCGCCGTTGCTGGCCCCGACGAACACGGTGCCGTCATCCTCGATGGAGATTTGGGCGCCGGTCTCCTCGGTGATCGAGTTGATCATCTTGCCCTTGGGCCCGATGACCTCGCCGATCTTGTCCACCGGCACCTTGATCGTGGTGATCCGCGGTGCATAGGGGCTCATCTCGTCGGGGGCGTCGATGGCCTCGGCCATCACCTCGAGAATCGTCAGTCGCGCGTCCTTGGCCTGCGCGAGCGCACCCGCCAGCACCTGCGATGGGATCCCGTCGAGCTTGGTGTCCAGCTGCAGCGCGGTGACGAAGTCCTTGGTGCCCGCGCACTTGAAGTCCATGTCACCGAATGCGTCTTCGGCACCCAGGATGTCGGTCAAGGTGACGAAACGGCGTTCAGCGGCTCCTCCCTCGACTTCGATGTCATCGGATACGAGACCCATCGCGATTCCGGCGACCGGCGCCTTCAACGGCACACCGGCATTCAGCAGCGACAGCGTCGAGGCGCACACCGAGCCCATCGAGGTAGAACCGTTGGAGCTCAACGCTTCCGACACCTGGCGGATCGCGTAGGGGAACTCCTCGATGCTGGGCAGCACCGGCACCAGGGCCCGTTCGGCCAGCGCGCCGTGGCCGATCTCGCGGCGCTTGGGTGAACCCACACGGCCGGTTTCCCCGGTGGAGAACGGCGGGAAGTTGTAGTGGTGCATGTAGCGCTTGCTGGTTTCGGGCCCCAGCGAGTCGATCTGCTGGGCCATCTTGACCATGTCGAGGGTGGTCACACCCAGGATCTGGGTCTCGCCGCGCTCGAACAGCGCGCTGCCGTGTGCCCGCGGCACGACGGCAACCTCGGCCGACAAGGCCCGGATGTCCGTGACGCCGCGACCGTCGATGCGGAAGTGGTCGGTCAGGATACGCTGCCGCACAAGCTTTTTAGTCAGTGTGCGGAATGCCGCCCCGATCTCCTTCTCCCGGCCCTCGTAGGTGTCGGCGAGCCGCTCGAGAACTTCGGTCTTGAGCTCGTTGGTGCGCTGGTCACGCTCGGCCTTGCCGCCGATGGTGAGCGCCTTGGCCAGCTCGTCGGTGGCCACCGAGGACACCGAGTAGTAGACGTCGTCGCCGTAGTCGGGGAACACCGGGTACTCGCCGGTGGGCTTCGCCGCCTTCTCAGCCAGTTCCTGCTGCGCGGTACACACCGCCGCGATGAACGGCTTGGCGGCCTCGAGGCCTTCGGCAACAACGGCTTCCGTGGGCGCCTGCGCTCCACCCGCGATCAGCTCGATGACGTTTTCGGTGGCCTCGGCCTCGACCATCATGATCGCCACGTCATTCTCGACCTTGCGGCCCGCGACGACCATGTCGAACACGGCGCCCTCGAGCTGCTGCACGGTCGGGAAGGCGACCCAGGTGCCGTCGATCAGCGCGACGCGCACTGCGCCGACCGGCCCGGAAAACGGCAGGCCTGCCAGCTGGGTGGACGCCGACGCCGCATTGATCGCGACCACGTCGTAGAGATCCTTGGGATCCAGGCTCATCACGGTGACGACGACCTGGATCTCGTTGCGCAGCCCGTTGACGAACGACGGGCGCAGCGGCCGGTCGGTCAGCCGACAGGTCAGGATCGCGTCCGTCGAAGGACGGCCCTCACGGCGGAAGAACGAGCCGGGGATCCGGCCCGCGGCGTACATCCGCTCTTCGACGTCGATCGTCAGCGGGAAGAAGTCGAAATGGTCCTTGGGGTTCTTGCTGGCGGTGGTCGCCGACAGCAGCATGGTCTCATCGTCGAGGTAGGCGACGACGGACCCGGCGGCTTGCTTGGCGAGCCGACCGGTCTCGAAACGAATGGTGCGGGTGCCGAAGCTCCCGTTGTCGATGACGGCGGTCGACTCAAACACGCCCTCGTCAATTTCTGCTACAGACATATGCGTCCGTGCGGCCTCTCTGGATTTATTCAGCTATTTCGCGTGGGCACGCTCGACCCGGAGGATGCAGAGTCCGTATGCGGCTACGGCCGTCGATCGAAGCGGCCGAGTTGCCCCGAATCCGGGGAGCCCGGCAGCCACTACCGAAGACCGCGCGATACAGACTTGTCGTCCGTCAAAGTCCTGTTGTGCCTCGCTGGAACGGTGCGCACGGACCGCGCGCGCCGCACCTTGCTCGGGCCGACTGGCCCAAAACATTGTTAACTCTACACGCCGACCTGGCGATTCCCACTTGAGTGGGGGCGGGGTCAGCGGCGCAGGCCGAGCCGCTCGATCAGGGAGCGGTAGCGCTCGACATCGACCTGCGCGACGTACTTGAGCAGACGGCGACGCCGCCCGACCAGCAGCAGCAGCCCGCGCCGCGAGTGGTGGTCATGCTTGTGCACCTTAAGGTGTTCGGTCAGGTCAGCGATCCGCTTGGTCAGCAACGCGACCTGCGCCTCTGGGGACCCGGTGTCGGTCTTGTGCAGGCCGTATGAGCCCAGGATCTCTGTCTTCTGCTCGGCGGTAAGCGCCACGAAATATTCTCCATCAATCGGTCCGCGATCATTGCTCGAGGTGCGGCCGCCGCGAACTGCAGCACGCGCCGTGTCGCCGAGGAGTTTAGCAGCGCGCCCCGGTGCGTCCTGAATCCGCAGCTCAGTGCGCAGAAAGGAGCGTGCGGGCACGTTCGGTGTCGGTGCCCATCGCGTCGACGAGATCGCCGACCGATCCGAACTTCTCCTGCCCGCGGATACGCGCGACGAAGTCCAGCGCCACATGCTGGCCGTACAAGTCGGCGGAGGTGTCGAGCACGAACGCCTCGACCGTGCGGGTGCGTCCGGAGAAAGTCGGGTTGGTGCCCACCGAGACCGCGGCCTGGTAACGCTCGCCGGGCACGACCGTCCCGGTCACCGGTCCATGCCCCAGCACGGTGAACCAGGCGGCATAGACGCCGTCGGCCGGGATGGCCGAGTACATCGGCGGGGCCACATTGGCGGTGGGGAAACCCAACTCGGTCCCCCGCCCGTCGCCGCGTACCACCACGCCTTCGACCCGGTGTGGACGGCCCAACGCCTCGGCGGCGGCCACCACGTCACCGGCGTCCACGCAGGACCGGATGTAGGTCGACGAGAACGTCACGGTCTCGGTGTCGTGGTGCTCGGACACCAGCGACATGGCTTCCACCGCGAACCCGAGCCGCGCACCAGCGCTGCGCAACGTGTCGACCGTGCCGGCGGCTTTCTTGCCGAAGGTGAAGTTCTCCCCCACCACCACTTCCACGACATGCAGGTCCTCGACAAGCAACTCGTGGACATAGCGCTCCGGGGTGAGCTTCATGAAATTCGCCGTAAACGGCATCACCAGAAACACGTCGATGCCGAACTCTTCGGCAAGCTCGGCGCGGCGGGTCAGCGTGGTCAGCTGAGCGGGATGGCTGCCCGGGTGGACCACTTCCATCGGGTGCGGATCAAAGGTCATCAAAACCGTCGGCACCCCACGCGCACGACCCGACTTGATCGCGTGCGAAATCAGTTCGGCGTGTCCGCGGTGCAGGCCGTCGAACACCCCGATGGTGAGCACGCATCGGCCCCAGTCCGTGGGTATCTCGTCCTGCCCGCGCCACCGTTGCACAACTGCCAGCCTACGATGCCAGGTAGCGCCCGGTCGTGCGACAGCCGCAGATCAGGTGAGGATTGCTTAAACTTCCGATGTGACCCCCGACATTCCCGGCGAGGAGCCGGCTGAGCTCAGTGCGGTTGCCCAGGATTACCTCAAGGTCATCTGGAACGCCCAGGAGTGGTCGCTGGAAAAAGTCAGCACAAAGATGCTGGCCGAGAAGCTCGGGGTATCAGCCAGCACCGCCTCAGAGTCCATCCGCAAGCTCGCTGAACAGGGCCTGGTCGACCACGAGAAGTACGGAGCGGTCACCTTGACCGAGTCGGGGCGACGAGCAGCCCTGGCCATGGTCCGGCGCCACCGGCTGCTGGAGGCCTTCCTGGTCAAGGAGCTCGGTTACAGCTGGGACGAGGTGCACGACGAGGCCGAGGTACTCGAACACGCGGTGTCCGATCGGCTGGTGGCGCGCATCGACGCCAAGCTCGGGTTCCCACAGCGCGATCCGCATGGTGACCCGATCCCGGGTTCGGACGGCCAGGTGCCGACCCCACCCGCGCGCCAGCTGTGGTCATGCGCCGACGGTGACGCCGGCACTGTGGCGCGGATATCCGACAAAGACCCCGAGATGCTGCGCTACTTCGACAGTATCGGCATCAACCTCGACTCGCGGCTTCGAGTGCTCACCCGCCGCGAATTCGCCGGGATGATTTCCGTCGCAGTCGAGTCAGCAGATGGCGCGCCCACCACGGTCGATCTGGGAAGCCCTGCTGCCCAGGCGATTTGGATGGTGGCGGGCTAGCGACCCCGTCGACGACGTTTGCTCGGCGGCTCACCGCTCCAGCGAATGAAGGCGCGTGTGAACGCCGCGGTCTCTGAGTAACCGAGTTGGCGCGCGGTCTCTTCGACCGTGAGGCCGGACTCGAGTAACGCCGACGCCAAGGTGACGCCGACCTCGTCGACGAGTGCACGATAACTGGTGTGTTCGGCCGCGAGCCGACGGTGCATGGTGCGCTCGGTGATGCAGAATTCCCCGGCAATCACCGCCATGGATGGCAGTTGGCCGGGATCACGGATGAGGCGGGTGCGCACCAGCGCGGCCATCCCCCGGCGCTGGCGGCGAGCTTGCAACAGGTCCTCGCACTGCTGCACACACTCCTGCGCGGTCGCGGCATCGGCCGCCGGCATCGCCAGTCGCAGCACCCCCGTTGGGATCACGACGGCGGTGCGCGTCGCTGACGTGTCGATCTCGATTGTCAGCCGCGGGAATTCGAGCCGTTCTTGCGGCAGCTCGATGCCCGGCACTTCGACGGTGAGCACGACGTCGGACTCGAGCTGTCCGATCAACAGCGGCGCCAAGTTGGTGATGGCGTACATGTCGCGTTCGAGCATGAATTCCTGCACATCGGCCGGAACGTGGCTGTTGTCGAACTCGATGACCGCGCCGGCGGCGGTGTCGTGCCGCGTCAGCCGAAGAAAGGTCGAGGACAGCGTCGCGTACCGGCACGCAACGTTGACCGCATCGCCGATCGTCGGGCTGGCCAGCAATGCGTAACCCAGTATCCCAGTATTGGCGAAGTTGTATTGCAATCCGACGTCGCGAGCGAACTCGTGCGAATCAGCAACGCGGGCAAGAATATTGCGGATCATTCGCAATTCCTGGCCGGCTTGCACCTCTGTCGCGTTGTTTTCGATATCGGCGACCGTCAAGTCGGTGTCGGCGAGGCAGACTGCCGCGGCGATGTCATGCAGCCGCGCAGCCCCCAGCAGGTGCCGGCACGTCGCAGCCGGGCGCGGCACGTCCCAGTCGGCAAGCTCACGGTCCTCGCTGGACACCGGCGGGTCCTGCATGTGTCCGAAGGTATCAAATCGACGTCCGTACGGATCATTCCAGCGCGCACTGCCGGCTCGTAGCGTCGCAGTATGCCGCTAGGGTGCGAACACCCATCACCCGCAACGGCAGAGTCAGAGTCGATCCACTCCGAGATCCCGATCTCGAGGAGTTTCATCGCAATTTCGCGGCGCTGGCCATGACATCGCCGGACAAAGCCGCCGAGGTCATTCATCGGGGCGTCGCGGCCGGGCGCTCCCGGATCATGGTCGGACTCGACGCCCGGATGACCTATGCGGGCGCAACACTGATGCCTACCAGCTACGCCGAGCTCATGCGCCTGGTGGCCCCGCTGACCCGCGCGGCTCTGCACTGGCGGCAGCCCGCGCGCGATAGGCATCGCGGGCAACCTGATCCATCGCCAGGAAGGCCTGCTCGGTGCGGGTAAGTCTGCCGAGGAATCTGCGCGGCCGTTCCGGCATGAAAAGCGCAGTCCGCAAGACGAATTGAAGGCGACGCGGCACATACGACAACGCGCGGTGATTGCGAGCGGCCGCGACGACGGCCACGGCGATGTCTTCGGGCTCGACGGACACGAAGTTCTCCACCCCACGGGGGAGCTGGATGCCGGCCGAGAGTTCGGTATGCACCACGCCCGGAAGAATTGCGCAGACATGGATTCCGTGCGGGCGCAATTCCTCACGCAACGCGTACGTCAGACCCACCACACCGAATTTGGTGGCGCAGTAGGTAGCCACTCCCGGGAAGCCGGCGACGCCGGCCATCGACGCGACGTTGATGATGGTTCCGCCGCCGCTGGAGATGAAGCGTTCCGCAGCGAGCTTGCATCCCACAATCACGCCTCGCAGGTTGATATCGATCATGGTGTCCTGTGCGGCCGACGATTCGCCGACGAACCCGCCGGTGAGCATCACGCCTGCGTTGTTCACCACGACGTCCAGCGGTCCGAGAACACGTTCGGCATCGTCAAGGAACTCGGAAAACGATTGCGGGGCAGCGACATCGAGCGGCAGCGCCACAACATCGCCGCGGATTTCGGCAGCGACGTCCTTGGCCAGATCAGCATCGAGATCTCCGATCGCCACCTTGGCTCCGGCGGCCGCAAAGGCCTTCGCCGTGGCCAACCCGATTCCGCGTGCGCCGCCGGTGATCGCCACGAACCGCCCGTCCAATGTTGTTCTCATGCTTACGACTTTCCTCCCGCCCGCAGCGCGGTTGCCGATACATCTGTCTCGTAGTCACGCATGTCGGGTGCCGAGCCGAGGCGGCGCCGATATGCGTTCGGCGTCCACGGCCACAGCTCGGGCAGACCGTCGGCGCCCAAATACCAACTGGTGCAACCCGATGCCCACACCGTGCCCGGCATGGCACGGCGCATGCTCGCGTTGAACTCGCACGTGGCGCGCCTGGTGGGTGCGACGTCGTCGAATTCATTGACGCGCCAACGCTGTATCCAGCCCAGGATGTGTGTGGCCTGCGCTTCGGCGATCGCGGTCAGCGAGTAGTTGCCGACCGGGCTGTGCGGCCCCATCAGCATGAAGAAATTCGGGAATCCGGGCAACGCCACACCAAGATGCGCCTGGGGCCCGTCTTCCCACAGCTGCTGGACGGTCAGGCCGTCCCGGCCGACCAACGACATCGGCCGCATGAAAGCGTGCGCATCGAAGCCGGTGGCCAGCACGATCGCGTCCAGCTCGTGCACACTGCCGTCGGCGGTGACGATGCCGCGTGGTTCGACGTGGTCGATTCCGGAGTCGACCAAGCGCACATTGGGGCGCTGCATGGCCCGATAGAAGCCCGCAGAAACGACCAGCCGCCGGCACATCGGCTGATAATCCGGGGTGAGGCGGCGGCGCAGCTCCGGGTCACGAACCATGCGCAAATTGGCCCGGCACAGGCTGCTCATGAATCGGCGGCGCCATCCCGGTTTCACCAGCGCGCCAGCCAACCACTCGAAAGCGAGATGGTAAACGTAATAGGCGACCGAACTCAGCGTTGGCACCCTGCGATGCAGCGGGCCCGACCAGCGGCGGTAGCGCGGATTGGGCAGCGGCAGAACCCATTGCGCGCTGCGCTGAAACAGTTCGAGGCGATCGACGGAATCGGCCAGACCACACACGATCTGCACGCCGGTGGACCCTGTTCCGACGACGGCGACGCGCTTTCCGGTCAAATCGACCGCGTGGTTCCATCGCGCGGAATGCATGACGGGACCGCGAAAATCAGCCAGGCCATCGATGGTCGGTGGGCGTGGCTCGCGCAGTACACCGGTTGCCGCGATGAGGAAGTCGTGCGAAACCTCCTCTCCGGCAGCGGTAGTCAGTTGCCAGCGGCTTCCCGCGAATCGGGCGTCGACAACCTCGACGCCGAAGCGGATGACATCGGCCAGTGCGTACTCATCTGTCAGCCGGCGGAAGTACGCGAAGATCTCGGGTCCTGGTGAGAAGAACTTCGTCCAACCCGGATTCATCGCAAACGTGAACTGATAGAACCGCGATGGCACATCACAGGACAAGCCCGGATAGCTGTTGTCGCGCCACGTTCCGCCGACGTCGTGGGACTTCTCGTAAATGGTGACGTCGGTGATGCCGGCTCGCCGCAGCAGGATGGCCTGGCACAGCCCGGACATACCGGCCCCGACGATTCCCACCGACGGTTGTCGCGGCGTCATCAGCTCACCCCCGGACGGTCACCCGCGCTGATCGCGCGGCGCATGCTCGGCAGTACCGCCAGTAGCCGGTCTGCGAGGAACAGCAGGGGCCGCAGGTCGAGCATCGGTCGGACCCACCAGGGCTTGTACACCCGCCGAGCACGGCGCGCGATACCGGCGGTGATGGCCGCTCCGGCCGCCTCGACCGGCGCGGGCCTGCCCATTGGTCCTGGCAATACGGCACCCAGCCCGGACCGGGTCAGCATTCGGTCGGCGAGCCCGGTGTCGATCAAGCCGAAGTACGCGATACCGACACCGACTCCGTCGCCGGCAACCTCGATGCGCACCGAGCGCACCAATGATTCGACGCCGGCCTTCGACGCCATGTACCCACTCACCAACGGTCCCGATATCACCGCCCCTATCGAGGCCACCACCATGACGTAGCCGCCGCCTGCCTTGAGATACGGCAGCGCGGCCCGGATCGTGTGGAAAACGCCCACCAGGTTGACGTCGATGACGCGCCGCCACTCACCGGGATCGACCGCCGCGACCGTCGATCCAGGCCCGCCGATGCCCGCATTGGCGACCACGACGTCCACGGCTCCGAAATGCCGTTCGGCGGCGCCACACGCCGCTGCCACCGATTCCGCGGAGGTGACGTCGGCGTCGAATGCTGCTGCGGCGGCGCCGAGTTCGGAAACCAGCTGGCGCGCGGCATCCACATCGCAGTCCAGCACCGCGACACGCGCGCCGGCATCGACGAGGTTGCGGGCCACCTGCGCGCCGATACCGCGAGCCGCACCGGTGATTATCACGACCTTCCCACTCAGACTGCGGCTCATGGTCACAATGCTAGGACCGTTTCACTTCAGTGATAATGAGAAAACCAGACACCGGTTTGACCTCTTCGGACACGGGATTGAACCTTCTTACTTTCCGGTCAGCTGCGTTCGCAGTACCTTGCCGGTTTCGTTGCGCGGCAACTCCTCTACGAAGACCACGTCGCGGGGAATCTTGTGCCGCGCCAGGTGTGCGCGTACATGCGACTTGACGTCGTCGGCGTCCAGGCTTGATTCCGGCCGGCTGACGACGAAGGCGGCGAGTAGTTTGCCGAATTCGGGGTCGTCGACGCCGACTACGGCAGCTTCTACGATGCCGGGATGCTCGCAGAGCAGATTCTCGACTTCGAGTGGAAATACGTTCTCACCGCCGGAGACGATCATGTCGTCGTCGCGGCCATCGACGAACCACAGGCCGGTTTCGTCGAAATGCCCGGTGTCCCCGGTGGACAGCAGGCCATCGACGATCTCCTTGTTGGCACCGTCGGTGTATCCGGAAAAGCTCAGGCCGCTGGACACGAACAAGGTTCCGACCCGACCGGGTTCGGTCACCCTGCGGCGGTTCTCGTCGTAGACAGCCACCGTGCAACCCAGCGGTGGGCGGCCCACAGTACCTGGCGCTGAGCGCAATTCGTGTGGTGTAGCGACGGCGGCAACCGCTACCTCGGTGGATCCATAGAGGTTGTAGAGCACCGGACCGAACGCGTCGTCGGTGCGACGGCAAAGGTCAGGGGACAGCGAAGATCCCGCGGCGAACAGCACTTTCAGCGATGAGGTGTCATACTTTGCCAGCACGTCAGGACCCAGATCGAGGAGGCGTTGCAGCATCGTCGGCACCAGAATCAACGTTGTCGCCCGATGCTCGGCAATGGACTTCAACGTCGACTCCGGGTCGAAGCGGCGCGCCAGCACGACGCGGTTGCCGAGCGTCAGGCCGAGCGCACACGTCGCCAATCCTGTTGCGTGGAACAGCGGCGCCGCGACGCAATACGTGCCACCGCGTGGCCACGGAATCCGGTCGAGCAACTGGGCCGACTGCAGCGGATCAATCTTGTTGCGGGGCGCGCCCTTTGGTGTTCCAGTGGTACCGCTGGTGAGCAGCACCATCCCACCGGGGCGCGGCGGGGCAGCAACAGGGCGCCCGGCATGGCCCGCCATGAGTTCGTCGACGGTCGGCAGATCGGCCGGCCCCTCACCCCACGCCAGCACCCTCGCGACCTCCGCCGGCAATGCCTCGAGGAGGGCCAGGAATTCGTCGTCGGCCAGCACGACGTCGACATGCTCTCGTGCACAGACATCGGCGAGTTGCGGCCCGGCGAAGCCGGTGTTCAGCAGAACCAGCCGCGCTCCGTTCTTATTGGTCGCGCTGATTGCCATCATGACCCCGCGATGGTTACGGGTGAGAGCGGCGATCACGCTGCCGGGCCCGAAACCCTTGGCCCGCAAGCCGCGGGCCAAGGCGTTCGACTGACTTTCGAACTCTCGGAAACTCAGCGTGCCGCGTTCGTCAGTGATGGCCGGGGCGTCGCCGTAACGGATTGCCGCGTGGCCGGCGAGTCCGCCGAACGCACCGTAGCGGCGGATGGCCAGAAACGCCCGCACCGCCTCGTCGGGCCGGAGCAGGTCGACCATTCCGCGATGCGCCAGCAGTCGTGCCGCGGCCAGCCGGTCGCGTACCTGTGCGAAGTCAGGCAGCTTCACGATGCGGTGTTGGCTTGGGCGACCGCGGTGCGCAGGAAGTGTCCTGCCACCTGCAAGCTGGCGAGTCCCCCGTCGCGCGGCCAGAGCCAATAGCCGTGCATCAGACCGGGCCACATCTGCTCGTCACAGCGGCCGCCGGATTGGACAACCAGCGCGGCGAAGGCCTCAGCGTCAGCTCGCATGACTTCCCGTGAGCCATAATGGATTTGGATCGGCGGTAAGTCGACCAATTCAGCGTTCAGCAGACAAAGCCGGGGGTCCGCAGGGTCATGGTCGCCGACATACAGCGCAACCGCCCGGGCGGCGGCGCGCGGATCCAGCGGCTGCCGCCGGGTACGCACGTCGGCGATGCAAGCCCGGTAGGACGGATCGATCAGCGGGCCGAACAGCGCCAGCGCTGCCGGTGCCGGCAATCCCTCACTGCGCAACCGCAAGGCCAGCCCGACGGCGAGGTGCCCACCGGCCGAATCCCCGGCAACGACGATCTTCGCCGGATCGTGTCCCTGCCCCAACAACCAGCGATACGCCGCCAACGCATCGTCCTCCGCCGCCGGGAACGGATGCTCCGGCGCAAGTCGGTAGTCAATGGCAAAGGTTGGCATGCCGGAGTATTCGGAGAGATGCGACGCGAAGCCGCGATGGGTACGCGCCGAGCAAATCAGGTAGCCGCTGCCGTGCAACACAAGCACCACACCCGAGCGGTCGTCGGCCTCCGGAGCCCACACCCACTCCCCTCGCACCGGTGCAGCGACGGGTTTGACCCGAACGCCGGGAACTACCGGGGCGGTGCGACAAATCACGTAGTCTGCCGCCGGGCGCAGCGCTGCGAACAGCCACTGTTGTGACACCAGCACGTTGAGCATCACGTTGAAGCCCAGCCGCGAGATCGGAACATAGCTCAGCCGCTCGACGGCAGCCATCGCGCCGCGTCGCAAGCCTGTTGCCGCCCGGGGGTTCATTCGGCGAGCAAGCCCTTGGCGATGTGGGTCACCTGGACCTCGTTACTGCCGGCGTAGATCATCAACGACTTGGCGTCGCGGGCCAGTTGTTCGACCCGATATTCAGCCATGTAGCCGTTGCCGCCGAACAGCTGCACCGCATCCATCGCCACGTCGGTGGCGGCTTCCGACGAGTACAACTTGATCGCCGATGCCTCGGGCAGCGACGGCACCTTGCCGGCTCGTGCTTTCTCCAGCGTCTGAAACACCATGTTCTGCACGTTGATCCGGGCCACTTCCATCTTGGCCAACTTGAGCTGGATGAGCTGGAACTGGCCGATGTTCTTGCCCCACAGGGTGCGGGTCTTGGCGTAGTCGACGCAGAGCCGGTGGCATTCGTTGATGATCCCCAACGACATCAACGCGACGCCGATTCGTTCGGCGGAGAAGTTGGCCCGCGCGCTGTCCCGACCGTCCCCATCGGTGTGCTGCTCGGTCTCGCCGAGCAGCCGGTCGGGTGAGAGCCGGACGTTGTCGAAGAACAATTCACCGGTCGGCGAGGACATCATGCCCATCTTCTTGAACGGCTTACCCTGAGCCAGCCCCGGCATTCCGACGTCGAGCACGAACGTCAACACCGGCCGGTTGCGCCGGTCGGCGGAGCCGTCATCGAGCTTGGCGTAGACGACCATCACATCGGCGTACGGCCCATTGGTGATGAACGTCTTCTGCCCGTTCAGGATGTAGTGGTCGCCGTCGCGCTTGACGGTTGTCTTCATGCCACCGAACGCATCCGAACCGGAATCGGGCTCGGTGATCGCCCATGCCGCGATCTTCTCCAGCGTCATCAATTCCGGTAGCCAGCGCTCTTTCTGGGCCAGGGTGCCGCGGCTCATGATGGTCGCCGCGCCAAGACCGAGGCTCACACCGATGGCGCTGAGCAATCCGAGGCTCACCCCGGCGAGTTCGGACACCAGCACGGCGGCCATCGACGCCTGTGCGCCCAGGCCGCCCAACCCGCCGGATGACCTCTTCTCGCTCTCCGTCTCCTGCTTCGCCCGCTCTTTGTCCAGCATCGTCTTGACCGCCTCGGCCGCAAGCACATCGAGGCCGAACTCACTGAACAGCTTGCGTGCGATCGGGTACGGCGAAATCTCGCCGGTCTCCAGCGCGTCGAGATGCGGCCGGATCTCCTTGTTGATGAAGCCCCGAATCGTGTCCCGCATGAGCAGGTCGGTGTCAGACCATTCGAACATCATCTGCTCCTTGATTACTGCGGCAGCCGGGCGGCGATGTCGTCGATCAGCCACAGGCCGTCGGTCTCGATGGTGTCGACGTCGTGCCAACCGGAGAGGGCCGAAATCGCGCCGCCCTGAACGGCATACACCTTGCCGGTGACCGGACACTTGTCCGTGGCCAAGTAGGCGACCAACGGGGAGATGTTCGCCGGGCTGAACAGGTCGAGCGCGCCATCTTCGGGTTCGGCCATCAGCGTGCCCATGCCCGGCGTGGCAAGCGTGAGCCGGGTGCGCGCGATCGGCGCGATCGCGTTGACCCGCACGCCGTAGCGCTCCAATTCCTCGGCAGCGATCAACGTCAGGGCCGCGATACCCGCTTTGGCCGAGCCGTAGTTGGCCTGTCCCGCATTGGCTATCGTCACGCCGGAACCCGATGCGGTGTTGATCACCGCGGCGTTGGGTTGGTCCCCGGCCTTCGACTGGGCCTTCCAGTACGCGGCCGCGTGATGCAGCATCGCGAAGTGGCCCTTCAGGTGGACGGCGATCACCGCATCCCACTGCGCTTCTTCCATGCCCGCTATGAACGAATCCCGCAGGATGCCTGCGTTGTTGACCAGCACGTCGAGCCGCCCGAACTCGTCGATCGCCTGCTGCACAATGCTTTCCGCGCCACTCCAAGTGGACACGTTTTCGGTGTTGACGACGGCGGTGCCGCCGGCTGCCGTGATCTCTTCGGCCACCTCGTGCGCCGGGCCCGTGTCGGCGCCCTCGCCGGCGTTACTGCCGCCCAGGTCGTTGACAACCACCTTGGCCCCTTCTTTGGCAAACAGCAGCGCGTGTTCGCGTCCGATGCCCCGGCCCGCGCCGGTGATGACCGCAACCCGGCCTTCCAGTGCACCCACCTGGGTCTCCTATCTGTCGCTGACCTCGGCCAAGCCGTCGGTAATAACGAAATCGTCACCACGCGCGGTTTCGAATGCGTAACTGGTGGATCCGTCGGCGCTGCCGACGCTCCAAATTCGCGTTTCCAGGTCGTCGCCGGGCAGCACCGGCTTGGAGAACCGCACCGCGAACCTCTTGAGCCGGTTGACATCCGAACCGGCAAGCTCGGTGAGCACCGCCCACGAGGTGAACGCCATCGTGCACAGCCCGTGCGCGATGATCCCGGGCAGACCGGCGTCCCGGGCCACCTCTTCGTCGAGGTGGATCGGCATCGGGTCACCGGCCGCCGGCGCATAACGGAACGTCTGGTCGCTGTCGATGTGCTGCACGACCTTGGCGACCGGCGCCTGTTCGCGCAGCTTGTCGTCGAACTTGTGCTCTGGGCTCAGTTCGCCGACGGTCTTGCCGACGGACAGGCCCCGCACGAACGTCGTGACGTACTGCTCGTTGACCAGCTCACCGTCCTCGGTGCGGCATTCGAGCATGATCGCGGCGCGCGTGCCCTTCTCCAAGCCTTGGTATCCGATCATCTTGCCGCGCGAGATCAGCTTGTCCCCGGGGCGGATCGGGCGGTGGAAGTGAAAGTCCTGCTCGCCGTGGACGATTCGCGGGATCGCCTCCACCGGCATCACGTCGACTGCCGGGGTGAGCAAAGCCTCGAAGACGGGGACGATCGCGAAAACCGGCGGGGCAACGTTCCCGCTGCGGTGCGCCTGGATCGGGTCGTTGGTGGCCGCCGCGTACTCCGCCAGCCGCTGCTGGGTCACCTCGAACCGCTCGTCGTCGGTCCAGCGGCCCAGGCCGGTGTCGTCGAACTCCAGCGTCTCGGTCATCGAAGCGTCTTCACGCGGCCGCTGAGGCCAGTGTGTCGAGTTGGTCGAGCGTCTTGTCGAGCTGCTTGACTCCGTCCTTCTCCACCGCCTTACCCAGCGCGCCCTTGATCAGGGCACCCTCGAAGTCCCCGAAAACGGTGAATTTCGAGCCCTTTTCGACTGGTTCGATGGTGAACGTGAACCGGGCCTTGACGCCGGCCATCCCGGTGCCGCAGAGCACCAGAGTCCGCGGTGCTTCCACGGATTCGATCGTCCACTCGATCTTGTTGGCCATCCCCAGCATGACGATCTTGGCCGTCAGCTTGGCGCCTTCGGTCAGCGTGCCGGGCGGTCCCTCGAGCCACTTCTCGTGCACGGTGAACCACTTATCCCAGTTGGCGAGGTCGCTGACGGTCCCCCACAACGCTTGCGGGCTGGCCGACAGTTCTCGGGTTGCTTCGATGTGTCCCATGGTTGTTCCTCTTTCTGCGTTGGGGATTAGCGTTCGGCTCGCTGGTACGCGGTGACGACGGCCGCGCCGCCGAGCCCGATGTTGTGCTGCAGCGCGGCGGTGACGTTGTCGACTTGCCGCTTGTCTGCGGCGCCGCGCAGTTGCCAGGTCAGCTCGGCGCACTGCGCCAGGCCGGTAGCCCCCAGCGGATGCCCCTTGGAGATCAAACCGCCGGACGGGTTGACCACCCAACGCCCGCCATAGGTGACGTCGCCGTTGTCGATCAGTTTGGCCGCCTCGCCCTCGGCGCACAGGCCCAGCGCCTCGTAGAGCAGCAACTCGTTGGCCGAGAAGCAGTCGTGTAGCTCGATCACCTGGAACTCCTCGGGCCCCAGACCCGACTGGTGGTAAACCCATTGAGCGGCTTGCTCATTCATGTGGTAGCCGATCAGTCCCTTGCAGGTGCCGTCGAAGCTGTTGGCGAAGTCGGTCGTCATGGCCTGCCCGACGATCTCCACCGCCTGCCCGGCCAGGTCGTGCTTGTCGACGAACGCCTCGGATGCCAGGATCGCCGCGCCCGACCCGTCAGACGTCGGCGAACACTGCAGCTTGGTCAGCGGGTCGTAAATCATCCGCGACGCCAGGATGTCGTCGAGGGTGTAGGACTCCTGGAATTGCGCGTACGGGTTGTTCACCGAATGCAGGTGGTTCTTGTAGCCGATCTTGGCGAAATGCTCTGCGGTGCTGCCGTATTGCTGCATGTGCTCGCGGCCGGCCGCGCCGAACATCCAGGGCGCCGGCGGAAATAGCACCTCGGAGATCTCGGCCAACGCCAAGATGTGCTTGTCCATCGGGTTCGTGCGGTCGTCGTAGGTCGATTCCAGCGAGCCGGGTTTCATCTTCTCGAAGCCGAGCGCGATCGTGCAGTCGGCGAGGCCGCCCCGAATCGCCTGGGCGGCAAGGTACAGCGCGGTCGACCCGGTCGAGCAGTTGTTGTTCACGTTGACGATGGGGATGCCACTCAGGCCCAGTTCGTACAGCGCCCGCTGGCCCGAGGTGGACTCGCCGTAGACGTAGCCGACGTAGCCCTGCTCGATCGCGGCGTAGTCGATCCCGGCGTCTTCGAGCGCCTTGGTCCCGGATTCTCGGGCCATGTCCGGGTAATCCCAGTTCTCCCGGCGGCCCGGCTTTTCGAACTTCGTCATCCCGACACCGATGACATAGACCTTGTTCGACATCGAACACCCTCCATCTCGCTCGTCAAAAAGATACACACCTGATTGTAACTTTGCAACGGTTGTCCGGCCCGATTGAGTTCGGTGACCGATAGCCGGTGGGCCGGCCCCGCCAAGCTCGGTGGTCAGTCCACCGAACCGGCCGTCAGCAGGCCGGCAACGATCATCCGCAGGTGCTCGCAGGCGCGGTCCCACCGTCTGCGCGCGCGATCGGAATCGCGGTCGACGAAACTCGCCAGCAGGATCCCCCGCAGGGCGTCCATGGCGGTGTAGACGAAGTTGCGCAGCTCTTTCTGCATGGCGTGATCGGGCACCAGCTGCGCGATCGCCGCGACGAGGGTGCTGTTGACCAACGGCTCGACCCGTTCGATGTGACCCGCCAGGACGGAGTCGGTGCGCGCTGCGACCCAAAGTTCAACGGTGGCAACGAACATCGGGCCCTGATGCGCCTCCCAGAGAAACTCCAGCACTGTTGAGACCGGATCACCACTGGCTTGCATGCGTCCGAACTCGCGCATCGCAGCCTGGACACGTTGTTGAGCGAGATGCTCGATCGCCGCGACCACCAGATCTTCTTTGGAGCGGAAGTGGTGAATCTGCGCTCCACGGGTCACGCCGGCCAGCTGTGCGACTCGCGGCGTGGTGGTCCCTGCATACCCGTACGTCACCAGGCACTCGATGGTGGCGTCGAGCAACCGCGTCCGCATGGCGGCAGTCCGCTGCGCCTGGGTGCGCCGAACACGCTGTCCGCTGACTTCCGCCGCCATTCCGAGCGCACGCACCTTTCCGGCCAACTCGACTTGCGGACGCAGCGTACCTTTAATCCCTCGTAAAGAGAAGATACATTCTATTCGGAACGTAATGTTGTCGGGTATCCCGGCGCTGATAAGGACGATCCGCGGCACGCGGTGCTTCAGGCCGTCGCCCGCACCCGCGGTGTCAGCGCCACCTGCATCTGGGCCAGGCCGCGCAGCGAGCTGTTGGTGGTCCACTCCGGCGTGCCGACGACATCGATGCGTTGCACACGCTCGGCGAGTTCGCGCAACACCGCCCTGCCTTCCATCCGCGCCAGACTCGCGCCGAGGCACAGGTGAATCCCCGAGCCGAACGCGACGTGGGAGGGATTGCGCGCTGCAACGAATGCGTCCGGATTGTCGAACTGCCGCGGGTCACGGTTGGCCGCACCCCACAGCAGCGCCACCCGTGCACCGGCCGGAATGGTCGCGTCGCCTACTCGGTACGCCTTCTTCGCCGTGCGGTAGAAGCCCTGAATCGGCGACGAGAAGCGCAGCTGTTCTTCGATCGCGCTGCCCACCAGCGCGTCAGGATCCTGCCGGATCAGCTCGAACTGATCGGGGTTCTGCGACAACGTCACGAACATCGTGCTCAGCAGGTTGGTGGTGGTCTCGTTGCCGGCCAGCAGGAGCAGCAACGCGAAGTAGAACAATTCGTCACGGCTGATCTCGCCGTCGCCCGCGGTGGCCACCAGACGGCCCAGCAGAGTGTCGCGTGCCAACAGTTCGCCGCTTGCGAACCGATCGCAGAAGTACGAATGCAGGTGGCGCACGCCGTTGAGGCTGGGCACCATCTGCCACAAACCTTTTGGCGTCAGCTGGATGTTCGCCACGCGGACGGCCTGGTTGGACCAGTAGCGGAAAAACTCTTCGTCCTTCGGCGGAATGCCGAGGATGTGCGCGATCATCCGCATCGGCAACGGCACCGCTAGCCGCTGCACAACGTCGGAACCCGGGTCGGCCAGCAGCTCCGAAACCAGTTCGCGCGCCAGCAGATCCACGGTCTCCTGCCACCCGGACAGCGCTCCCCGCGCGAACACGGGCTGCACCTTGCGCCGTAACTCGGTATGCCGCGGTGGATCCAGGTTGAGCAGGACCGGGATTTCCAACCGAGCCCGCGTCACGCCTTCGGCGTTGGTCAGCATTGCATCGTTGCGGGCCGCAGCGCGCACAACGTCGTAGCGGCTGAGGATAAAGATGTTGCGTTTGCGGTTGTAACGGACCTGCGAGCCGGCCAGCAGCTCGGCGTATCCCGGGTAGGGGTTGGCGGCGGTCACCGGATCGAACGGGTCGAACGACGTTTCGTCGATGCCGGGATAGTCGCGGCGCTTGAGCATGGCACCCAGATCGGTGGTGATGTTCGTATACAGGCTGTCCGCGACCGGCCTCGCCACCGACGTTGCCAATCGGATGTCGTATTTGAGGGTCACGGATCCTCCATCCGTCCGCCGGATTCGATCAATCGATGCAAGCATGACCGTAACAATTATTTCTGTAACAGACAATGGGGCTAAGATAATCGTCATATGGAGATCACCATCGACGAACTTGCCCAGCGTGTTTCCATGTCCTCACGCAACATCCGGGAATGGCAGCGTCAAGGTTTGCTGCCACCGCCCGCCCGCCGCGGACGCATCGGCATCTACTCCGACGAGCACGTCGCGCGGATCAGGCGGGTGCAGCAGCTGCACTCCGAAGGCTTCCCGCTCGACCTGATCCGGCGCATGATCGACACCGGCATCGGCGACGAAAGCGAGATCCGGCACTTGGCGGCCGAAGTACTCGCCCCGTTCAGCACCGGTGGCCCCACCACGGTCAGCCGGGCAGAACTCGATGACCGGCTCGGCGCCGGCGCCCCAGCGCAGCTGGCCAAGCTCGGCCTGATCGCCGACGCCGACGGCGACCCGGTATCGGTGCGCGACGCCGAGGCGCTGGACCTGATCGAAGGCCTCACCGGTGTGGGTGTTTCGCTGGAACGGCTGGTCGCCACCTTGGTCGACGTCCGCGGTCACCAACGCTCGATCGCGGACGTGATCCTGCGCGCCTATGCCGAGGATGTGTGGGAGCCGTTCGTGTCGTCGAAATTCGCTGCGCCCGACTGGGGTTCGCTGGCCGACCATGCGGGGCGAGGCCGCGGGCTGGTGAGCGCGCTGCTCACCCATCTGCAGCAGGCCGCGTTCGACGACGCCGCGGCATCGGTGATGTTGAGCGAAGTCGATCAGGCCGAGCGAGCGCTGGATGGCATCGAGCCGACGCAATCCTGACGCCCCGTTGCACGCGCGAGCGCAATTACAGGGTGGCCGGCCGGATTACGACCACTGACTTGGTTTTCGGGCCGTCGTCACGTAGCAGCGCGATAACCCGCCCGTCGGCGGCCTGTGCCGCGTAGACGCCGTCGATGCCGGCCGGTGTGAGGGCGCGGCCGTTGGCCGCCGCGTCGGCGTCCTCGGCGGTCAGGTCGCGGTGCGGAAAGATCTGCAGACAAGCCTCGTCGAGGGTGAAGCTCAGACCGGGCAGCTCCGCCAGATCGTCGAGTGAACGCGCCTGGTCCACACCGAACCGGCCGACCCGGGTGCGTCGCAGCGCCGTCAGGTGACCGCCGACCGCCAGCGCGTCGCCGAGATCGCGGGCCAGCGCGCGAATATAGGTTCCGGACGAACAGTCCACCTCTACGTCAACATCGATGAAGCCGTCGATTCCGCGTCCGCGACGCACCGCGAGCACCTCGAATCGATCGATGCGCACCGGGCGGGCGGCCAGTTCGACGGTGTGGCCCTCGCGGGCCAGGCGATAGGCGCGCTGGCCGTCGACCTTGATCGCACTGACCGCCGACGGGACCTGCGCGATATTGCCACGCATGCGGGCGATCGCCACCTCGATAGCGTCATCGGTTACGCTCCGCGCCGAAACTTGTTGCAGCAAAGCACCTTCCGCGTCCTCAGTGGACGTGGACTGACCCAGCCGGACAGTGGCCGCATAGGACTTCGACGTCTCCGTCACCAGCCCCAAAATCTTGGTGGCCCGTTCGACGCCGATCACCAAGACACCGGTGGCCATCGGGTCCAGCGTCCCGGCGTGGCCAACCCGCCGCGTGCCGAAGATGCGCCGGCAACGCCCGACCACGTCGTGGCTCGTCATACCGGCCGGCTTGTCGACGATGACAAGGCCCGCGTCGGCCGGTCCGCCCGTCATCCGAACTCCTTAGGCGGCTCACCTGGCCGGTTACCCAGTCGTGCCCGCATCAAGTGCGCCAAGCATTTTGGGCGACACGGTAGAAGTTGCCACCAGTGACGGCCCTGATATCGGCGCTGCTCCACCCGCGCCGGCGGAGGTGATCGTCAAGCCTCAGGAACGTTTCGGGCGGCATCCACTGAATCGGCCCCCAGCGGGTGTAGCTGTCGTCGAACAAGTGAGCGTTGCGGGTGAATTCCTCAACGATGTCGACGTAGTCGAAGGAGAAGTCGGTGCTGACGCCAACGTGATGGATGCCGACCAGATCGACGGCATACTCAAGATGCCGCGTCATTGCAGTGAGGGTGGGAGTGTTGGGGCCGAGGAAGATTCCGACACCAGTGATTCCAATGACGCCGCCGGTGGCGGCACAGGCGCGCGCCTGATCGTCAGTGATGTTGCGAGGGTGATCCCAAACCGCTCGCATGCAGGAGTGGCTGTAAATCACTGGACCCGTTGATATCTCACAAATATCGAGCCCGGTACGGGCGCTGCAGTGCGAACCATCCGGCACCATACCGACCCTGTTCATCTCGGCGACGATCGAACGACCCCACCCGGTCAGACCGCAATCGTGGGTGTCGAGGCATCCACTGCCAGCGCGGTTAGCGTGGTTGTAGGTGGGCAGCAGAGTACGCACACCATGGTTGACCAGGGTGGACAGGTTGTCGAGGTTGTCGTCAAGCGGTCGGGAGTCTTCGAGGTCGAATACCACCGCGACGCGGCCAGCACCAGTAGTCGCTGCGACATCGTCGACACTGGCCGCCAGCTCCAGGTCTGGGTGGGCCGAGACCGCAGCGCGGTAATGCCCCAGCAGCGCCATTGTGTCGGCAAAGCTGTGGGGGGAATAACCAGCGTTGACCGAGACGAATGCACCCCCGCGCCGCTGGTAACGGGTTAGCGGGTGGACATCGGTGTCCGTCTTTAAGGGCAGGCACGAGTGCTGATCCCACAGGAGCGAAGTCATGGGCACCCATACTGTATCGCGCCGAGAGGCCTGCTTCTCGATCCGTGTGCCAACCGCTTCATCCCCCAACGACTTCGCTCAAGCGAATGTCGACGCCATAACGCGGAGCCAGGCCGCCGCAGTGTCGAGCATGTCGGTGCTGACAAACTGCCACCGTGACGACCACCATCAGACCCGCCGAAACGAGGGACGCGTCCGAGATCGCAACCTTGCTCAGCGAGCTTGGTTACCCGGCAGGTCCGGGCGAAGTGACAGTGCGACTCGGATATTGGATGCAAGATTCAGAGAGCAGGCTGCTTGTAGCCGAGGTGTACGGCCATGTTTCAGGTGTCGCAGCTATGCACGCCATCCCACTGGTGGAGTACACCGGCCGACGTGCTCGGCTTGTGGCGCTTGTAGTAGCGCAGTCGGTTCGCGCCCAGGGGGTCGGGCGCGCGCTCATGAAAGCCGCGGAAGAAGCCGCCCGGGATCTGGGCTGCCGCGATATGGAAATCACCAGTGCGCGGAATCGGATAGTCGCGCAACGTTTGTACACGGACCTCGGGTACGAGGACGTGTCAGACCGCGCAGCCAGATTCGTGAAGTTGCTCTAGTGTGGCCGCTGGTGCCGCTGCGGGACGCGTTGTACACGTTGTCTGGAGTGGGTCGTCTGCGAGGGACAACTTCGGTACGCGGAGGACGTCATAGCGTGATCGCCGTCAGCACCAAATCCCGGTCTACCGACCACCGTCCGGCCAGGGAGCTCAACGGCGGACCCGAAAGCGCGGCCCCGTCAATCAGAATCGTCGACTCGAAGGACCCGGCCGAGCCGGAGCCGTCGACGGTGAAGGTGATGTGCGCGTCTTCGAACCCGAGCCAGCGCTTGGTCAGCGGGAACCACGCCTTGTACGTTGCCTCCTTGGCGCAGAACAGGATCCGATCCCAATGCACGCCGGTAGGCAGGGCCGACAGCTCGGTACGTTCGGCCGGCAGGCTGATCGCATCGAGCACACCGTCGGGCAACACGTCGTGCGGTTCGGCATCCACCCCCACCGAGCGCACAGCACCGTCACGACCGACCACCGCGCCGCGAAAGCCCGCGCAGTGCGTCAGGCTGCCCACCACGCCGTCGGGCCAGCAGGGTTCGCCCTTCTCCCCCTTGAGAATCGGCGCTGGCGGAAAACCCAGCTCGCCCAACGCGATACGGGCGCAGTACCGCACCGTGATGAATTCGTTGCGCCGCTTTACCACCGACCGTGCGATCAGCGGCTCTTCTTCGGCCAACGGCGCCAAACCCGGTGGATCGGAATACAACTCGGCACAGGCCAGGTCTCCGATGCCGGGCAGCACCGCAGACATCAGCGTGGTCAACGCCATCGCGGCTACCGTTGCCGCAGGCGCTCGCGGAACTGCTGTGCCTGCGCCTTCATCTCCGGCGTGATGACGAAATGACCGCCGAAGTCGTTGAGATAACCGGGTGCATACTGCGGGTCGGGCAACACTTGGCGCAGCCAGCTGTACGGTTTGCGCCGGCGCCACTCCCGCGGGTAGCCCACCGATACCTCTTCGAAGCGGACCTCGTCGTACCAGGTGGTGCGTGGAATATGCAGGTGACCGTACACCGAGCAGACCGCGTTGTAGCGGGTGTGCCAGTCCGCGGTCTCGGTCGTTCCACACCACAGCGAGAACTCCGGAAGGAACAGCGCGTCACAGGGCTGGCGCACCATCGGGAAATGGTTGACCAACACGGTCGGTGTCATCCAGTCCAGATCGTCCAATCGCTTTCGGGCGGCGGCGACGCGCTCGTGACACCACGCCTCGCGGGTCGGATACGGCTTCGGTGACAGCAGAAACTCGTCGGTGCACACAACGTTGCGCTCCCGGGCGATCGCCAGCCCCTCGGCTTTCGTGGTCGCGCCGCGTGGCAGAAACGAGTAGTCGTAGAGCAGGAACAGCGGCACGATCGTCGCCGGGCCGCCCCGCTCGGTCCACACCGGAAACGGGTGCTCGGGAGTCACGACGCCCAACTCGTCGCAGATGTTGACCAGGTAGTCGTAGCGATCCCGCCCGAAGATCTGCATCGGGTCTTTGTTGGTGGTCCACAGCTCGTGGTTGCCGGGCACCCAGATCACCTTGGCGAACCGTCGGCGCAGCAGGTCCAGCGCCCAGCGGATCTCGTCGGTGCGTTCGGCGACGTCGCCGCAGACGATCAGCCAGTCATCCGGAGACGACGGATACAGCGATTCGGCGACGGGCTTGTTGCCCAGGTGGCCGGTGTGCAAATCCGATACCGCCCACAGCGTCGGCCGCCGCGCGGTCGGGGGCTGCTGCCCGTGTTCCTGCCAAGCCACGACTCCCCAGCCTAATGGCTGGTCGGTGGGCACTGCGCTGCGTGTCAGTTCGGCGGACTAGAACATGTTCTCGTTTACCCTGTGGCGGCGTGCTCGCGACTTGTAAGCTCCCCGGAGTAGTCGAGTCATCTGAGGGGGTGTCATGGTCACCAAGCTGCGCCTGCTTGCAGCACTCGGTGCCTTGGTGACAGCAGTGGTGATGGTGTGCCAGAGCGCACCGCCCGCCACGGTCGGCGCCCCCACGGTGCAATTACGGTCGACCGCCGCTCCGATGGACCCGCCCACCACGATGAAAAGCCCGATCGTGGCGACCACCGATCCGAGTCCGTTCGACCCGTGTCGGGACATCCCGTTCGACGTGGTCCAGCGGTTGGGCCTGGCCTTCACGCCGCCGGAGGCCGAAGAGGGGCTGCGCTGCCACTACGACGCGGGCAACTACCAGCTGGCCGTCGAACCGATCATATGGCGCCAATACGACCAGTCGCTGCCGGCCGACGCCGTCGAGACGACCATCAACGGCCATCGCGCCGCCCAATGGTGGAACCTCAAGCCGACGTACCACAACAGCTACTTCTACTTCTCCTGCATGGTGGCCTTCAAGACCAGCTACGGGGTCATCCAGCAGTCGCTGTTCTACTCGACGATCTACTCCTCGCCAGAGGTCGACTGCCCGGCCACCAACCTGCAGCGCGCCAACGAGCTTTCGCCGTACTACAAGTTCTGAGCCCGCGGCCGCCGGTGCGGCCATAACCTGATGCCGTGACGACCACCTCCCACCGACCCGCAGGGTCGACACTGCGCGCCCTTCCCCGACGATTTGCCGGCCGCGCCCTCGCCCGCACGTTGCGGCTGCCGGCGCCGACCACGGGCTACACCGTCAGCAGCGTCAAGATCCCGATGCGCGATGGTGTCGAACTGATCGCCGATCGCTACGAACCCGTCGGAGAAATCGTCGGCACGCTGCTGGCCCGCGGACCCTACGGACGTGGTTTTCCGTTCTCGCTGGTGTTCGCCGATCTCCATGCCGCCCGCGGCTACCGGGTGATCCTGCAGAGTGTGCGAGGCACATTCGGGTCGGGCGGAGACTTCGCGCCGATGGTTCACGAAGCGGACGACGGCGCCAACACGGTCGAGTGGATGCGGCGGCAGCCGTGGTTCACCGGTCGCTTCGCCACCATCGGGATCTCGTATCTGGGTTTCACGCAGTGGGCGCTGCTGCAGGATCCGCCGCCGGAACTGGTGACGGCCGTCATCACCGCCGGTCCCCACGACCTCAGCGCATCGGCGTGGGGTACCGGCTCGTTCACCGTCAACGACTTCCTGGGCTGGAGCAACCTGGTGGCTCATCAGGAAGATCCTGGGCGAATCCGGGCCGGGATCCGCCAGTTGCGCGCGCAGAAGAGCGTGGTGCAGGCGGCCGGCGAGGCGCCGCTGGGCCGCGCCGGGCGAACGCTGCTGGGTGAGGGGGCTCCGTGGTGGGAGTCCTGGCTGACGCCGCCCGCGGAGGACAACCCGTTCTGGAGGCCGCTGAACGTTTGCTCCGCCCTAGACCAGGTCCGGGTACCGGTACTGCTGCTCAGCGGCTGGCAAGACCTGTTCCTGGGCCAGACGCTGCATCAGTACCGGCATCTTCGCGACCGGGGCGTCGACGTCGCGCTGACCATGGGGCCCTGGACCCACACCCAGCTGCTCCTCGCGGGCCTGGCCACCATCGCCCGGGAGACGCAAGAATGGTTGGACACCCATCTCGCCGATCGCCCCGCCACGGCGCGCTCCGGCCGGGTCCGGTTTCACGTCTCCGGCGAGGGCTGGCGCGAGCTGCCCGACTGGCCACCGACCACCACCGAGCGCGAGCTCTACCTGCAGCCCGGTGGCGGCCTGGCCGACACGGCGCCGACGGTGGGGTCCTCGGCGAGCTTTCGCTACGATCCGGCCGAACCGACACCCACCATCGGGGGTCGCCTGCTGTCCCCCGACAGCGGCTACCGCGACGACACCGCACTGGCTGCCCGCCGTGATGTGCTCAGCTTCACCAGCGACGTGCTCACCACCGATCTGTGCGTGCACGGCAACCCGGTCGCCGAGTTGGCCCACAGCTCCGACAACCCGCACGTCGACGTGTTGGTCCGGATCAGCGAGGTCGACACCAAGGGTCGCTCCCGAAATGTCAGCGACGGCTACCGGCGGCTGGCCGAAGCCACCGACCACGTCTGCCTCGAACTGGACGCGATCTCACACCGGTTTCGTGCCGGAACTCGCATCCGGGTCCTGATCGCCGGCGGCAGCCACCCGCGCTTCGCCCGTAACCTCGGCACCGGCGAGGCGACATCGACGGGCAGCCAGCTCACGCCGTCCGTCCACGAGGTGCACTTCGGTAGGTCGCGCCTTGTGCTCCCAGTGGGCTCGTGATGAACATCTTTGACGAATGGCGAAGCGGCGGAACAGAAATCCACTGGAGGTCGACAACGGCCGCGAACGCCGGCGCGGACGTCACTGTCTTCAGCCGCCGGTGCGGCACACCCGGCGCACCGGCATTGGTCTGCGTGCACGGCTTCCCCACGGCAAGCATCGACTACTTCGCGCTGACGCGTGAACTGGGCGCCGAGTTCGACATTCATCTGCTCGACTTTCCCGGCTACGGTCTTTCCGACAAGCCGGCTGCGCCTTATGTGTATTCGCTCTACGACGATGCGCGCCTGTTGATCCACGCGATCACGGAGGTCTGGCAGCTCGAGGAGTACACGATGCTGACCCATGACCGGGGCACCAGCATCGGCATGATCGCACTGTCTTTGTTCGCCACATACGACGACGCGAGGCCGCCGGCCCAGGTCATCTTGACGAACGCGAACATCTATCTCCCGCTGGCTAATCTGACCGGATTCCAGAAAGCTCTCCTCGAGCCCGCGGTGGCGCGGAGCACCGCGCGCGCGACCACGCCGGAGATGCTGGCCGCGGGCATGGGCGCGACAACCTTCATGCCGCGGCGAGGACCTACGGACCCTGAGATCCTCGCGCTGACACAATGCTTCGCGCACAACGACGGAATCGCGGTGCTGCCCGATACGATTCAGTACCTCAACGAGCGCGCCGCCGACGAAACCAATTGGCTACAAGCGCTTTCCGCCAGCAAGGTCAACACCAGCCTGGTGTGGGGATTGCACGACAACGTCTCCCCCGTCCGAGTCGCAAACTATGTGTGGCAGGAATTCCTCAGGAACAAAGCCGGATTGAACCGCTATTGGATACTGCCCACCGCCGATCACTATCTGCAGTGCGACGCACCGGCGCAGCTGGCCGAGGTTGTGCGACTCACAGTGTCCGCAGAAACGACCTCACTGCGGACGCTCGGCGACCGGCCCGGCGGTGCGGTTCTGGTCGACCAGACGCCATGAATATTGTTGGTGTGTAACGTTATTCGATGGCGTCGCGGCACGCGTCAGCTCATCGCGAGTCGGCGCAACGGCGGGTCGGTCTTCGGCGGCTGGCGGCGTGGCGGCAGGGTATCCAGCAACCGTGCCGTCGTCGCGGCGACTTCGGCCACGGCAGCTTCGAAAGCCTCGGCGTTGGCCGACGATGGGCGGGTGAAGCCGCTGACCTTACGCACATATTGCCGTGCCGCCGCCGCGACCTCCTCGCTCGTCGCCGGCGGCTCGAGCCCGCGCAATTCGGTGATGTTTCTGCACATCCCTCAACGATAGATGCGGTCGCGTTGCGGCGAACCGGACTGACTACGGTGGCGCTATGACTGACGACAGCCTGCTGATCGACACCAGCGAGCGGGTGCGAACGCTGACCCTGAACCGGCCGGAATCGCGCAACGCGCTTTCGGCCGCGCTGCGGGACAAGTTTTTCGCCGCCCTGGCCGAAGCCGAAGCCGACGACTCCGTCGACGTCGTCATCCTCACCGGCAGCGATCCGGTGTTCTGCGCCGGGCTCGACCTCAAAGAACTGGGTGGCCAGTCGGCGCTGCCGGATATCTCGCCGCGCTGGCCACCGATGAGCAAGCCCGTCATCGGCGCCATCAACGGCGCGGCGGTGACCGGTGGGCTGGAGCTGACGCTGTACTGCGACATCTTGATCGCCTCCGAGCAGGCACGCTTCGCCGACACCCATGCCCGAGTGGGTCTGCTGCCGACGTGGGGGCTCAGCGTGCGGCTCCCCCAGAAGGTGGGCATCGGACTGGCCCGTCGGATGAGCTTGACCGGTGACTATCTGTCCGCCCACGACGCGCTGCGCGCCGGCCTGGTTACTGACGTGGTGCCCCACGACCAGTTGCTGACTGCCGCGCGAGGAGTTGCCGCGTCAATCGTCGGCAACAACCAAAGTGCGGTGCGGGCATTGCTGAGCTCCTACCACCGCATCGACGAGTCGCACACCAGCGAAGGGCTGTGGCTGGAAGCGACCGCGGCACGGGAATTCCGGACCTCCGGCGACGACATCGCCGCCAACCGAGACGCCGTTCTGCAGCGCGGTCGCGCGCAGGTGCGCTAGCCGCATTCAGCCCCGTTTCAGCAGGACGAAACGGGGCTAAATGTCGGCCGATTCGCTAGATCACGGCATAGCGGCGCGCACGGGGTGCGTGATGGCCCACACGGGGTGCAGCACGTCCGCGGCGTAGTGGCGCATGGGGTGCAGGGGGCCGCTGTACGGCACCCACGGGTCGGCGGACGCGACCGGGGCCGCGAGCGATCCGAGGAGCGAGAAACCGACGGCGGTCAAAATGCCAGCTACTGCGACACGCAGCTTGGAAACGTTCATGTTCTGATTCCTTACCGGGCAGGTGACCCAGGTCCGGATGAGGATCCTTCGCTGGGGTCGGTTACGTCGCCGACAGAACTAGCGTGCAACAGCTGCCTTGCTGGATCCTGGCGAGATTCTTGCGAAATTCTTGCGCTTGCTTCTCGCCGCGTTTCGGCAGCTCAGGCCGGTCGAATTTCGAAGGTGAACTCGTGGTTGCCGATGCGGATATGGTCGCCGTTCGCCAGGGTGGCGCTGCCCCGAATACGCCGGCCACCGATGTCGACACCGTTGGTCGACCGCAGATCGCTGATGACGAAGCCGCTTCCGGTGTCGATGACGACGGCGTGGTAGCGGCTGACGTCGTCATCGTCGAGAACGATGTCGTTGTCGGGGCGGCGGCCAATCCGGTTCGAAGCCTCCAGTCGGTAGCGCTTTCCGTCGCTGCCCCGCAGTTCGGCGCTGGCAGACAGGACCGCCTGGGTGGCGGTGTGCTGGCCGAGATCGACGACGGCGTGCGTCGCGGTCGTCTGCGCCGTTTGCGTGGTGTCCAAGGGCTCTTGACGAAGGATCCGCTCGTGCAGGCTGCGCACAGTGGGACCCGGATCGATGCCGAGATTCTCGGCCAGGTTGGCTTTCAGCCGCCGATACGCGTTGAGGGCATCGGACTGCCGCTCGGCAACGTAGTAGGCGGTGATCAGCTGGGCCCAAAGCCGTTCGCGGAAGGGATGTTCGGCGCTGAGCACCTCCAGCCGCGGGATCATGGCGTCGGCGCGTCCGCAGGCGATCTCGGCTTCAGCCAGCGCGGTTTGCACCGCCACTCTGACCTCGGACAGCGCGGTGGCGAACATGTCGACGAAGGCGAATTCGCGTAGGTCATCGAGGAATGGACCGCGCCATTCGGTCAGCGCCGCTGACAGGAAGGTGCTGGCATCTTCGAATCGTCCTGCGGCGGCGGCGTGCACGCCTGCATTCTTCTCCGTGACGAAGCGGCCAAGGTCGCAGTCGGCATCGGCGACGTTGAGCTGATATCCGGGTGGAGCGCTCGCCAGCACCCGGTTCGGGTCGCGCGATGCGCTGCCGAGCAGTCGGCGCAGGTTGGACACGTAGGAGTGGATGCTGGTCCGGGCAGCCGGCACCGGGGACTGGTCCCAGACCGCGTCGATCAACGCCTCGACCGACACTGCGCGGTTGCGGTTCATCACCAGCATGGCCAGCACCGCGCGCTGCTTGGGGGCGCCCAACGGCACCAAGGCGCCACCAGCCCTCATCTGCAACGGCCCCAGAACACCGAACTGCAGACCTGCGTTCGACATCGCGCGGCAGCCTTTCGGGTCGACGTGGGCATTCGCTCATATTGTGACCTCGATTGGCCGCCGCGCGAGGCTTCGGCGCGGACTTATTTGTCAGGAGCCGAACAGTTGAGGTCTCTGATGACTCCGCACGGGTTACCGGCCGCCAACACGCGCGCCGGTACATCCTTCAGCACAACGCTGCCCGCCCCGATGACGGAGTTGGCGCCAATTGTTACTCCCGGACCGACGATGACTCCGGCCGCCAGCCATACGTTGTCGCCGAGCACGATCGGGGCCGCGGATTCCCAGCCCGTCCGTCGAGCCTCGTGATCGTCGACGGGGTGAAGTGCCGTAACAAGCTGTGCGCGCGGACCGATCGACACGTTGTCGCCGATCGTGATCGTCGCGCAGTCGAGCAAGATCGCGTCGTAGTTGACGAAGCAATTCACGCCGATGCTAATTTGCGCGCCGTAGTCACACTGGAATCGGGGCAGTATCACCGAGCCTTCGCCCAACGATCCGATCAACTCATGCAGCACTTGTCGGCGTGGGTCGTCGTCTGTCTGGCTCGCATTGAATGCCTCGAGAAGGCGCTGACATGCCGTGCGGCCGGCCACCAATTCGGGATCGTTTGCCTTGTACGGTTCGCCGCTGAGCATCCGCTCACGTTGACTCTGCACGCAACGTCCTCACTTTCCGGTCACTACCCAGCGACCCGATAGGGCGCGCCAACCGACGAAAATCAGTCGCAGCACGATGAACATGCTCAGCCCCGACCAGATGCCGGCCAGGCCCCAGTCGAAGACCAGCGACAGCCAGATCGGTGGCAGAAAACCGATCAACGCGCTGACCACCGTGGCGGTCCGCATGAACGCAGCGTCGCCTGCTCCGAGCAACACCCCGTCGACAGCGAAAACTACTCCTGCTAAAGGTAATTGGGCAACCAGAAACCACCATGGGATGGCGACTGCGGCCAGCACCGAACTGTCATCGGTGAACAGTTCGGGGAGCACGGACGCACCGCCGGCGAACACGGCGGCCAACGCGGTGGCCGCGATCGCCGATGACAGCGTCACGCGCCGAGCCGTCGCGGTCGCGCGCGGCACGTCACCGGCGCCCAGCGCCGCACCGACCAACGCCTGCGCCGCGATGGCCAGCGAATCAAGAACCAGCGCAAGGAATTCCCACAACTGCAGCACCACCTGGTGGGCTGCCAGCGCCGCAGCACCGAACCGTGCGGCCACCGCGGCCGCCGACACGAAACAGGCCTGAAAAGCCAGCGTGCGCACCACCAAGTCGCGCCCCAGCACGACCTGGGCCCGCAGCACGGCAGGGTCTGGACGCAGCCGAACTCGTTCGGCCAGCAGCGCACGCCCGAACAGCAGCGCAGCCAGCCATTGGCCCGCCACGTTGGCCACCGCCGACCCGGCCAACTCCAGGCGAGGCAACCCCAGCCAGCCGTACACCAACAGCGGGCACAGCAACGCCGACAGCCCGAACCCCGTGGCCACGTAGCGCAGCGGGCGCACGGTGTCCTGGACGCCGCGCAGCCAGCCGTTGCCTGCAAGCGACACCAGAATCGCAGGAGCACCCAGGATCGCGATGCGCAGCCAGCGCAACGCTGCATCGGCGATGTCGTGCGAACCGGCGATGACCGACACCAGCGGCACCGCCGCCGCCTGCACCGCGACGACGACCAGGATGCCCAGGCCCAGGCCCAACCAGGTCGCCTGCACGCCCTCCGCCACCGCCGAGTCCCGATCGTCGGCGCCGAAGTAGCGAGCCGAACGCGCGGTGGTGCCGTAGGACAAAAAGGTCAGATCGGAACCGACCATGCCGAGGATCAGTCCCCCGATCGCCAGCCCGGCCAGGCTCAGCGCACCCAGCCTGCCGACGACCGCGGTGTCGAGCAACAGGTAGAGCGGCTCGGCGGCCAGCACACCCAGCGCCGGCAGAGCCAACTGCGCGATCTGACGGCCACCCGGCTGCGGCTGGCCCGGCTCGCTCACCCCAGAGCGGCGCGCAGCGTCGCCACGACCTCGTCGACCGAACCGTTGGTCGAATAACCCGCGGCCAGCTTGTGTCCACCACCACCGAAGGTCGAGGCGACAGCGGCGAGATCGATTGCGTCCTTTGCCCGCATCGACACCGACCAGTGCTGCGGCTCGATCTCCTTGAACACCGCGGCCACCTCGGCCTGTTGCGTCGTGCGGACGATGTCGACGATGCTTTCGACTTCTTCCGGGCGTGCGCCCACCCACTCCTGGTTCCCCACAACGACATACACCAGACCGCGGCCGCCGGCGGCGTCAGGCAACAGCTGCGCCGAACCCAGTACCCGGGACAACATCGAAAGCCAGGCAAAGGGATGGGTGTCCATCAGCGACCGGGTGATTGCCGCATTGTCGATGCCGAGCTCGACAAACCGTGCCGCCAATCGGTAGGCGCGCGCACTGGCCCACCGGAACGACCCGGTGTCAGTGGTCAGCCCCGCGTACAGGCAATACGCCACGTCGGCGTCGATCGGCTTGTCCCATGCGTCGAGCAACTCGGCAACCATCATCGTGGTCGAGTCCGCCGACGGCTCAACAAAATTCGCGGTACCGAACATCTGGTTCGATGCGTGATGGTCGATCACCAGCACGTCCTGCCCGTCGTCCGCCATGTCGCGCAGGTCCCCGAGCCGATTGATGCTCGGAATATCCACGGTCACAACCAGATCAACATCGCGGCGCATGACTTCGGGACCGACCAGAAGATGGCCGCCGGGCAGCGACTGCAACGACTCTGGTAGCGCGGCCGGAGCCGCGAAGCTGACCTGGACGGCTTTGCCGCAGCGGTCCAGCACCAGCGCCAGCGCCAGCCCCGCGCCGATCGTGTCGGCATCGGGATGCACGTGACAGACAACGCCAACTGTGGCCGCAGCGTGAAGTACCTTGGCGGCGCCGACGGCGTCGACGCGTTGCGCGTCTGTGGTTGATTCAGTCTTCGCGTTCGTCGTTGTCACCGGCGTCTTTCCCGTTAGCCGTTGGTGCCCCCAGGTCCGATTGCCCGGATCCTCCTCGGGCCGCTCCGCGGCCCGCATCGTCACCAGGCGTGTCCGATTGCCCGGATCCTCCTCGGGCCGCTCCGCGGCCCGCATCGTCACCAGGCGTGTCCTCGTCACCCTGCTCCTCGCCGCCCACGCGATACGGATCGGGGTCGCCGGCCGGTGTGGCTCCCTCGCGAACGCGCGCCACATCGGCATCGGCGGCGCGCGCGCGGGCCAGCAATTCCTCCATCCGCTGCACAGAATCGGACACCGTGTCACGGGTGAAAGTCAGTGTGGGCGTGAAGCGCACACCGGTGCCGGCCCCAACTTTGCTGCGCAGCACGCCCTTTGCGCGCTCCAACGCCGCGGCGGCCCCCTCGTAATCGGGTTCATCGTCCAGCGTCGCGCCCAGCACGGTGTAGTAGAGCGTCGCGTCGTGCAAATCCCCGGTCATCTTGGCGTCGATGATGGTGACACCGGTCAGTCCCGGGTCCTTGATCTCGTACTCGATCGCCGATGCGACGATCTCGGAGATCCGCTTGGCCAGTCGGCGCGCCCGCGCCTGGTCAACCATGCCGCCGGTTCAGCGTGTCGCAGCTCATGTTCAGGCGCGCTCCTTCTCCACCAGTTCATAGGTTTCGATGACGTCGCCCTCTTTGAGGTCGGAGTAGGTCAGCGTCAGACCGCATTCGTAACCGTCGCGGACCTCGGTGACATCGTCCTTCTCCCGTCGCAACGACGACACCGTGAGGTTTTCGGCCACCACGATATTGTCCCGCAGCAGGCGGGCCTTGGCGTTGCGGCGCATGATCCCGCTGGTGACGAGGCAGCCGGCAATGATGCCGACCTTCGACGACCGGAACAGCGCGCGGATCTCGGCACGGCCCAGCTGATTCTCTTCGTAAATTGGCTTGAGCATGCCCTTGAGTGCGCTCTGGATCTCGTCGATGGCCTGGTAGATCACCGAGTAGTAGCGGATGTCGACGCCCTCACGGTTGGCCAGCTCGGTGGCTTTGCCCTCGGCACGGACGTTGAAGCCGATGATGATCGCATCCGAGGCCGACGCCAGGTTGACGTTGGTCTCGGTGACACCACCGACGCCGCGGTCGATGACGCGCAGTTCCACCTCGTCGTCGATCTCGATGCCCAGCAGGGCTTCCTCCAACGCCTCGACGGTGCCGGAGTTGTCGCCCTTGAGGATCAGGTTCAGCTGGCTGGTTTCCTTCAGCGCGGCATCCAGGTCGTCCAGGCTGATCCGCTTACGCGAGCGTGCCGCCAGCGCGTTGCGCTTGCGGGCACTGCGACGGTCGGCGATCTGGCGGGCGATCCGGTCCTCGTCGACAACCAGAAGGTTGTCGCCGGCGCCGGGCACCGACGTGAAGCCGACGACCTGGACCGGCCGCGACGGCAGCGCCTCGTGGACATCCTCGCCGTGCTCGTCGACCATGCGCCGGACGCGACCGTAGGCGTCGCCTGCGACGATCGAGTCGCCGACCCGCAGGGTGCCGCGCTGGATCAGCACGGTGGCCACCGGCCCGCGACCGCGATCCAGGTGCGCTTCGATCGCCACGCCCTGAGCTTCCATGTCGGGGTTGGCCCGCAGGTCCAGGGCGGCGTCGGCGGTCAGCAGCACGGCCTCCTCCAGCGCCTCGATATTGGTGCCGGCCTTCGCGGAGATGTCGACGAACATCGTGTCCCCACCGAAATCTTCTGCCACCAAACCGTATTCGGTGAGCTGAGACCGGATCTTGGCCGGATCTGCGCCTTCCTTGTCGATCTTGTTGACGGCCACCACGATCGGCACATCAGCCGCCTGCGCGTGGTTGATGGCCTCCACCGTCTGGGGCATCACGCCGTCGTCGGCAGCGACCACCAGGATCGCGATGTCGGTGGCCTTGGCGCCGCGGGCACGCATGGCGGTGAACGCCTCGTGACCCGGGGTGTCGATGAAGGTGATCGGCCGCTCGGTGCCGTCGAGGTCGACGGTCACTTGGTAGGCACCGATGTGCTGGGTGATACCGCCGGCCTCCCCCTCGCGCACGGTGGCGTTTCGGATGGTGTCCAGCAGTCGGGTTTTACCGTGGTCGACGTGACCCATCACGGTCACCACCGGCGGCCGGGTCTGCAGGTCTTCCTCGGTGCCCTCGTCTTCTCCGTAGGAGAGGTCAAATGACTCCAGCAGCTCGCGGTCCTCGTCCTCGGGGCTCACGACCTGGACGACGTAGTTCATCTCACTGCCCAGCAGCTCGAGCGTCTCGTCGCCCACCGACTGGGTGGCCGTGACCATCTCGCCGAGGTTGAACAGCGCCTGCACCAGCGAGGCCGGGTTGGCGTCGATCTTCTCGGCGAAGTCGCTCAGCGACGCGCCACGGGCCAGGCGGATCGTCTCGCCGTTGCCGTGCGGCAACCGCACACCACCGACGACCGGTGCCTGCATGTTCTCGTATTCGGCGCGTTTCGCCCGCTTCGACTTGCGGCCACGTCGCGGCGCACCGCCGGGACGCCCGAATGCGCCGGCAGCTCCGCCGCGCTGGCCGGGGCGTCCACCGCCGCCACCACCGGGACGGCCACGGTAGCCGCCGCCACCGCCCGCGGGTGGGGCGCCGACGCCGCCGCCACCCCCGCCGCGGTAGTTACCGCCACCGCCACCGCCGGGACGGCCACCTGCGGGTGCGCCCGGCCGTCCGCCGGGGCCGGGCCGCGGACCACCAGGACGCGCCGGGCGAGCTGGCCCACCGGCGCCGGCGGGACGCGGCGGCATGTTGCCGGGCGAGGCACCACCAGGACGCGGGGCGCCCGGCCGTGGCGCGCCCGGTCGTGGCGCCGGCGGACGCGGTATCGGCCGGTCCACCGGTTGTGCTGAGGAGAACGGGTTGTTGCCGACTCGCGGCGTGCGTGCCGCGGGCCTGGGGGCCGCTGGACGCGGACCGGGTGTCGGTCCGGGGTGCGTCGGGCCCGCCTGCGGTTGCTCGGGAGCCGGTTCCGGCGGCGCGGGCGGCGCGGGAACCGGGGGCGCCGCCGGCTTGGGCGCGGCCGGTTTTGTCGGCGCCGGGGCGGCATCTTTGACGGCGGCTTTCACAGCGCCTGCGCCGTTGCCGGCGGTCTTTTCCGGCGCCGGCTTCGCGCCGCCGAACGACTCGCGCAGTCGACGCGCGACGGGCGCTTCGACCGTCGATGATGCTGATTTAACGAACTCGCCCTGTTCGCTCAGCCGGGCGAGTACTTCCTTGCTGGTAACACCGAGTTCCTTCGCCAACTCGTGTACGCGGGCCTTGCCTGCCACTACATCTCCTGTCTATGAGGCGACAGCGGTGGTAGGCCGCGCCTCGGGTTTAGCTATGACGCATGGTCATCGGGACTTCACGGTGTGCTCATGTTCTTTGCTGCCTGTTCTGTTGGCGGGATGTTCGGGCGCATCGACAAGCTCGATGTACTCGACCACCGCTGACGTATCCGGTGCGCCGGCGATGCGCAGCGCTCGAGCAAAAGCTCGCCGCCGGATTGCTTCTTTGGCGCACTGTGGAACGGGATGCAGCCATGCACCCCGCCCCGGCAGACTACCCGCTGGGTCAACGGTCACGGCGTATTTACCGTTCCCGACCGACACAGCAACCACTCGGAGCAGTTCGGCGGCCAACTCTCGCTTTCGGCAACCGACGCATGTCCGCACCGGTCCTTCGGTACGTCGATGCGCAGAGGCCGAAGTCTCGCGCTGGATCACGGCTTAGTTTACCTGCACCCGACCCATGGTCAGAACCACCCGCACAGCTGCCCCCACTGCATCGTCGTCGGGCTGGGCTCGACTGCCCAACTCCTCCTCATCGCGCTACGCGCTCTGCATCGTCGTCGGGCTAAAGGTCGTGCGCCATCCCGTGGGCAGCGCCGCGCTCGGGATGGTCGTCCTCCTGGTCGGGCGAATCGCCCCGAATGTCGATCCGCCATCCGGTGAGCCGGGCGGCCAGCCGCGCATTCTGGCCCTCCTTGCCGATGGCCAGCGACAGCTGGAAGTCGGGCACCACCACCCGCGCGGCCCGGGCGCTCTGGTCGATCACCGTCACCGAGACGACCTTGGCCGGCGATAACGCGTTGGCGACGAAGCGCGCCGGGTCGTCGTCGAAGTCGATGATGTCGATCTTCTCCCCGGAAAGCTCACTCATCACATTGCGCACGCGCTGGCCCATCGGGCCGATGCAGGCCCCCTTGGCATTCAGTCCCGGTACCCGCGACGCGACCGCGATCTTCGAGCGGTGACCGGCTTCGCGTGCCACCGCTACGATCTCCACCGAGCCTTCGGCGATCTCGGGGACTTCCAGTGAGAACAGCTTGCGCACCAGGTTGGGGTGGGTGCGCGACAACGTGATTACCGGCTCGCGGGCACCGCGGCTGACCCCGACCACGTAGCAGCGCACCCGGTCACCGTGCTCATATGGCTCACCCGGGACCTGCTCAGCGGCGGGGATCACACCTTCGGACCCTTTGGTCTCGCTGCCCATCCGCACGACGATCAGACCACGCGAATTGGCCCGGCTGTCGCGTTGGATGACACCGGCGACGATCTCACCCTCGTGGGTGGAGAACTCGCCGTAGGTGCGCTCATTCTCGGCATCGCGCAGCCGCTGCAGCATCACTTGCCGCGCGGTCGTTGCCGCGATCCGACCGAAACCCTCCGGCGTGTCCTCCCATTCGCTGAGCACGTTGCCGTCTTCGTCGAGTTCGCGAGCCAGCACCTGGACCGAACCCGATTTCCGGTCGATGTCGATGTGCGCGTCGGGCTGATGACCCTCGGTGTGTCGGTATGCACTCAGCACCGCGGCTTTGACATCCTCGAGCAAGTCGTCGAACGAGATCCCGCGTTCCAGGACTATCGCGTGCAGAGCGGCCATGTCGATGTTCATGCGCCGCTCCTCCTCATCGCTGCGCTCTGCATTGTCGCCGGCGGGTTCATGTTCTGGCCTCCGGCTCCGCGCTGCGATCGACAGTCGCCAGCTCCAGCTCCCGTTGAGACGGCGGCGAAAATTCAACTTGGACAACAGCTTTCGATATCTCACTGAGCGATATCGGCTGCACCGTCCAGTCGCGGGCCCGGTCTTGGCGAACCACCAGATTCAGTGTGCCGTCGCGCATCTCGCCGACTCGACCGGTGATCTGTGTCCCGTCCGTCAAAGCCACTTCGACCTTGCGGCCCCGCGCGCGCCGAAAGTGCTTGTCGCTGGTCAGCGGGCGGTCCACACCGGGAGAGGTGACCTCCAGAACATAGTGGCCATCGACGTTCTGGGCCGCATCCAACAAGCCCGACGCCGAGCGGGACAGCACCGCGATGGTGTCCAAGTCCAGTGCGGAGTCGCCATCGGCGATCACGGTGATCCGCGGCGGCCGCGCCCGCGTATCGATGACGACATCCTCGATTTCGTAACCCGCGCGCGCGAACTCGTCATCGAGCAGCTCGATCACCTGCGTCTGCGACGGTAGCCCGGTGGTCACGGCGAGCTCCTCATCTTGAGTTGTTCGGTCGGGCAGTCCCCCGGATGCGAGAAATCAACGCGTCCGAGGAGCAGCCTTCAACGATACGCCAGGAATCTGTTGTAAGACGTGATCGCGGCCGGGTCACCTGGCGTTACAGCAGGCATCCAGATCCGCTGCGGCGGCAATGGCAGGATGTTGCTGTGCTGCGCCCAGGCCCTGGTTTCGAGCCGCTCGTCAACCGGCGACGTGTGTTGGTGGGCGGCGCCGCCCTGGCCGTACTCGCCATGTCGGTGCCCGCGTGTAGCTCACCGCCGGCGCCGCCGGCCGTCGACGAACTCGAAGCGCAGTTGACCCTGGCCCGGCAGGACAGCGAACTGGCCACCGCAGCGGCCGTGGGGGCGGCGCAGCCGGTCGGCGCGGCGCTGACACAGGTCGCCACCGAACGCGCCAAACATGCCCAGGCGCTGACCGCTGAGATCACCCGCCTCGCCGTCGACCCCACGTCGACGTCGCATGAGACGACGACTCCGACCACCACCTCGGCCGCCGCGGCTCCTCCGCCGCCGCTGGCCGACGTGGTCCGGTCGTTGCGGACGTCGGCGGACAGCGCCCGCCGGCTGGCGGGCACTTCGTCGGGTTATCGCGCCGGGCTGCTGGGCTCCATCGCCGCCGCATGCACCGCTTCCTACAGCGTTGCGCTGGTGTTCGGAGCGACGGCATCGTGACCTCTGCGGAACCGTCACCGGCCAGCACGCCGTACGACACCGCGCTGGCCGCCGCACTGAGCAACGAGCACGCAGTCATCTACGGCTACGGCATCGTGTCGGCGCACTGCGCACCCGAGGTCAACACCCTGGTGTCGTCCGCGCTGAGTCAGCACCGTCAGCGTCGGGACCAAGTCATCGCATCGCTGACCGGTCGCTCGGTGACAGCTCCGGTGGCCGCCGCGGGTTACCAGCTGCCGATGCCGGTCGACAGTCCCACCGACGCGGTTCGGCTGGCGGTGCGGATGGAGAAGGACACCGAAGCGACCTGGCGCGCGGTCATCGAGCAGGCTGAGAGCGATCAGGACCGCGTGTTCGGGGTCACGGCGCTGACCCAGAGCGCGGTGCTGGCCGCCAAGTGGAGGCAGGCACAGGGCGACTGGCCGATCACCACGGCCTTCCCCGGCGCCGACTGACCGCGAACAGACGCAAAAGCCCCCGACACACGGCGGTTTCTAGGAGTCGTTGCAACACTGCCTGGTTATTGGGTGGTTAGTAGATCACGTAAACGCTCGGCTGGGGTATCCCAGCCGAGCGTTTTGCGTGGGCGCCCGTTGAGTTGCTGGGCGACGTGTTCGAGGTCTGCGGGTGCGAACATGCTGAGGTCGGTGCCTTAGGGGAAGTACTGGCGGAGTAGTCCGTTGGTGTTCTCGTTGGTACCGCGCTGCCAGGGGCTGGCCGGATCGCAGAAGTAGACGGCCATGTCGGTGGCCATCGCGAACTGTTTGTGGCGCGCCATCTCGGCGCCCTGGTCCCA
>NZ_DASXEP010000181.1:0-25392 GCF_036490025.1 Mycobacterium sp. | reverse complement strand
CGTGGGTGATGCCAACTGCGAGCTGCGCCAGGCCTTGCCACAGCATCCGTTCGTCGTCGGGGCCGTGCTTCCAGGCCGCCTCGAGGACCTCGTGCGCGCTGAACGCCAGGCCGCGATCCAGCAGATCCTGGGCATAGGCCAGGGTTTCGGCCGGTGCCAGCTCGAGGTCATCCGGAATCCGCGGGATGCCCGCACTGCCGTGGGGCAGCGGCCGGCCCAAAGAATCGCGCGGGCGGGTACTTTGGGGTCGGCCCGATTGGTCGCGATCTCGCTCGGCCACGCTCCCATCATGCCCCCCGGTGTCACGTCATCGACGTTCACCATCGCGCGCTGCCCAAGCCCGATTACGAACTGGGCTGCGGGCTCTGCACAACTCGGCTGGCGGTGGTCGCGATGAAGTCCTCGATCAGCTCGACCACCTCGTTGGGTGCCTCGACTTGCGGGAAGTGACCGACGCCCGGCAGCACCTCAAGTCTGCTGTCGGTGCGCGCCTGCTGCGCGGCGTACGCGTGGTCGACGGGAATGATGCTGTCGCTATCGCCCCAGATCGCCATGATCGGTAGGTCTTGGCGCAGCCCCAGCCGGTTCAACGCGCTGACCGCCTGCCCGCGGTAGTCGACCACGGATCGCAGCGTCCGCAGGAACGAATCCCGCGTCGCCCGGTCCGACAGCGACGAGTAGGCGCTCCACAATTCCGCACCGCGCGGCGACTGAATGCCGGCAGCCCTCAACCACGACCTGAGCTTGTTACCGGCGGCCAGCACCGGCTTGGGCGCAATAATCGGCAACACCAACTCCGCGCCGGGCGCCGACAGCAGCCGCAACACCAGCCCGACATCGGGGCCCAGGCCGCCGCTGCTGATCAGGATCAACCGCTTGACGTAATCGGGGTGTTGGTAGACGAACTGCATGGCGACACCACCGCCGAGCGATTGCCCGACCACGGTGGCCTGGCTGACGCCGAGTTCGTCGAGCAGATCGCGCAGTAACACCGCGAACGCGCCCAGCGAGTAGTCGCTGCGGGGTTTGGCCGACTCGCCGTGACCCAGCAGGTCGGGCGCGATCACCCGGAACCTCTTCGACAGCTGCGGTATCACCGACCGCCAGGTGTCCGAACTTCCGGCCATGCCGTGGATCAGCAGCAGCACGTCCCCGTCACCGTCGTCGCGGTAAGCCACCCGATCGCCGTGCAACTCCAGGAACTTCAACTCGTTCATGTGAACCGGTTCCCCCTCTGGTCCTGCTTAGGCCCCCGCCCAAACCCATCGTGACAGAAAATGCCGGACGCCGTGCCGTGCTGGAGGATCAGGCTAGTACCGCGCACGACGCGTCCGTCACCACAACGACACACCCTCGCAGGACACCAAACCACCACGACCCGCTACCCACCCTGTATTCGCGGTGCCAGGGATGCCAGTGTGTTGCTTGTGACTATTGATGTCGGCGACTCACCCGTCCCAGCGCGGTGCGTAGTCGCCGGGGCCGGCCGCGCCCAACAGGTCAACCACCCGTCACCTCGCCCTCCCCGACCGCGACCAGAAGCATGAACGTCCTGTCGCCCTTGCCTGCCTTTGTCGTCAGCACCAGCGGGTAGTACCCGTCGCGCACCAACTGAGCCACCTTGATCGAGACAGTCGAGGTACCCGACCCCTTGGCATCGAACTTCCCGGACACCGGCACCCCCGAAATCCCTGGGGCGTAAGCCTTTGCAGTGATCTTGTAGTCATCGGGACCGTCGACCATCCGCTGCACGTTGACGGTCACATCGGTCGTCGTCCCGGCGTCCACCGCGACGATGGCCGGCGAGACATTCACTGTCACAGCCAGACTGCCCGCACCAAACGATGGCGGCGCCGACGATACTGCGGTGCCCCACGACTTGTTGGCCTTCGACGACAGCGAGAACGCCAGCTCGCCGCCGGCCGCCAGCATCGACTCCGGAAGATAGGTCTTGTCGGTGCCCCGGCCATTGATGTGCAGGCCGCTGATGTATTTCAGGCGGTGATGCCCGGATGCGCCCGGCGCGGAAATACGGATGAATTTGTCTGCGGGAAGGGCGATCTCGACCCGGTCGAGCAATGGCGTGTTCACCGTCAGCGTCGACGTCCCCGGGACGCTCGGATAGAGCCCGAGCGCGGCCCACACATACCAGGCCGACATCGCGCCCAGGTCGTCGTTGCCCGGCTCACCGTCCGGGGTGGGACTGAACAGTGTGCCGCGCACCCGGTCGACCAACTCCTGGGTTTTCCAGGGTTGGCCGATGTAGTTGTACAGCCACGGCACACTGAAATTCGGCTCGTTGCCTGCCCACAGATACGGCTCCTCGGGGCCGACATTGAGCTTCGAGGTGAATTTGTCGAGCCGGTCGGCCACCGCCTGCCGGCCGCCCAGCGCGGTCACCAATCCGGCGATATTCTGCGGCACATACCAGACGTATTGCTCGGCGTTGCCCTCGTCGAATCCGACCTGGCTGAAGCAGTCCTTCCCGGGCGGCACCACCGCGGGACCTTCCGGGAAGAAGCCGAGGGCATTGCGCGGCGAAATCGAATGGGTGGTGGGATTGAACAGGTTCTGCCAGTACTGCGCGCGGTTCTGAAAGTCGGTGGCTGCGTCGGAATTGCCTAGTGCAGAAGCGAATTGGGAGATCGCGAAGTCGTCGACCGACCATTCCAGCGAGATCGAGGCCGCGGGAAACGAACCATGGCACGACGTCGTCGGCAACGGCAGGTAGCCGCGCCGCAGATACGTCGCGATCGCCGGGCGCTCCACATAACCGTTGCGCCCGACACCGCCTTCGGTCGCGGCGTCGAGCATGAAGTGCAATGCCCGGTGAACGTCAAAGTCCTTGGCGCCGAACGCATAGAAGTTCGCGATCAGCGGCACCACGCTGTCGCCGGTCATCTCCGCGGTCGCGGTATTGGCCAGCGCCCACCGCGGAAACGACCCGCTCTGCTCGGCGTCGTTGACCAACGACTGCGCCATGTCGCTGGCCTCCCGCGGAAACACCAGACCTTGCAGCGCCGCCACCCCGCGGTAGGTATCCCAGTCCGAGTAGTTCGCGTACTGCATGTGCCCGGCCGCCACGGTGTGGATACCGTGGTCGAAACCGATGTAACGCCCGTCGGCGTCGTTGAAAGTGTTGGGGTTCAACAACGAATGATAAAGCGCGGTGTAGAAGGTGACGATGTCGTCTTCGGTGTAGCCGGCAATCTTGATGCGCGACAGCGCCGAATTCCACTGGTTCGACGCCGCGGCGCGGACATCGTCGAAACTCTGCGCCGCCTCGTCCAGATTCTTTCGCGCTCCGTCAACGTTCACGTAGGACAGCGCCGTGCGCACCTCGAGCTGCGAGCCGGCCGGGAACTCCACGTATCCCCCGCTGGAACCCTGGTAACTCGAATACGCGCTGCGGCCCTCGGGGGAAACCGAGGAGCCGTCCCAGGTGCCGAAGGACGTGAACGGCTTGCTGAACTTCATCACGAAGTACACCGTGTAAACGTTGTCCTTGCCGCAGAAGCCGCCGCTGGTCGCCGATCCGGTGATCGTGGTGTTGTCGTCGCCGATCTGGATGTTCGCCGCCGAGGTGCCCCCTAACGATCCGCCGGGCCGGACGATGAACCGCGCCGGACGACCGCGCGGATAGCGGAAACGGCCCACGCCGGTGCGGTTGGTGGCGCTGAGTTCCGCCGTCACGCCGGTCGACGGGAACCGCACCGTGTAGTAGCCGGGCACGCCGACCTCGTGGCTGTCGTGCGCGATCTCTTCGGAGGCGTCCCAGGGGCTCGAGCCGACCGGGCTGGTGGTCGGAAGCATCGAGATGTCGCCGAACGCCGGGCAACCCACCGAGGCGTGCGTCATGCTGAACCCGGTCGCGCGGCTGTTGGCGTGGGCGTAGCCCGCGTAGTTGTCGACGGTGTCCGGCGAGTACTGCACCATGCCGAACGGGACCGAGGGGCCGGGGAAGTTGTTGATCTCCCCCACTGTCTTGCCGCCGTTGCCGGTGCCGATCAGGGTGTCGACGTGCTCGACCGGGTTGGCGACCAGTGGCGGCGGTTCGTACGACGTGGGCGTAGCACTGGCCAGCATGGCGCCGACCAGCAGAGCTGCCGCGATAAGCGCAACGGCACCCCGACGTGACCGCATAGCCGAATTTTGCTCCTTCGCGGGCGCTTCGTGTGGGAGACAAGCCGGTGCGGCGGCGCTGGAACTACGAACCGTCCCCAGATAGTTGACGCCCTTGACGCTGTATCCTTGACGACGTTGACGTCCATTTGGTTACTTGTGATGATGGCGTCGAACAGACCGAAGGGAAGCGACGATGACGGACCTTGCCTCATTCGAGCAGGAGATCATGCGATCGGTCGGCCAGAAGGTCCACGACCGACTCCGCAAGGCGCGCGAAGCGCAGCTCCGTCCCGAGGAGTTCGGAGATCCGGAGGACATCGCAGACGCGATGGTGGCGGCGCTCCCGTTGGGTCATGTCTTCGACGAGATATCGGGCCCGTTCTACGACACATCGGGCCTCAGCCGATGGCTGGGAATCTCACGTCAGGCACTGCACCAGAGAGCGGCGCGACACGCAATACTGGCGTGCCCGCTCGACGATGGCGGCGTCGTCTACCCGACATGGCAATTCCTCGACAACGGCGCGACCATCCCGTCGTTGACCGAAGTGCTCGCCACACTGGCGGAGGGCACCGACGACACATGGATGATCGCGCTGTGGATGCGGGCGCCAAGCGAAGATTTCGAAGGCGATCCTCCCAGTGACTGGCTGCGTAACGGCCATGCCCCCGAACGAGTCATCGCGATGGCACGTCAGGTGGCATCCGGCTGGGCCGCGTGAGCAATTCCCGGCAGCGTCGAGCACTGGGCAAACCCCCGGCCGACCTATCAGGTTTCCCCCGATCACGGCTTTTACCCAGCAAGCCGTTGTACCGAGCGCACACTGCCGGCAGGTCACCGTGGTGGTTCTCCTCCGACTTGTCGGGTCGTTTCGATCTGATCCAACCGAATGGGACGTGTTATCTGGCAACGGATGTCGCCACCGCGCTACGGGAACGATTCGGTCATGCTCTGGTCCGCAAACAGGTGGTCACTTTCGATGCGGCGGCTAAAACCGAAATGTCGAAGGTGCAGATTTCGTCGGCGCGCTGGCTCGCGAACACTTGCTCGCGGGATGCGGCGAAATTCGCTATGACCCGCGAAATCGGGACGTGCCCGTCGTATGCCATTCCGCAAGCGTGGGCGGCGGCCTTTTTTGCCGGCGGCAAGCATTCAGGCATTCGCTACCAAACCCGCTTCAGCACCGGAGACCCGTCCAACGCGGTGGCGTTGTTTGACGCTGCGGGTCAACAAGGTTGGACCACCGACCCCCATCCGGTTGACGGCGTTCAAGCATGCACCCACGAAGGCATCAGGGTCGCCCGCCGGCCCACCCGCCGACAGATACGGATCGTGCATTCGCCAGGATGAGCCGGGCCGGACAATCAGATACCGGCGGGCGCGCGCCGCACGGGATGGCATGGGAGTATCCCGAGATGCGATTGAGCCTCAAGCGCGTGGGCATGATGCTGGCCGTCTTGATGATGATCACGTCCTGCGGCGGCAACGATCACCCCGCCGCGCCGGTGAAAACGACCGCGGCGCCTGGCTTGTCGCAGTCCGAAGCAACCGACATCGCGACCGAGGCTTACGCCTACGCCTATCCGCTCGTCACGATGGAATACACCCGTCGCGGTTTCACCAATGTGCCCGCGGCAGAAGACACCAAAGCCCCGATGGGGCAGTTCGCCCGCATGCGCGAGTATCCCAACGCCGCGTTCCACGCAGCGACCGCTCCCAACGCCGACACGCTGTACACGCAGGCCTGGTTCGACGTGTCCAAGGAGCCGTGGATCATCACCGTCCCGGACATGGGCGACCGCTACTATCTGCTGCCGATGCTGGACGCCTGGACCAACGTCTTCGCGTCGCCGGGCACCCGCAACGGCGGCGGCAAACCGCGGACGTTCGCGATCACCGGACCCGGCTGGCACGGCGCGCTGCCGCCCGAGGTGATGGAGTACAAGTCGCCGACGGCCTTGGTGTGGCTGCTGGGCCGCATCTATTGCTCGGGCACGCCAGAGGATTACGACGCGGTGCACAAGCTGCAGGACCAGATCAACGCGGCGCCCCTGTCGTCATTCGGCAAGCCCTACCTGCCGCCGCTCGCTCAGATCAACGCGTCCGTCGACACGAAGACGTCGGTACGCGCACAGGTGAATGCCCTTGGTGCGCCGGAGTATTTCGCGTTGTTCGCCCGCCTGCTCAAGACCAACCCCCCAGCGCCCGAGGATGCGCCGATGGTGGCCAAGCTCACCCGGATCGGCATCGTCCCCGGGCACGACTTCGATCCCACCAAACTGCCGGCCGCAGCGAACGCCGGTCTGGCGATGGCGCCAAAACTCGGTCAGGGCAACATCAGTGGCTGGCGCGAAGACGGAGTGGTGGCCGGCGATTTCGTCTTCAAGAACGGCTGGGCCTACACCGTCAAGGCAGGAGCCTACGGGACCAACTACCGGCAGCGAGCCTTCGTCACCGCGGTCGGCGTGGGTGCCAACCTGCCCGAGGACGCCGTGTACCCGACCTCAGAAGGCCCGGATCTCGCCCAAAAGTACAGCGGTGCAACGAAATACACCATGCATTTCGACAAGGGCCAGCTGCCGCCGGCGCGCGGGTTCTGGTCGCTCACCATGTACAACGGCGACTACTTCTTCGTCGACAATCCGCTGAACCGGTACACGCTGAGCCCGCGCGACAAGCTGGCGGCCAATCCCGACGGTTCGACCGACCTCTACATCCAGGTCGACTCCCCCGGACCGGACAAGGAATCCAATTGGCTGCCGGCGCCGAAGGACCGGTTCACGCTGATGCTGCGGCTGTATTGGCCCACCAGCGCCAAGCCGTCGATTCTGGATGGGACGTGGCACATCCCACCGGTCAAGGCAGTCCCGTAGCTACGTCCGCCGCGCGAAGACGAACTGGTTCCCCGGCACCAAGTCTTTTACCGCGTTGGCGACGCTGCGGCCGTAGCCGGCCATCAGCTCGTCGGCCGGCGTCACCGTCACGTCCCAGCCGTGCCGGCCGAACCATTCGCCGACCGGTTCACGCTCTTCGAAGTACCACAGCTCATCGGTCCGCGGAATGTCGCGCTGCGGGTCAACTTTCGCCATGATCTCGCGCACTCGGTCCATCCGCGCGCGGCGCTTGGCACGCAACTCCTCGTCCAGGAACGACGGGCCCAACGCCTCCACCGCAACCCGGCTGCCGGGGGCGGTGAGTTCCTGAATGCGCTCGAACAGCAACTCCTGCGCGGCGGCCGGCAGATACGGCATCAGCCCTTCGGCCGACCACACGCTGGGCTCTGACGGGTCAAAACCGGCCTCCCGCAAAGCCTTCGGCCAGTCACGACGCAGATCCACCGGGACCGCGATCCGATGGCTGGCGGGCTGGGCGCCATGCTCGGTCAGCGTCGACAGTTTGAAGTCCAGCACCCGGTCCTGGTCCAGCTCGTAGATCGTCACCCCGGCCGGCCACGGCAACCGCCAGGACCGCGCGTCGAGGCCCGCCGCCAGGATCACCGCTTGCCGGATGCCGGCATTGGCCGCATCGAGGAAGAACGTGTCGAAAAACTTCGTCCGCGAGGCCATGTAGCCGACCATCGCCTCCATCTGCAGCGGCAACTCGGGTTCGGCTTCGACGACCTCGGGCGGCAGCTGCGGAGCAGAATGCCAGTTCCACACGCCTTCGCCCGCGGCGTCAAGGAACACCCGCGCGAACGGATCGTGAATCAGCGGATCGTTGCTCTCGGTCTCTGCGGCTCGCGCCGATGCCACACCCAGCGCCGTCGCCCCCACACTTTCCGTTATCTCCCAGGAGTCGTTGTCAGTCCTCGCCACGCTCATCCCCTTTCCGGCAGCACACCTTTCGACCGTACGTGAGCCGGCTAGGTACCAGCTGTGTGCCGCCTCAGTGGCCTCAGCAGTCACGACGGGGAAGGATTTAGCGCCTTTCCAAAAGTGATATCGCATATGGTCACGTTCTCGAACCACACATCATGGTCGGTCCCTGGTGCACACGTGACTGCTGTGACTCACCGCAGCGCGTGGTCAGCAATAAGGGCAAGGCAATCCGGCTCGCGACGCAGGTCTCCGGTTATGTTGTCCGCGAGCCGCTGATAGCCGCGGGCCGGAGCCGATCCGAAGGATCGTTGGAAAGATGCACGTCGACGGGCGCGAAGTCACCGTTACCGGTAACTTGCTGCAACCCTTGACTCGGCGCACCAACGACATCCTGCGGGTTCTGCTGTCCGCGGCGTTGCTGGCGATCGTGATCACCAGTTCGGTCGTCACCCGCACCCGGTGGGACGAGCTGGAGAAATCCATCTCCCGCATCGTCGGGGTGCTGACGGCGACCCAGTCCGACGTGGTCTACCTGGTGTACGGCCTCGTGGTCCTGGCGTTGCCGTTCATGATCCTGATCGGCTTGATCCTCGCCCGGCAATGGCGACTGCTTATCCCGTACGCGGCGGCCGCGGTGCTCTCCGTTCTCGCGTTGTCGATCACCGGTACGGGCCTCGCCGCGCCGCAGTGGCATTTCGACCTGTCCGACCGGTTGCGCACTGTGCTGTCCCAATTCCTCGACGACCCACGCTGGATCGGGATGCTCGCCGCGGTGCTCACCGTGTCCGGCCCGTGGCTGCCGGCGCGCTGGCGGCATTGGTGGTGGACGCTGCTGCTGGCGTTCATCCCGATCCACCTTGTCGTGAGCGCCATCGTGCCGGCCCGCTCGCTGCTGGGCCTGGCGGTCGGATGGTTCGTCGGCGCGCTGGTGATCCTGGTCAGCGGCACCCCCGCGCTTGAGGTTCCGCTGGATGACGCGGTGCGCACGATGGCCAAACGCGGCTTCGTGGTGACCGGGCTGAAGGTGGTCCGTCCCGCAGGTTCCGGGCCGCTGGTGCTGTCGGCGGTCACCGAGGACCCGGCTGAGAACGCCGTGGTCGAGATGTACGGACCGCATCAACGCAGCGGCGGCGCCCTGCGGGAAGCGTGGCGGATATTGCGGCTGCGCGAGAACGAGACTGCTCCCCTGCAGGCCTCGATGCGTCGCGCCGTCGAGCATCGCGCCCTGATGACCATCGCCATCGGCGAGTTGGGCGTCGCCAACACCGCGACGATCGCCGTCGGGATTCTCGACCGAGGCTGGACGTTGTACGCGCACAAGCGCATTCGCGGCGAGCCGCTGAAGAAATGTCACACGTCGACACCGGTAGCCGAGGTGTGGGAATCGCTGCGCAAGTTACAGGACCACCAGATCTCGCACGGCGATCTACGGGAGAAAGAAATCACCGTCAGCAACGGTGCCGTGTTCTTCGGCGGGTTCGGCAGCGCGGAATACGGCGCAACCGACAACCAACTTCAGTCCGACATCGCCCAATTGCTGGTGACGACGTCGGCGCTCTACGGCGCGGACGACGCGGTGAGCGCAGCGATCGACGTGCTCGGCAAAGACGCCGTGCTGAGGGCATCGCGCCGACTCACCAAAACCGCTGTGCCGAAACATATCCGGGACTCGGTGAACGACGCCAAAGCGGTCATCTCTCGCAGCCGCGCGGCGGTGATGCGCCAAACCGGCACCGAGAAAATTCAACCCGAAGCCGTCACCCGGTTCAGCCGTAGCCAACTCATCCAACTTCTACTGCTCGTCGCGCTGGTGTACGTCGCGTATCCCTTCATCAGCACGGTGCCGACGTTCTTCAACGCGCTGGGCAAAGCCAATTGGTGGTGGGCACTGCTAGGTCTGGTGATTTCGGCGTCGACGTATGTCGGGGCCGCGGCGGCGTTGTGGGCGAGCGCCGACGAGTCGGTGAACTTCTGGCGGCTGTCGATCGCACAGGTGGCCAACACGTTTGCCGCGACGACGACCCCGGCCGGCGTCGGCGGCCTGGCGCTGAGCACCCGGATCCTGCAGAAGAGCGGGCTCAGCACGACACGAGCCACCACGGCGGTCGCGTTGCAGCAGTCGATGCAGGTGATCATGCACGTCTTGTTGCTGATCTTTTTCAGCACCGCTGCCGGCGCGGGAACCGACCTGTCCCACTTTGTTCCGGGGTCGACCATGCTGTACCTGATCGCGGGTGCGGCCCTGGGCATCGTCGGCGTCTTCTTATTGGTGCCGAACCTGCGACGGTGGCTGTCGACGGCGGTGACTCCGAAACTCAAGGAGATCAGCACCGACATCATCGAGGTGGCGCGCGAACCCAAGCGGATGGGCTTGATCATCCTGGGATGCACCGGAACGACGCTCGGCGCGGCGCTGGCGTTGTGGACCAGCGTCGAGGCGTTCGGCGGTCACACGACGTTCGTCACCGTCACCGTGGTCACGATGGTCGGCGGCACGCTCGCCTCGGCCGCTCCCACTCCCGGCGGCGTCGGCGCCGTCGAAGCCGCGCTGATCGGTGGGTTAGCCGCGTTCGGCGTGCCCGCGGCCGTCAGCGTGCCGTCGGTGCTGCTGTATCGGGTGCTGACCTGCTGGTTGCCGGTGTTCGTCGGCTGGCCGGTGATGCGGTGGCTGACCCGCAACGACATGATCTAGCGGCTGGTGTCGTTGCTCACACTGTGTCCTCGATGAGTAGAAAGTCCTGTTCGTAGGCTAAGCTGACGAATAACGTTGGCTTCCTGGCCGACACGTCGTGGATTGCTCCGACATTCGAATCCAAGCTTTTTCGCGGCGATCGATTTTGCCCACCGGCAATCTCGCCACCCCAAGCACTTCCTGATGCCTGAAAGGCACCACACCACAATGACTTCCACTAATTCTTTCGCTGACCTCGGCGTGCCCGCACGGCTGATCAGCAACCTGTCTGCGCGCGGGATCACCGAGCCCTTCCCGATCCAGGTCAAGACCCTGCCCGAAACGCTGGCCGGCCGCGACGTGCTCGGCCGCGGCAAGACCGGCAGCGGTAAGACGCTGGCCTTCTCAATTCCGTTGGTAGTCCGCCTCGAGTCGGCCAAGCGACGGCCCGCCCGTCCGACCGGCTTGGTGCTGGCACCCACCCGCGAGCTGGCGACCCAAATCTCCGCAGCCTTGGAGCCGCTGGCCGCCAGCTACGGCCTGCAAGTCACCACGATCTTCGGCGGGGTGTCACAGACCCGTCAGGTGGCCGCGCTCAAGGGCGGCGTCGACATCGTCGTCGCCTGCCCGGGCCGGCTGGAAGATCTGATGCGCCAGCGGTTGATCAGCCTCGACGCCGTGGACATCACGGTGCTCGACGAGGCCGACCACATGGCCGACCTCGGTTTCTTGCCCGGCGTCACCCGCATCCTGGCTGCAACACCGGCCAGCGGTCAGCGACTGCTGTTCTCCGCCACTCTGGACAACGGCGTCGACAAGCTCGTCAAACGGTTCCTGCGCAACCACGTCATGCACTCCGTCGACGAGGTCAACTCGCCGGTCGCGGAGATGACCCACCATGTCTTCCACGTCACCGGCGCCGCTGCCAAAACGGAGTTGGTGCACCGGTTGGCTTCTGGCACCGGTCGACGAATCCTGTTCATGCGCACCAAACACCAGGCCCGAAAGCTCGCCCGCCAGCTCACCGAAGCCGGCGTGCCCTCAGTTGACTTGCACGGCAACCTCTCTCAGCCGGCCCGCGACCGCAATCTGGCAGCGTTCACGTCCGGAGCCGCCCGCGTGTTGGTGGCCACCGACATCGCCGCCCGCGGCGTGCACGTCGACGAGGTGCAGCTGGTGGTGCACGTCGACCCGCCCGCCGAACACAAGGCGTACCTGCACCGCTCCGGGCGTACCGCACGAGCCGGCAACAGCGGCGACGTCGTCACCGTCGTGCTTCCCGAACAGCGCAGAGACACCTCGGACCTGATGCGCCGGGCCGGTATCGCCGTGCGCCCGCAGCAGGTCACCGCGCAGTCCGAACCCGTCGTGCAACTGGTCGGCGAAGTCGCGCCCTACCAGGCTCCGACCGCCAGACCCGTGACTGCCCAGCCCGCCCAGCGCTCGCAGCCGCGACGCCGTCCTAACCGCGGTGGCGAGCACGCCAGAGCGGCCCGCAGCGGCCAGCGCACAGGTGGGCACGGACATCGCGCCGGCGCCCGCAGCGGGGCATCACGCCACACGTCCTAGGCTCTGTTTCGATTGTTTCAATCGACAGGGCCTGCTGGTAGCCTGGAGTCATGTCCACTGCTGTTGCCCCGTTGGTTCGCCAGGTCGCCGAACGCGCCCGCACGGAACCCGGATTCGCCGAGGTGCTCGACGCCATCCTGGGGGCGCCGACCACGCCGCAGGGAACGCTGGAGCGAGTCGCAGCGCAGAGCCTGAACGACGAACGCCGTAGCGCGTTGGTGCGCGAATTCGTCGAGGGCGCACTGCCGACACCGAAGGTGCAGCAGCGGCTCGCGCTGCATTCACCGCAGGCGGTACACCGGCTTCGCAGCCGGGGCAAGCTGCTGGGGTCAGCGGTCGGCAACCAAACATACTTTCCTGCTTGGCAATTCGACGCCGACCGAGTGCGGCCGGATCTACCGCGCATCCTCGAACTGCTGACCGAGTTCACCTCCGACCCGCTGGCCGCCGACCGGATCATGCGCCTGACCCACGACGAGCTGGGCGGCTCGTCGATCGCCGAGGCGCTGCGCCGCCCGAAGACCGCCGACACCGCGTGGCGGATGCTCGCCGCCATCGGTGCCTGACCTTCCCGCCGGCTACCAGAGGCCGCTGCCCGACGCCCGACCCGTCGGCCTGCGCCGTCGGCGCGTCGACGCCGGCACCGAGCTGTGGCGGGTCGAGGCGGCGCCACCGTCGGAGTGGACCTGGACCGGCTTTCCGACCGCCCGCTACCGTTTCGACCCCGAATCCGGGGCATTCCGAACACATTATGCCGCAAGCACTCTCGTCGGCGCCTTCCGGGAGCGTTATCGACCCACCGGGCTGATGATTCCCGCCGATCACGCTGATCACCAGCTGGTGCGGCTGGTCGCCGCGCGCCATTTACGCGTTCTCGACCTGCGCACTGAGGCCAACCTCGACATCCTCGGCGTCGACGACCAGATCAACACCGGACAACATGCCGACGTGTGGGACACCTGCCATCGGCTGGCCGACGCCGTGAAGCGGTGGTGGCCCGAGCCCGACATCCTGGACGCGCTGGTCTACCGGCCGCGCACCACGCCGGAGACCTCGGTCAACTACGCCTTCTTCGCTCTCGAGCCGTTCAGCTACGAGTCGTGGCCGCTCGCCCAGCGCACCGATGTGCTCACCAATCTGGTCCTGCGGCACAGCTTTACTGTCGGCTGGCAGCTATCGTGAAGCCATGACGGAAGATTCGCACGCGGTTACCGCCTCGCATCCACCCCAGACACTTCTGCGCCTGATCAACCCGATCTTTACGTTGCTGCTGCGCACCCCATTCGCAGGCGCGGCGCGCAACCAGTTCATGGCCGTCGACTTCAAAGGTCGCAAGAGCGGACGACCGTATTCGCTTGTGTTGACCGCCCATCTGATCGACGGCATCCTCTACGCCCTGACCGGCGCGACCTGGAAGGCCAACTTCCGCGACGGCGCACCGGCGCAGGTGCTGCACGACGGCAAGACGAACACGATGCGCGGCGAGCTCATCACGGACACCGCGCACGTCGCTGACCTCTTGGCGCGCTGCGCCGAGTCCTACGGCGTCAAGCGCGCGGAGCGGGTGATGGGCATCGGTTTCCGCAACCACCAAATGCCGACCCGCGACCAGTTCGCCGAGGCCGTCGAGCGGCTGAACCTCGGGGCGATCCGGTTCACCCCGGCCACCTAGCTAAATGCCGTACTCGGGCAGCGTGAAGTCATCGCGCGCGAAGCCGGCGAACAGCGTGGCCAATGGCACAATGTCGGCCAGTCGCATTGCCACGTTGCGGAACCACAAGCCGAACCGGGTCCGGGTGGCGAAGAACGGAATGTTGCGTTGCGCACCGGCTTGCTTGGTTTTGATAAAGGGACGCATGAGCGACTGGTAGGCATCGAACGCGCGGCGGTAGTCGCCGTCGGCGCGCGCGAGTTCGCCGGCCAGCACGTACGCCTCGGTGATCGCCAGTCCGGTGCCCTCACCACCCAACAATGAAATGCATCCGGCGGCGTCGCCGATCAGCAGCACGCGGTCATGCGACCAGTCATCCATCCGGATTTGGCTCACGACGTCGAAATACAAATCGTCGACGTCGTCGAGCGCCGCCAGGAAATCCCACGCTTCCCAGCCGATATCGCTGAACTCGCTGCGTAACTGATCTTTTGGTGCCAGGCCCGCGCTGTCGTGCTCGGCGCGGAAGATGAACAAAAGCATGGTGCGGTCGCCGCGCAGCGTGAAACGCCCCAGCTGGCGACCGGGACTGCCGTAGGTGACGTACACCAGATCGTCGCGGGGCCGGTATCCGTCGACCGTGCACGCAGCGACCTTGCAGCCCAGGTAGTGCTCGAAGTCCTCGTCTGGCCCAAAGACCAGACGGCGCACGTTCGAGTGCAATCCGTCCGCGCCGACGAGCAGGTCGAAATCGCGCGACCCGCCGTTCTCAAGGGTCAGCCGGACGCCCTCACTGTGCGCGTCCACGGTGGCGATGCTGTCGCCGAAGATCGTTTCGACCTTGTCTTCAATGGTGCTGTACATCGTGGCGGCCAGGTCGCCGCGGGGCAGGCTGATCAACTCGTCGCCGAACATGCGTCGGAAGACATCGACATGCACGTCGGCCTTGACCTGGCCGCGGGAGCCGACGGAGCGCACCGCCTCAACCTGGTACCCGGCGGCACGGATCGGGTCTTCGATGCCCATGCGTTTGGCCACTTGGTAGCCGACGCCCCAGAAGTCGATCACGTAGCCGCCGGTGCGGAACTTTGGCGCCTGCTCGATCACCGTCGGGTGGTGGCCGGTGCGGTGCAACCAGTGGGCGAGCGCCACACCGGCCACGCCGGCGCCGCTGATCGCGATCCTCACACCGCCGTTCTTACCAGCAAGGTGCCGATACGTGCCTGATGCGACTTGATATCGCATGTTACGGCTGTGACGGCTGCTGCCTACCGCACCGCTCCTGCACCCTGAGCAGCATGGGTCTGCGTGATCACCGGATCCTGGTAATCCGCGGCGTGCACCGCTGAGCGCACCGCCGCACAAACCGCCTGCGTCCGGTCGGTCGGCACCAACGCGATCACGCAGCCGCCGAATCCGCCGCCGGTCATCCGGGCGCCCAGCGCACCCGCGCCCACCGCGGTCTCGGCGATCAGATCGATGTGTGCAGTGGTGATGGCGAAGTCGTCGCGCATCGAGGCGTGCGACTCGGTGAAAATCCGACCCACTTTGGGATAGTCCGAATCACCCAACGCCGCAACCACATCGAACACCCGCTGATTCTCCGTCAGCACATGACGGGCGCGGCGGGCGTCCACCGGATCGGTGACCCCGTCCAGCACCGAGACTCCGCGATCCTGGATCTCCCGCAGCGACACCACACCAACATCGGCGGCCGCCCGCTCACATGACAGCCGGCGCGCGGCATACTCGCCGCCGACATGTCCGTGCCGCTCCCGAGAATCGATCAGCAGCAGCACCACACCCGACGATGACGGGTCGAAGCTCACCGGTGACACGGTCAGCTTCCGGAAGTCGATCAGCAGCGCCGTCGATTCCTCACCGAACAACGAAGACAGTTGATCGAGCAAACCCGTTGGCGCGCCGACATACTCGTTCTCCGCGCGCTGGGCAAGACGCGCCTGATCCAGCCGGTCGATATGCAGGCCGGTGGCCAGGGCGCCCAGCGCCGCGCACTCCAGCGCCGCCGAGGACGACAGGCCCGAGCCCATCTCGACCTCGCTGGTGATCGACATCGCCCCGCCGGGCACCGGGTGCCCGGCCATCCGCAGCGCCCACACCACGCCGGCCACATAGGCCGCCCATCCCGTCACCTCACCGGGCTTGGTGGTCAACGGAATTCGCACCGAGCCATCGATACGGTCGCTGCGCACCGTCAGCGCATCGGCGTCCGAGGGCTCGAACGTCACAACGGTGCGCCGCGGCAACGCGATCGGCAATGCCCAGCCGAGGTTGTAGTCGGTGTGCTCGCCGATCAGGTTGATCCGCCCCGGTGCGGAATAACGGATCCTCACGCGAGGTCCCGCAGGCGGTGCGCCACGGCTTCGGGCAGCACGTCGCCGATGAACGCATCCATCGCCGATTCCGATGCCGCCAGATACTTCAACGCGACCGCGCTGCGCCGGATCGACATCAGCTCGACGTGGAAGTAACCCTGCCGCAGAGCGTCGGTGTCGGCGTATTGATGGAGGGCCGAAATATAGGGCAGTGGAGCCGAATACATCCGGTCGAACCGTCGCAGCACATCGAGATAGATCGCCGCGAACCCATCCAGTTCCGCGTCGGAAAGGTCAAGAAGGTTGTGCACGAACCGGTTCGGATAGATGTGCACCTCGACCGGCCAGCGCGCCGCGAACGGTACGAACGCGGTGAACAGTTCGGTGCGCGCTATCACGCGGCTGCCATCGGCGACCTCACTGGCCAGCAGGTCGGCAAACAGGTTGCCGCCCCGGTGCTTACCCGCCTGGTGCATCATGGCCGCGGTCCGGGGCGTCAGGTACGAGTAGCCGTAGATCTGGCCGTGCGGATGCGACAGCGTGACGCCGATCTCCTCGCCCCGATTCTCGAAGCAGAACACCTGCCGCACACCCGGCGTCGCGATCAGATCCGCCGTCCGGTGCCGCCACGCGTCCACCACCAGCCGGGCGTGCGGCTGCGACAGCTCACAGAATGACCCGGTGTGGTTGCTGGAGAAGCAGATCACCTCGCACCGCCCGACGCCCGGCACCGGCACGAAGCCGTCCGGCACCGATGCGGCAGACCCCGCACCGGACAGGCTCGGGAACCGATTCTCGAAGACGACCACGTCGTAGTCGGGTGCGGGCACCTCGCTGGTCATCCCGGTCGGCCCCGGGCACAGCGGGCACTGGTCGGGCGGCGGCTTGTAGGTGCGGTCCTGCCGCCGCGCGGCGATGATCACCCACTGCCCGGTGGTCTGGTCGAACCGCAGCTGCGACTGGCCCGGCTCCCACGGCGGCAACGGCCGGCGGTCGGCGACCGGGGCCGGGGTGTGGCCGGGCAGCGAGAAGAACAACAGCTCGCGGCCATCGGCCAGCGTCGTTCGCGTGCTCATTGGCTCCCATCTTTGCCGCTGTGTCAGAGTCAGGTCACAACAGACACGCATTTCCGCAGAAGAGAGGCTGGCCACGGGTGTTCGGTGCCGCAACCGCGCGCTACGAGCGGGCGCGTAACTGGACGATCGGATCCGATCCCGGGCTGCTGCGGCTGCGGATGGCCACCCGCACCACCGGCGCGCTGGCGACGTCGCTGCTGGTCCTGTTCCTGCTGACCAAGGCGACCGGACAGCCGCTGACAGTGGCGCTGCTCGGCGCGCTGATCACGATGGTCTCGGCGCGTTCGGTGAACGACCCGGATCCGCGCCGACAGCGCGTCACGATGGCGCTGATGCCGGTGCCCACTGCGCTGGCCATCACCGCCGCCGCCCTCGTCACGCCGCACCCGGTGATCGCCGACGTGCTGTTCGTCGTGGTGGTGTTCATCGCGGCTTACGTGCGCCGGTTCGGCCCACGCGGCACGGCGCTGGGCATGGTCACCTTCATGTCGTACTTTTTCTCGCTGTACCTGCGGGCGCAATTCTCCGAGCTGCCGTGGCTGGTCGGCGCCACCGTCATCGGTACCCTGAGCAGCTTTTTGTGGAGCACCTTCCTGATGCCGGATCGACCGGAAAGCGTTCTCCGCGAGAACGTCCGGTCGCTGCGGGCGCGGATGGCGATCGTCGTCGACACCACAGCCGATCTGGTGCGAGCCCGCCGTGTCGACGAACGGTCGCAGCGGCGGCTGAGGATCAGGGCCATCCGGCTCAACCAGGTCGCGTTGACGGTCCAGGCCCAGATCGAAGAGCGGGTGAACCCTGGGGCGCTGTGGCCGGGGGTCAGCGGCGAGGACCTCGCCATGTGGCTCTTCGATGCCGAGCTCACCGTCGAACGCCTCGCCACGGCGGGTAGTCGGGCCGCCCAATCCGACATTCCCGCCGCCACCCGCACCGAGCTGGCCGACACCGCTGCCATGCTGTCGCGGGCAATCCGGATACCGCATGGCAGCCGCCTGCGACAGACGGCGCAGCGGGCTCAACGGCTGGTCGAAAAAGCCTCAGGCCCCGACGAGCTGGCGGCGCGCCGATTGGCCCTGGCGATCGTCGACACTGCGAAAGCGACCGCCGAAGTTCGTGCCCGGATCGAGCGCATCGCAATTGCGCAGCCAGACGCCCCGGCACCGCGCGAGCCGCAGTTGCGGTCGGGCATGCTGCAATCCACCCGGCAAGCCATTCAGGTTGCCGTCGCCGCGGCACTGGCCATCGTCGTCGGCGAGATAGTTTCACCGTCCCACTGGTATTGGGCGGCGATCGCCGCGTTCGTCATCTTCGCCGGCACCAATTCGTGGGCCGAGACTCTCGACAAAGGCTGGCAGCGGCTGCTCGGCACGGTTCTCGGGGTACCCAGTGGCGTATTGGTCGCCACACTGGTATCCGGCAACACCGTCGCCTCGCTGGCGATGATCTTCGTATGTCTGTTCTGCGCTTTCTATTTCATGAAGGTCACTTACAGCCTGATGACCTTCTGGATCAGCACCATGCTCGCGTTGATGTACGGCCTGCTCGGCGAATTCACCTTCAGCCTGCTGCTGTTGCGGATCGAGGAGACCGCCGTCGGCGCGGTCATCGGAATCGCGGCTGCGATGCTGGTGTTACCGATCAATACCCGAACTCATATCCGGAACGACGCGCGCACGTTCTTCCTCACGCTGTCCGACCTGGTCCAGGATTCGGTCGCCGCCCTGCTCGGCGGCGAGACGGCGGTGAGCTTGACCGAAACGGCGCGACGGCTCGGTCGCGACCTGCAGCAGTTCCGGACCACGGCCAGGCCGCTAAGCGCCGGGATCGCCGGCATGGCGGGACGCCGAACAATGCGGCACGGGCTGCGGATGCTCACCGCCTGCGACCGCTATGCGCGAATCCTAGTCCGTAGCAGCGAAACCCGCATCGACACCTCGCCGGAGGTTGCCGATGCGATCAACTCGACCGCGACGCAGATTCGCCGCAATATCGACGTGCTGATCACGGCGCTCGAATTCAGTCAGGGAGCAACGGTCTTCCCCTCCACCGATTCGATCGACGCCGCTGAGTCACTTGCCCGCCGGCACAGCGACCATTGGCTCGAGCCCGACCGTCGACGGCTGCTGACAGCCCTGCATGCACTGCGTCAAATCGACCGCGTCGTGATCAACGCCGCGACCGACCTCGGCGCCGACAACGCGGCACTGCTGTCCAATGTGATCTCCGAGGCTTGATTGCGCGGAGCATAGCGGGATGTCTAGTATTTTGGGCTATGCCACCCAGTTTGCTACCGAGCGTCGTCCTCGTGCACGGAGCGTGGGCCGACGGATCGAGCTGGAGTCGCGTCATCACCGGTCTACAACAAGCCGGGATCAACGTCACCGCCGCCCCGATCCCGCTCACCACGCTTGACGACGATGTGAACGCCGTCAAGCGAGCTATCGATCGGACCGAGGGACCAGTCGTCCTGAGCGGCCACGCATACGCCGGCGGCGTTATTGGCGCAGTGAGCCACTCACGCGTCAAAGGATTGGTCTACGTGGCCGCCTTGGCGCCCGACGAGGGCGAAACCGTCGCCGATGTGTTTTACCGCGATCCCCCGCATCCGCAGGCACCAGAGCTCAAGCCCGATGACGGCGGGTGGATTTGGTTGCCCGAGAGCGCTTTTGCAGCCGCGTTCGCACAACAGGCAACCGCCGAAGAACAACAGCTGCTCGCCGCCGTGCAGCGACCTATCGCGACTGCGTGTATCCAGCAGGCCGCGCCAAGACCGAGTTGGAATGATCTGCTGAGCTGGTATCTCATTGCGGAAGAAGACCGCATGATCAACCCGGCCACCCAACGGTTCATGGCCGAACGCATGCAGGCACGCACCCGCACCGACACGTGTGACCACGCGCCGTTGATCACCCGACCGCAGGCCGTCATCGACATCTTGACTGAGGCAGTCCGCAGCGTCTGACTAAGACTAACGCCCTTGCCGGGCAAGGAAATCCAGTACCGCATCAGCGAACAGGTCATTGCGATCGCCGGCGACCATGTGCCCGGCGCCTTGCACGTCGACGAACTCGACGGCGGGGAAGCGGGCCAGAAACTCATCGGCCCGATTCTGGCTGACCAGGTCGCTCACTTGACCGCGCACCAGCAGCATCGGCACGCCGCCGGCCAGGATCGCTTGCACCGCGGCGTTCATCCGGTCGACGTCGGTCAGCTCGCTGGGCGGAAGGGATGCGGTCTCGCTGATGAACTTCGGATCCCAGTGCCAGTACCAGCGGTCGCCGCGGCGGCGCAGATTGGTGCGCAAGCCGTTGAGGTCGGTCGGCCGCGGCCGGTGTGGGTTGTATTCGGCGATCATGTCAGCGACTTCATCGAGTGACGTGAACCCGGTTTTCATCCGGTCAGCCATGAATGTGTGGATCCGGTTCGCGCCGGATTGATCCATGTTGGGCACGATGTCCACCAGGACGACCGCGCGAGCAATACCGGGCGAAATCTCGCCCGCGAGAAGCATTGTCGTGAAGCCGCCCAGCGATGCACCCACCAGCACGGGTTGCGCGGGCAGCCGGCGCAGTACTTCCTGCACGTCGCCGGCGAAGCTGGCCAGCCGATAATCGCCGTCCTCCGACCAGTCCGACTCGCCGTGGCCGCGGAAGTCGACGGTGACCGCTTGCCATCCGCGCTCGGCCACCGCGCCGGCCGCTTTGCCCCACGAGCGGCGCGTCTGCCCGCCGCCGTGCAGGAACACCACGGCCGGCAGCGCGGGATCGCCGAGTCGGTCGGCGACGATGCGGGTGCCGCCAACGCCTCGGATCGTGAAAGTTTCCGGGGTGATGGTCACTGTTCGCTTCTTATAAGAATGAGTTCTCCGCGGTCAGTCCACGCTCGGGGAACGCGCCCATGGCAAAGGTCTCGGCATTGCCGAGCCCGGCGCCGCCGCCGACCGGATCATCCACCCGCACAAGCAGATCCCGCAACTGGTGTAACTCGCGGGCGTTTTCCGGCTTGTCGCAGCCGGTGATGTGGCTGCCCTCGACCTTGAGGTCGCCGACCCACTGGCCGTACACCCAGTCGTTCCATCCGTAGTAGCCCGCGGTCCCGAGGTGAAAGCCGGTGGGGCCGGCGGCGGTGATCGTCAGCGGGCGTTTCGATCCGTCGGTGTCGATCAGGGTGATCGCACCGTGGGTGAACCGCCGGTTGCCGTCCTCGAAGTGCATGTCCTGTTCGACCGACGGGAACCGGTGCGAGGTACCGTCGGGGTGCTGTTGCTCAGCCTGGCAACGTATTTCGGTGAAGCCGTCGCCGCGCTCCTCCTGATACATCACGAACAGCGAATAGGCCGATCCGTCCGGACGAGTCAGCGTCATCGGCAGCCAGGTCATGAACATCTGCTTGATCTTGCGGCTACCGCGCGGCAGTCCTGGTATCGGTTTGCCGATGCCCGGCCGTAGGCCCCAGGAGTGATCGCGGATCGAAATCCAGTCGTCGGCGCCGATTTCGACGCGGCCGCCTTCGACCTCGACCCAACCAGACGCCACCCCGATCTGATGGTAGCGCAGGATGTTGTGGGTCACCCGGTATCCGTCCGGGCTGCGATCGGGCCAGGGGTCTTCCAGCGACGCGTCGAAACTTCCCCGCAGCAACACATCGAACGCGATCGGCGCGTGCTCATTCGGGTCTAGGCTCACCCGGATGGCGCGCAGCGGCTCGACGACCTGATAGTGAATCGGCCCGACCTCGGTGCTCGCCGACGCCGACGACAACCGCCGCCCCCCGCGCACCGTCCACTGTTCGGTGCCGCGACACACTCCGGCGGCGCCGTCGAACACGCCGCGGTTGGTGTACTTGCCGATACCAAGGACAACCTGCAGCGAGTTGTCCCGTGCGTGGGCGATCGTCCAGATCTTCTCGGTCCACGAGGGGTCCGACTGGCTGACTGTGGCGAATGTGTCAACGATCTGATGGGTGAGCAGCTCATCCTCGGGCACCAAGGCGCCGTAGTTCGTTGACAGCAAATCGATTACCTCTCTGCCTTCGGGAAGAACCTCGTCATATCACTGCCCCGCTCATATTCTCGCATCCAAGTGTCCGCCCATTCCGGCAGCGGCTGGTCGGCCGGATCGTGCTGCGGCGTCTGCGACAACAACAGCCGCCATACCATCGCGAGCAGCTGGCGGGTCGGGACATCGTTGAACAGGGTCGGCGGACCCGTGCGGCGTGCACGTCGACGACGGCCGCCGGGCCCGCGATACGTCAACTCGCCGAACAGCAGCGAGATCGACAGTAGTTCCTGCGCCGAGGCGCCGCGGTCCTCGAACGGGACGACCTCGTCGAAAACCTTTGCTATCGACTCGGATACCGTGCCGACGTGGCTGAAGGTGTCGCGGATGTGTTTGGTTCGGTACCACGGGTCAGGACTGATGTGCCGATACAGGATCAGTCCCGAGCTGCGGTGTTCGATCTCTTCGACGAAGTGCCACATCATCAGCGAGGCGACACGCTGATCCCCCGCACCGAACAACGAATCACGGTTGTCCAGAATGACTTTGAACAGCGGGGTGAACGTCGCCTCCAGGTTGGCGATGTAGGCGGCGTGGAATTCGATCGGCTGCTCCTCGAGCAGCTTGTCGTACGCCCGGCAGGCGTCCTCGTAGCACTGCTCGAGTTCGGGGTAGCGCTGCACCAGCGCAATCATGTGCTTGCGGTGCGCGGACGCGTGTTGCGCCTCCTGCCGCAGGAACGCCTCGGCCTCGGCGGCGACGTCCGGATCTTCCTGCAGCTTGTCCTGAGCCTTGCGGACCACGTTGACGATGTAGCGCTCGAACGGGACGGCGATGAAGGTGAACGCGTTGCAGAACAGGCCGAAGTTCGGGTTGGCAGGCTGCCACATGAACGGCACGGTCGCGTCGAACTCCCACGGGATCTTGCGGATCACGAGGTTGGTCACCGTCGCTACCTTTCAATAGCTAGCCCCGACACCACCGCCAGCGGTAGGCTCAGTGTGACATTTGGCCCCTTAGATGTAAAGGACTCGATGGTGGCTGCCGCGCATGCTGTCGACGCCGAGCACTCCACTCGACGACGGATCCTCGCCGCCACCTTCGTCGTGCTGGCGCGTGATGGCCGCCGGCGGTTGCAGCTGTCCGACGTAGCCGCCGAGGCCAAGGTGTCTCGCCCCACGCTGTATCGCTACTTCGGCTCCAAGGACGGGCTGCTCGACGCGTTCGGTCTCTACGAGCAGGACAACTTCGACGCCGGCATCGCCACCGCGATGGCCGGCCTCAGCGGGCCCGACCGGCTCGATGCCGCATTGCGATTCGTGGTCGACTTCCAGAGCAGCTATTCGCTGGGCTCACTGGCCCAGACCGAACCCGAACACGTGCTGCAACAGATGAAACGCGTGCTGCCGATCATGCGTGACCGCATCGCGCGCATCATCGGCGGCTCGCAGCCCGACATCGCAGCGTCGGCGGTCGTGCGAATTGCGGTGTGCCACTATGTGATCAGCGACGACACCCCGGACCGGTTCCTAGCCGAGCTACGCCATGCGGCCGGCGTGAGGTCGAGTCACAGCCGTCACTCCTACACCGCTCTCTGACCATGACATGCGGTTGCGAAAAGATGTCGCATGCGATATCAGCGTGCCGCCGTCAGCCAGTCGTTGATCTTCGCGGCGATGAGCGCCGGCTTCTCGAGATGCAGGAAATGACCGACACCGTCGACGATTTCGGCGACCGAGCCGTCAGCCGGCAGGTGCGGGCTGAGGTCCCCGAGCAGATCGGCGCCGATCGCGCCGTCGTTGGCGCCGTGTAGATACAGCGTCGGCACCGGCGACGGCTGCATGGTGGCGGCCGCCTCGGTCTCGGCGTTCGGGTCGGCGAACTGCGGGTTGAACGAGGCACGGTATGGCGCAATGACATTCGCGATATTGTCCGCGGTCAGATAGCGACGCAGTTCGGCGATGTCGTCGGCGGCGTCATAACCCGGCGACCAGTCCGCCCATAGCGACTCCCAGAACCCCGGCCCCAGCAATACCGACTCGGCCATGCCGACCTGCTGGATGAACCAGATGTAGAACGACCGCTTGAGTTGGGGATAGCTGAACAGTCCCGTGGCGAGCGCGGCGACCGGCGGAACAGCAAGTGCGACAAAGCGTCTGAACGCCTCGGGTTGGGTGACCACGGCGCCGTATCCGGCCTGCGCGCCCCAGTCGTGACCGACGAGGATCGCGCGGTGGTCCGCGTCGTAGCGACCACGGACGTCGAGCAGGTGGCGAACGTAGGTTCCGACGCTGATCGGCCGGTCGGTCGGGGCGTCGTATCCGGGTAACCACGGCGCGACCACCCGGTAGCCCTGCCCCGCCAGATCAGGGCCGAGGTGACGCCAGGTGAACGGGGTGTCCGGAAAGCCGTGGGCGAGCACGGCCAGCGGCAGCGACGCGTCCTCGATCGCTCCGAAGGTGAGCGGCGGCGGCGAAGTCACCCCGAAAGCGTATTACAGCAATGGCCTTGGACGTAAACTGTTGGTCATTTACATCTGACCGGTCATATGTAAATCTGGTGGGCATGGCAGGAATCGCGCTCGTTCAACGCGACCTAGCGGACACCCGGGCCCGGCTCCAGGCGTGGTTCAGTCACCGATTCGGCGGCGACGCCGCGCTGTCGGAGCTCAAGGATGCTAATCGGGCCGCCGGCTGGTCGAGCGAAAGCCTGGTGTTCGCCGCCGACGTCGCGGGCCGCTCCAGCGAATACGTGTTGCGGATTCCCCCGGCCGGTGGCGGCATCTTCCCCGACTACGACCTGGACGCGCAGACCCGCACCCAGGAGCTGCTGCACGGGCATGGGATCGCGACACCGTCACCGATCCTGAACGAGCCCGACGAATCATGGATCGGCTCCAAGTTCCTGGTGATGCCGCGCATCGTCGGGCACACCCCGTCGGACACCACCTATGCGACCCGAGGCTGGTTACACGACGCCCGACCGCAGGTTCAGCGTCGCGCGCACGATTCGTTTCTGCAGACACTCGCCGCCTTGCAGCGCGTTCCCGTCGAGGACGCGACGTGGCTCCACCGACCCACGGGCACAGGCATTTCCGCGGAGCTGGCGTGGTGGCAGGAGTATGCGGCCTGGGGCACCGACAATCAGAT
>NZ_DASXEP010000156.1:0-46165 GCF_036490025.1 Mycobacterium sp. | reverse complement strand
GAATTTGATTCTGCGGCAACGGCTCTGGCCGAACAGTTGGCCGGCATCGGGGTAACCCGGGGTGATCGGATCGCAGTATGGCACGGTGACTCCGCCGCCATCCACGTGCTGTTCGCGGCCGTCGAGCGATGCGGCGCCGTCGTCGTCGGCATCGGCGCGCGCGCCGGCACCCGGGAGGTCGCCGCGATACTGCACAACTCGCAGCCAAAGATCCTGATCAGCGATCACCAGCGCAGCGATGCCGCGTCCGAGGCCGCATCGGGCGCCGACGTTTCGGTGCTGGCGCTCGCTGAGGGCAGCCGCGTACCCCGGTTGGACGTCGACGGCGGGCTTACCGTGTCGGGGGTCGGGGCCCCGCTCGGGCCCGACGATGTGTTTTTGATCAACTCGACGTCGGGCACCACCGGACTGCCCAAGTGCGTGGTGCACACCCAGAATCGCTGGCATTACTTTCACCAGAAGGCGGTCGCCAACGGGCGACTGACGCCTGATGACGTGTTCTTGCCGGTCATTCCGATGCCTTTCGGGTTCGGCATCTGGACCAGCCACACCACCCCGATTTATCTGGGCGCCACAGCCGTGATTCTGGACCGTTTTACGGCGCGAGCGACATGTCAGGCGATAGCAGCGCACCGAGTGACCGTGCTGTGCTGTGTCAGTACACAATTGACGATGCTGATGGCCGACCACGCGTCGCGCGAGTACGACCTGAGCTCGTTGCGCGTCGTCTTCACCGGCGGGGAGGCGCTGCCGTACCGGCCCGCGGCGGAGTTCGAAACATTCACCGGAGCAAAGATTCTGCAGTTCTACGGCTCCAATGAGACCGGCCTGCTCAGCGCCACCACGCTGAACGACTCGCAGTCGCGTCGGTTACGCACGGCCGGCCGGATCGTCCCCGAGATGTCGGTCCGCCTGTTCGACGGCGACCGGGACGTCACCGAAGCGGGCCGGGGTCAGCCTGCTTGCCGGGGTCCGGCGACCAGCCTCGGGTACCTCGGCGGCACCGACCATGACCAGCTGTTCACCCGCGACGGCTGGATGCGGATGGGCGACATCTGCGAGATCGACGCCGACGGATACCTGCGCGTCACCGGCCGGACGTCCGATTTCATCCTGCGCGGCGGCAAGAACATCAGCGCAGGCCAGGTCGAGGATGCCGCGATGATGCACCCCGCGATCGCGGTCGCAGCAGCGGTCGCGATGCCCGACCCGGTGTTCGGCGAAAAGGTCTGCCTCTATACCGAACTCGTCGACTCGCAAACGATCGACTTGTCCGCCCTCGTCGAGTATCTGTTGGCAGCAGGTGTTTCCAAGGAGCTGCTGCCTGAACGACTGGTCGTAGTCGACGAATTACCGCGATCATCGGGCGGGAAGATCGCCAAAAGCCGGCTTCGTGAGAATATTGGAGCCAGGATGGAGGCCGACAATGAACACTCCTGATGCGCGGCGAGGCGGCCTGGAGGTGTGGGCACCGTCGGTCATTCCGCCGATCGGAGTTGACCTTTCGAGGGAGCAGGCGCTGGCGGTGGCCTTCCGTCACCTGGCTTCTATCGGCTTCGCCGAGAATCTGGCCGGGCACATCACCTGGCAACCCGACGAACAGACCGACATGTTCGTCAACCCGTGGGGACTGTGGTGGCAGGAGATCACCGCGTCGGATATCTGCGTGGTCGATGCCGAAGCGCGGGTGGTCCACGGTCGTTGGGATGTCACTCCGGCGATCCACATCCATACCGAATTGCATCGCGTCCGGCCTGACGCGCGGGTGGTCATTCACAATCACCCGTACTACGTCTGCGTGCTTGCCGCACTCGGCAGGCTGCCAGAATTGGTGCATCAGACCGGCTCGCTGTTCCTGGACGACCTGTGTCTGGTCGATTCCTACGACGGCGAGATCGACAGCGCAACGCGCGCAGCCGATCTCGCGGCCCGCATCGGCGGTACCAACCTGACGATTCTGGCGAATCACGGCGTCATCGCAACGGGCCGCAACCTGGCCGAGGCCGTGTACCGCGCCGCGTCGATCGAGCGAGTCTGCAAGCTGGCCTACGACGTGATGCTCACCGGCAACGAGCCTGTGCCGATGAATTGGCCGGACATGGCGGGCATGCAGAGGTCGCTGATCGAACGAGCCGCCGACGTGTACTGGGCGGGAGCCGCCCGCCTGACCATCAAAGCCGATTCCGCGGTTCTGGACTGAGTGGGTTGCGATGAAATCGATCGATGAGCTGGCCGCCAACCTGGGCTTTACCACCGCCAAGACCGGCGAGGACCGGTCGGTCACCTTTTTGCCTGACCCGTCGAGGGCGCCACGTCGCTACACGTTGATCTCGGTGGACGATCACATCGTCGAACCCCCGGACACGTTCACCGGACGTTTGCCGCAACGGTTCGCTGATCGCGCCCCGAAAGTGGTTGACACGGCCGACGGCGGCCAAACATGGGTCTACGACGACCAGGTCCTGCCCAATGTCGGGTTCAACGCGGTCGTTGGGCGACCGGTGTCGGAGTACGGCTTCGAACCGGTCCGATTCGACGAAATGCGCAGGGGTGCATGGGACATCAATGAGCGCGTCAGGGACATGGACCTGAACGGAATCTACGCGTCGCTGAACTTTCCCTCGTTCTTGCCGGGTTTCGCCGGCCAACGGTTGCAGCAGGTGACCAATGACCGCGACCTTGCATTGGCCTCGGTACGGGCGTGGAACGACTGGCACCACGAAGTGTGGGCAGGTTCGCACCCCGGTCGGATCATTCCGTGCCAGTTGCCCTGGCTGCTGGATCCCGAACTCGGCGCAAAGATGATCCGCGAGAACGCCGAGCGTGGATTCCACGCCGTCACGTTCAGCGAGAACCCCTCGATGCTGGGATTGCCGAGCATCCACTCCGGGCACTGGGACCCGATGATGACGGCCTGCGCCGAAACCGACACGGTGGTGAACCTGCACATCGGATCGTCGGGTTCGTCGCCGTCAACCACCGAGGACGCACCACCGGATGTGCAGGGCGTACTGTTTTTCGCCTACGCCATCTCGGCGGCAGTCGACTGGCTCTACTCGGGATTGCCGAGCAGATTCCCTGATCTGAAGATTTGTTTGTCTGAAGGCGGAATCGGCTGGGTCGCAGGGTTATTGGATCGCCTCGATCACATGCTGAGCTATCACGCGATGTATGGCACCTGGGCAGCGTTGGGCGAGAGCCTAACTCCGGCGGAGGTGTTCACGCGTAATTTCTGGTTCTGCGCTGTGGAAGACAAGTCCTCGTTCGTGCAGCACGACCGTATCGGCGTCGACAACATCATGTTGGAAGCCGACTATCCGCACTGCGATTCGACCTGGCCGCACACCCAGGAGACGGTCCACGAGCAGATCGCCGACTTGCCGTCGGACGTGATTCGGAAGATCACCTGGGAGAACGCATCGCGCTTATACCGCCACCCCGTGCCGGTCGAAGTACAGCGGGATCCAGACGCGTTCTGACGACTGGCGAGCCAGTTTGTTCGCAGACCGATAGACTCCGCGGCCATGACGGTTCCGCGCCCCGCACTGGATGGACGGCGCATCCTGGTTACCGGCGGTGCCACCGGGATCGGCGCCGCCGCCGTGCGTGTTTTGCACGCCGCCGGAGCGCGGCTGGCCGCCACCTATCACAACACTGCGCCGGCCGATGACACGCCGGCGGTGATATGGCAGCAGTGCGACGCCCGCGACGTCGACTCGGTCGATACCGCGTTCAGCAGCGCAGTGCGTGAACTCGGCGGCCTGGATGTGCTGGTCAACGCGGCCGGCCTGTGGCAACCGGGAGTGCCGGGGCAGATCAGCAGCGAAGCGATCGACTTCTTGCTGGAAACCAACGTCAAGGCGACGATCCTGACGAATCAGGCAGCCCATGCGGTGATGCGCGAAAACGGCGGCCAGATCATCAATTTCGGGTCCGCTGAGGCGGTGATGGGCAGTCCCATCGCAGCGGTGTACGCCGCCACCAAGGGCGCGGTGCAAGCCTGGACCCGGTCGGCGGCCAAGGCGTGGGGCGCAGACCGGGTCACCGTCAACGCGCTTGCGCCCGCGGTTCAAACACCGGGTGCGGATCGACTGCGAAACTTCCTGGGCCCGGACGCCGCCGCATACATCGACCAGCAGATGAAACTGTCCATTCCGTTGGGCGGAAAGCTCGGCGATCCCGCCGGCGACTTGGGGCCGGTGCTGGTATTCCTGGCAAGTGCGGGAGCCGGATTCATCACCGGCCAGTTGATCCCGGTCGACGGCGGACTTGCCATGGTGGGCGGCTGAGCGGGAACGCTGACATGGACCGGCCGCGCTGACTGCACTGGCCGGCGAACGAGGTATCGCTACGTGTGTGGAACCCGTTGTCGGCCTGAGCATCGCAGACCTTCCGTCGGCCCTGGCCGCCGTCGAGTACGTGGACCGGGACGGGATCAGCCTGCTCATCGACACGATGCATGTGGCACGCTTCGGCGCCACCGCCGACGATCTTCGGTCGGTACCTGCACATCGGATCGGTTACATCCAACTGAGCGACACCATGCTGCAACCCAGGATGAAGAATTACGCCGAGGAAGCCATGTACGAGCGGATGCCGCCCGGCGATGGGGAGTTGCCGCTGGCAGACATGCTTGCCGCCCTACCGGATGATCGCGTCGTTGGATTGGAGATACCGATGCGCTCGCGCGCCGAGTCCGGCGTGGATGCCTATGATCGGTTACTGCCGTGCGTCACCAGCGCGCGGACGCTGCTGGCCGACGCTCACGAAACCCGTTGAGCCTCAGCCACCGAGGCCGTTCTTGATCGCCTCGTCTTGCTTCTGGCCGACCTCGGTGACAAAGTCCGACGGCGCCAGCGCATAAGACGGGCCGTCGAACTCCAGGGTGACCAACGCCTTGCCCTCGGTGAACAGCAACACCGTCACCCCTTTGGAGTGGTCCGGCGACAACCCCGAAACCGTCACACCGCCGACCCCGACATCAGCGTTCAGCGACTTCGCTTGCAGAGATTCGCGGCGCATCGCCTTGGCCGAATCCAGCGCGTTGGCGGTTGCTTCGGGGTCGAGCAGAATCTGGATGGTGTCGATAATCGTGTGACTGTGGTCTTGGTCGGTGAAGGTGATCGTGGCGCCTTGTTGACCATTCGGATCTTTGGTCGCCGGGCCGGCCGTGAAGGTATCGGGAGCTTTGATGTCGCTGGTCTTGATCAGCAGTTTGGTGTAGTCACTGATCGCAGCGTGGGTGGTGGTGCCAGATCCCGTGGTCGGCGTCGACGACGTCGAATGGCTGCTGCAGCCGACGGTCGACACTCCCGCCAAGGTCGTCACGACGGCCGCGGCCATCACCGTACGGGGGATCCTCATTGCACCGCACTCCTTAGATCAGGTACGCGCAACGGTAGCCCAGAGCGAGGCGGTCTGGTGCAGTCGACCCGATTCTCGTCGTCGGCCAAGGCTGCCGCAGGCTCGCAAGATCGAAATCTCCCAGCCCGACGGTGTTTGACCGGATGCCTCGGTGGGAATGCTTTGCGTGCGAATAAATACCGGTTGATCTGCGCTGCGTCAGATATCTCGAATATCTTTGCAGGGCAGTGGGTTACGTATCCAGCCGTATTCGCACATGAGAGCGAAAGCTCAACTCTGACTAGAGGAAGGATCAACCCATGGGGGAGAAGAACAGCGGCCCAGAAGAAGGCATCAAGGGTGCCGTCGAAGGCATCAAGGGCAAGGCCAAGGAAGTTGGCGGAACCGTTGCCGGCCGCGACGACATTGTCCAAGAGGGTAAGGCTCAACAGGACAAGGCCGATGCTGAGCGCGATGCGGCCAAGAAGGAAGCTCAAGCCGAGTCGGCTCGCAGCGGCGCGGACGCGGCCGAAGAGCGCCAGAAGAAGCACCAGTAGGGCCTGTACGTTGGACGGCCCGGTCCGCTCGTCGGGCCGGGCCGTTTCTCGGCTGGATTACCCGGGTAGCCATGCGCAGTGACTACCTCGAATTCTTCGCTCAGCGCGCTGGCCTTGGTGTGCAGCCTGAAACCCAGTCCGGCCGCATCGAGCAGTGAATTGATCGCCGAACATGTCTTCGCCCACCTTCGCGAGGAAAATGTGACGTGTCAGGCGCTGCGGTGTGCGGACTTTGACATCGTTCCCGGAGTGGAGAACGACATGGGTGACGGTGACGCTTGGCCCGACATCAGGCGCCGAGTGCTCAGCGCCGACATCTTGCTTGTGAGCACTCCGGTGTGGCTCGGCCACCCGTCGAGTATCACGCAGCGAGTGCTGGAGCGACTTGACGCCGAATTGTCCAACAATGACGACGAGGGTCGACCGGCCATGGCGGGCAAGGTGGCGATCGTCAGCGTGGTCGGCAACGAGGACGGGGCACACAAAACGGTGGCTGACGTCTTCCAGGCGCTCAACGACATTGGGTACAGCATTCCTGCGCAAGGGTGCACCTACTGGAACGGCGCGGCGATGGAATCCACCGATTACAACGAACTCGATGAGGTACCCAAACCTGTCGCGTCGGCCACTGCGGCCGCCGCGCGCAATGCCGTGCACTTGGCGAAGGTACTCAAGTCTGCGGAATACCCTGCCTACCAGTAAATTTCAGCTAGCTCGCGGCGACGCCCTCGCGAGCGTATAGCCCGGTTCCAGTGACAAGTGGGAGATCCATCGTTGTCCTGATTCCGGGCGGCGCAGCGACCACGGCCGGAATGGCGTTGACGATCCGGCCCGCCGCGGCGACGATCGCCGCGTGGTTGTGGTCACCCTTACGGCTGGTCGGGCAGATATCGACGGTGTAGGACGGCTCGCCGACGATCTCCACCCGATACGATCCGCCGGGCTGAGCTGGTTGCGGCCAATCGGGTCGCAGGTCTTCGCGGAGCCGGGTGATGTGCTCGATGACGATGGCGGGACGGCCGGCGACCATGCCGCGTATTTCGAACTGGAGCGCGGCCGTTGTTCCTTTGGCGACGTGTCCAACCGCGATGTCGAAGTCTTCCGGCGCCGGTTCGCGCTGGTAAGACTCGGTGATCTCGTCGACTTCGATACCCAGGCCCGCCGCCAGCTGGCGGATCGCGGTACCCCAGGCGATGCTGAGCACGCCTGGAAGCAATAGCATTGGGGTGTCGTCCAGCGGCCTGCCGAATCCCATGTAATGCATGACCTCGGCGCCGTCGTACGTCGCGTAGTCCGCGATCTCCATGCAGCGCACCTGCTCGATTCGCTGGCAGGTGCTGGCGAGCGCGAACGGAATCAGATCGTTGGTGAATCCAGGATCAACGCCATTGATGAAGATACTCGAGTTACCTTGTCGTGCAGCATCTTCGACGCGTGTGATGTATTTCTCGGGCATGACGCCCCACGGATACTGCAGCATTCCCGGCGACGACCCGACCACGTTGATGCCGGCGGCAAGGATGCGCATGACATCTTTCATCGCTTCCGGCAGACGGGTGTCGCCCATTGCGCAGTACACCACGCATTCCGGCCGGGTCGCGAGCACGGCATCGAGGTCATCGACCGCTGCGACGCCGGTGGTCATGTCCAGGCCGGCGAGCCGGCCGGCGTCCTTACCGACCTTCTCTGGTGTCGAGACGCAGACCCCGCTCAGCTCGAAGTCTGGATTGGTGACCAGCTCGATCAACGCCAACCGACCGACGTTTCCAGTGCCGACGTGGGCGACCCGGATCGCCATAGCTGTCCTCCGTCAGTGGATCTAGCGACAAACCGTGCTCGACGCTAGTCCACGGCGTAGGCCGGCGCGACGAATCGCCGTCGGAGACTTCCCGTCAGCTCAGTTGCCGAAGCCCTGGCGCGGAGCCGGCGCCGCGCCGCCTTGCAGGCGGCTCGCGGCGAAGTCCGCACCCTGGGAGATCACGTTTCCGTCGTCGGCGTAGGTGTTATGCGCGGCAAAGTTCACCCCGTCAGAGCAGACGGGATCCTCGACGGCGCACACCTGGATGGTCTTCGACAGATAGAGCGGCCCGACGACCAGCTTGGGCTGGCCGAGAAAGTCCATCGCGCGCACATTGGGTGCGCCGAAAAGTACGACCGCAGCGACGTGGCTGGCCATTGCAGGGTCTAGCGGTTTGGGGATCGATGCCGGATCGACGTCTTGCGGCACCGAATCCGGGACGGCCGATGAGGTGACAAAGCCCGCCACCGCCGCGCCCTGCGAGTACCCTCCGAGCACCATCTTGGTATTGGGGCAGGCGCCGGCCTCGTTGACGATGTGCGTCCCCGCATCCCTGATGCCGTCGAGTCCGGTGGACCACTGGTCGCTGGCCGGGTAGTTGACCGGATAGACGTCCATCGACCTTCCGCCCAGGCGGCCGCGCAGCGCGTCGACGAAGGCTTGGCCGGTGGGGCCGACACCCGGCTCCTCACCGGTTCCCCGGGCGAACACCACTTGGGTATCGGGACACGGCTGGGCGGCGGCAGAGGGGACCGCAGCGGTCGGCAAAACCGAAGCATTGAGGCCCCAAGCTGTGATCATCGCGGTACCAACGAAAAAGGGGACATGACGGACCATCATGGTGCACAACGTTCCCATACCGGCGCTCGTCCAAACTAAGAAGTTTCTGCGCATAACCTGAGTACTTCCGCGTGTCGTGACGGGATGCCCCGGACCGGTCGCAGGCCGGGTCAGCGCTGTTGGCCGCCGGGGCAGGAAGATTCAGCGCGACCCCGCACCGCTGGACGGCAGATCGGCCAGCTTGACCAGCCGCACTTCCGGTCGGGCCGGGATTTTATCGGCGAGAAACCATCGGAAAGCGAGGTTGCCGCGGGGATAGCCAAGTGTGGTCAGGGAATTGGGATGTGCCGTCATCGCTTGGGAGATGACGATCGTCACACTGCCGTCAACATTGAGCGCTGCGCTGTGGCCGTTGATCGAGCAACGCGCGTCGGTGGCGCTGTGGGTGGCCATGAATTGGTTCCACACCACCAGATTCCAGAAACGGCAGTGTGGCGGGCGGTGGGTGACGACGAGCGCCTCGTCCTCGTCGAGGACAAAGCTGCCGTAGGAGTAACAGGCGTCGCGCGCCGACCAGCCGAAGTTGGCGTCCGGGACTTGGTAGGGGTCGGCGAACTCGTTGGCCGCGTGCGCGATCTCGTGGCCCAGCGCGTGGGCCGCGTCCCCTCGCGCCCCGACCGCCAGCGGGAGAATCGCAAACATCGTGCGCAGCCAAGCGGTGCTGGCCCGCAGCCGCGCCGCGGTCTCGGCATCACCGTGCCGGATCGGTTCGGGCTCGTCGAGCGCCTCGATCTGCCAATTGACGGGGCGCCCGGTCAAGGGATCGGCCTGGTAGTCGCGGGTCATCAGCACTGCCGCATCCGGCGTGGGTCCGAGGTCGAACGAGAAGTTGCCGGCGGCATCGATGTTCAGGTGGTCGTCGCGCACGATGGCCACGATGCGGTCCGACCATGCTCCCGGCGACGGCTCGTTGTAAGCGGTCAGCGAAAAGTAGACGCTGTCGCCGCGGCTGCCACTGATCCGGTATCGACGCCCGGGATCGACCGGACAGATGTAGTAGTAGGCGTCGGTGTTGTCGCCCCCCCACCGCCGGTCGCGCCGAAACGGGGTGTTGACTTCCACGAACATCGGCCGGCTTGGCTCGCCGAACAGATAGGTGTCGAACGCGACGCCCAAAGTGGTCGCGATCATCCGGTAGCCGTCGGCGATGTGCCGGTCGTCGGCGACGGCGCGCTCTCCGTCCAAAAATGAGCGATCCAACTCGCGCAAGGTGTCCACCAGCTCTCGCCATGCGGCGGTGGACTCGTGCTCGCTGTGGGTCATCGGCGGATTCCTCTCGTGATCAGTGCGGCCGTGCGATCTACCCAGGCAGCGTCAAGGGCGTGCCCGCGGGTCAGCAGGGCCAGGAAGGTGGTACCGGCGACGACCTCGACCATCGCGGCGGCAGTGATGTCGGGCCGCACCTCACCGCGTGCGACGGTGTCGTTGAGGCGGTCGGTCAACCCGCGAGAGAGGATGTCGCCGAAGCGCTCCAGCAGTGCCGCGTGCAGTGTCAGGTCGGCAGCCATCTCGCCGACCAGCCCGGGCAGCGCCGCCCGGGCAGCCGGGGTGGTCAAAAAGTCCGCCGTACGGCTGACCATTTCACGCACGTCGCCCGCCAAGGACCCGGTGTCCGGGAGCGCAGTGGCGTCGCTGATCGGAAAGACCGCCTCGTGGACCAGGTGCGCCTTGCTGGGCCACCGCCGGTAGATCGCCGGTTTGCTGGTGCCGGCCCGTCGTGCGATCGCATCGACCGAAAGGTCGGCGTAGCCGGTTTCGGCGAGCAGTTCAACGGTCGAGCGCAGCACCGCACTGTCGATGCGTTTGTCCCGGGGTCGGCCAAGTTCTGTCGTCATTACGAAACTCAAAGTAACATAATTCGCCATGACCGACGCCGCTGCAGCACTCGTGCATCTCGACGACCTGGCCGAGCCGCGGTTCAGCCCACAGATCAACCAGATCCGCGAACTGATGGCGACAATGGCAGCCGACTGCCCGCTGGACGCCACTACGCTGCACGCCAAAGCGACGGCGGAGACCGGATTGACTGACTTCGGGCCCGACGACTACCGGGAGCGCCTCGAGATCTACCTCGCCGCGCTGCGCGAGATCGACGGCCTGCACGGCTCCGGGATCGTCAATTTCCACGCGCAGGTGCTGCAGGCACTCAAAAATCGGCTGCTGCTCAACGACCTGCTCGCGCGACATCCCGAGATCCGCGACGTCGAATTGCTCCCACCGGTGGTCATCGCCGGCCTGCCGCGTACGGGCACCACTCATCTGCACAACATGCTGGCGGCGGGACCGACGTTCCGCACCATCCCGTACTGGGAAAGCGTCGAGCCTTTTCCGCTGGCGGCCGAGCTAGGGATCGAGCCCGACCCGCGTCGGGCACGCATGGATGCCGCCGTCGAGTTCATGAACGCCGCGATGCCGCACTTTCCGCTGATGCACGAGATGACCACCGAGCACGTCCATGAAGAGATCCAGCTGCTGGCCAATGACTTCTCCACGATGCTGTTCGAGACGCTGGCCCACGTGCCGCGCTGGCGCGACTACTACCTGGCGCACGACCAGACATCGTCCTACCAGCACTTGCGCCTGCAGTTGAAAGCCCTACAGTTCCTTCGGGGCGGCCGGCGTTGGCTCCTGAAGTCACCGCAGCACCTTGAGCAGCTACCGGTGCTGGACGCCGTGTTTCCCGGTGTGGTGGTCGTGTGTACCCACCGCGACCCGGTGCCGGTGGTGCTCTCGATGCTGGCGATGCTCACCTATACGGCGCGGATGCATCAGTCGCCGGTGCCGGTGCACGAGATTGCCGCGTCCTGGGCCGACCGCCTGCAGCAGATGCTCGAGGCGCTGGTGCGTGACCGGGACGTCATCCCGCCGGAGCGCTCGATCGACGTCCGTTTCGACGACTTCATGGCCGACGAGCGCGCGGTCGCCGAACGCATTTACCACCTGGCAGGCGAACCGCTCGATGACACTGCCCGCACGGCGATCACTGACTACCTGACCCACCATCAGCGGGGCCGGTTGGGCAGGATCGCGGTGTCCGCGGAAACCTTCGGACTCGACGAGCACGACCTGCCCGCCCGATTCACCCGCTACACCGAGCGCTTCTTGGCTTGACCGCGCCCTAGGCCGCTGCCGGCGGCGCCGGCGCGGCGTCGGGAGCCGGCGCCTCGGCCGGAGCCACATCGGGGGCCGGCGGCGGCGGAACCGGAGCCTCGGCGGGGTCAGGACCAGGCGGGGGCGGGGGAGCCGGAGCGTCGTCGGGGGCCGGCGGCGGGGGAGCCGGGGCCTCGGCCGGGTCAGGACCAGCCGGGGGTGGCTCCGGAGCGACCGCGCTCACCAGGACCGGCGCCGGGGCACCCTCGGGCGCGTCGGGGTCCACCGGCAGGTACATGTGATGGCTGAACTGCGTCTGGTAGGCACCGCCGCCACCGATTCGCACCCCACCGCCTTCGCCGCTGGCGACGGGAGTCCCGTCGGGCAGCGTCACCGCGGTGTGGCCACCGTTCCAGCCGATCACCAAGGCGCCGGGCGCGGTCCCGTACCTGAAGCCGCGTGCCAACAACGCCGACTCTTCATTCCCGGTGTTGAACCTGCTGCCGAAAGCCGGCCTGTCGGTCGCCAGGTTCGACACCAAGGAGGCCAGACCCGAACAGTCCGTACCCGCCGGGGAATCTCCGCCGGTGACGTACGGCGTGCCTGACATCTGCTGAATCAGGGTCATCAGCGTCGCTAAAACAAACATGCGGCGGAACGTTACTTACAAGATCAATAACTGGCCAAAATTTGTGCGCCCCATCACTTTTGCTAGAAGCCAATGATATGCATTACACGTACGCGCAAAAAGCCCTGCTAGACAGGGGTTTCCAAACAGTCCATTCCACATGCGTGGAAGAGTAACCCGTTCTTGACTTTTCGCTGAGCAATGCCCCCGGATGCAGCAACTTTAAGCCAAAGGCCATGTATAACAAAGCGTTATCTGCCGCTGTGAGCGAAATCTCGGTTAAGCGCCTTGCTTAGGCGCATCTACGCAGGCCAGCGATGCGGTTTGGGTGGACTATTCGTCAAGTTACTTGCAGATTGACGGGACTGCGCTCAGTGCGTTGATTATTGAGCGGGTGGCAGTTGCCGCGGTCCGTCGGCTGCACGCAGCTCAGTAGGCCCGTCACGTTCGGTCAAATCGGGTTGCTTTCCCCGACTTCCGGAAATCACCGAGTGGCCTTTCGCGCCCCCCGCTGATGGACGATGCGCCGAAACCTCCTGGGCCGCAGCAGTGCCCGCGTTGAGGTCACTGTTGTCGCGATCGTCCTGCGAATGGATCGAGACCGACCTCGAGGCGGATGATGTGCCGGCGTCCTCCTCGGTTTCGACAGTGATCCTGTGAGTTCTCTTGAGCGAGAACGTGATTTCCTCGAACTCTTCGATGACTTGGCGCGCGGTGCGAAGCGGATGCGTTGACGTGTCGATCGCACGGGCTACGAAATTCGGCACCAGCGGGCGGATCCAGCGAGCGGCTGCTCTGGTGACATCGGGGATGGTCGGAATCGACTGTGTGGCTGGCATATCGGGCGGCTCGATTAATGCCGGTAGATTCCTTGCCTCGCTCACCCCGGTGGTCGCCGACGCCGGGGCAGCGAGACTCGCAGCGTGCGCCTCGGCGGCGATCGGCAGGTAGATGTCGTCGTCCACGGGTTCCGCGTCGGGTGTCGCGACCTCAATCGCGGCGTTCACCCGATGACGAAGCTGCGCGCGGTCGATTTCCGTCTGCGCCTCGACGGCCAGCCGGGTTTGTTCGAGTTGCTGCTCGGCCCACATGGTTTCGGCGGCCGCAAGCACCTGCGCTCGCTTTACGGCGATAGCTGTATCGGCTACCAACTCGGCGCGTTCGCGTTCGGCGCGGGCTTGCGCGTGGCGATCGTGGCTCGTATCTCCGCGCCACCGTCGCAGGATCAGTGGCAATACGCCCAAGGCTATGAAGAAGCCGACCGTGAGCAAGCGCAATGCCAGTGTGCCTGCGCCAGCCGACGTCAACTGTTGCATCGCGACCCAACGCGAGCCCAAACCGTGATCCAAGTCCGCGATCGCGCTCTGACGAGCTTCGTCGCGCGCACGCTCGCCGTGGTTGATTTGGTCCTCCAGCCCGGGGACTCGTCGGTCGCGAGCGGCGATGGCTTGGTCAAGTTCTCGCTGGGAGTCCGCGAGAACCTCATTGGCCGTTCGGGTTTCGGGTCCGGAACCGGGTACGCCGGTGATTCGGGTCTGCGGACACGCCGGTGTGGGATGGTATTCGCAGCGTGCGACGATCAGGGCCTCGTCGCGGTATGCACGGGCCGCGTCGACGGCCTGGTCAAGCGCGCCGCGTGCCGCGCGCAACTGCTGCAGCTTGGTAGATTGTTGGACAACGGCCGGCGCCGAAACGGCGTTGCGCGTGGCTTGTTGCTGAATCACCCGGTCAATCGAGCCGGAAAACAGCGCGAGCGCCGCGAATTCGCCGACGACTCCACCCAGGGCCATCACCAGGACCACGGCCATCGCCGTCATTCCGCGTCCGGCAGCACCGCGCGTCGGCCCGCTCGCGATCGGCCGGGCCATCGCACCCTCCAACAGGGCGAATAGAAAGGTCCACGGCGCCACGACCGGTGCCGATAGGTGCACAGCGGGCATGACAGCGAGCGTCGTCACCAACCAGGTCAATACGACATTGACCAGCACAATCACGCCGGCGACCGCGTGTGTGGATCGCTCGTGACGTTCGTTGAGTTCAAGGCGGTCGCCGCCGCCCAACCAGGTGAGCCAGGCCGCTATCGACGAGCCTGGGGTTCGTGATTCAGCAATTTGATGCGCGCACATCGGAGTCAGGTACCTCCAGAGTCTGCCGACCAGAAAGGCCACGGCCGTGGATATCGAATCAGCGGGTGGGTGTGTGGTGCGGTTCACATACGCAACCGAATTGCCCATACCGGATCGCACCGGTGCGACGGCTGAATTCTCTCACAACTACCCCCTCGCAGACATCTAGCGCCGCCGGGTCGCGTTCGTGAGCGTTCCGGCGACCAAAACCGGCGCGGGCGCCGCCGCGTGAGATTCTCCGACCAGCCGAGGCTGGCGCATCCATTGCGGTAGGGCGTATTTCCCTCGGCGAGGGCTCAACTGTTGCCAATACGCCTGATCATTCGCACAGTGGCCCGCTCGATGATTTCACGTCGCGCCTCCGGCGTTCGCTTGCGCTGCGCTCGCCGCAGGGCCGGCGCGATGGTGGTGCCCTGTTCATAAGCTGCCACCACCCGCGGATCCACATAAGAACTCCGCGCTACCGCAGGCGTATTGCCCAATTGATCGGCCACCGCGCGCATTACCGCCGCCTCCTCCCGACGACGAGCCGTCTTGGACGTCGGTTCCCGCGCGATCGCGAACGCCTCGGCAGCCAGCACCGTGCCGTGCCACGTCCGCAGGTCCTTGACGCTGAATTCCTCACCCACGAGCTCCCGAAATCGCGCGTTGATGTCATCGGCATGGACCTCCGACCAGCCGTCGGGCGTGCGGTAAACCAGCAGTCGGGTACTGACCGCCTCGGCCCGCAAGAGCGCGCGGACCGCGCGAATTACCAATGGATCTTCCAATGAAATCGTCCGGCGCACACCGCTTTTGGCTGGGTAGTCGAAATCGACACAGTCACGCCGCACTCGAACGTGGTCCCGCAACAGTGTGGACAGCCCGTAGCTACCGTTCTCCTCGACGTATTCCTCGCCGCCGGCCCGGAAATATCCTTGGTCGATCAAATGCTGCGCGAGCGCCAGCACGCGGTAGCGCCCCAAGCCGCGGTCACGCAGGTCGGTAAGCAGGTCAACGCGCCATTCGGGCAGACCTTTGGCCAGGCTCACCGTCCGTTCGAACTTCTCCTCGGATCTCTCGGCCTGCCAACGTTCGTGGTAGAGGTACTGACGGCGGCCGGCCGCATCGGTGCCGACCGCCTGAATGTGGCCATTCGGGTGCGGACAGATCCAGACGTTTTTCCATGCCGGCGGAATCACCAGCGCCTCGATCCGCGCCAACACCTCGGCGTCGTCGACGCTGTCCCGGTCGTCACCCAGGTAGGAAAACCCGCGCCCGCGACGGACCCGACGAAGCCCGGGGCCGCCGACCGTGCTTCTGCGCAGCCGCATTCGGATATCGCTAGGGCCGAGCCGCTGATGTGTTCATCCGCACTCGTTTACCCAGCGCCGGTATCCGGCTAACGCCATTGCCCGTCCGGCCCGCCCGACACGATGGGATCAGCCGCCGTCTCGGAAGGCGACGTGAGACGGTATTTAGTTATGCAGGGCCACGAGTACGTCAGCTACGAAACGTTTGGGCGGCGCTTCTTCGAAGTCGCGGTGACCGAAGAGCGCGTCGGCGCCGCGTTCGCCGCGATCGCCGGCAGTCAGTTCGAGATGCCCCCGATGGCTCAGGGTCCTGGCAGAATCGCCAAAGTCAGCGCCAACGTGACCATCAAGCAGCCGCAGGTCACGCGTAATGTCGACGACAGCATCACTTTCGACATCCATATCCCCCTGCTCATCGACCTGCTCGTCGACCTGCGAATCGACAAGCAGCGGTTCGTGGTCGACGGTGACATCAAGCTGAGCGCGACAGCACGCGCCGCCGAGCCGCTGCTGTTGATTGTCGACGTCGCCAAGCCGCGCCCGTCAGACATCACGGTCCATGTGTCTTCGAAGAGTATTCGTGGCGAGCTGCTGCGTATCGTCGCCGGCGTCGACGGGGAGATCCGGCGTTTCATCGCGCAGTACGTCAACGACGAAATCGATACGCCGCAATCCCAAGCCGCACAAGTCATCGATGTGGCCGAGCAGCTCGATCAGACCTGGACCGGTACCTGATCGTCGAACCCGCGGTTTATCTCGCGGGCATCCAAGGGTATGCAAGTCCAGCCCGACGGCAGCTTTTCGATCGCGAGAGAGAGTGAGACGACGTGGCACAAGTCGATGTTTCGACGTCGTCAGATCTTTCCCCGGAATCCGCCTGGAAGTTGGCATCAGACCTGAGTCGGTTCGGCGACTGGATGACGATATTCGGCGGCTGGCGGAGCCCGGTCCCCGAAACGATCGAAAAGGGCACCTGCGTCTCGTCCCTGATCAAGGTGAAGGGTTTTCGAAACGTCATTCACTGGACCGTCACCCGATACGACGAACCCAACGCGATTGAAATTTGTGGCCGCGGCCGCGGCGGCATCGTCATCACAGTTGCCATGAAGGTCAGCGACAATCATCCCGGATCGACCTTTGACTTGACCGCTCGCCTGGGGGGTGGGCTGCTCAACGGGCCGCTGGGCGGACTTGTGGCGCGAATCATCAAGTCAGACGTGCGTAAATCGGTCTGCAACTTGGCGGCCCTGGAATAGTCAGTGCTCCGCCACGGCGCCATTGCACTGGGTCGAGGTATGAAACCGTAGAAATCGGTTTGTGGTCGCCGCCGGCTGGCAACATGGATGTGGTGACGTCGGTGGTAATTGTGGGCAGCGGATTTACCGGCTTCGAGTGCGCGCGGCGCCTGGCCCGCCGATTACGCAAGACCGAGGTCGACGTCACGATCATCTCGCCGGTCGACTACATGTTGTACACACCGCTGCTGCCGGACGTGGCCGGCGGAGTGGTCGATGCGCGATTCGTGACGATTCCGCTCGCCGGAACCCTCAACGGTGTGCGCAAGATTCGCGGGCGAGTCGACAGCGTCGATTTGGCGCAGCACCAATTGGAGTTCACCGACCTCGAACAGCGTTCCCGTTCGCTGTCGTGGGACCGGCTGGTACTGACGCCAGGATCGGTCACCCGATTGTTCGACATCCCTGGATTAGCCAAGTACGCAAGGGGTTTGAAGTCGACGGCCGAGGCACTCTACCTGCGCGACCATGTCCTGGAGCAGTTGGAGCTGTCCTGTTTGGAAGAAGATGCCCAACTTGCCCGAGCTCGGCGGACCATCGTGGTGGTCGGCGCGTCATATTCCGGGACGGAACTCGTTGTGCAGCTGCGCGCATTGGCCTACGCCGCTGCCAAGCAGCTGGATTTCGACCCGGCCGAGGTGAAATTCTTGCTGCTGGACCTTGCTGAGCAGGTGATGCCTGAAGTCGGCAAAAAGCTGGGCGACCGCGCGATGCGGGTATTGCATCGACGCGGGGTCGACGTCCGATTGGGCCTGACACTCAACGAGGTTCATCCAGACCATGTTGTGCTCAGCGATGATTCACGAGTGGACACCCGCACCGTTGCGTGGGTCACCGGAGTGACCGCCGCCCCGCTCATCGAGACGTTGGGTCTGCCGACCGAGAAGGGCCGGTTGAAGGTGCAGACCGACTTCGTGGTACCCGGCCATCCCGACGTGTTCGCGGCCGGCGATGCCGCCGCGGTGCCGGACGTGACTCAACCCGGCAAGATCACCCCGCCCACTGCCCAGCATGCGATTCGGCAGGGGAAAGTGTTGGGCGACAACGTGGCCGCCAGCCTCGGGCGTGGGAAGACACGAGAGTACAAGCACCGTGACATGGGCTTGGTCGTCGACCTGGGACCTCATCAGGCCGTGGCCAACCCACTGAAAGTTCAGCTGTCGGGCTTCCCGGCCAAGTTCGTCACCCGCGCTTACCATTTGTATGCGATACCGCGAGGGGTCAACCGGTGGGCCGTTGCGCTGGCGTATCTGACCGACGCGCTCTTCGCCCGGTCGGTCGTATCGCTGGGACTCTCGGCACAAAGTGACGCCGAATTCTCCACCAGCGAAGGCATTCCGCTGCCGAAGACCGGCTGAAACGCTTTACGGCACGTTAAGTTGCCCGGATGAAGATCGTCGTGGCGGTCTATGGCAGCCGAGGCGATGTCGAGCCCGGTATCGCCGTCGGCGCGGAGCTGCGCCGCCGAGGTCACGACGTGGTTATGGCCTTGACAGTCCCGCCAGGAATGCGCGCGTACGTCGAGTCAGCGGGTCTTGTTGCGGTCCCGTACGGACGGGATTGGCAGGAACTGCTCAGCGACGACGATTTCACCCGCATGCTGCAGAATCCAATCAGCGCAATCCCGCAAGCCGTCGAATACGTCGCCCAGGCCATAGCGGAGAAGAACGCGGCGTTGCTATCCCTGACAGACGATGCCGACCTGCTGGTAGCGGGTATGACCGAGCAGGTGCCCGCTGTCAATGTCGCTGAGTACCGGCGCATTCCGCTGGCTGCACTGCATTTCTTCCCGTCGCAGATTTTGCACCCGGGCTCCCCGCAGGACGGAGCCTCGGCGCAGGCTGATCGCGCCCAGCGCCAAGCGCTCGGTTTGCCGGACAAACCGGAGCGCGCCACGCGGCCGCTGGAGATCCAGGCCTATGACGAACTCTGCGTGCCCGCATTGGCTGGCGAATGGGCGGCTGCGGACGACCGGCGGCCCTTCACGGGCGCATTGACACTGCAATTGCCGACGGATTCCGATGCCGAGGTGCTGTCGTGGATCGCGGCTGGAGCGCCGCCGGTGTACTTCGGCTTTGGCAGCACGCCGGTGGCGGCCCCCGCCGACATGATCGCCGTGATCGGCGCGGCGTGTTCGAGGGTGGGCACCCGAGCATTGATCTGCCTGGGCCCGAATGACTTTGGCGGCGTCCCGGATCTCGCACAGGTCAAAGTCGTCCGCGAGGTGAATCACGCGGCCGTGTTCCCCGCCTGCCGCGCGGTGGTTCATCACGGCGGCGCCGGTACCACGGCCGCCGGCCTGCGGGCCGGAGCTCCGACGTTGACCCTGTGGAACGGGCTCGATCAGCCGATGTGGGCGGCCGTAGTCAAGGACCTGGAAGTCGGTTTCGGACGGCGCTTTTCGGAAGCGACCCCGGATTCGCTGGTAGCCGACCTGCATCTGATTCTCTCTCCGCAATACGCCGCACGGGCCCGCACGGTAGCCACTGAAATGACCACGCCCGCGGACAGCCTGGCCAGGGCAGCCGATCTGATCGAAGACGCCGCCCGCCAGGGCTATAACGGCTGACCGGTGGTCAGCCCGAGGTGCCGCGCCGCACCTGTCGCACCCGGTGGATGTCAATGGCGTCGATCGTCAAAGCCCGATGGGAAATCTGCCAGTCCGGGTCGACGTGCCGATACTCGTCGTCGTAGCGAAGATGCCACGTCACATCGCGGACCTGGTCGTCGTGCTCGACCCAGTGATGGGCAACGCAGGTGATGCGCCCGCGAGCAGTTCCGGGTTTCGTGCCCGCGTCGTAGACCTCGCCGACAATCGCGTGCTGAGTGCGGATAGTGGCGGCGACGGTGGCAACCGCATCTCTGATTGCGGGGTGGCCACGATGCCGGCGGACCGGCTCCAACGTTGTCGGCGGGTCGGGCAGTACGAGCTCCGCATCTACCGTGAAAAGCTCTGCGACAGAATTGAATCGCCTGTCGTCGACGCCGGCGGCGTAGCGGTGCACCAGGTCGGTGAGAGCGGCTCGGTCGATCGCGCTGAGCATCATGTCGACAGTGCAAGCCGTTGGGCGCAGGCCGACAACTCGTCTTTGGCCTGCTCGATATCGGTGGTCGGCGGCATGGCCAGCACCACTCGGTCGGCGCCCTGGACAGCCAACCGCCCGGCGCGCTCGGTATCGATTTTGGTGACCGAATGACCCAGCGACACTTCGATACCGGCCGGATCACGCCCTGCGGCCACCGCCTCGTCGCGCATGAGCGCCAGCAGAGCCGCCAGCTCCGCACTGGCCACCCCCAACGGCTGAAAGCCGTCACCGAGACGACCGGCCCGCCGGGCAGCCGCTTTGCTGTGTCCGCCGATATGCACCGGAATACGCTGCCCCACGACGGGTTTAGGGCTACATACGGCGTTCTCGAACTGGAAAAACTCGCCGTGGTGGGTAGCACCGTCAGGCTGCTGATCCCACAGCGTCCGCAGCACTGCCAACTGCTCATCGGCACGCCGGCCCCGGCTTTCGAATTCGGTGCCGCAGGCCTCGATTTCTTCGCGCAGCCAACCGACACCGACGCACAGCCGAAGCCGGCCGCCCGACAACGCGTCTACGGTCGCGGCCCGTTTGGCCAGCACAACGGGATGATGATTGGGCAACACCAGAACCCCGGTGGCCAGCCCCAGCCGGTCGGTGTGGCCGGCCAAGAACGACAACAGGTCAAGCGGATCGGGAACGGGGCAGTCAGACGCCAACTCGACGCGCCCCGACTGGTCGTAGGGATAGACACTGTCGTAGCGGGTGGCCAGGACGGTGTGCTCGACGGCGACAATCGACTCGAAGCCGCACGCTTCGAGGTGCCGGGCGAAGGCCGCCATCCACCGCGGATCTGCGGTGACCCCGGCGGCGACGGGGGCGACCACGGCGAACTTCACAGTGTTCATGGCAACCCGAAGCTAACAGGTGGGCTCGGTCGGGCTGACGACCGTCCGTTCGCGCATGGCGTCGGCCAGCGCGATTGCCCGGTGATCGGTGAACACCTCTTCGAGCAGAACCGCCCGCCCATCGGGGCCGCTCAGCGGCACCCTCCAGTTGGGATACTCGTCGGTGGTGCCTGGCTGGTTCTGGGTTCGCTGATCGCCAACAGCGTCCGTCAGCGCAAGGCCGAGCAACCTCGACGGCGTCCGGCCCAGGTAGTGGTAAAGGGCGAGCACGGTCTGCTCGACGTCGGGATGTTTCGACAACAGGCCGACCCGCCGCAACTCCGCCAGCCAGGCCGCCCGCTCGGCCTCCGCAGCCGCGAGCTCCTGCTCAACCGGGCGGGTCAACAGGCCCAGCGAATCCCTAAGGCGCACATGCTCATTGGCCAGATAACCGGCAGTCGGCGGTAGGTCGTGAGTCGTCACCGACGACAGGCAGTACTCGCGCCAGCACTCCGCCGGTAGCGGACCACCGTCACCGTCGCGCTCGAGCTCGAACCACAGGATCGAGGTACCCAACACTCCGCGGGCCCGTAGGTAGTCGCGGACCCATGGCTCGACCGTGCCCAGATCCTCGCCAACCACCAGCGCCGTGGCGCGATGGGCCTCCAGGGCGACGATGCCGATCATCGCTTCGTGGTCGTAGCGAACGTAGGTGCCTTCGGTGGGCGCCTGGCCTTCAGGAATCCACCACAGCCGGAACAACCCGATGATGTGGTCGATACGCACACCGCCGGCGTGTCGCAGAACGCTGCGGATCAGGGCTCGGAAGGGCTGATACTCCAGTTCTTCGAGGCGGTCCGGACGCCATGGCGGTTGTGACCAGTCCTGGCCCAACTGGTTGAACTCATCGGGCGGCGCACCGGCGGAGACCCCGAGGGCCAGTGCGTCCTGCAATGCCCAGGAGTCGGCTCCGCTGGGGTGCACGCCTACGGCGAGGTCGTGCACGATCCCCAGCGACATGCCGGCCGAGACCGCGTGCGACTGCGCGGCCGCGAGTTGCTCGTCAAGCTGCCACTGCAGCCAGCGATGGAAATCCACCGCCGACGAATGCTTGGCGACGAACTTTGCGACGCCGTCGGCGTCGGGATGCCGCACCGACTCGGGCCACTGATGCCAGTCGCCGCCGTACTTCTCGGCCAGCGCACACCAGGTGGCGAAGTCGTCGAGCGCCGAGCCCTCCCGAGCACAGAATGCCGAATAGGCCAGGTCGCGGCCGGCCGTTCGCGGCACGGCGAACACCAGCGTCAGGGCTTCCCGTTTGGCCGCCCACGCGGTGTCGCGGTCGATCGTATCCTGCGAAGCGGCGTGTTTCTGGACGGCGTCACGCAGCCGGCGCACCCGGCCACGCTTGCGCAACTGCGCATACTCCGCGATGGCCTCGACGCGGAGGTACAGCGGATTGACGAAGCGGCGTGAGGTCGGCAGATACGGCGACGGCTCCATCGGCGTCGTCGGTGCGGCCGCGTGCAGCGGATTGACCAGGACGTAACCGGCACCGTGCACCGACGCCGACCACACCGCCAGGTCAACGAGATCGGTGAGGTCACCGACACCCCAGGACTGGCGGGACGAGACGCTGTACAACTGTGTGGCCAAACCCCAGGTACGACGGTCGCCCAGCCGCTCGGGCAGTCCCAGCCAGCCGGGCGTCACGATCAGCGCTGCGCTGGCGTCGCACGTGCCCGAGCGCAGGTGCACCCGGTGGTATCCAAGCGGCAGATCGTCAGGCAGCACAAAGCTGGCTTCGCCGATCCAGCATCCGTCCAGCTCAAAGGGCGCGGTGAAGTTGTCGACCTGGCGTATTCCGTTGCGGACGCTGCCGTCTTCGAGCTGCAGCCACACCTCGGCCGGCTGACCGTGGGTCACATGTACCCAGAAGGTGGTCTCAACGCCGGGGCGCCCGAGGATGGTCGGCGGCAGGGCCTGCGACCAGTGGGCGCGTTCGTGAGCGGTCAGCGCCGCGCTGCGTTCCGCCTCGTCAGCAGCGGCGATGCCGAATGCAGCCAGGACGGCGACCAGCGTGCTGTCCGGGACGCTGATCCGGCGACCGCTCCAGTCTTCGTAGTCGGTGGCGATGCCGAACCGACCCGCGAGTTCGGCCAACGACGGTGCCATTTGGCTCATACCGCCATCTTGCTTGTCGAGATGATGTCGAAGCGACCCGAGTGTTCACCTCGACGTCGCTTTTCCGGGGGGCTGAGTTCGCTCGTGGCCGTACCATGCGCAGTGAAGATTTCGTCGAATCTCCCCACTAGCAATGGCAGGTGACAGCACTGTGGCGCAAACCGCAAACGGCGCGGACGTGAACTTCGCCCGGGCTCAGACGTTCACGTGGCGAGGTCGCGCGGGGTGCCCTACCGTTATCGGTGTGAATCGTGGGACTACACAGCGTCCAACCGTCATGTCGGCACGGAGCGTGCTCAGCCATGGCCGGTGACCAGCAGCGGGGTTCGGGCTACGGCCTCGGGCTGTCCACCCGGACCCAGGTAACCGGTTACCAATTCCTGGCTCGCCGCACCGCGATGGCGTTGACGCGCTGGCGGGTCCGGATGGAGATCGAGCCCGGCCGGCGTCAGACGCTGGCCGTGGTGGCATCGATTTCCGCGGCGCTGGTGATTTGCCTGGGCGCATTGCTGTACTCGTTCATCAACCCTTCCGGGCAGCTGAACGAGTCACCGATCATTGCCGACCGCGATTCCGGGGCGCTGTATGTCCGGGTCGGCGACAAGTTGTATCCGGCGCTGAACCTCGCGTCGGCCCGGCTGATCGCCGGACGCGCGGACAACCCGCACAAGGTACGGGGGAGTCAGATCGCCCAGCAGCCGCACGGGCCGCTGGTGGGTATCCCCGGCGCGCCGTCGGAGTTCTCCCCGACCACCCCGGCGACCTCGTCGTGGCTGGTGTGCGACTCGGTGGCACCGAAAGCGGGGGTGGGCGCGCCCTCGCCGGTGACCGTCACCGTGATCGACGGCACGCCTGACCTCTCTAATCGCCGGCACGTGTTGAGCGGGTCGGACGCTGTGGTGCTGCACTACGAAAAAGACACCTACGTGATCCGGCAGGGGCGGCGGTCGCGCATCGACTCGATGAACCGGGCGGTGTTGCTGCCGCTGGGCTTGACCCCGGAAAACGTCACCCAGGCGCGCCCGATGAGTCGGGCACTGTACGACTCGTTGCCGGTCGGCCCCGAGCTGTCGGTGCCGAAGGTGCCGGACGCCGGCAAGCCGGCGACATTCGCCAATGCACCAGGGCCAGTCGGGACCGTGATCGTGACACCGCAAATCAGTGGGCCGCAACAGTATTCAGTGGTGCTGACCGACGGTGTGCAGACGGTCAACTCGGTGGTCGCCCAGATCCTGCAGAATGCCGGCACGCCGGCGGGCAATTCACCGGTGGTGGTGGCGCCTGCGTCGCTGGCGAAGATGCCGGTGGTCAACGGATTGGACCTGTCGGCCTATCCCGACGGCCCGCTGAGCCCGGTCGACATCAAGGAGAACCCGGCGACGTGCTGGTGGTGGCAGAAGACCGCTGGCGAAGAGCGTGCGCGAGTCCAGGTGATCTCCGGACCGACCATCCCGGTGAGCAGTGGCGCCGCCGATCAGGTCGTGTCGCTGGTCAAGGCGGACTCGTCTGGCCGCGAAGCCGACCGCGTCTACTTCGGCCCTGAGTACGGCAACTGGGTCGTCGTCACCGGCAACGACCCGGGCTCGAGCACATCCGAATCACTGTGGTGGCTCTCGAGTTCCGGTGTGCGGTTCGGCGTGGACAACACGAAGGATGCTCGCGCGGCGCTCGGATTGAATTCCCAGCCCAGTCCGGCACCGTGGGTTGCCTTGCGGCTGTTGGCACCCGGACCCGCTCTTTCGCGCGCCGATGCGCTGGTGCGTCATGACACCCTCCCGACCGATATGAGCCCCGCAGAGTTGGTGGTACCGAAGTGAAGCAAGGTTTCGCACGTCCAACGCCCGACCGGGCGCCCGCCGTCAGGCCGGAAAACATCGTCCTGCCGACACCGCTGAGTGTTCCGCCGCCAGAAGGCAAGCCATGGTGGTTGATCGTGGTCGGCGTGCTGGTGGTCGGCTTGCTGGTCGGCATGGTCGGCATGACAGTCGCCAACGGTTCGCGGATGTTCCTGGGCGCCGGTTCGATTTTCCCGATCTTCATGATCGGCGGCGTCGCGATGATGATGTTCGGTGGCCGCTTCGGCGGCCAGCAGCAGATGAGCCGGCCGAAGCTGGACGCGATGCGGGCCCAATTCATGCTGATGCTCGACATGCTGCGCGAGACCGCGAACGAGTCCGCCGACAGCATGGACGCCAACTACCGGTGGTTCCACCCGGATCCGACGACGCTGCCGGCCGCGGTCGGGTCGCAGCGGATGTGGGAGCGCAAGCCGGACGGCAAGGACCTCAACTTCGGCGTCGCGCGGATCGGCGTGGGCATGACCCGGCCCGAGGTGACCTGGGGTGAGCCGCAGAATATGCCGACCGACATCGAGCTAGAGCCGGTAACGGGTAAGGCACTACAGGAATTCGGGCGCTACCAGAGCGTCGTGTACAACCTGCCGAAGATGGTGTCGCTGCTTGTCGAGCCGTGGTACGCACTGGTCGGCAATCGCGAGCAGACCCTGGGTCTCATGCGGGCGATCATCTGCCAGCTGGCCTTCTCACACGGGCCTGACCACGTGCAGATGATCGTGGTCACTTCCGACATGAGCAAGTGGGACTGGGTCAAGTGGCTGCCGCACTTCGGTGATCCGCGCCGTCGCGACGCTGCCGGCAATGCGCGGATGGTGTACGGGTCGGTACGTGAGTTCGCCGCTGACCAGGCCGAATTGTTCGCTGGGCGTGGCTCTTTCACGCCCCGGCACGCAAGCTCGTCAGCGGAGACCCCGACGCCCCACCACGTGATCATCGCCGACGTCGACGACCCGCAATGGGAATACGTCATCAGCGTCGACGGTGTTGACGGTGTGACGTTCTTCGACCTGACCGGTTCTGCGCTGTGGACCGGCAATCCCGAACGCGTGCTGAAGTTCACCAACGACATCGGGGTGATCGAGGCGCTGCCCCGCGACCGCGACACCTGGATGGTGATCGACGACAACAAGTGGTTTTTCGCCCTCGCCGACGACGTGACTGAGCCCGAGGCCGAGCAGTTCGCGCAGCGGGTGGCCCGCTGGCGGCTGGCCGAGGCCTACGAGGAGATCGGTCAACGGGTGGCCCAGATTGGCGCTCGAGACATCCTGTCCTACTACGGAATTGAGGATCCGTCCGAGATCGACTTCGAATCGCTGTGGAGCAGTCGGCGCGATGCGCTGACCAGCCGGTCCCGGCTGCGGGTGCCGTTCGGAAACCGCTCGGACAACGGCGAGCTGCTGTTCCTCGACATGAAGTCCCTCGACGAGGGCGGCGACGGCCCGCACGGAGTCATGTCGGGAACCACCGGTTCGGGGAAGTCGACGCTGGTGCGTACCGTGCTCGAGTCGCTGATGCTGGCGCATCCACCGGACGAACTGCAGTTTGTGCTGGCCGACCTCAAGGGTGGTTCGGCGGTCAAGCCGTTCAGCGGCGTGCCGCACGTGTCACGGATCATCACCGACCTCGAAGAGGACCAGGCGCTCATGGAGCGCTTCCTGGACTCGCTGTGGGGCGAGATCGCCCGTCGTAAGGCGGTGTGCGACAACGCCGGTGTCGATGACGCCAAGGAATACAACGAGATGCGCTCCCGGATGCGCGCACGCGGTCAGGACATCCCGCCGCTGCCGATGCTGGTCGTGGTCATCGACGAGTTCTACGAGTGGTTCCGCATCATGCCGACCGCTGTCGACGTCCTGGACTCCATCGGCCGCCAGGGTCGCGCCTATTGGATCCACCTGATGATGGCCTCGCAGACGATCGAGAGCCGGGCCGAAAAGCTCATGGAGAACATGGGTTACCGGTTGGTGCTGAAAGCACGTACCGCCGGAGCGGCGCAGGCCGCCGGTGTTCCCAACGCCGTCAACCTGCCCGCGCAGGCCGGTCTGGGCTACTTCCGCAAGAGCCTCGACGAGATCATCCGGTTCCAGGCCGAGTTCCTGTGGCGCGATTACCGGCGCGGCGTTTCGCTCGACGACGACGGACCGGCGATGCTGACCCATTCCGTCGATTACATTCGGCCGCAACTGTTTACCACTGGCTTCACACCCATCGAGGTCAGTGTGACCGGGCCGGATGACTTCGCCGCGCTGACCAACGGCGAGGGTCACGACGAGGCCTTCGACGTAAACGGTGCGCCCGAGGAAGAAGAAGAGGAAGAAGCGATCCGGACGCCGAAGGTCGGCACGGTGATCATCGATCAGCTTCGCCGCATCGACTTCCAGCCTTACCGGTTGTGGCAACCACCGCTAAACCGGCCGGTGGCGATCGAGGATCTGGTCAACCGGTTCCTCGATCGGCCATGGCAGGAGCAGTACGGCACGGCGCTCGATCTGGTGTTCCCGATCGGGATCGTCGACCGGCCGTTCAAGCACGACCAGCCGCCGTGGACGGTGGACACCTCTGGGCCCGGTGCCAACGTGTTGATCCTGGGCGCCGGTGGATCGGGCAAGACCACCGCATTGCAGACGCTGATCTCCTCGGCCGCGCTGACCCACACGCCCGAGCAGGTGCAGTTCTATGTCCTGGCGTACAGCAGCACCGCGCTGACGACCGTGGCCGGCCTGCCGCACGTCGGCGAAGTCGTCGGCCCGACCGACCCGTACGGCGTTCGCCGCACGGTAGCCGAACTGCTTGCGCTGCTGCGTGAACGCAAGCACACCTTCCTCGAATACGACGTTCCGTCGATGGAGGTCTTCCGGCGACGCAAGTTCGGCGGTGAGGCGGGCCGCGTGCCCAACGACGGATTCGGCGACGTCTTCCTGGTGATCGACAACTACCGGGCGCTTGCCGAAGAGAACGAGGTGCTCATCGAGCAGGTGAACCAGATCATCAACCAGGGACCGTCGTTCGGTATCCACGTGGTGGCCACGGCCGACCGCGAGTCCGAGCTGCGGCCGCCGGTGCGCAGCGGTTTCGGGTCCCGAATCGAGCTGCGTCTGGCTGCGGTCGAGGACGCCAAGCTGGTGCGCTCACGGTTCGCCAAGGACGTTCCGGTCAAGCCCGGTCGCGGCATGGTCGCGGTGAACTACGTTCGGCTGGACAGCGATCCGCAATCGGGTCTGCACACGCTGGTCGCCAGGCCGGCGCTTGCCGGCACGCCGGACAACGACTTCGCGTCCGACAGCGTTGGCGCGGCGGTCAGCCAGGTCGCGGCCGGAAATGCACCGCACGTGCGCAGGCTTCCCGCGAAGTTCGGCCTGGAGCAGGTGCGGACGCTGGCTCAGGCAGATCGGCGGACGAACGTCGGGGTCGGTGGAATCGCTTGGGCCATCAACGAATTGGACCTGCAGCCGGTGTATCTCAACTTCGCCGAGAACGCGCACCTGATGGTGACCGGCCGACGCGAATGTGGCCGGACCACGACGCTGGCAACCATCATGTCCGAGATCGGGCGGGTGTATGAGCCGGGAGCCAGTATCGCGCAACCGACTTCGCGTCCGTCGGCACAGGTGTGGCTGGTGGACCCACGTCGTCAGTTGCTGACCACGCTGGGCACCGATTACGTCGAGAAGTTCGCCTACAACCTCGATGGCGTCGCGGCCATGATGGAGGAGCTGGGTGGCGTGCTGGCCCGTCGTGAACCACCGCCGGGCTTGTCGGCCGAAGAGCTGCTGTCTCGCGCATGGTGGAGCGGTCCGGAGATCTTCCTGATCATCGATGACGTTCAGCAACTGCCGCCGGGCTTCGACTCACCACTGCAAAGGGCCGCGCCATGGGTGACGCGCGCAGCCGATGTCGGCTTGCACGTGATCATCACCCGCACCTTCGGTGGCTGGTCCTCGGCGGGCAGCGACCCGATGCTGCGGGCATTGGCTCAGGCCAACGCGCCGCTGCTGGTCATGGACGCCGACCCCGACGAGGGCTTCATCCGCGGCAAGATGAAGGGTGGACCGTTGCCTCGCGGTCGTGGCCTGCTGATGGCCGAGGACACTGGGGTGTTCGTCCAGGTTGCGGCCACGGACCTTCGTCGATAGCTGGATCTGGTAACGGTCCCCTCGCCTCTACGGGCGGGGGGACCTTTCCGTTCACTCAGCACGCCATCGGTCAGGCGTGGCGATTGTGATCGGCCCCACCGATATTCGCCGACCGGATGGCGGAAAACCCAACATTGGATGAACAGCAGTTGCTAATGGATGAACACTGCTTGTAGAGGCGTGAATACTCGGCGTCGGTGTCGCAGATGGCCCGCGCGGCGATCTAACGTTGCAGCAAGCGACTGTTCAGTGATGAGCGTCGGTGTCCAATGTTGTTGGTTCTGAGGGTTACCGAGGAAAGAAAGCGTATTTCGTCTGTGACCACGTACCGCGCTCCGCGCATCACGATCGACCGTGCGGTTCACGACCAACCCGCGCCGATCACTGACCAGTCAACGACAACGCCGCCCGCTGCCGCACGGTGGCGACCGGGGCGGCCCACGCAAACCTGGCTTGCTGACGGAGGGGTTTAGTGCTGGATTTCGGGCTGTTGCCGCCAGAGGTCAACTCCGGGCGGATGTACTCGGGACCCGGACCGGGGCCAATGTTGGCCGCTGCGGAAGCTTGGGACGCTCTGGCTGCAGAGTTGGGCTTCGCGTCCACCGGTTATGGATCCGCGTTACAGGAGCTGACGAGCAATTCGTGGGTAGGCCCGACATCGTCGGCGATGATGGCCGCCGCCACGCCGTACGTGGACTGGCTGAGCACGACCGCTGCCCAGGCCGAGGAGACCGCCAACCATGCCCGCGCCGCGGCGGCGGCGTATGAGGCCGCGTTCGCGATGACCGTGCCCCCGCCGGCGATTGCCGCCAACCGCGCATTGTTGGCAGCCTTGGTGGCGACGAACTTCTTCGGTCAGAACACGCCCGCAATCATGTCCACCGAAATCCTCTACGCGGAGATGTGGGCCCAGGACGCCGTCGCTATGTACGGCTACGCCGGCGACTCCGCGACCGCCGCACAGGTCACGCCGTTCAACGAACCGCCGCCGACCACCAACCAGGACGCGTCGAGCTCGCAAGCCGGGGCGGTGGCCAAAGCCGCCGCGACGCCGGCCAGCCAAGCCGCCACAGTGGCCCAAAACGCCGTCGCCTCGGCGCCGAGCAGCTCCGGACAGACCGCAGCGTCAACCACTGCCGCGACAACCACGACGACGACAACAACCACGGCAACTACGGCGACCACAGCCCCCACTGGAGTCTTCCAGTGGCTCGAGCAGCTGATACAAAACACCTACACGAATTTCCCCAGCGGCGGGCTTGGACTCGGACTGACCAACGCCAACCTGACTACCTTCCTCAAGCAGACACTGCAGGCCTACTTCGGGGTAGGTCTGGGAAACTTCGGCTGGAGCATGGGTCAGCAGTTGACCTTTGGGCAGGGGGCAACAGCCGGGGCAGGCGGTGCGTGGTATCCAACGCCGCAATTCGCCGGGCTCGCGCTCGGCCACGGGGGTGGCCCGGTCTCGGCGGGTGTCGGCCACGCCAAAACCATCGGGCGGCTGTCCGTACCGTCGAACTGGCACGCGAACGCACCCGCCAGCGACATGATCGACATCGACGAGCTCAGAGAATTGGAAGACGAAGAGCTGTTGCAGCTGGAACTGAACAACCCGGAACTCGCCGAAACTATCCACGCCGTCCGAGCGATGCCCCACGGTGCTGCCGTCGCGGCTGCGGCGCACGGCGGAGTCGGCGGACCGGGGTCGAATGGTCTGCTCGGTGGTGTACCGATGGGGGCCGGCTCCGGAGGCCGCGGCGGCGGCGGATTCGTCGTCCGTTACGGATTCCGCCATTCCGTGATGCCACGCCCACCGTCTGCCGGATAACGTCGGCGAACAACGGCGACAGACCATGGTGGCCTTGGCAATTCAGCTTTGCGAACTTTGTCGGGTGTGCGGCACACGCCGACGTAACGGCGTAGGGCCGCCAATTCGGGCAACCGGTGGTCGCCAACGGCAGGCGAATTCGTAGTGAACATCTGATATCCAGGGATGAACAGTGGCTCTCGAGGTATGAACACTGAGCGTCGTCGCGGAAATGTGCGAGAGCGACCATCTAATCTCATAACAGAGGATTTCGTCGAAGTTCGTGCAAGGTCACGGTTCTTGAGGGTTCTTGAGGAGGAAACCGGATGTCGTTCGTAACCACCCAGCCGGAAGCATTGTCGGCAGCGGCCGCCAGTCTGCAGGGAATCGGCGCGGGGGTGAACGCCCAAAATGCTTCAGCAGCGGCCCCGACGACGGGGGTCGTTCCTGCTGCCGCCGATGAGGTTTCGGCCCTGACCGCCGCCCAGTTCGTCGCGCACGCTCAGCTGTACCAGGCGGTCAGCGCCCAGGCTGCGGCAATCCACGAAATGTTCGTCAACACGTTGGGGACCAGCGCCGGTTCTTACGCCGCAACCGAAGCCGCCAACGCTGCCGCGGCAGGTTAAGGAGAAAGTCTAGTGGTGGATTTTGGGGCGCTACCGCCCGAAATCAACTCGGCGCTTATGTATTCCGGTTCGGGTTCGTCGTCGCTGCAGGCTGCCGCTTCGGCCTGGAATGGCCTTGCCGCCGAGTTGAGTTCGGCCGCGACCGGCTACGACCGGGTGATCACAGAGTTGGCCAGTGACGAGTGGATGGGGCCGGCATCGGCCTCGATGGCGGGTGCCGCGCAACCCTATGTGTCGTGGATGACCACCACCGCCGCTCAGGCCGAGCAAGCGGCCGCCCAGGCCAGGTCGGCGTCCGCCGCCTACGAGCAGGCGTTCGCGGCGACGGTGCCCCCGCCGCTCGTCGCGTCGAACCGTGCTTTGGTCAGCGAGATGCTGCAGGCCAACGTTTTCGGTCAGTACACCCCGGCGATCTCGCAACTCGAAGGGCAATACGGCGAGATGTGGGCCCAGGACTCGGCGGCGATGTACAACTACGCCGGACAGTCCGCGGCCGCCGCCCAGGTCACGCCGTTCGCGTCGCCGGCGGCGACAACCAATCCCGCCGGGACGGCCACCCAAGCCGCGGCGGTCAGCACAGCAACCGGCAGCTCGGCCGCCACCGGCTCCCAGTCGATCTTGCAACAGCTGACGTCGTCGCTGCCGACCTCGCTGCAAGGCCTCGCGTCGCCCACCTCGGCGGCCACCACCTCGTTGAGCCCGCTGCAATCGCTTTTCAGCCTGGTGTTCGGGACGACCGTTCTGCCGACATCGCTTTCGGCGTTGTTCAACGATTACTCGCCGTTCGCGGGCGTGTTCTACAACACCGAGGGTCTGCCGTACTTCAGCGTCGGTATGGGAAACTTCGGCATTCAGATGGCGAAGACCTTGGGCCTCTTGGGCGGGGCGGGAGGTGGAGGCGGCGCCGCAGCCGGCGCTGCGACCGGCGGCCTAGGTGGCCTCGGCGGCATGCTGGGCGGTGGTCACGCTGCCGCGGCCGGCTCTGGCGTGTCCGCCAGTATGGGCGAAGCAGGCGTGCTCGGAGAATTGTCGGTGCCACCTTCGTGGGTCGGAAGCACGCCACTGGCGGCGCCGCATAGCCCATTGCCGATCAGCCACGTCAGCGCTGCTCCCGAGGGCGCCGGGAATATGATGGGCGGCGTGCCGTTCGCCGGTCCTGGCGCCGGACACATGGGCGGGTCGGGCCCCCGCTACGGGTTCAAACCGACAGTGATGTCACGCCCGCCGTTCGCCGGCTGACGTCAACCGATTCCGCGTCGCCGCTGAACCGTCATCGTTACGGCGGCGCGCCTCAGTGCCGATGTGATGCTTAGGCTTTGGTGAATCAAGGGTGTCGCGTTCGTGGCACGAAAATGAACAGTTGTGGTAGGTCCAGAAGCACTTGAGTCCCGCCGAAGCGATGGCGTAGGTTGCCTGTGGGTGAACAATCGGGGTGCGGCGGGAGTGTCGGATGGCGCAACAGGCTGACGCATCTGGTTCGCTCGCTGTTTCAACGAGGCCGCCAAGCGCCGCCTACGCCCGTCCGAAACCCTTCGACAATCACCGAACGCACAGCACAGCAAGCGCGTTGGCGGTCCCGGTACGGCCGGCTGAGATCGCTCAGGCGCGGGTTTTCGAGGGACTGCTACAAGCCGAGTGCGCCGAATTGCAGGAGCTTGCGCACCACATCGGGCGAGCCCCGGATCAGCGACCCGACTCCGACAGTTTCCCCCGGCTTCACGATCTGACGCAGATACAGGCTCGCCTCGACGAAGTACATGGCCTGCTTCGGGCGCTGCAAGGTCGGTTTCTGCATGCGAAGCCAGACCGTGACTACTGACTGATGTGAATTAGCCTGGCCGTCAAGCTAATCGGCTCACAAATCCTCGTCGAGGATCAGCGCCATCTCCGGGCACGACGCCACCCCGTCACGAGTTACCGCTATGTCCTCGGGTGCAACCTCGTGCTCTTCCAGAATGGAGTTGCCGGCCTCATCGATCGGAAAAATGTTCGGGTCTACCGCGTAGCACTGCGCATGCCCCACGCACCTCGACTGCTCGAGCCGAACCTTCATCGGGTGATCCTCCGTCGACTGCACACGACCCCGATTCTAGAAGACATCGTGCACATCGGCGCCAACCGCGACAACGCGATGCAACCGAACACCTACCATGTTCACTATCGCCGTCGGCGCGACGCCGCCAGCGAGACCAACGAGCCGACACAGGAAAGAACGCGGGTATGAGCACCATTGATGAAAGCCTGTACGGCAGCAGCTTTCACCTACCGCGGCTCGAATACACCGCCCTGCCGATGACGGCCGATCGCGGCGTCGGATGGAAGGTCCTGCGTGATGCCGGGCCGGTGGTGTATATGAACGGCTACTACTACATCACCCGTCGCGAGGATGTGCTGGCAGCGCTGCGCAACCCCAGGGTCTTTTCGTCCCGATTGGCGCTTCAGCCTCCAGGGAGCCCGGTACCGGTTGTGCCGCTGGCGTTCGACCCGCCGGAGCACACCCGCTACCGCAGAATCCTGCAGCCGTTCTTCAGCCCACACGGCCTGAGTAAGTCACGCCCGGTGTTGGTTCGCCACGCTGCTGACATGATCGACGCGATCGCCGGCGGGGGAGGGTGTGAGGTGATGAAAGATCTCGCGCGCATCTACCCGTTCCAGGTGTTCGTCGACCTGTATGGTTTGCCGCTGGAGGACCGTGATCGCCTGATCGGCTGGAAAAACGCTGTGATGGCTGACAAGCCGTACCTCACCGAGGCCGACACTGCCCCGGCCCGCGAGCTCTACGAATACCTCGCCGACGCAATTCAGCAGCGTCGGGAGAACCCTGGTTCGGACATGCTGTCAGCGGTGATGACCGGTGAGGGCAATTTCACTGATCTTGAGCTGCTGGGCATGAGCCATTTGCTGATCCTGGCAGGGCTGGACACGGTGACCGCAGCGATCGGTTTCGCACTGCTGGAGTTGGCGCGCCGACCGCAGTTGCGCGCACAACTGCGCGGCAATCCAAGGCAGATCCGGGTTTTCATCGAGGAGGTGGTCCGCTTGGAGCCGTCCGCGCCGGTGGCGCCACGAGTACTCACCGAGACCACCGTCGTCGGCGGCATGACGTTGCCGGCGGGCTCATCGGTGCACCTCTGCATGGCCGCGGTCAACCGGGACGGCAGCGACTCGATTTCCACTGACGAACTGGTCATGGACGGTAAAGTCCACCGGCACTGGGGATTTGGCGGCGGACCGCACCGCTGTCTGGGATCTCACCTGGCGCGTATGGAGCTGACGGTGATCGTCGACGAATGGCTCAAGAGGATCCCCGAGTTCGAGCTGGTGCCGGACTACGAGCCCCAGATCAAGTTTCCCAGTAAAACGTTCGCGCTCACGGAATTACCGCTGCGATTCGGCTGAACCGCGCCGCGCTTGTCAGCGAGGCGGGCCGGGCACCTCGACGCCGGGCGGAACCTCGGCGACGCGAGCGGCCACCGCCGGGATTTTTATCGTGGCACCTTGCTGGCTGCACTCGTTGCTTTCGACCGTGACGGTCATCGTCCCGCGAAACGCACCGTGGGCCTGCTGCAGCCAGATCACCTGTGTGGTGGTCTGTTTGGCGGGCGCCCCGTCCGGGCCCAGGCAGGCGAAGAGCTCCGTCTCCGGTCGCGATTGCCAGGCGCCGTTGTGAAAGTCCATGACGACGGGCTTGCTGCCGCCAGTCTCGCTCCGGTGTAGATGACCGGTCTCGTCGAGCATGGCTCCGGTTGCCACGCAGGATTTCGGCGTGCACGCCGTTCGGAACGCCCACCAGGTGTTGACGTCCGGCGGCTGCGGGTCAGCGGCGCCGTTATAGGTCTGCTGGGTGCGATTCACGTCGATGCGGTAAGACCCGTCCAGCGCCTCACCCGCGCGGGGGAAATCATGTCTGTTGGCGGGAGGCGCAGCTTTTGGCGCCGAGTTACGGATGGGCGCCGGGGCGCCGGCAGCGTGACTGGAGCCGGTGTCATTCCCGCGGCCGATGATGACGCCGACAGCGACCAGGCCGACGCACAGCGATGCCGCAGCGGTACCCAGCCCGATGATCCAGGGCCATCGGCTGCGCCGGGGCTCCACCGGCCTGGCGGAAGCGTCAACCGCGACTTCGTCTTTGGCCGCCTGATGATGCTGCGCGAGGTGCCGCACCGTCTTGGCCCAGGTCGGGAAAAAGGCGGCTGTAGCCGACGCCGCCGGTTCAGCTGCTGCCGACGGGGTCTCGAGTGTGTCGTCGTCTTCGGGATAGTCGACCACCGTGAGGTAGGCCTCCGGACTGCGATCCCCGGTCCATGCTCCGGCGCCGTGGCTCAGGGCGTCCGCGAAAGCACGGCAGCTGTTGAACCGATCGCGGGGATTTTTGGCGAGCGCGACGGCGAACACGCCGTCGAGTCGTGCCAGCTCGGGCCGTTGATCGCGGAGACTGGGCGGCAGTGCGGTCAGGTGCTGGCTGATCACCGCGACCGGATTCGACTGCTGGAATGGTGGCGTGCCGGTTAGCAGGTGATACGCGGTGGTCGCAAGCGAATACTGGTCCGCGCGTCCATCGATGTCGGCACCCGTCAACTGTTCCGGTGCAGCGTGGGCAACCGTCGCACCGGTGAGCTCGGGCCCGTCGGGATCGCCCAGCCGCGGGGCCAACCCAAAGTCGGTCAGCAGTATCCGCTGCTCGCCGTCAGCGGGGTTGGTGAACAAGATGTTGCTCGGTTTGACTGCGCGGTGCAGCATGCCCCGGCCGTGGGCGTAGTCGAGCGCATCGGCGACGGCCGTGACGACCGCCAGCACCTCACCGGCAGGCATACCGGCGGGGTAGCGGTCGGCGATCAGCTCCGCGCCGCTGGTGCCGTTGACGTAGTCCATGGTGACCCACAGCTGCCCGTCTGACTCGCCGCGATACTCGACGCCGAGAATGTGGGGGTGATACAGGCTGGTCGCAATCGGTGTCTCGCGCATGAACCTGTCACGAAACTCGCGGTCTTCGGTCAGCGTGGCTGCCAAGACCTTCAAGGCGTTCCAATGCGGTAGCCGCGGATGCTGTGCGAGGTAGACCTCGCCGGTGTCCCCGCGGCCCAGCAGCCGCAGGACGCTGTATCCACTGAAGGTCGAGCCGCTGGTGAACGGCATGGTCAGATCCTAACCACGCCCGACACCGGGTGGCATCCCGAAACCGTTGGCGGCCGGCATCGACCGTCCGATACCGGCAACGCCGCCGTACCGGCGAGCCACCCTACGGCAAACGCCCAGGTGAAGCCTGGTAAACGCATTCCGCCGGACGTTATTCGCGGCTGGATTTTTTCCGCTTTGGGTTCCCATCCGTCCGCCGCGTCGGGGCGGCGTGCGATCGCGTTGACGGGGCCGGGGGCACCGTCGCTCGACTCAGACCAACAGGTTTGCGCATGTCACGGCGTTCCTGACGCGGCTGGCCTGCCTTGCCAGCGCCGTCACTGTTACTCGGCTGTTACCGGAGATGAACAGTTGTTGCCGTCGGGTGAACAGTTGCAAACACCCAGTTCCAGCACCAGCATCGAGCGGTGCACACGTCTATTCTCGTGCACGGACAGATTGCCGGAACTGACCAGGAGGAAGTCGGAATGTCGTTCGTGACCACACAGCCGGAGGCATTGTCGGCAGCGGCCACCAGCCTCCAGGGCATCGGCTCAGCGATGAGCGCTCAGAATGCGGCTGCGGCGGCGCCAACGACAGGCGTGGTCCCTGCCGCGGCCGATGAGGTTTCCGCCCTGACCGCCGCGCAGTTCGCCGCGCACGCGCAGCTCTACCAGGCCGTGAGCGCCCAGGCGGCGGCGATCCACGAGATGTTTGTCAACACGTTGGGCACCAGCGCCGGTTCCTACGCGGCCACCGAGGCCGCCAATGCAGCCGCGGCGGGCTGAGTGCCGTCGATGGAGACCATCCCACTGTGGCGCCACGCGCGGTGGCAGCCAGTTAAGGGGGAAGGGGGGAACAGCCGTGTGTCTCAAGTCGGCGGCTACCTCGGGTAACCCGTCCGACGACCACGTTCATTGCAGTCGATTACTACTCAATCAAGGAGACAGGTAAGTGCCTACGCGTTTTATGACTGACCCGCACGAGATGCGGGCGATGGCGGGCCGTTTCGACGTGCACGCTCAGACTGTCGAGGATGAGGCCCGCAAGATGTGGGCATCGAGTCAGAACATCGCCGGGGCGAGCTGGAGCGGGACCGCGCAAGCGACTTCCTACGACACCATGGGCCAGATGAACACCGCCTTCCGCAACATCGTCAACATGCTGCACGGGGTGCGGGATGGGCTGATCCGCGACGCGAACAACTACGAGTCCCAAGAGCAGGCCTCTCAGCAGATTCTGAGCAGCTAGCTCGCTGACCAGCGTAAGCTTTCACACACAGGAGGACAGATAAATGTCGATTAACTACCAGTTCGGTGATGTCGACGCCCACGGCGCGCTGATCCGCGCCCAAGCCGCCAACCTGGAAGCCGAACACCAGGCCATCGTGCGCGATGTGCTGGCCGCCGGTGACTTCTGGGGCGGTTCAGGTTCGGTGGCCTGCCAGGAGTTCATCACCCAGTTGGGTCGTAACTTCCAGGTGATCTACCAGCAGGCCAACAGCCACGGCCAGAAGGTGCAGACAGCCGGCAACAACATGTCGAGCACCGACTCCGCTGTTGGCTCGAGCTGGGCCTGACAGTCAGCACAGGGCGCGGCAGCACACCCATTCAGGTGTGCTGCCGCGTCGTGCGATAGCCGCGAACACGAGACACGAGAGAAGCGATGGATCAAAGCACACGCACCGACATCACCGTCAATGTCGAGGGTTTCTGGATGTTGCAAGCGTTGCTCGATATTCGCCATGTCGCACCGGAATTGCGATGTCGGCCATTCGTATCCACCGATTCCATGGACTGGCTCAACGAGCACCCGGGCATGGCGGTCATGCGCGAACAAGGCATCGTGAACGACGAGACAGTTAATGACGCCGTCGCCGCGCGAATGCGCGTGCTGGCCGCGCCCGATCTTGAAATCGTGGCGTTGCTGTCCCGGGGCAAGTTGCTCTACGGCGTCAAAGAAAAAGACGAGGGTGGCGAGGAGGAGCAGGTCGGCTCCCGCGACATCCCGGACAACGAGTTTCGGGTGCTGCTGGCCCGGCGTGGCCAGCATTGGGTATCGGCCGTGCGGGTCGGCGACGAGATCACCGTCGACGACGTCGCGATCGCCGACACAACGTCGATCGCGACGCTGGTGTTCGATGCGCTGGAGTCGATCCACCATGCCGAACCCGCCGCGATCAATGCGGTCAACGTGCCGCTCGAAGAGATGCTCGAAATCACGAAAGCCTGGCAGAGCTCAGGATTTAACGTTTTCTCCGGGGGAGACCTGCGACGGCTGGGGATCAGCGCCGCAACCGTCGCGGCGCTCGGCCAGGCGCTGTCAGACCCGGGGGCCGAGGCGGCGGTGTACGCCCGGCAATATCGCGATGACGACAAAGCCCCCAGCGCCTCGGTGTTGTCGCTGAAGGACGGCTCGGGCGGCCGGATCGCGATGTATCAACAGGCGCGGACCGCCGGCTCGAACGAGGCGTGGCTGGCGATCTGCCCGGCCACCCCGCAGTTGGTTCAGGTCGGTGTGAAGACCGTGTTGGAGACACTTCCCTACGGCGAGTGGAAAACGCATAGCAGAGTTTAACTAATCTTTACGCAAATATCGCGCGCGCCAACGATTTTCGGTGCAGCATTCAGCAATGGTGCGGATGCGGTGAAATGCTCTAGAATCTGCTCAACAATTGGGACGCGACGTCACAATTCCACATAGCGAGGCAAGACAGATGGACCCACAATTCGTCGATAGAGGGGTGCAGCGATGACCGCAGTAGCCGAGGCGCCACAGCCAGGCACAGAAGCACTCTCATCGCCCCAATCGGCGGTGATCGGCATCATCGCGGGCGAGGGCGTGCAGATCGGTGTCCTGCTGGACGCCAACGCCCCGGTTTCGGTGATGGTCGACCCGTTGCTGAAGGTCGTCAACGTCCGCCTGCGGGAATTGGGTCTCACCGCGCTGGAGGCCAGGCAGCGCGGTCGCTGGGCCCTGTGCCTGGTTGACGGCACGCCGCTGCGGGCCACCCAGTCGCTGACCGAGCAGGACGTATACGACGGCGACCGGTTGTGGCTGCGCTTTGTCGACGACACTGAACACCGCTCGCAGGTGATCGAGCACATTTCGACGGCTGTCTCGGTGAACCTCAGCAAGCGGTTCTCGTCGATCAACCCGCCGGTGGCCATCCAGGTCGGCGCGGCGATGGTCGCAACCGGTGTGCTGCTGGCGTCGCTGCTGCTGGGCTGGTTCCGGCTGCGGCACGACTCTTGGGTCCCGGCTCCTTACGCCGCGGTCATCGCGGTGCTGGTGTTCACCGTGGCGCTGCTGATCCTGGGCCGCGCCCACACCGTGCAGAACCGTCGCGCCGGCGACATGATGCTGTGGAGCGGGATCGCGCCGCTTGCGCTGGCTGCCGCGTCGGCGCCGCCCGGGCCGGTCGGCTCGCCACATGCGGTGATGGGTTTTGCCGTCTCCGGTGTGGCAGCGATGCTGATCATGCGGTTCACCGGCCGTCGGTTGGGGACCGGTACGGCGATCGTCACCGTGTCGCTGGCCGCGACGGTAGCGAGCCTGGCCCGAATGGCATTCGGCACCGGAGCGGTGACGCTGCTGACCAGCATCCTGCTGGTGTGTGTGTTCGGTTACCACAGCGCGCCGGCGATGTCTCGCTGGTTGTCCGGGATCCGGCTGCCGGTCTTTCCGTCGGCCACCAGCCGCTGGGTGTTCGAGGCCCGGCCGGATCTGCCGACCACCGTGGCGCACGGCGTCGACGGCGGCCGGCCGACCCTGGAAGGGCCCGCCTCCATCCAAGACGTGGTGCTGCGGGCCGAGCGGGCTCGGTCGTTCTTGACCGGACTGCTGGTCGGTCTGGGTGTGCTGACGATCGTGTCGTTGGCCGGCGTAGCCGACCCACGCGCTCAGGACCGCTGGCTGCCGCTGCTGTTGGTCGCAACCACTGCCGGCTTCCTGATGCTGCGTGGCCGCTCCTACGTTGACCGCTGGCAGGCAATCATCCTGGCGGTGACGTCGGTTCTGATCGTCGGTGCCGTCATCGTGCGTTACTCGCTGGTGCTGTCCTCGACGGCTGCGGTGTCGGTGACAGCCGGCCTTGCAGTGCTGCTGCCCGCTGCGGGATTGACGGCGGCGGCGACAGTGCCCAACACCATCTACAGCCCGCTGTTCCGCAAGCTCGTGGAGTGGGTTGAATACCTCTGCCTGATGCCGATTTTCCCGCTGGCATTGTGGTTGATGAATGTCTATGCAGCGATCCGGTACCGGTAGTCGCAAACTGCGGCCGCTTCGCGCGGCCGCAGTGACTGCCACCACTCTGATCGTCGCTTCGGTCGCACTGTCCGGGTCGCCTGCCTATGCGATCAACCCGCCGGGAATCGACCCCGCCGCAGTGCCGCCGGACAGTCCGCCCGGACCGCCCCAGCCGATGAAGCAGAATTCGTACTGCACCGAGGTTGGGGTATTGCCGGGCAGCGACTTTCGGATTCAGCCGAAGTACATGGACATGCTCAACCTGGCCGAAGCGTGGCGGTTCGGCCGCGGTGCCGGGGTGAAGGTTGCCGTCATCGACACGGGCGTGACCCCGCACCCGAGGCTGCCGCACCTGATTCCCGGCGGCGACTACGTGATGGGCGGTGGTGACGGGCTGTCCGACTGCGACGCGCACGGCACGATCGTGGCGTCCATGATCGCAGCGGGGTCGGGGACCGCCGGTCCAGCCGAAGCACCCGGGCCGCGGCGGCCACCCCCGGTTCCGACCCGGGAGCCACCCCCGCCCGCGCCACCACCGCAAACGATCAGTGTGGCCCCGCCTCCTCCCCAGACGATCACGTTGGTGCCCCCGGCGCCGCCGTCGGAGGAGCCGGCTCCGGCGTGTCCGTGGTGCCCGCCGGCGCCTAAGTCCCCCGGGGCGGCCAATCATGGCCGCGGCACGGCAGTGTTGCCCGGTTTTTCCGGCGGCAAGCACGGTCAGGTGGTCTCTGTGGATTACCCGCGACCGGCCGCGCCACCGCCGCTCGAGCCACCGCCGCCGGCGCCGAGCGACGCATATACCGGCATTGCCCCCGACGTCGACCTGATCTCAATCCGCCAGTCCAGCCAGGCTTTTGGCCTGAAGGACGCTTACACCGGTGACGAGGATCCGCAGACCCGGCAGAAGTCGGACAACATTCGGACCATGGCACGGGCGATCGTGCACGCGGCCAACCTGGGCGCTCAGGTGATCAACATCTCGCAGGTGTTGTGCATGAGTGCGCGCAGCATGATCGACCAGCCCGACTTGGGCGCGGCGGTCCGTTACGCGGCGGTCGACAAAGATGCCGTGATCGTCGCAGCCGCAGGCGACACAAGTCAGCGTGACTGCAAAGAAAATCCGTTGGTTGATCCGTTGCACCCCAGCGATTCTCGCGACTGGAACGGCGCAACCACGGTGGTGACGCCGTCCTGGTTCAGCGACTACGTGTTGACTGTCGGCGCGGTGGATTCCTCTGGCACGCCGATGGACAAGCTGAGTGTGGCCGGGCCGTGGGTGTCGATCGCGGCTCCGGGTACCGACGTGATCGGGCTCTCGCCGCGAGATGACAGCCTGATCAACGCCATCGACGGTCCGGACAACACCTTGTTGGTGCCGTCCGGGACCAGTTTCTCCACCGCGATCGTGTCCGGTGTGGCGGCTCTGGTGCGGGCGAAATACCCGCAACTGTCGTCGCACCAGATCATCAATCGGTTGATTCACACCGCGAGGGCACCTGCTCGCGGGGTGGACAACCAAATCGGCTACGGGGTCGTCGATCCGGTTGCCGCACTGACCTGGGACGTGCCCGAAGGCTCTGTCCTGCCGAAAGATTCGGCGAAGCCGCTGAAGCTGCCGCCGGCGCCTGCCCCGCGCAACATGGTGCCGGTGTGGGTTGCCGCCGGTGGTCTGGGTGGTGCGGTGCTGCTGGCCGGTCTGGTATTCGGCGGAGCGGTCCTGATGAGAAAGACAGCAGGGAGACAGGAATGAAGGCACAACGCGAGTACGGGCTGTCCCTGTCGTGGGCACGGGTGACCACCGTGTTCCTCATTGACGTCGCGTTGATGGTGATTGCGAGCCATCTGCCCGACTCCTGGCAGGCCGGTCACGCCGCCTTCTGGGTCGGCGTCGCCCTGGCGGTGTTGGTGACGGTTGTCGCCCTGCTGACCAACGGGGGGGTGCCCGTCTCGTCGGCGCCGATCGCTCGGGTCCGAAACTGGTACGCCGACCCGGAGGCACTGACCGTCGGTTGCACCCCGGCGGTCGACCACCGGCGCCAATTCAGCCGCGACACCGTGGGGATCCGCGAGTACGGCGGCCAGCTGATCGCGGTGATTGCCGTCGACGGCACAGGAGAGGCGGGCCGGCATCGCCACCGCGACGCATTGGCGGTGACGATCCCGCTGGAGGCTGTGGTTACGTCGTTGCGGCAGTTCGACGTCCGTCTGGACAGCGTCGACATCATCTCGGTGGGCACACGCCCCGCGGGCAAGGGCGTCCAGTCGGCCGTTCGCGATGACTTCGGAGCGGGTCGCGATCGACGTCCGATCGAGGAGCGGAGCACCTGGCTGGTGTTGCGAATGGACCCGCAGCACAACGTCAGCGCCGTAGCCGCCCGCGATTCGGTGGCCTGCACCCTGGCCGCCGCCGCCGAGCGGCTGGCACATGATCTCGACGGTCGGAACTGCGCCGCCAGGCCGCTGACCGCCGACGAGATCGTCGAGGTGGACGACGCCGTGTTGGCCGGTCTGCAACCGGCGCACGTTCGGCCCTTCTGGCGCTACCTGAAGACCCCGGACGGCTACGTGACCAGCTTCTGGGTTTCACCTGGAGACATCACCAGCGAGACACTCGAGGAGCTGTGGCTCACTGACGCCGACGTCACCGTGCTGACGATCCGCATCATCGCGGAGGGTCATGAGGCTGACGTGTCGGTGTGGGTGCGCTACCACAGCGACAAGCGCCTGCGTAAAGAGGCTTTCAGCGGACTGAATCGGCTCACCGGGCGCCAGCTTGGCGCGGTGGCTGCCAGCCTCCCGGCGCCGACGTCGCGCCGGCCGCTGCCGATGCCGAGCCGGACGTTGGGCCACAGCGAGGACATCCGGGTTCCGGTTGGCGCAGTGGCAGGGCAACAGGCAGGCGCGGCCGAAGCCTTACGATGACAAGATGACCCGACCGCTGACCAACGCGCCGGACTCCCGCAACGCGATGGTCGCGGGGCTCCTTGCGTCCGGTATTTCGGTCAACGGGCTTCAGCCCAGCCACAATCCGCAAGTGGCCCTGCGAATGTTCACGACGGCCACCAGTCTCGACCCGCAGATGTGCGACGGCTGGCTGGCGCGGCTGCTGGCCGGTGACCAGACCATCGAAGTGCTCACCGGTGCATGGCAATCCGTCAAGACCTTCGGCTGGGAGATCCGGCGACTCGGCTTGACGGAGTTGGAATTCCGACCCGAGATCTCCGACGGAATGTTCCTCAAGCTGGCAGTCACCAGCGTGGAGTCGTTGGCTGCCGGCTACGCGGCCGCTCTCACCGAGGCGAAGCGGTACACGGAAGCCGCGGAGCTGTTGGATTCGATTACGCCACGGCACGCCTCCGATGAGGAGTTGATCAAGTACGTACGGGGGTTGTTGCATTTCCGCACCGGACGCTGGCCGGACGTGCTCGTCCAATTCCCGCCCGGCGCCGGCTGGCGTCACCCCGAACTGAAGGCTGCCGGGGCGGCGATGGCCACCACCGCGCTCGCTTCCCTCGGGGTGTTCGAGGAAGCGACCCGTCGCGCTCAGGAAGCGATCGAGGGCGACCGGGTGCCCAGCGCGGCCAACGTCGCGATGTACACCCAAGGAATGTGCTTTCGGCACATGGGCCGCGAAGAAGAAGCGGTGGAATGCTTACGCCGGGTCTACTCACGCGATGCCAAGTTCACGCCGGCCCGCGAGGCGTTGGACAACGCCAACTATCGGCTGGTGCTGACAGATCCGGAAACCATCGAAGCCAGGACGGACCCGTGGGATGTCGACAGCGCGCCGACCCGCGAGGAGGCGGAGTCCGCCCGTCATGCCGAGATGGCCAAGAAGTATTTGGACGAAGGTGATGTCGAGCTCAACGCGATGCTCGGCATGGATCACGCCAAGCGGGAAATCAAGCTGATCAAGTCGACGACGAAGGTCAACCTGGCCCGCGCGAAAATGGGGCTCCCGGTTCCGGTGACGTCGCGGCACACGTTGTTGTTGGGGCCGCCCGGCACCGGAAAAACGTCTGTGGCGCGGGCATTTTCGAAGCAATTGTGCGGCCTGACCGTGCTCCGCAAGCCGCTGGTGGTGGAGACCAGCCGCGCTAAACTGTTGGGCCGCTACATGGCTGACGCGGAAAAGAACACCGAGGAGATGCTCGAGGAGGCGCTGGGCGGGGCGGTCTTCTTCGATGAGATGCACAACCTGCACGAGAGCGGCTATTCCACCGGCGACGCCTACGGTAATGCGATCATCAACACTTTGCTGCTCTACATGGAGAATCACCGCGACGAGTTGGTGGTCTTCGGAGCCGGCTACGCCAAAGCGATGGACAAGATGCTGGAAGTCAACCAGGGCCTGCGACGCCGGTTTTCCACCGTCATCGAGTTCTACAGCTACAACCCCAAAGAGCTCATCGCGCTGACCCAGTTGATGGGGCGGGAAAACGAGGACGTCATCACCGATGACGCGGTCGACGTCTTGCTGCCGTCCTACACCAGGTTCTATGACGATGAGACGATCTCGCCCGACGGCGACCTGATCCGCGGTATCGACACGCTGGGAAATGCCGGCTTCGTACGCAACGTGGTGGAGAAGGCGCGCGATCACCGTAGCTTCCGGCTCGATGACGAGGACCTCGACGCGGTGTTGGCCAGCGACTTCGACGAGTTCAGCGACGACCAGTTGCGCCGATTCAAGGAACTGACCCGCGACGACCTCGCCGAGGGACTCAGCGCAGCGGTGGCCGAGAAGAAGCCCGACTAAACCAGCCCGAAGTTCGCTGCGAGCGCGACGAACGTTCACGTAGTTAACTTTTGTCGCCGCGAACGCCGTCGGCCGACCGATATAGGCGCCGACATGGCAAATCTTTACGACATCCTAACGGCCGTTGCGTTGACGGCGCACCGTACCGCTGCCACCATGACCTCGCACAGGCGTTATATGCACCTCGCTAGGTGAGGCGTCTGCGCGGACACAGGCCACTGACCTCGAACGTCGAAAGACGCCCAGGGTCAGGACAGCTCCTCCCGGCTTAAGGGTTGAGCCCAAGTGGCTTCCGGAATTTCCGGATACGCCGTGCAGTGCCAAAGCTCTGTCGAGAGGGGTGCCTCTCCGACGGTTTCGTCGGGCAATGCTCCTCTCTTCGAAGCCTCCACGGCGGGTGTGCCGGGAGGAGGTGGGGCAATACACGTTTTCTTGGATGGTCCTGCTTAGAGCTATCCGAGATCGATGACCGCTTGGTTCCGATCCGGAGATGGCAGCGACTCCGCCAACTGAATCGGTCTGCGCCAAGCCGTGTCTCCGCCTCACGGAGTGGGC
>NZ_DASXEP010000149.1:0-4434 GCF_036490025.1 Mycobacterium sp. | reverse complement strand
CGCCACCCTCTCCGTCCCATCCACATCGGTGCACCGTGTCACTCGCACGACGCAACTGACCTACGTTCCTCACCTACGAATCTGCCACCAAATATCGTTGAGAGATGCGGAGTGACGTTCAGAATAACCTCGCACCAGCGGCGGGATGGCGTGACGGGTCGCGGAGCGGACACCCGAGCACGGTGCGATGGGGGCACGGAGAATCCCTTGTCAGAAAGATATTGTCGCTGCGCAGACATCGCCCGCCTCGTCGCGGACGCCGGTGGCACCAGGAAGATCCACGGTTCCTGGATTACGTTGTTCGCCCTGCACGGCTGTGTGGCAAAGCTGAACCGCCTCGTTCCCCACCGAGCCTGGTCCAGGTTCCGAGAACTGCGGTTGTCGAGCACTTAGCGGCGTTCGTTGGTCCAGTCCCGCCAGGGTTTGGTGTCGAGGTAGTGATGTACCCGGTCGATGTAGCGTTGGGCGCCGTCGTCTTTCCAGTGCCCGGACCAGCGCCAGCCCACGCAGTCCCAGATGTTGCCGGGGTGGTAGTCGTCGTGGATGTAGGCTTATACATGGCCGACCCGTATATGCCGAAGGCGCCCTGGTCGACGCCGCACCAGGCCGCGAGCAGGTCCAGTACCTTGGCATATTCGGCAAGCAGCACCGGGTCTTGGGCGGACATGGTGGCAACGATCGTGGCGGGGTCAATACGGGCGATCCGGCCCAGGCGCTGGACGAGAGCACTGGGCTGACGCGCGGTGATCAGCGGCTCGTACAAAGGGCTGGGCAGGTTCAGGGTCCGCTGCCACGTCTGCCCGAGAAAGTGCGTCCAAGTTCCCCAGTAGCGCGGTGCGCCGTCGTCGGTGACATAGGTGACCATTCCGTACAGCATGCCGTCCAGACTGGTGATCTTCGCCACGAGCAGATCACCTGAGGTGAGGACCATTGAGCAGGACGGCAATGTTTCATGAGGTTCGGCCGGTACACCCCACCGGCCGGGCGTGACGTCCATGCAAAGCCTCCACATCGGTAGGCAGGTGGTGAGAGTTCCGCTGCTCGCGGAGACGTCGCTGGCGGCGCAACAACTCGGCGATGAGTTCATCGTTCGCGACGTTGTTGCCTGCATTTGCGTTGACGAGAAAACAGTTCGCGAGCGCGGTGCACCAGATCTCGGACAAAACAGGTACCTCCAATCATATGGCAAGCAGATGGATCCGACCGGCCGCCGGGAGCTTGACTATGACGGGGGCGATGCTCAACCGGCGGCCGGTCGGGGCTCTTTGGTGCGACACCCGCGTCACCGCGGGCCGGAGTCTTCGGCCAGTGACAGGACGGCTACGAACTCGGCGGCGGACATCCCCACCGCCGCCGTCGAGCCACCGGTCATCGAGCTTTGTCACCCCACCGAGGCTGACCCGGGCGTATCCCGATCCACCGGCGGATGTCGGCGCCAAGCAACGAGTCCTCGGTCCGGTCATGGCGTCGACTCACCATCATGGGTGTTGTCGTTGATGTCGGCGATGTAGCGCCAGGCCGCATCGAGACGGCCGAGTTTGGTGAGCGTCGACTGCCAGCGGATGCAGGTTTGGGCTGCCTCACGACTCTCGGCCCCTAGCCTCGTGCGGGGTCCACAGTGCAGTCATCAGCACCGGGAACGACTCCCCGGCGAACGTGACAGCGACATCGGCGGTAATGAACATCGCCGCCGGTATCGACGGCCCACCAGCAGGAAGGCCACGCTGGGCCTCATGCGCGTATTCCTCAACGTCAGCGACCGTCTTCAACTCGCCATCCAGCACCGCCCCGCGGAAAGCGAGATACGCGTCAATCCACGGGTCGTCTGTCTTTTCAATCGTTAGTCTCACTTGATCGCTCACCGTGGCCCCTCACCAGGTGACCGAAGCGCGGCCAGCTGGTCGCACCGCAGCCGCACCAGCTCCTCGACGAGACCGTCGGCAGTGACCACCCGCACCAGGTGCGGGCGGATACTCACCGACTTGTCCTCACCGTCGAAACGCTCCCGCAATCGGTTGCTCCGACTCCGGCCGATCACCTCGGCTCGCTTACCCAACCGGTGCGATAGCGCCCCGTGCTCCTTGGCCACCTCGACCTGCTCAACCCGAGCGCCATCGGAGATATGGACACTCCGGACATCACGCCACCGGTCATAGACCGGCCGCGAGTTCACGCGGCTTCCGGGGTAGTCACGCTCGCCGCAAAGACCGCGACGCCACATACCGTCACACAGCGCCTCGCATTCGCGCGACCAGCGGCGAAGGCCGCATCGGGCACCAGGTGCACGCGACGGGTGCGGGCATCAGTCATCGCGACGACCGGCAGCGTGTCGATCACGACTACACCGGCGGCAGTTGCCGCACGTCGTCGCAGGTGTCTCGGTGGCACGGCTGCCCCTTCCGGTACGTCTTCTGTGGACCTGCATCCCGCACCGGGGACAGCAAAGACCCCGCCCGGCCGTCGGATCTCATGGTTTCTGGCGTTTCGCACCTCGTGTGCTGCGTAGAGCTAGGAAACCGCATGTGTGTTAGCGAATACACCCAGCGAAACCGTGATCTTGGAGGACCAGGTGTCCCTGTTCAATCGGGACATTCTGCGACATCCTGGAGGCGATACGGTCTGTGCCCGTTACGGTCTGTGCCCGTTCGGAGAGGAGATACCCGCCATGCCGTCCGCACTTCGTAGCCAGCGACAGGAGCATCGGCAACTATCAGCCGAGTTGCGCGCTCAGCACAAGACCTGGGTTGAGATCGCTGCTGTCTTCTGCGAGCGATATCACCTGAACATGCGCGCTGCGCTGCGAATGGTTCGCGATTGGAGTCAACGCGACGCGGCCGAGCATTGGAACAGACGGTGGCCGGCCGATTCCAAGACTTTCAAGAACTTCTCGTACTGGGAGAACTGGCCGAGCGAGACCGGTTACGCACCTTCGCTAGACGTGCTCGGCCGCCTGGCCGAGCTCTATGAGTGCAGTGTCGGAGACCTGGTGTTGGATCACGCCGACTTCCGACACCGAGACGTGGCACACGGTGCTCGCGGGGAACTCAACCGGGTGCGGGAAGTCCTTGAGGAAGTGGCCACCTATCGGACGGATCACGGTACGGGGCCGGACTTGGAGACCCTGATGGAAAGACTGGACGAGATGGATGTACACGAATTCGGACGATTGAGCGCGACCTTGGCTCAGCAGGTCGACATGACCAATATCGACCGGCGCGCGCTGCTCCTCAAGCTAGCGGCTGGACTGTCGTTGGCAGCAGTGGCCCCAACTATCTCGACCCTCGAAGCTGACGCGGAGGAAGCGGCTCCGCCGTCCGCGGGAGACCGCCATCTCACTGGAGTCTGGCGCAGCCGCTACATCTATTACAGCTCGGGACGTCAGAGTGAATTAATCGGTGAGCACTACGTCGTACTGAACCAGCAGGAGAATCACATATCCGGTCAAAGTTTACCGAACTCATTAGGTCGCTTTTGACTTTTGATCTCTCGGTCAGCGATTCCGTCGTGACTGGAACGTGGGTCGAGCGAACCTCACCAACGGGGTACTACAAGGGTGCGGTGTATCGTGGCGCCGTCCAACTCTTGATAGATCCCACAGGAAGTAGAATGGCTGGGCGATGGCTAGGATTTGATAAAGATTCCAATATCAACACTGGCGATTGGGAGCTGACTTTGACTGCGGCATCTACTTCGAAGAGCGCGTTACGCGAGTTCTATTTCAAGGTGTGACCTGGCGAAACTCCCATTTCTTATTCTTGGGCGGCTACGATGCTTGCGCCAGCGGCGAACGCACCCGCCCAGCAAGCGCGATATGCCGGTCGCCCGTCCATGATGAAGCGCCGCAGAGATTCCAGCGAGTGTGCCGCCTGTACCGCACGGACAACAAACGACGTCGAAGTCAACATCGATTTCATTCACCAGCTCGCTGCGGCCTTTGACTGCTAGAGCGTTACTCCCGCCTTCTGGGATCAGGTAGAAGTCCCCGAAGCGTGCCCGGAGGTCTGCGATGGCTGACGGATTGGTCTTCTGTCGGTACTCGGTGCGATTCATATAAAAAAGTTGCATTCCGCAGCTTGTGGCATACGCAAGCACGTCGTTAAGTGTGCTTTGCCTTTCGCCACGAATAATTCCGATGGTCTTGAAGTCGAAGTAGCGGCCAACTGCCGCAGTTGCTCTGATGTGATTCGAGTACGCCCCCCCAAAAGTGAGCAACGTGCTCGCGCCATGTTCTTCGGCAGCCGCGATGTTGTACTTCAGCTTGCGCCATTTATTGCCCGGCAACTCCGGATGAATCGTAGCTATTCAGCCGCCCCCGAGGTCGGTGTCAGGCTTGATGTGGCCGGTAGGTCGTTCGGCCGGTGTGTCGGCTTGATCTTGCGGGTGTTGTTGTGATCATGGGCTGGTGTCCGAGCCGGTGCCGTCCTCTGTGGAGGA
>NZ_DASXEP010000125.1:0-4714 GCF_036490025.1 Mycobacterium sp. | reverse complement strand
GACGACCTCGCACGATCTTTCGGGGAGGCCTTCGACATCCTCGCTCGCCTCGACGCGATCGGTGGTCGAGCCGCCCCCAAGACTTCGCGTTCGCGCAACCGGCGCACGTAGCCGAACGCCGTTGCGCCGCAGCGTCGGACGAGTCCCCTACTTCTTCGCGCGGGCCCGGAACGCGGCGACCCGCTCCTTGAACTCCGGGGTCGAGAACGAGGTGAGCTCCTCGGCTAGCGCGTACTCGAGCACCCCCTGCGCCGCGCGGGCCAAGTGCATGTTCAGTGCTACCTTCGACGACCGCAGCGCCTGTGGCGGCAGGGCGGCGAACCGCTCACCGAGCGCAAGCGCCTCGTCGAGCACCGTGTCGTCGGCGACCACTTTCGTGACCAAGTTCAGCTTCTCCGCGATCGGCGCGGTGATTCGATCCCCAAGCAGAACATACTCTTTGGCTTTCATCATCCCGATGAGCAGCGGCAGCATCGCCGCGCCACCGTCACCCGCTGTCAGCCCGATCGCGACGTGCGGATCGGCCAGGTAGCTGCTCTCCCCCATCACGAGCAAGTCGGACAGCAGGGCGATCGAGCAACCCAGACCCACCGCGGGTCCGTTGACCGCCGACACCAGCGGCTTGGGGAAGTTGATCACCTCGAGGAAGACCGTTCGGGCTTCGTGAATCTGAAAAGTGCGCGCTTCCTGATCTTCGATCAGCCGGCCGAACATCACCATGTCGCCGCCGGCCGAGAATGCCTTGCCCACACCGGTTGTCACGACGGCACGCACGTCATCATCGGCGTCGAGCACCTTCCAGATGGTGGCGAACGCGTGGTGCACCTCCTCGGTGACTGCATTGAGAGCCTCGGGCCGGTTGATGCTGACGACATGGACGTTGCCGCGCTTTTCGACCAGCAGCCACGGCGCGAACTGCTCGTAGCCGGAAAGAGTGGCGATCTCGGAAGTGGTCATGCAATGTCCCGTCAGTTCTTCTCGCTGGAAAGGATGGTGACCGCGGAGACCGCAGTCGGTCCGCCGATGTTGTGCGCCAACGCGACTCGCGCGCCGTCGACCTGATTCTCGGCCTCGCCGCGAAGCTGGTTGAACAGTTCGTAGCACTGCGCCACCCCGGTGGCACCCGGCGGGTGCCCCTTGGCCTTCAGCCCCCCGCTCGGATTGATCGGAATCGACCCTCCCACATAGTGTTCGCGACCCTCGACCAGCTTGTAGGCCTCGAAGCGGTTGGCGAAGCCGAGATCCTCGTAGCTGATCAACTCGACCCCGGTGAAGCAGTCGTGGACCTCGGCGACGTCGACGTCGCGCGGCGTCACGCCTGCCATCGTCATCGCCGCCTTCGCGGCGCGGACGGTCGGCGGGAACGTCGTCATGTCGGCCTTGTGCTGATGCATGACGCGGTCCATGCCCAACCCCACCCCGCGCACCCAGACTGGGCGATCGGTGTAGCGGTCCACGACGTCCTCTGCCACCAGGATGACCGCTGCGGCGCCGTCGCTCTGCGGGGTGCAGTCGTACAGGCCGAACGGGTCGACCACCATCGGGGCGGCCAGCGCCTGTTCGACGGTGATCTCATAGCGCAGTTGGGCTTTCGGGTTCTTGACCGCGTGGAAGTGGTTCTTCACGGCCACCATCGCCATGTGTTCCTTGGTGGCCGGCGACTCGTGCAGATAACGGTTGACGTGCAACGCGAAGTTGGCCGGAGCGACCAGCCCGAGCGGATAGTCCCAAGCATTGTCGCGCGTCATCGCGGCCCAGTCCCAGAACGTGGTGTTGGACGCCGTCTCGCGCACCTTGTCCGCTCCGACCACCAGCACCACGTCGTACAATCCCGACGCGATGGCCAAGGTTCCGTTACGAATGGCGTCATTGCCTGTTGCACAGGCGTTTTCGACTCGAGTAACCGGTATGTCGGTGAGGTCCAGCGTGTCGGCCAAAATACCCGACGGGAACCCATCGGTGGTGGACAGCTCACCGAACCACGCCGCCTGGATGTCCGACTTCGTGATGCCTTTGTCGACGTTCGCGACGCACTCGGCGTAGGCCATCGGGATCAGGTCCTTGATGCCGAGCTGGAAGTGCTCGGCGAACGGTGTCATCCCCGCCCCAACCATGGCGACTCTTCTCATGACCGAACTCCCTCCGTCGGGTGGAACGCATACCCGTAATCCGGGACGCCCGCACGATCGGCGATCTTGCGCAGCACAACCGCGCCACCTTGTCCGATAGTGGCCGTGCCTGCCGGGACGCCGGTGACCTTCATCAGCACACGCACGGGGCTGCCGTCGAGTTGCACGACGGCGATCGAGTACGGGCTGGGCAGGTCGGGTACCGGGATCTGAATCGTGGTCTGCGTGTAGATCGTCCCGGTGCGCGGCAGCGGCTCGAGCCGGTAGTCGGTGACCAACACGCCATCGTCGTCGACCCGAGCACGGGGCGGGAACTGGGGAGCTGCATCTATGCCGGGCCGTTCGTCGAATACCGCCGCCTCCCATCGCAACTTGGGTTCAAACGCGCGCGCATACGCGGGCAGCGAAATGGGGATGCCGGTGCCGACAGCGGTGCGAAACTTCGGCAGCTCGCCCGCCGCCGACTCGTTGCGGGTGATCGTGGTGTCGTCCGGCGAGACAGTCACGCCGGCCGCCGTCACGCTGGATTGTTCGACGGCGATCAGCAGTCCGCCGCCGTGCGCCTGCTCGATCAGGTCGGCCAACGCCCGGATGACGCCGGACGCCGACGAGAGCGGTTGCTCGAGCGCGCCCTTCGCGCCGAGGTCGCCGCCGAGTTCTTTGGCCTTCACCCCGACGAGGGCCGCCACCGGGTGCGCGTTCGTCAGGCCGAGCCGCGCAACCGTCGACTTGACCCCGACTTCACGCTGCAGACGAGGGTCGCCGTACTCGCGCCGGACGCCGTCCTCGCCGCGTGTGACGGTGGGCAGGCTGCGGGTCTGCCGGGCCGCCGGTTTCAGGTTCGTGCCCGATGCACCGGTCAGAACGCCCCCGGACCCGGCCATGAGGTCGTTGTCGTCCGCGGCGATCACCAGGGTGCCGTCGCCGGCGCCGCAGATCTGGTCGAGCACCGCGGGGGCACCGCCGAGCACCTCGGTGACGGGCACGTCGGCGGGAAGCGACAGAGCAGCCAATAGGACCGCGCCGTTACCGCCCTCGAGCAGCGGAAAGTCGCGAGACACCAGCACCACCCGCTGGGCGGTGGCGCCGGGATCCGCCGCGCGGCCGGCGGCGACGGCCATGGTCAACGCGTCCTCGTCGGGCCCCTTGACCCGCCGGTCGCGTACGGTCCACGGCGGGAGGTAGGTACCAATCGAGACGACCTGCGTCATCGGGCCTCGCTTCGGTCTGGTGGCCGGGTCCATCGCGCTACTAATGCGCTATATAGTTATAGCATTCCTGATTTCAACGCAGCGACGGCGGAAGGTCAACGACCTGTGGGTAGCCCCGATCCTCGCACTGTGCAGGACGGTGCGCGCGAGCCAGAGTTGGTCAAGCTGCGGTCGGCCGTGCGTGACTTCCTACAGTTCGACCGCGCCGAATTCGGCTGGCAGCCCGGCGTCGACTCGTGGTTGGCCGGATGGGACGAAGACTTCTCCGCGCGGCTGGGCACGGCCGGCTTCATCGGCCTCACTATCCCGCAGCAATACGGCGGCCACGGGCTGGGGCACCTGCACCGCTACGTGGTGACCGAGGAACTGATCGCGGCGGGTGCGCCGGTGGCCGCGCACTGGACCGCCGACCGCCAGGTCGCGCCTGCTCTGTTGACCTATGGCACCGAGCAGCAGCGCGAACAGCTGTTGCCCAAGATCGTTGCGGGCAAGCTTTATTCGTCGATCGGCATGAGCGAGCACGGCGCCGGATCCGATCTAGCTGCCGTGCAAACCAAGGCCACCCGCACCGACGGCGGCTGGCTGCTCTCTGGTTCGAAGGTGTGGACCAGCGGGGCCCACCTTGCGCACCAGGTCGTCGTGCTGGCTCGCACCAGCCCGCCCGATCCACAACACCGACATGCCGGTTTCAGCCAATTCCTGGTGCCGTGCGACGCCGACGGTGTCCGCATCGAGCCCATCCTCTTGATGTCCGGGGCGCACCACTTCAACGAGGTCCTGTTCGAGCAGGTCTTCGTTCCCGATGCCGACGTACTCGGCGAGGTGGGCAACGGCTGGCAGCAGGTCACCTCCGAGTTGTCGTTCGAGCGCAGCGGGCCCGAACGCATCCTGTCCACCGGCCCCCTGCTGTTCGCCGCCATCCGCGCACTCCGTCGCGGGCCGGCGCTCGATGACCGCACCGCCGCCGACGTCGGCGACCTGATGGCGCGGCTGATCTCGCTGCGGCAGCTGTCGTTGTCGGTGGCCCGCACGCTCACCCACGGCGGTGACGCTGCGAATCAGGCGGCGCTGGTGAAGGACCTCGGCACCCGTTTCGAAGCCGAGTCCGTCCAGCTGATCGCCGATCTGCTCGAGTCGGTACCGCCGAATTCCGAACTGGCGACACTGCTGAACACCGCGTGGCTGCACAAACCGATGTTCACGTTGCGCGGCGGCACCAATGAGGTGCTGCGTGGCGTCATCGCCCGCGGAATGGGGCTGCGTTGAGCGCCCTGGCCGGCGGGGTATTTGCCGCGACCGACGCCCGGGACGACGACGCCCAATTGCGCGAACTCGTCGAGGACCTTGGGCGGCGCTCCTACGACGCCGGGCTCG
>NZ_DASXEP010000063.1:0-21872 GCF_036490025.1 Mycobacterium sp. | reverse complement strand
GTTGAGCCAGGTCCGCTTGAAGATCGCATCGCGCTCGGCTTCGAAGAACGCCGGATCGATCGAGTCGGTGTAATCCACCGGCGCGGTGCCGAGCTCCGGGTAATTCTCGGTCCAACTGCCGGCGTCCGGCTTGGTGAAGTGCGCCAACGTACTACCTCTCTTCTGTTTCGTCGCCGTGGTCGCCTTCGACCTGGACGCCAAAAGTGTTGATGGCCATCGCAAGTGCGACGTAGTTGCCGGTGGTGAAGACCAAGTCCATCCGCTGTTGCTCATCGAGCCGCTCGCTCAGGGTCGCCCAGGTCTGATCCGAGATGTTGGTCTTCTCGTCGAGCTCGTCGACGGCGCATATCAACGCGCGGTCGAAGTCGTTGTCCGCATTGCCGGATCGCGTGGCTTCGATGTCGGCGTCAGACAGTCCGACTTCTTTGCCTATCTCCACGTGGTGCGTCCACTCGTAGGTGCAGCCGCGACGATGCGCGACGCGCAGGATGACTTGCTCGCGGATACGGGGCGGCAGCGTCGACCCGTACAACAGGTATGAGCTGAAGCGCAGATACGCGCGGGTCAGCTTTGGATGACGCACCAGGGTGGACAGCAGGGTGCCGGCGTCGTGAGGATTGCGCCGCTCCTCGGGGAGCATCCCGGAAACCGCGTGCCGGGCAGCGTCGTCCCACTGGTCCGCCGGCAACGGGGACAGACGCATGCGGCCTCCTGGAACGAGAATCAGATTCTCATATTTGATCAATAGGTTTCCACGAACGGAAGGATTGGTCAATATTTGTGTTTCACCTGCGGCGACATTGTCTGCTCGGGCCGCCGCGCCAACTACCCCAACCCGAGCCTGACCGTGCCGGGGGTAGTCTCAAGATGTTGATTCTCGGGAATCGAGAAGCTAGTTTTCATAACACGGGAGAAGTCGCGGCGAAAGCGATTCGTCGACGGGCCGACCACAGGTTCGCAACAATCAGGGATAACCGCGAGCCGATGACCAGGTGGGCCCCGAACGCCCCCGATTGAGAGGACCGGGCAGTGAACAAAGACGACATGATTTTGATCAGCGTCGACGACCACACCGTCGAGCCACCGGACATGTTCAAGGACCACTTGCCGCAGAAATACGTCGACGACGCCCCACGCCTGGTGCACAACGAGGATGGCTCCGATACCTGGCAGTTCCGCGACACGATCATCCCCAACGTCGCGCTGAACGCGGTGGCCGGTCGTCCCAAGGAGGAGTACGGGCTGGAGCCCCAGGGACTCGACGAGATCCGCCCGGGTTGCTACAACGTCGACGAGCGGATCAAGGACATGAACGCCGGCGGCATCCTTGCGTCGATCTGCTTCCCGTCGTTCCCGGGCTTTGCCGCACGCCTGTTCGCCACCGAGGACCACGACTTCTCCATCGCGCTGGTACAGGCTTACAACGACTGGCACATCGAGGAATGGTGCGGCGCGTACCCGGCCAGGTTCATCCCGATGGCGATACCGGTGATCTGGGACGCCGAGGCGTGCGCCGCCGAGGTGCGGCGCGTCTCGAAGAAGGGTGTGCACGCTCTGACCTTCACCGAGAATCCGGCCGCGATGGGCTACCCCAGCTTCCACGACGACTACTGGAAGCCGCTCTGGGAAGCGTTGTGCGACACCAATACCGTGATGAACATCCACATCGGATCCTCCGGTCGACTCGCCATTACAGCTCCCGATGCGCCGATGGACGTGATGATCACGCTGCAGCCGATGAACATCGTGCAGGCCGCCGCGGACCTGTTGTGGTCCAAGCCGATCAAGGAATACCCGGACCTGAAGGTCGCCCTGTCCGAGGGCGGCACCGGATGGATTCCGTACTTCTTGGAGCGGGCCGACCGGACCTATGAGATGCACTCGACGTGGACGCATCAGAACTTCAAGGGCAAGCTGCCCAGCGAGGTTTTCCGCGAGCACTTCCTGACCTGTTTCATCAGCGACAAGGTCGGTGTCAAGCTGCGCAACATGATCGGCATCGACAACATCTGCTGGGAGGCCGATTACCCGCACAGCGACTCGATGTGGCCGGGCGCGCCCGAAGAACTGTGGGAGGTGCTGTCGGCCAACAGCGTGCCCGACGACGAGATCAAGAAGATGTCGTACCAGAATGCGATGCGCTGGTATTCGTTCGACCCGTTCAGCCATATCACTGAAGCGCAGGCCACGGTAGGTGCGTTGCGCAAAGCGGCTGAGGGCCATGATGTTTCGATCCGGGCGCTCAGCCACGACAGGGGCGACAAGGCGGCCGCGTCGTTCGCGGACTTCGCCGCCAGCGCGAAAAACCTGACCGGCAACAAGGACTGACGCGCCCACCGGAGGTGCGGGTAGGTCCCACCCGCTGGCGAGCAGACGCAGAATCGCATTATCCGGCAGGTAATTGTGCGATTCTGCGTCTGCTCGCGCTAGGTGAAGAGGAGAGCTGTGGCGGGAATGAATTTCGAGCTGACCGACGACCAACAGCTGATCCGCAAATCGGTGGCCGAGCTGGCGTCGAAGTTCGACGACCACTACTGGATGGAAAAAGACCAGGCGCACGAGTTTCCGACCGAGTTCTATCAGGCGATCGCCAGCGGCGGCTGGCTGGGCATGACGATCCCCGAGGAGTACGGGGGACACGGGCTCGGCATCACCGAGGCCACTTTGCTGGCCGAGGAAGTCTCCAGAGCGGGTGGTGCGATGAACGCCGCCAGCGCCATCCACTTGTCGATCTTCGGCATGCAGCCGGTGGTCAAGCACGGCTCGGATGAGCTCAAGGCCCGCACCCTGCCGCTGGTGGCGACCGGCGATCTGCACGTGTGCTTCGGGGTCACCGAACCCGGTGCAGGCCTGGATACTTCACGCATCACGACTTTCGCCAAGCGTGATGGCGACCATTACGTCGTCAACGGCCGCAAGGTGTGGATCTCCAAGGCGCTCGAGTCGCAAAAGATCCTGCTGCTCACCAGAACGCAGCCCTACGCCGAGGTCACCAAGAAGACCGACGGGATGACGCTGTTCTTGACCGATCTGGACCGCAGCAAGGTGGACGTGCGGCCGATCCGCAAGATGGGCCGCAATGCGGTCAGCTCCAACGAGGTGTTCATCGACGATCTACACATTCCCATCGAAGACCGAGTTGGCGAGGAGGGTAAGGGCTTTCAGTACATTCTGGACGGCCTCAACCCGGAGCGGATGCTGATTGCCGCCGAGGCGCTGGGCATCGGCCGGGTGGCCCTGGAGAAGGCCGTCAAATACGGCAACGAACGCCACGTCTTCGACCGTCCGATCGGCATGAACCAGGGCATCCAGTTCCCGCTGGCCGATTCGCTTGCCCGGCTCGACGCCGCCGAGTTGATCCTGCGCAAAGCGACCTGGCTGTACGACAACGGCAAACCCTGTGGGCGGGAAGCCAATACGGCGAAATACCTCTGCGCCGATGCCGGTTTCACCGCAGCCGACCGGGCCCTGCAGACACACGGCGGCATGGGCTATTCCGAGGAGTACCACGTGGCCCGGTACTTCCGGGAAGCGCGGCTGATGAAGATCGCGCCGGTCAGCCAGGAGATGATCCTGAATTTCCTCGCCTCACACGTGCTGGGATTGCCGAGAAGTTACTGATGTGATGCCGCAAACGGGTGGGCCGCTGGCCGGGATCACGGTGGTGGCCTTGGAGCAGGCGGTCTCCGCGCCGATGTGCACGCGAGTGCTCGCCGATTTCGGGGCGCGGGTGATCAAGGTGGAAAACCCCAGGGGCGGCGACTTCGCCCGGTATTACGACGATGTCGTGAACGGCCTTGCCGCGCATTTTGTCTGGGCGAACCGCGGCAAGGAATCGGTGACGCTCGATCTGAAAACCGAGGCCGGTCTGGAGCTATTGCATCGTCTGCTGGAGCGTGCTGATGTGCTGGTGTCCAACCTCGCTCCCGGGTCTACGGCTCGGCTCGGTGTAGGGCCGGCCGACATGGCGAAACTCCACCCGGATGTGATCGCGGTCGAAATCGACGGGTATGGCCCCGGTGGGCCGTTGTCGCACAAGCGGGCTTACGACTTGCTGGCCCAGGCAGAGTCGGGCGCATGCGCGGTGACGGGCCAAGCTGATGCGCCGGCCAAGCCCGGGCCGCCGATGGCCGACATCAGCACCGGACTGTATTCGGCGTTGTCGATCCTGGCGCTGCTGTATTCCCGCGACGCCGGGCCGGACTCCGGCGGCCACGGCAACACGGTCGCGGTCAGCCTGTTCGACACCATGACCGATCTGATGGGCTACCCGCTGACCTACACCCAGCACTCGGGCGTCGACCAGATACCGTTGGGGATGAGTTCACCGGCGGTGGCGCCCTACGGCGCCTACCGCACCGCAGACGGCCAGACCGTCGTCTTGGGGACCACGAACGATGCTGAATGGCAACGGCTTTCGCGACAGATCATCCAGCGTGACGATCTTGCCGAAGACCCCAGGTTTGCCAACAACTCCGGTCGCTGCGCGCACCGCACCATCCTGGATGAGGCAATCGGCGACTGGTGTGCGGCGCACGACCTGGACCATGTGCAGAAAACGGCGGACGCCGCCGGAATCGGGAACGCGCGATACAACCGGCCCAGCGAGGTTTTGGTGCACCCACAGTTGACGGCCAGGGACCGCTGGCGGCAGGTCGACACACCGGCCGGCCCTATTCAGGCCTTGCTGCCGCCGCCCGTCATCTCCGGCTATCCGATCCCCATGGGTGCGGTGCCCGGACTCGGGCAACACACCGATTCGGTGCTCGCCGAACTCGGGGTCGCCGCAGACGAGATCGACAGGTTGCGGGGACAGGGCGCCATCGGAGCGGCGTACTCCTGATGCGCGCCGGCGACGATAGACAGAGCAGTGCGATCGAAAAAGGGCAGGAGGAGCGGCGCTAATGTCCGAAGAGCCCGTGCTGCTGTGCGGCGACCACGACGGCGTGCGGACGCTGACGCTGAACCGGCCGCGTCGCAAGAACGCGATCAATCGTGAGCTGTGGATCGCGCAGGCCGAGGCGCTGACCGCGGCGGGCAAAGACAGCGGTGTTCACGCGGTGGTGATCACCGAAGCCGGGGGCGCATTCTGTTCGGGTGCCGACATCTCTGCGCCGGACGACAGCCATCCCGTCCGCAAGCTGCAGCGGCTCACTGATGTGGCGCTGGCGCTGCACGAGTTGCCGGTGCCGACAATCGCCAAAGTCAACGGTGTGGCGGTCGGCGCTGGATGGAACCTGGCGCTGGGGTGCGATCTGTAGTGGCGACGCCGGAGGTCGACGTTTTCGCAGATTTTCTCCAAGCGGGGCCTGTCAGTCGACCTCGGCGGCTCGTGGCTGCTGCCGAAAATCGTTGGCCTGCAACAAGCCAAGCGGCTCGTGCTGCTGGCCGAGACGATCGACGCCGCCGAAGCTCATGCGCTGAACCTGGTGACCTGGGTGGTGGCCGCCCCCGAGATCGACGCGTTCGTCACCGAGGTGGCCGGTCGACTGGCGGCAGGTCCGCCGATCGCGCTGGCGCACAGCAAGGCGCTGCTGAACGAGGGCGCCGGCCGGACCATGCGCGACGCTCTGGCGAACGAAGCCCGGGCCCAGGTCGGCAATTTCGCCACGGTCGACTCGGCCGAGGCATATGCCGCGTTCGCCGAAAAGCGCGACGCAGCGTTCACTGGTCAATGGGCGGTACCAAGATCGGAGCAGAAAAATGCGTGAAACAGTCATCGTCGAAGCTGTGCGGACACCGGTCGGCAAACGCAATGGTGGGCTGTCGAGCATGCACGCCGCAGACCTGTCGGCAGTCGTGCTCAATGAGCTCGTGGAGCGCGCCGGCATCGACCCGAACGTCATCGACGACGTCGTCTGGGGATGCGTGTCTCAGGTCGGCGACCAGTCCAGCAACATCGGCCGCTACGCGGTGCTGGCGGCGGGCTGGCCCGAAAGCATTCCGGGTACGACGATCAACCGGGCCTGCGGGTCCAGCCAGCAGGCCCTCGACTTTGCGGTGCACGCGGTGATGTGCGGCCAGCAGGATGTCGTGGTGGCCGGCGGCGTCGAGGTGATGAGCCGGGTGCCGCTGGGCTCAGCTCGGGCCAGTGGACAGCCTTACGGTCCCAAAGTGCTCGCCCGCTATGACGATTTCTCATTCAACCAAGGTCTTTCGGCGGAGATGATCGCCAAGAAGTGGGGTTTTTCCCGCACCCGACTCGACGAGTACTCCGCGCTGTCCCACGAACGGGCCGCAGCAGCCCAGGACAGCGGAGCCTTCACCGACCAGATCGCTCCGGTCTTCGTCGACGACAAGGCGATCACGGCGGACGAGGGCATCCGGCGGGGGACCACCGTCGAGAAATTGGCCGGCCTGAAGCCCGCGTTCGACGACGCCGGCGTGATCCACGCCGGCAACTCGTCGCAAATCTCCGACGGAGCGGCGGCATTGCTGGTGATGACTTCGCAGATGGCGGTCGAACTAGGCCTCGCCCCGCTGGTGCGTTACCGGGCCGGCGCTGTGACCGGCGCAGACCCCGTACTGATGCTCACCGGCCCCATCCCGGCCACCGAGAAGGTACTGAAGAAGGCCGGCGTCCCGATCGACGATATCGGTGTGTTCGAGGTCAACGAGGCCTTCGCCCCGGTTCCGCTGGCGTGGCTCGCCGAAACCGGTGCTGACCCGGATCGGCTGAATCCGCTCGGCGGAGCCATCGCCCTGGGCCACCCGCTCGGCGCCTCGGGCGCAGTGCTGATGACCCGGATGGCACATCATATGCGCGACAACGGGATTCGCTACGGACTACAAACCATGTGTGAAGGCGGCGGCACCGCCAACGCCACACTGGTTGAACTTGTTGCCTGACATTGGCCGAAATTCGCCAAGTTGAGACCCTTGTCACGGCCGGCCAAATCAACCTACTGTGTGTTCAGTTGGTTGGTTTCGACAGAGGAGTCCGGTGCCCCAGACACGGCCGTACGACTCGCTGCGGGCCAAGGGCGAGGATCGCAAACAGCGGATCCTGGCCGTCGCGCAGCGGTTGCTGACCCGCAACGGGTGGCGTAGTACGACGCTGGCCCAGATCGCCGGGGAGGCCGGGGTCAGCCCTGCCGGCCTGCTGCATCACTTCGAGTCCAAGGAGCAGCTGCTCCATGCGGTTCTCGACGTCCGTGACGCCGATGACGACGCGCACGCCGACCGGGCCGGCGACCTGATCTCGGAGATCGCCGCGGTGGCCGATCGGTTCTACCGGTCGCCCGAACTGGTGGGCACCTACAGCGTGCTGCTGGCCGAGAACGTCGATCCGGACGCCCCGTTGCACGATCGCCTCGTCGCCCGCTACCAGGGCGCGATCGACATCATCACCGAGCTCATCCGACGAGGTCAGCGAGCTGGCCAATTCCGCATGGATATCGATGTGACCGTCAAGGCAGTGCAAATCCTTGCCTTCATCACCGGAATGGAGACGACATGGCTGATCAATCCTTCGATACCGCTGACCGAGGTGTTCAAGGAGTACTCGGAGTCGTTGGCCCGGGACATGGCACCGCCGAGCTCGGCGTGAGATACCGGGTGGATGTTGTCGCCGCGGATGTCGCCGATGTGGTCAGGTTCGCCGGCGGCTGGTTGTTCGACCGGACGATGGCCGGCTGGGACGTGACGGTTCTGGTTGCCGACCATCCCGATGAACGGCCGTTGCAGATCCTCGGCGCCCAGGTCGTCGACCTCGAATACGCGCTGGCAACGGCGGGCCAGCGGCGGCCCCCGCAGACCCTGGCGGTCGCCGCGGACCTCTTCGACTGCGATTCACGCGTGCGTCAAGGCGTCCTGCAGGCGCTCGACCAGGGTGCGACCGAGGTCACGCTGTGGGGTCAGACATGGCCGGCCGAGCTGGACGACACCGTCGGGCTGGTCCAGCACCGGCTCAGTGCCGCGGCTCAGGCGTTCAAAGCTCAGGCGCTCGCGGCGGCCGGGGTGTCCGCATCGTCAATCGGGGCGATCGAGACGTTCCGCAGCCGGGTGATGTCCAGCCCGTCGGTTGGCGCCGATCTCATACCCGCCGGCTAGTACCGTCCGCCTCGCGTTGACGTCGCGGCACGCTCTATGGAAATCTAATACTCATCTCTGAGAGGCACATTCTCACTGGTCGAGATTGGAGCGGTGCGAAATGGTGAATAACTTCACCGACCTGGACTTCTTCCGCGGCAGCGAGCTCATCGCGGACCCCTATCCCTACTACGAGTCGCTGCGGCAGCAGTGCCCGGTAACGCGGGAAAAGCACCACGATGTGACGATGGTGACCGGGTGGGACGAAGCCTGCGCCGTCCTCAACGACGCCGAGACGTGGTCATCGTGCAACTCGGTGACCGGGCCGTTCCCCGGCTTTCCGGTCAGTCTCGAAGGCCGCGGAGACGGTGACATCACCGACTTAATCGAAGAACATCGCGACGAGCTGCCATTCAGCGACCAGCTGCCCACGCTCGACCCGCCGACCCACACCAACCACCGCTCCCTGTTGATGCGGCTGATCACCCCCAAGCGCCTCAAGGAGAACGAGGACGCCATGTGGGTGCTCGCCGACCAGGCGCTCGACGAGTTCTTGGCGCCGGGTCACGGCGAGTTCATCAAGGGCTTCGCCAGCCCGTTCACGCTGCTGGTCATCGCCGACCTGCTCGGCGTGCCGATGGAGGATCGCGACAAGTTCGTCCAGGGCATCCGCGAGCACTCGGGTGGCGGCGTCGGCGGCACCGGCACGGAGTCGCTGGCGCACAGTCCGCTGGAATTCCTCTACGGCCTGTTCTCCGACTATGTCCGGGATCGGCGCAGCGCGCCCCGCGACGACGTGTTGACCGGCCTCGCCACCGCCACCTACCCCGACGGCACGATTCCCGAGGTCTCAGACGTGGCTCGGGTTGCAGCCAATGTCTTTTCGGCGGGTCAGGAAACCACCGTGCGACTGCTCGGTGCCTCGTTGCAGACGCTCGGTGAACGCCCGGACATCCAGGCGCAATTACGCAAGGACCGCAGCCTGATCCCGAATTTCATCGAAGAGTCGCTTCGCCACGAGAGCCCGGTCAAGGGCGACTTTCGGATGAACCGGACGCCCGTCAACATCGGCGGGGTCGACCTGCCCGCTGGCACCACCGTCATGATCGTGCAGGCGGCCGCCAACCGCGATCCGCGCCGGTTCGAGGACCCCGCCAACTTCGATCCGGCAAGAAAGAATGCCCGCCAACACATTTCGTTCGGGCGGGGCATCCACAGCTGTCCGGGCGCACCGCTGGCACGCGCCGAAACGCGGGTGGCGCTTGAGCGACTGCTCGACCGAACGTCCGACATCCGGATCAACGAGCGCGAGCACGGGCCGGCGAATGACCGCCGTTACCAATATGTTCCGACGTATATCTTGCGCGGCCTTACCGAGCTGCACTTGGAGTTCAGGCCGGCATGAAAGTCCGGGTAGACGACCAGCGCTGTCGCGGCCACGGTATGTGCCTGACGCTGTGTCCAGACGTGTTCAGCCTCACCGACGACGGCTATGCGGTAGCGATCGATTCCGAGGTGCCGACGGAATTGGAGGGCGCCGCTCAGGAGGCCATCCAATGCTGCCCCGAGCAGGCCATCAGCGAGAAGTAGCCAGACAACCACGCAGGCAAGGAGTTTCACGGAGCTATGCCAAAGGGATATGTCATTCTCACCGAGGCCATCAAGGATTCCGAGGGCATGAAGGCTTACGGGCAAGCAGCCGGAGCCGCAATGGGCGGAGCCACCATCCTCGCCGTGGACACCACACCCGAACCGCTCGAAGGTACCTGGCATGGCGATCAGACCGTCGTGCTGGAATTCGAGTCGGTGGATGCGGCGCGCGCGTGGTACGAGTCCGAGGCTTACCAAAAGGCGGCGAAACTACGCCGGGCGGCCGCCGACTGCAACGCGGTGATCATCTCCGGATTTGGCTGAGCCCCAGCATCAGGGGTCGTCTTCCTCGTCGAGTAGCTCGTCGGGGCGGTGAACGCGGTTAACCCGCGGTGGTCCTGTTCCGTCGCTCCAGGCGAGGCGGCCCTCGTCGGTCACTGTCGTGGTGAGGTTGCCACATGTGGCTTCGGAATGGTTTGGCGCGCAGGCGAAGTACAGTTCGTCGGCGTTGGTTTGGCCGCCAAGACCCCAGTCGTTCCCGTGATGGACTTCGCAATGGTAGCCAGGTTCAAGGCAGTCCGGCCGAGTGCAACCCCCGTCGCGGGCATAGCAGATCATGCGTTGGTCTATGGTCGCGATGCGTTTGCTTCGGCCCAGATACAGCGGACGCTCGGAGTGATCCTCGAATATAGCCAGGTAGTGGATGCTGCCGCCGGCCATGCGGATGAGGTCACGCATGGGGAGTCGACTGTTGCCGCCGGTGCGGGCCGGCGCCGGCATCGCGATGCTCGGGTCGCGAGCGGCACGGGCGGCCTGCTCGAGTTCGGCCAGCTTGGTCGTCACGATCACGGTGACTGGCACACCGCGATGGACTCCGAGTTCGCCGGATGAGAGCGCTTGGCGTAGCGCGAGTTTGAGTGCGTCGTGGCAGCGTTGCGACGGGGTGCGATCATCGCGCTCGGTCGACGCATCGTTTGCCTCGGGCAGGTGGCGACCCGGCCGAATGGCCGCGGTAATGGCCTCCAGATAGGCGCGCGCCTCCGGGTCCAGCCACCCGTTGAGTCGACTCATCCCGTCGACACATTGTCTCCCGAGCACCAGTCCACGCCGTCTTGCCCGGTCCTCGTCGGAGAAGTTGCCGTCGGGATTGAGGCAGTCGGCGATCCGATCACCCACCGCGGCAACGAATTTAGCGTCCTGCCTGGTGGCATGGCCGACCAAAACGCGCTCGGCTTTCTCGTAATCGGCGATGCTGACCGCGGACGGCAGCACGTCCAAGGCTCTCGTAATTACGGCGATGTGATCGTCACCGAGAGCGCCTTCTTCGACGGCCTCGGCCAACTTCGGCAATTCCGGCGCCAAGGCCGGACCAGTCAGTGACCGTCGCGGGCGGATCCGCACCGCCACTCGAAACCGACGCTTGACTTCGGCGGAGGTGATGCGCAGCCGCGAGCCGAGCAGTTGGCGCGTCGCCACATCAGATGGCAGCGCAGGATCGTCTGGCCCGTCTACCGGGTCGGCGATCTCGCCAAACATGCGGTACGACAGTCCGCGATTGACACGGTCCAAAGTCTGGAGCCGGTCGGCGACCTCTACGCGAAAAGCGTTGCCCACCAAGTCGGTGCAGGAACCGCGCACGCGGGCGTAAGCAGCGTCGATCAGCTCAAGATCCGCGCGCATCTGTGCGCGCGCCGCGTCTTCGGGGAGAGCTGACTCGGCGGAACTCATGCTGTCCACACTATCGAACACCTGTTCGGGTTCGCACCCGCCGGAAGCGCATCTGTGGATAAAGCGCCAACTGTGAATAACTTCGGAAGCCATGGTTCGGAGAGCGGGGAACGAAGTTCGAGAAGTGTGCGCTCTATTCGCTGATCGAGATGGCCTGCCGCGGGCATTGACGAACCGCTTCGACCACTTGCTGTTCGTTCTCGGGCGTGACCTCGTCCTGCAGCACGGTCAGCGTGTCGTCATCCTCGAGTTGAAAGACCTCCGGGATGATGCCCATGCATACCCCGTTGCTTTCGCACAGACCCCAGTCGACTTCGATCTTCTTGGTCACTCAGTCCACCTCATCGCAACACCTTCACCGGGACGTTCAGCCAGCCCGCGACATTCTGCATGGTGACTCGTTTGCAGTCATCCCATTGCACCTCGTAGCGGGGCATGAAGTCGAGCAGCCTCTCCAGCGCGATCCTGCTTTCCATCCGGGCCAGCGCCGCACCGAGGCAGCTGTGAATCCCGTATCCCAGACCGAGGTGCTGCGCCTCGGTGTGGTCGCGGTCGATGTTGAACGTGTCCGCGTCGGTGAAGGCATCGGGGTCTCGGTTCGCCGCGGCGTTCATGACGAACACCGGCTTGCCGGCGGGGATGGTGCCACCGCTGACCTGTGCCTCTTTCAAGGTCCAGCGGACGTTGTATTGCACCGGACCCTCGTAGCGCAACAACTCTTCGACGGCGCCCGGGACCTTGCTGCGGTCTGCTTTCAGCTTCTCCCACTCGTCCGGGTTACGGGCGAAAAGCACCGCCGCGCTGCCGATCAGCTTGGTGACCGTCTCGGCACCCGCGCCGCCGAGAAGTGTCGCGAAACCACAGATTTCGATGTCGTCGAGACGACGCGACGTGCCGTCGTCGCACGGAACCTCGGCAGCGATCAGCCGACTGATCATGTCGTCCTGCGGGTTCTCCCGGCGTTCCCCCACCAGGCCGTAGTAGTACATCGCGGTGTCGATGTTGGCCTGCATACCGGCTTCGCTGGCTTCGATCTGACCAGGTTCCCGGCTCAGGCTGGTGTCAATCCAGTGCCGCACCTGCTGGCGGTATTCCTCCGGCACCCCGGCCATCGTGGTGATGACTTCGACCGGGAACGGGCCGGAGAAGTCCTGCACGACGTCGAACTGCTTGGGATCGACCGCGCCCAGATACTTGTCGATCACGTCGTGGACTGTTTCGGTTTGCGATTGAATCGCCCGCGGGGTGAAGGCCTTGTTGAGCAGGCTGCGCATGTGGCGGTGGTCGGGCGGATCCATGAAGATGATCGACCGCATCTCGGCGGAAATCCCCTTGCGCACCATCGCCAGGTCGCAGCCCCGGCTCGATGAGTAGGTCTCGAAGTCCTTGAGCGCGGCGGCCACGTCTTCGTGGCGGGTCAGCGCGTAGAAATCCTCTTTCTCGTCGTAATACAGTGGTGCGTCCTCACGCATTCGTCGATAGATATCGAACGGATTGGCGAAGTACTCCTCGGAGAACGGATCAAAGACGACCTTTGGCTTGGTCATTGCACCCTCCTCGCCGCCCGCTATGCGGCGTACACCGTTACGACGGAATGCCCGACTGTAACGCTAACGGTAGCCGGTTCGTCGCGTGCCGAAAAGGGCTCATCTGACCCCCGGGATGGCCGCATCGATGACGTCATCGAGCGCGCCGAGGTCGCTGCCCAGTTCAGCGGCGACACTCCTGATCACCGCGATGTCTTTGCCGACGAATTCGCCTGCGGTTTCGATGAAAGACGCCACGGATCCGCCCGCCGCGACGATGTCCAACACGCGGCTTGCCGCGCTTCCGTTCCGAAGAGCGGTGAGCAGCGAGGATTCTTCCACCCCGAGCCGCGTCGCCAGCTCGACGGCGCTGGACAGCATCCCGATCTGAGCTGCGAACAGCGCATTGTTAACCAGCTTCACTTTTTGGCCCGCTCCCAGCGGGCCGACGTGCAGGACTGGGTCCCCGTAGCAGCTCACTACCGGGCGGACTCGCGCCACCGTGTCGTCGGAGCCGCCGACGAACAGCGTCAGTTCACCGGCGGCAGCATTGTGCGGGCCGCCGCTTACCGGGGCGTCCACCACTTCGACGCCATGCGACGCCGCCCGATCGGCGACGGCCTCGACTGTGCGAGGACTTCCCGTGGTGTGCAGCACCAGCGCAGAGCCGGCAGGCATCGCCGCGACCAGACCGTCGGCCAGGCAGACCTCGCGCACTTGTTCGTTGGTGAACACGCAGACCACCACCACGTCCGCGTTAGCGCTGACCGCGGCGATTTCACGGACTGCCGCAGCGCCCAATTCGGCTATGGTGGAGCGCTTTTCGTCAGATCGTCCCAGCACGCGGACGTCGTGGCCGGCTGCGACGAGACGGGCCACCATGGGCCGGCCCATCCGTCCGGCCCCGACGAATCCGATTCTCACCGTGGGTGTTCCATCAGGGTCAGGGTGGCGTCGGCGGCGTCTAGCACAACTCCGCCGGCAGCCTTTGCGGCTTCCGCAACATCGGCGAGCAATCGCACGTCCTTTTGCAGCAGTGCACCGGCCATGCCGGCAAGGCGGTCCAGACCGCCGGTATCACCGCCGAGAACGTTGAGCGCAAAGCTGTTCCCGCTGCCGCGCGAGATGACCTCGGTGAGGCGATCGGGCAGGACGCCGAGCCCTTCACCGAGCGCCAGCGTGGTGGCCGCCGTCCCCAGGTTGGCGGTGAACAGCAGGTTGTTCAACAGCTTGGCGGTTTGCCCGGTGCCCAGATCACCCAAGTGCACGATCGGGTCGGCATAGCTTTCGAACACCGGCCGGCAGCGTTCGACGACATCGGCGTCGCCGCCGACCATCACCAGCAGACGGCCCTCGGCGACGGCGGGGGAGCCGCCGCTCACCGGCGCATCGATGACCGAGATACCTTGCGCGCCAGCTCTTTTCGCCAGGCTATGACAGGTGTCGGGGTGTACGGTGCTGTGCACCGCGATCACGCCACCCGGCCTGAGTCCGGCCAGCACACCATTCTCACCCGAGGTGATCTCGTCGACGTCGGCGTCACCGACCACGCAGAGGCAGACGAGGTCACTGGCCGCTGCGAGTCCGGCCGGTGATCCGGCAATCCTGGCGGCGGTGTCGGCGAAGGGTTCGAGTGAGGCCGGTCTGCGCGCCCACAGCCATGTCGGGAATCCGGCTTCGACGATGCGTCGCGCCATCGGACCGCCTTGGCTGCCCAACCCAATGAACCCGACGCGCATCAGCCGGCCTCCAAATCAGCTTGCTTGTCCAGCTTTTCGGCGTTCAAACATTCGTCGGCGAACGAGAGAACCGTCGAATGGTAGGCCGCAGCTGTGTGCCCGAGGCTGATGTTGTGGCCGGCCCCGCCTTGTTCGTTGATCTGAAATCGGGGTGCGCCTGCGAACAGCGACGCGATCTCGGCCTGCGCCGGTGCATCAGACTGCCACACCTTCTCGTGCTCGGCGATACTGAACTGCACCGGAACACGCACTGCCGGGGCGAGCGCTGGGAAATCTTGGCGGGCCCAGTTGGACACCATCTGGTCCTCATACGGCGGAGCGCCCGGATAAACCGTTGCGCCGCCGAGTACTTCGGCTGGATACAGCTCGGTCGGATGCCACAACAACTCACGCAGGCCTGCCGGGCGGTGGTCCCGGGTGGCTGATTTCAGGACCTCGCGCGCCGCGGGATGGTAGTGCCGACCGGTGCCCGACAGCTCCATCCCGACCAGATCCGTGCGCTGCTCGTCGGCGGCCATCCGCAGTGCGAGTTCACATCCGCCGGAGTGCGCCATCAGGAACAGCCCGGCGCCGCGAGGCCGTTCGCCGAGTACCCGGTCCACGGCGCCGTAGGCGAGCCGAACGCGTTGCTCAGGTGTGGCCACCGCGTCGGGATAGGGAGCGGAGCTGCCATAGCCGGGCCGATCGATTGCCACCACGGTGTACCCGTGTGCTGCGCCAGCCCGCAGCAGAGATGACTCGGGATGGCCGGGGCAGTCGAAATACAGTGCGGTGGTACCCCCGCCGTGAATGGCGACGATCACCGCCCGCGGGGCCGGCGACTCGGCGACCAACGCCGACATCGGCACGCCGTCGACGATGACGAGCCTGGGTTGCGGGGTCTGGCTCACGTGTCGGCCCGCAGCAGTAGCACACCGCTCGGCGTCAGTCCGCCGCTGCTGACCACTCCGACACGGGCATCGGCGACTTGCCGATCGCCGGCTTCGCCGCGCAACTGGGTGACCGCTTCATGCAGCAGGCCCATGCCATGGGTGCGGCCATGAGATAGCTGACCGCCGTGGGTGTTCAGCGGCAGCCGGCCGTCGCGGGCGATGCTCTTTCCGCCGTCCAGGAAGTCTCGCGACTCGCCGATCCCGCAAAACCCCAGCGCCTCGATCCAGGACAGGCAGTTCATGGTGAACCCGTCGTAGAGCTCGGCGACGTCGACGTCCGCCGGCTTCAGCGACGTTCGTGACCACAAGTGCGCGGCTTGGCCCAGCACCTGGGGTTCGTGGGTCAATGTGCTTTGGTCCCAATCGATCCGCTCGATGATCTGGGTGCCGACGGCGTCGACAAACACCGGTGGTTTGGCGGTGTCTTGTGCGGCGTCGACGGCCGACACGATCACCGCGATCGCGCCGTCGCAGGGCACGTCACAGTCGTAGAGCCCGAACGGTGTGGTGATAGGTCGCGCAGTGAGATAGTCGTCCATCGTCATCGGCGATCGGTACACCGCCGTCGGGTTCAGCTCGGCATTGGCGCGCTGGTTCAACGCGATCCAGCCCAGCGTCTCTCTCGTCGTGCCGTAGCGGTGAAAGTGGCGTTGTGCGTTCTGCGCCAAGGTGTGTGCGGCCGAGGTGGCGCCGAACGGCAGCAGCCAGTCGGCGCGGCGGCCCCCCGACGGGACGATCTTGCCGTGCTTCATCTGCTCATTGAAGGTGGCTTCCCATAGTGTCCGGAAGCAGAGCACGTGACGGGCCAGCCCGCCCGCGATCGCCAGCATCGCCGCGATTACCGAGCCGCCGGGGCCGAAGGTTTCGATTCCGCCGTTGTGCCATGTCGGCCGAATCCCAAGCACCGCTTCCAGTGCGGTGACCCCACCTTCGCCGAAGCCGCCGAGATTGCCGCCGCCGGGGTAGGTCGACATGCCGTCGATGTCGTCGAGACTCAGCCCGGCATCGGCGATTGCGGCCTCACAGGCCGCGACGGTCAGCGACAGCGGCGGCACCATCAGCCGCCGGCCGATCTCCGACATGCCGATGCCGGTGAGCGCCACCTTGTCCTCGAATTTTTCCCGCGTCAGCATCGGCCGGACGAACTCCCCGAACCGCTCCGGTGCGATCTCGTCGATCGGTAGCGCGGCACGCGGGGTGCCATCGCCACGGACGAGACGGAACAGCGGCAGCCAGACGTCCTCGTCCTGCTCGAAGACCACCTCTACCTGCTGGCCCAATTCGAGTTGCTCGGGATCACATTCGATGATGTTGGTAGTCAGCCGCACTCGCGGATCCTCGGCGATGGCGACCTGTGCGACGACATAGGGGGCGGGCAGACCGGGCACGCTGAAACGATGGTTGACGGTGAACCCGGCCAGGGTGGCCCGACCCGACACCGCGCGCACCCTGAGGTTGTGCGAGCGGCAGTACCGGCACACCGGCGCGGGCGGATGGAGGAGCGCGGTGCAATCTCCGCATTCCTGCAGACGCAACTTTCCGTCGGCGCCCGAGGTCCAGAAGAACTCGTTGTCCATGGTGATCAACGGCAGTGGTCGTCCGGTCAACGGGTGAACCCCCACTCGGCTTCGTTCGCTTCGGTTTTGAGGGTCTCGGCCGGATCGTCGGCGCCGACCGACCTCTCATGCGGCTCGGCCTCGCGGTGCTCGCCCCACTCGGTGATCGCGTGCACCGGGCAATCCAGTAGCGCCCGCATCACGGCGTCGCGATCGCCTTCGGCGACGTCACCGGATCCTTTCAGCGATGCGTATCCCCAGTCGTCGAGGGAGAAATAATTCGGCGCGTGCTTGGCGCACACTCCGAAGCCGTCGCATACCGTGCGGTCCAGACGGATTCTCAAACCTGGCTCACCGCCTCCACCTGGTAGGGACGGTCGGCCCTGAACGCGCCGAGTTGGCATGTCTGGCAACCATTGTCGAGATGACTCTGAACGAGGTCGGGGAACTTCGCCAGCAGGCTGGCGGCGATGTTGGTCGCGGCGTCCAGCGTCGCGCAGGCGCCACGGCCGCGAAGCACCACTGACCAGCGGCGCAACCGGGCGACGTCCTGGTCGGTCGCGACACCGTCGCGCAGCGCCCCGGCGGCGGCGGCCATCGCCGCGGTCCCGTTGAAGCAGGACCCGCACTGCCCGGCGTTTTCGCGGTCGAAGTACGCCAGCACCGACGCGGCGACGGCGAGCGGACAGTCGTCGGTGATCACTGTTATGGCACCGTTGCCCAGGCCGCTGCCGAGGTCGCGCAGCGACTCGTGGTCCAACGTGGCGTCGAGCACCGAGCGGTCGAGCAGGCCGGCGAAGTAGCCGCCGAGCAACGCACCGCGTAACTGATCGGACGAAACACCATGCAGAGCAAGCAGTTCGGAGAACGGCAAACCGTGGGGGATCTCGTAGAGCCCGGGCGGGCGGCCGGCGCCGGTGAGGGTGACCAGGAAGCTGCCCGGTGAGAGCGACGTACCCAGCGAGCGGAACTCGGCTGATCCGTGGCGCAACAGATAGGGCAGGCTGGCCAGTGTCTCCACATTGCTCACCAGTGTGGGAAGTCCGCCGACCCCCTCCTGGAAGGGCCGCGGCGGCTTGTCGGTCGGCTTGACCGGGCCGCCGTTGAGGGCGCGGACGGCGGCCGTTTCTTCGCCGGCGATATAGCCTGGCTCGACGCTTCGCACCTCGACGGTGCCGCCGCCGAAGGCGCCCGGCCCAAGCTCGGCCAACGCGGCTTCCACACTGCGCGCGGACTCCGGGTCGGACACATAGACATAGGTGCGGTCGGCGGCCACCAGCGCAGCGGCAAGCCGCAGCCCGTCGAGAATCAGATGGGGCCGATGCCGAAGCAGCCACCGATCTTTGATCGAAGCCGGTTCTCCCTCTTCACCATTGGCGACAACGACGGCACCGCCGCCCGCACGTCGGTTGTCGCGCACCGCGCGCACCTTGATTGCCAGCGGAAAGCCGGCCCCGCCGCGGCCGAGGAGCCCACTGGATTCGACCGCATCGAAGAATTCGTCAGCTCCGGCAAGGGGCTGGTAACCGCCGAGTTGGCGGTATGCGGCAAGGTCTTCGCGGTCCTGACCGCCCTGGTTGCTCAGCAATCGCGGTGTGAAGCCGGGTGAGAAGCCGATGGTGATCGCCGGCGCAGCGCTGGTCTCCATCAGCCGGCTGCCGATCTCACAGTTAGGCTTGCGCACATGCGAACCGCAGTCGTGCGCGTCAACGTCGACCCGGACAACACGCTGGCGCCTGCGCAACTAACGGACGGCATGATAGTGCTCCTCGACCGTGTCGGCCACGTGGGTGGCGATGTCATCGTGAAGGATCTCGGGGCCATGCCCGCCGGCCGCCGCGAGGTGGAGTTGTTGATCACCTGCGACGATGTCGACGCGGCCAAGCAAGTAGCTATCGACCTGTGCGCGAACGCTTTTGCGACCACCCCGGTTCCCGGCGTGGTCACGTTCGTCAGCCGCGGCACCGATGATGACGCGCACGGTGTGCTGTCCGGGTTCGGACTCACCGGCGAAATCGTCCGGACACCGGGTGATGGCGGCTTCGACATCGTGCAGGTGACGCTGCGTGAAGCCGACCTCGAGCGCATCCCGGAAAGCCGAGTTCACACCGCGCTGGAGGCGTCGCTGAACTGTGAGGTCCGCATTCGCACCGTGTAGTCGCATCACGAGCCCAGGAACTTCAGGATTGCCGGGGCCGCCTGTGCCCAGGTGTCAAACATGTTGAAGTGCTTCACCTTGCCCGCGGCGCGGGCTTCGGACGCGCGCTCCCACGCATCTTCGGGCCAAGGCGGGTCGATCAGCTTGGATCCCTTGATCAAGCAGCTGACTTCCAGCGACGTCCGTTTCGGGTGATCCATGTCGTTCTCGCCGCCACGAATGATCAACGTAGGAACTCGGATTCGATCGAACATCTCGTCATCGACACCCGGAATCGTCTGCCCCGGCTTGGAAACGAAGGCGTTGAGCCAGCGCAGCATCAGCTTGAGGAACTCATCGGAGTTGAAGTCGAGGAACCGCTCTTTGTTGGACGGGTTCTCCTCGATGCGCTCGCGCCACTCCGGCACCTTCGTCACGCCGTCCATTCCGGTGCCGCGCACCGCGAGAATGCTGGGGACGATGTAGTAGGAACCGAGCACGAACGTGCCGTAGATGCCGCCGACGATGTTCCACACCACGAGCTTCTCGACGAGCTCGGGGTAGAGCATCGTGGTCAGCATGGAATCCCTTGCGCCACCGGAGCCGCCGGCGAGAATGCACCGCTCGAAGCCCAGGCCGGTCACCAGCTTGTGCAAGGTCTCGGCACGCATGTGCGACTCGCTTTGCCCGTAGAACTGCACGTCGGAAGCACCGCAATTGGGCCGGTCCCACAGCAGCACCCGATACCCCCCGGCGGCGAGAGCCTCGGCCAGTGGATGTAGACCGGGGATCTCCTTGCTGAACCGCCCGCCCGGTGTCAGGGCGATGAGATCACCTGATTCACCGAGGATTTCGTAGACGACGTTGCCACCGTTCACCTCGATCGAAGACATAGATTCTCCTGTCGGTCAGGCCATTACCACGACGTCGTTGCCGACGACCCGCACCGGGTAGGTGCGGATACTCCATTCCGGCTTGACCGCGGTCGTGCCGGTCGCCAACTCGAAACCCCATTGGTGCCAAGGGCAGTAGATGTACTCCTTGTCCCGGACCATGACCGCATCGCCAGGCGCGGTCTCGTCCACGATGGTGCGTCCCCGGACACGCCCCGAGCACAGGGGACCACCTTGGTGTGGGCAGTAATTCGCGATGGCATAGAAGGCCCCGTTGACGTTGTATACGCCCACCCCGTGGCGTCCGATCGGGACCAGCTTGTGCTTGCCCGACGGGATCTCGTCAACGGTGGCGACAACGTGCTCGCGGCCCTGGGCGAGTCGGGGCTCGGGCCGTTTGGTGCCTGGCCCTGTTTCTTCAGCCGGCAATTCAGAGCACCCGGACTTGACCCTCGAGGACGGGGACCGTCTCCGGGAGGTGGTATGTCGCAATGCCGTTCTTGTACATCACCGCATCGCGGGCGTGCTTGGGCAGGTGCTTGACCAACCAGCGTGGGTCATCGAAGGTCCAGTGCGGGTAGTCGGAGGAGAACAACAAAATCTTTTCGCACTCCATCCACTCCAGCGCACGTTTCAGCTCGGTCTTGTCCTCGGGATAATCCAGCGGCTGCGTGGTGAATTTGATGTGGTCCTTGACGTAGTCAGACGGCTTGCGCTTGATGTCGACCCATGATTTGCGTGCCTGGTAGATCGCGTCCATCCGCCACATCAGCGGCAGGATCCAGCTGAACGCGTGCTCGACGAAGACGATCCGCAGGGTCGGGAAGCGGTCGAAGACCCCGTCGAAGATCAGGCTCATCACCTGGTTGGCGGCCAGCAGCGAGTACGTGACCATGAAGTCGTGGTTGTAGCTGGGGTACCCGACCGGAGGGGCGGGCAGCTCGTCGAACTGGCTGCGCGACAGGTGGCAGCTCACGGTGATGTCGTGCTTGGTGGCGGCGGCCCAGATCGGGTCGTATTTCGGATGGCCCCAGGACGGCCGCGGCTCGGCCTTGATCAGAATCTGCGCCATGAACGGGTGCCCGGCCCACTTCTCGATCTCGCGGACCGACTCCTCGGACTCCTCGATGGCGGCGCAGATCGAACCGCGCCACCGCTCGTGCCAGTTGTTGTGGCTGTCCAGCCAGTGGTGGGCCTGCCAGTCGTTCAGCGCGGCCGCCATCGCGTGCTGCGCCTCGGGGATGCGCGCCGGATAGGCGCCGGGTTCGAGGATGCAGATGTCGGAACCCGCTTCCATGATCAGTTGGCGGAAAGCCATGTCCGGGTCGCTGCCGGGGAACTCGCCGTCCGGCGGGAAGGTGTCGGTGCGCATCGCGTAGGCGTGGGCGTAGTCGGGGGCGTCGTAGTAGATCTGCTCGCCCACATTGCGACTCAGAAAGTACTTGCTGCGCCACGGTTCGGGGATGTACGGGATGATCTCGCCGCGCTTGGGCGTCGGGTGGACATCCGAGTCGACGCACCGCACGGCGATGCGCTCGGCGGCGGGAACACGCTCTTGTGAGTGGGTCAGCGTCATCGCGATCTCCTCGCTCTCCCTGGTTCTTCCATTCTGCGACTAGCCTGTCGCGAGGTCGACCGAAACGTCGATCCCGTACAGGTCGGCCGCATTGCGCCAGCACAGCTTCACGCGTTGCTCGGTGGACAGCGCCTTGGGCAATTTGTGGATGTCACCGCACTGCC
>NZ_DASXEP010000081.1:0-7760 GCF_036490025.1 Mycobacterium sp. | reverse complement strand
GGTCGGCGCGCTGGCGATCAGCTTGCTGGGCTCGCTGCCGCCGGCCCGGCGCGCGGCGCGACTGAACATCATCGAGGCGGTCGGCGTCGATTAAGGCGATCGCGATCTCAGTTCAGCTGTCCACCTCAGAGGCCGAAGAAGGCGTTTTCAACAAGGAAGACCCACAGCGGTTCGAGGGGATCCGTGAAAGGAATGGTGAACGTGCTGTTCAGGGCTGTGTCCATCGAATCTATGAACGTGTTGACTGTCACGCCAGCCGTCCCGACGCCGATGTCGTCGGGCAGCGTTATACCTAACCCAGCCGCCGTCGTCGCCAACATATCTGAGGGATCTGCCCCAGAAGTCAACACATCCGTGATACCGAGCGACGGGATATTGACAACCATCGCTGCAAACCCGTCATCAGCGTCGGCCGCCTCTATGTCCGTGACCCCAAAAAGGCTGAACAACTTGTCGACGTTGGAAATAAAGTCCGTCTCAGCCGCCGGGGCGAACGATACGGGGTCGAACGATGCGGGGGCGAACGATGCGGGGTCGAACGATGCGGGGTCGGCGAGGGTAGCGAGGGTGAGGGCATCCCCGTCGTCCGCGTGGGCGATCGGGAGGGTAGCCAACGAAGTGAGTCCGGCGGCCAGAAAAGCACCGGCAGCCGTGCCGAGAACGAGTGTCATGCGCCGAGTACTACTCATTGGAGTCTCCAATCGAGGAATGTGACTTAAGTCACTATTAGTACAACCTGAGCATATACCTCAAGAAACCTGAGCGATACCCCCTCACCTGGTGCGACCCGCGGGATCAGAAACCCAACGGAATGTTCGGTCATAAGGGGTACACGTGTCGTCAATGAACAAAAGCTGAATGGCAGCTGAACACAGGCTCAACAGAAGATAACGATTGCCTAACGGTTGACCCACACGTTCATTGGATGACGGTGGCGAAACCTTGCAGATGAGGGGTGCACGGGGGCGGCACCAGGGTGCGTCGGGTGTTGCGTAATCCCCCGGTATCGAATCCGGCCGCGGCAATGGCGTCGATGGTTCGGCGGTTCGGCTCGCAGCCGGAAGCCAGCCATGACCACGGTTTGGCGATCAGGTCCTGGAACCGACCCATCAGCCCGTCCCCGCGGACATGCTCGAGAACGACAAGTCTGCCCCCGCGAGCGAGGACCCTTCGGATCTCGCCGAGGGTGGCGGCCACATTGTCGACCGAGCACAGCACCAGCCCGACATGCACCGAGTCGAAACTGTTGTCCGGGAAGGGAATCGATTCGCCGATACCGTCGACGATATCGACCGCAATGTTGCGGCGACGAGCCAGGGCCGACGCCATTCGACGCATCGCCGCCTCGGGCTCCACGGCTGCGACCGACGTCACCGCGGGTGGAAGGAACAGCAAGTCAGTCCCGGGTCCCAGGCCCACCATCAGCAGCCGGCCGGTCGCATGGCTCATCGCCTCTCGGCGGTGCCGACGATAAAACAGCCGGTCGAACACCGGCATGCCAAGTCGATAGATGTACGGAAACAACGGATTACGCCGTGTCATCGGTTACCCAGGTCCATTCGGAACGGCGGATATTCGTCGCGCATCAAGGAGACATAGACGGCCACCCGATAGCGCCATCGAACCATGCCCAACAGAAGGTCCCGCATGCCCTCCGGGATCGTCCCGCTGAACAACAGGCAGAAGGGTGCGATGACGCACAACAGCTGCAGCAGCGGCTCCATCGCCCAACAGATGAGTATCTGAGGGAGCGCTAGCAGCCACCACTTCACCAGCACAAGCCAATTCGTGAGCCGCTCCGGATAGTCGACCTCCAGTTCGCCTGGATAGTCGGGTCGCGACGCGAGCGTGAACGGCGGGTACTTGTCCGTGCTGTTCATCGGAAATCGGTAATTCATCAGCCGCCACGACCAGCGCAAGACCCCGACATTGAAGTCGAAGAGCGGACGCGGATACCGTCCGGTGAACAAGATGGCGACGCCGGCAACGACGGTCACCAGCGGATAGAGCACATACAGACCTATCAGGATGGGGTAGTGCGGCACCGCCAGCACGCACCATTTGAAGAGCCATAGCCAGCGTGAGGGCGCGTCGAAATCACTTCGTACGCGTACGGGCTCGTCCACGCTGTCCATCCTGCAGGTCCCCAGGCTGATATGCAGGTCGCTCCAACTTGATTACGGGGCAGAGGAGTGCTTGGTTCAGATCTTTCGCGCGCTTGCGGTGGCTTGGTCGACTTCCCAGTACGCGCGCAGAGCCAACAGCTTGCCGTCATCGTCGGCTTTATAGGTGAACACGCCTTCGGCGGTGACCTGGTGTCCGGCCGCGGTGATCAAGATGTGGCCGACGTTGGCCTCCTCGTTGCCGCACTGATACGTGTCGCGGAAAACGAATTCGATCTTGTCGGTCGGAGCAATCGCCTTGTCCCAGAAGGCCGAGATGGCGTCGCGACCCCGATGCCCCTTGCCCTCGGGATCGAAATGCGATGGGCCGATCGGGTCTTCGACGATCGCGTCGTCGGCGAATACCGCCAGCCAGGCCTCTTTGTCCCTGGCCCCCACCGCATCGCGGGAGCGCTTGCCGGCCAGGTGTGCGTGCGTTTCAATCATTTGTCCTGCCATCCCGAGTGGATATAGATGTCGGCGAAGCGTTTCAGCGAATCTTTCTTCTTCTCCACCGGGGCATCGAAGGCCAGCCCGTCGAGAACCCAGGGGATGACGATGTTGTCGGTCACGCCGATCTCGGCCAATTCGCGGTGGCCATCCACGCCGAACTTGTCGATGCAGACCGCCTGGTATTCGAAAGGCGCGTCGGCGCGGTCGTGTTCGGCGAGCAACGCCTTGATCTTGCCGATGGTCTCGTCCAATTGCTCGCCGGTCATCATCGCGCTGGTCCATCCGTCGCTCACCCGCGCCGCGCGCTTGAGCGCGACGTCGGTGTGACCGCCAACGTAGAACGGCACCGGTTTGCTCGGCGCCGGGCTCATCTGCAGTTTGCCGAAATCATAGAAGTCGCCGTGGAATTCGACCATCCCGCCGTCCAGCACGAGTTTGATGACCTCGATCATCTCGTCGACGCGCTTGCCACGCTTGGCGTAAGGAACGCCGCACCATTCGAATTCTTCTGGCGCCCAGCCGATGCCGACACCGAAGCCGAATCTGTTGTTGGTGAGGTTGGCCACCGAACCGACCTGACGCGCCAACAGCAGCGGGTTGCGCGAGCCGAGCTTCATCACGTTGGTGTAGAAGAACAGCTTCGATGTGACCGCGCCCATCGCCCCCGCGGCGATCAACGGATCAACCCATGGCGTGTCTTCATTCCACATCCGTGAGCCGTCCGGGGTGTACGGGTAATCAGCGGCGGCCTTCTCCATGTAGAACAACGAGTCCGGCAACGCGATCGCGTCGAACCCTACTTCTTCGGCTGTCCTCGCGATGTCGACCAGTTGATCGATCGGCCCCATCGCAATGCTGCAGGTGTATTTCACGGCTTGTCGGCTCCCACGACCCACATCGAGTAATACTGCGAGCCACCGCCGTAGGCGTGGCCAAGTGCCTTGCGGGCGCCCCGAACCTGGTGATCGCCCGCCTTGCCCATCACCTGAATCGCCGCCTCGGCGAACCGGATCAGACCGGATGCGCCGATCGGGTTGGACGACAGCACGCCGCCGGAGGCGTTGAGCGGAATCCGTCCGCCAATCGCGGTTTCGCCGGCTTCGGTGAGCTTCCAGCCTCCGCCCTCGGCCGCAAACCCGAGATTCTCCAACCACATCGGCTCGAACCACGAGAACGGCACGTAGATCTCGGCGGCGTCGATCTCGTCGATCGGGCTGGTGATACCCGCCGCCTTCCACAGCGCCTTGGCGGCGTCGCGCCCGGCTTGCGGGTTGACCTGGTCGCGGCCGGAGTAGGCCAGCGGCTCGGTGCGCAACGCGGTGGCGTGGATCCATGCCACCGGATGGCCGTCGGCGACCCGCTTGTCGGCGGCGTCCTCGTTGCCGATCACCACCGCGCAGGCGCCGTCGGACGACGGGCACGTTTCGTCGAAGCGAATCGGATCCCAGAGCATCTGCGACGCCATCACTTTGTCCAGGGTGATGTCCGGTTGATGCAGATGCGCCAACGGGTTCTTGGCGCCGTTCAGCCGATCCTTGACCGCTACCATGGCGCCGATGTGCGTCGGCGCGCCCGATCGGCGGATGTAGGAGCGGACATGCGGAGCGAAATAGCCACCCGCGCCCGCGCCCACCGGCTTGGTGAACGGCACCGGAATACTCAATGCCCACATGGCATTCGACTCGGACTGCTTCTCCCACGCCATCGCCAGCACCCGCCGGTACTTGCCCGACTGCACCAGGCTGGTCGCCACCACACCGGTCGACCCGCCGACCGAACCCGCGGTGTGCACCCGGATCAGCGGCTTGCCGGTCGCGCCCACGGCGTCGGCCATGAACAGCTCGGGCATCATCACGCCCTCGAAGAAGTCGGGCGCCTTGCCGACCACCACGGCGTCGATGTCGGCCATGGTCGACCCGGAGTCGGCCAATGCCTTGTCGATGGCCTCGCGAACCAGGCCGTTCATCGAGACGTCCTGGCGCTTGGCGACATACTTCGTCTGCCCGGTGCCGAGCACCGCCGCCAATTGGCCTGCCATTGTTATTTCCCTTCCAGCACGGCGACGAGATTCTGTTGCAACACCGGGCCGCTGGTCGAGTGCGCGAGCACCCGGCCGGCGGAGCCGTCGAAAATATGTTGTGCCGCAAAGCCGATGCGTTCCAACCCGGCGGAGAACATGGGGTTGGCGGCCAGTGCGCCGCCCGACGGGTTGGTCTTGGTCGATGACGGCAGTCCGATGGCCTCGGTCAGGATGAGCTGCTGATGGCTGAACGGCGCGTAGATCTCGGCCACCTCGATCGAACCGGTGTCGCCGCCCGTCGCAGCCTTCGCGGATGCCTGCGTCGACGGGGACGTGGTCAGGTCGCGGGCACCGAGGACCGGAGTCTCGATGCGGTGCTCGATGCCGGTGATCCACGCCGGGTTTTCCCGTAGCTCGCGAGCCTTGTCACCGGTGGCCAGCACGATCGCCGACGCACCGTCTGTGATCGGCGCAATGTCATGGCGCCGAAGGGGATCGGCGAAGTATGGCCGGGACAGTAGCTCGTCGATGCTCTTGGCCGGCTTCTCCGAGTCGGTGCGCTCGGCAGCGGCGAATGAATCCAACGCCACCTGCGCCATCTGCTCGGCCGTCCACTTGCCGGCGTCCAGGCCGAAGCGGGCTTGCAGCCCGGCCATCGAGACCGCGTCCGGCCACAACGGCGCGACGGTGTACGGGTCGGTCTGCAGTGCCAGCACCCGGCGCAGCGTGCCGGCCGAAGACTTGCCGAAGCCGTAGACCAATGCGGTGTCGACCTCGCCAGTCAGCAGCTTGATGTAGGCCTCATACAGTGCCCACGCGGCGTCCATCTCCACGTGCGACTCGTTGATCGGCGGCACCGCGCCGATCGAATCGATCGCGGAGATGAACGAGAATGCCCGGCCAGCAAGGTAATCCGACGATCCGGAGCACCAGAAGCCGATGTCGGTCTGCTCGAGGCCGAGATCTTCGTACAGCGATTGGAAGCATGGCATCAGCATTTCGACGCCGTTGGTGGTGCCGTCGGTGCGGCGCACATGCGGCGCATGGGCGAATCCGACGACAGCTACATCGCGAACAGTCACGTTGTTCCCTTTACAGGTGGTGTTTGTAGGTGTCGTAGTCGGCGTCGGGTTCGCCGGTCGGCTTGAAGTATTCGATGTTGTCGATCCCCAGACCCCATTCCTCGCGGGGCTTCCAGACGGCCTCTACCCGCATGCCCATCCGCACCTCGGTCGCGTCGATCTCCTGAATCAGGTGCAGGAACGCGATATCGGCGCCGTCGAGCAAAACGTAGGCCGCGACATACGGCGGCTTGATGCGCTGGCCGGCGAACGGGATGTTGATGATCGCGAACGTCGTCACCGTGCCCTTGTCCGGGAGCTCGACGTAGTTGTCGAGTTCGAGGCCGGTCGCCGGGTCCGCTTCCTTCGGCGGGAAGTACACCTTCCCGTTTTTGCCGGTGCGCGCGCCGAGCAGCTTGCCTTCTTCGAGACCACGCAGAAACGCGCTCTCGGGAAGTGAAGCGGTGTGCTGGATTTCGATGCTGCTCGGTGTCACCTGGACCGTCACCGGGTCACGGTCGTCGGTCTTTTCGAAGGCGGGCGCCGCTTCCTGGGAGTCTGAGCCGAGCGCGAAGTAGGCGATGTCGGTGATCGCGCCCGCCGGTTCGTCAACCCAATGGACATGCACCCGCGCACCGGTGCTGATGGAATCGGAACCGGCAGCTCCAACATCAACGGCGTGCAGCAGCGGGACGTCGGCGCCGTCGAGTTTGATCAGCGCCCAGGCGAACGGCCGGTCCAGCGGTTGTCCCTCAAGGGGTTCGGGCTGCCACGTCCACGACAGCACGGTCCCGACACTGGCCACCGGCACGATCTCGGTCAATCGCTCGTAGGTGACCGGGTCGAACTCGGCGGGCGGGACGTAGACCCGGCCATCCGAGCCCCGGACGCCGACGATGCGTCGCTCCCGCAGGGCGGTGAAGAACTGGCTGAGGGTGGGTCCGACTGAACGGGTGTAGTCGAATGACAGCCTCAGAGGCGCCGAGAGCGGCTTCTGATGGGTATCGATCTGCACCGGGCTGCTTTGGCTGGTGGTCACAGCGTCGAGTAGAACAGGTTCTAAGAATGGATTCAAGATAGGGTCAGGACCTGCAGGGAAGGCGGCACTCATGAAGCTCGGACTCCAGCTGGGATATTGGGGCGCTCAGCCGCCGGACAACCACGCCGAACTCGTGGCCGCGGCCGAGGACGCCGATTTCGACGCGGTGTTCACCGCGGAGGCGTGGGGATCGGACGCTTACACACCGCTGGCCTGGTGGGGCTCATCGACGCAGCGGCTGCGGCTCGGCACCTCGGTCGTGCAGCTGTCCGCTCGCACGCCGACCGCGTGCGCGATGGCCGCACTGACCCTCGACCACCTCAGCGGGGGCCGGCACATCCTGGGCCTGGGCGTATCGGGTCCGCAGGTGGTGGAGGGCTGGTACGGCCAGGCGTTTCCCAAGCCGCTGGCCCGGACCCGCGAATACGTCGACATCCTCCGGCAGGTGTGGGCCCGGGAGAAGCCGGTGACCAGCGCTGGCCCGCACTATCCGCTGCCATTGACGGAAGGAGCCCGGCGACCAGTGACGGGTCTGGGCAAGCCGCTCAAGCCGATCACCCATCCGCTGCGGGCTGACATCCCGATCATGCTGGGTGCCGAGGGGCCGAAGAACGTGGCGTTGGCCGCCGAGGTCTGCGACGGCTGGCTGCCGATCTTCTACACACCGCGGATGGCCGACACCTACAACGAGTGGCTGGAGGAAGGGTTCGCCCGGCCGGGCGCGCGCCGCAGCCGCGAGGACTTCGAGATCTGCGCGACCGCCAACATCGTGATCACCGAGGACCGCAGGGCCGCATTCGCGGCGATGAAGCCCTACATCGCGCTCTACATGGGCGGGATGGGTGCCGAGGATACCAACTTCCACGCCGACGTGTACCGCCGGATGGGCTACGCCGACGTGGTCGACGACGTGACCAAGCTGTTCCGCAATAACCAGAAGGACAAGGCCGCCGAAATCATCCCCGACGAGGTCATCGATGACGCCGCGATCGTCGGTGATGTGGACTACGTGCGTAAGCAGATCA
>NZ_DASXEP010000053.1:0-30022 GCF_036490025.1 Mycobacterium sp. | reverse complement strand
GCTAGCTGACGACGACCATCTCGTCGCCGCACGTGCACCGATACGGCTGATCGGCGCCGCCACAGTGGCATTCGACCTCGATGCGAACTCGACAGCCGCAGCCCTCGTGACCACAGCTCAACAAGGTGCCTGCTTCGTTGGACATCTTCTTCACCTCTTCATGGCTCGGATCGGACAATAAGACTGTATACCCCTGGGGGGTATACAGCAAGGACGGTTATTGCAGTGGCGGGCACCGCTGCCGCCGGGCTAGCGTGAGCTCATGACCCAAAAGCCAACCCCAGCCGACGTCGACGGTTTCCTGGACTCCACCATGCTCGACGACGATCCGGTGCTGTCGGCGGCCCTCGAGGCCAGCGACGCGGCCGGGTTGCCGAAAATCGCCGTCTCGGCTCAACAGGGCAAGTTCTTGAGCCTGCTGGCCGCCGCGGTGCAGGCCCGTCGCATCTTGGAGATCGGAACGCTGGGCGGATACAGCACGATCTGGCTGGCCCGGGGTGCGGGCCACGACGGGAAAGTGGTGACGCTGGAATACGAGCCCAAGCACGCCGAGGTCGCTCGGGCCAACGTCGAGCGCGCCGGTCTCAGCGATCGGGTGGAGGTGCTGGTCGGCGCGGCCCTGGACACCCTGCCGAGCGTGACCGGCGGTCCCTTCGACCTGGTGTTCATCGACGCCGACAAGGAAAACAACCCCGGCTACTTGGAATGGGCAGTCAAGCTCACCCGTCCCGGCTCAGTGATCGTGGTGGACAACGTGGTTCGGGAGGGCGCGATCCTGTCGCCCGATCAGGACGCCGTACTGCGCGGGACCAGGAAGGTGCTCGAGCTGATGGGTGAGCATCCGCAGCTCGACACCGCGGTGCTGCAGACGGTCGGGTCGAAGCATTGGGACGGGTTCGCGCTCGCGTTGGTGAAGTAACCCGTGGGCAGGAAAGGTCCAGGCACCGGCTATCGCGGAAACTACTCCGGTTAGCCGGATTCCGAAAACCCGCCTGGAAATTCGACTCTCGCAAGGACCGCTGGTGTTCGCTACTCGCGCGCGCTGACGAGCGTAGCCTGGGGGTAGATGGATGGTTGCAGCCGGCTCAAAAGGCTTGCTGCATAACAGAAAGGTCACAAAATGAGTACAGTCCATTCATCAATCGATCACCACCCCGATCTATTGGCGCTACGTGAACGCTATGGGCGCGCTGCAGAGTCGATGACCGCGCAGGGCACTTTTGGTCTAACGTTGGTGACTGCGACGTATGCAGCTCTGTCGCCATCGATTGTCGGATTCCAAGAAACGAGGGCGCTTGCGGTCAACGATTTCATCGTTGGAATCGTGTGCGTGGCACTGGCGTTCGCGTTCGCGATGGCGCTGGACCGCAGCCACGGCATGACTTGGACACTGCCGGTCTTCGGCGTGTGGTTCATCGTCTCGCCATGGATTCTGCACGGTGTCTCGCCGCACGGTGGCATGATCTGGTCGAACGTGATCGCAGGTGCGGTGCTGACCGTACTGGGCTTGAACGCGATGTACTTCGGTATGCGCGCTCGTAGCTCAACAACCGGTTGACAGCAGCGGCCATTTACCACTCCCGGCCGGATGACGCCGGCCGGGGCAGTCAACTGCGGCCTTGCGTTACCCACAGACCGCGCCGTTGGCGGCTGATCCCACCAGCTTGACGTACTTGGCCAGCACGCCGGTGCTGTACCGCGGCGGCAGCGGAGTGAAACCGTCACGGCGGGAAGCGAATTCGTCAGCGTCGACCAGCACGTCCAATGTTCCCTTGGCGACGTCGAGCCGGATCCGGTCGCCGTCGCGCAAGAACGCGATTGGTCCAGCATCGACCGCCTCGGGGGCCACGTGCCCGACGCACAGGCCGGTAGTCCCGCCGGAGAACCGGCCGTCGGTCAGCAACAGCACGTCCTTGCCCAGGCCGGCACCCTTGATGGCGCCGGTGATGGCGAGCATTTCCCGCATTCCCGGACCGCCCTTGGGGCCTTCGTAGCGGATCACCACGGCGTCACCGTGCGTGATCGTGCCGTCCTGCAAGGCATCGAGCGCGGCCCGCTCGCGCTCGAAAACCCTTGCCGTTCCCTCGAACACGTCGGAGTCAAAGCCGGCCGACTTGACCACCGCACCTTCGGGAGCCAGCGAACCGTGCAAGATGGTGATCCCGCCGGTGGGGTGGATGGGATTGTCCAACGCCCGCAGCACCTTGCCGTCCGGGTCCGGCGGTGCGATGTGCGCGAGGTTTTCGGACATCGTCTGCCCGGTGACGGTCAGGCAATCACCGTGCAGCAGACCGGCATCCAGCAACGCCTTCATGATCACTGGCACCCCGCCGATCCGGTCGACGTCGAACATCACGTGCTTGCCGAACGGCTTGACGTCGGCCAAGTGCGGAACCTTCGCTCCGATCCGGCTGAAATCGGCGAGTGACAGCTTCACGTCGGCCTCATGCGCGATGGCCAGCAGGTGCAGTACCGCGTTGGTCGAGCCGCCGAACGCCATCACCACCGCGATCGCATTCTCGAACGCCTCCTTGGTCAGGATGTCGCGCGCCGTGATGCCGCGGCGCAACAGGCCGACGACGGCTTCGCCGCTTCGCCGCGCGAACCCGTCGCGCCGGCGGTCGGTCGCCGGGGGAGCGGCGCTGCCGGGCAGCGACATGCCCAGCGCCTCGGCCGCGCTGGCCATGGTGTTGGCGGTGAACATCCCCCCGCATGCGCCCTCGCCGGGACAGATGGCCCGCTCGATCGCATCGACGTCCTCGCGCGGCATCAGACCTCGCGCGCAGGCGCCGATGGCCTCGAACGCATCGATGATGGTCACGTCGCGCTCGCTGCCGTCGGACAACTTGGCCCGGCCCGGCAGGATCGAGCCCGCGTAGAGGAAGACCGCGGCCAGATCCAGCCGGGCCGCGGCCATCAGCATTCCCGGCAGCGACTTGTCACAGCCGGCCAACAGCACCGAGCCGTCCAGCCGCTCGGCCTGCATGACGGTTTCGACGCTGTCGGCGATCACCTCGCGCGAGACCAGCGAGAAATGCATGCCTTCGTGGCCCATCGAGATGCCGTCGGACACCGAGATCGTGCCGAACTCGAGCGGATAGCCGCCGGCGGCGAACACTCCTTCCTTGACGGACTTGGCCAGCCGGTCCAGCGACAGGTTGCAGGGCGTGATCTCGTTCCAGGATGACGCCACTCCTATCTGGGGCTTGGCGAAGTCGTCGTCGTCCATTCCCACCGCCCGCAACATCCCGCGCGACGCGGCCTTCTCCAGGCCGTCGGTGACCTCACGACTGCGGGGCTTGATGTCGATGGTGGGCGAAGGACTGTTGCCGTCGGGCTTGGTATGAGACACAGCTCAAGTATGCGTGTAGCGGCATGTCGGCCAAAATCATTAATATACCCCTGGAGGGTATAACCGCGACGCGGGCGAAACGCCGAGTCACCAGGGCCGCCGTGGCGCGGATCGGGGCCGACGTTGACAATGGTGGTAACACCGGCGCCGTCGCAATGGCCCGAGCACGACCAGACCACGATGTTGGAGGGGCAGATGGCACCCGTACACGGATACTCGTCGCAGAAGGACAACTACGCCAAACGGTTACGGCGTATCGAGGGCCAGGTGCGTGGCATCGCGAAGATGATCGACGACGACAAGTACTGCATCGACGTCCTCACCCAGATCAGCGCCGCCAACAACGCTTTACGGTCGGTGGCACTCAACTTGCTCGACGAGCACCTCGGGCACTGCGTCACCCGCGCGGTCTCCGAAGGGGGTGCCGAGGCCGACGAGAAGCTCGCCGAAGCCTCGGCGGCGATCGCCCGACTCGTCCGCTCCTGATCGCTAACGCCATGCCTGCGATGCATGGTTGAGTAGTGGCCGTGGGGCCAGCCCGTGTCGCCAAGGGGCGAACCGCTGCAAGCGGGCCCTGGACACCCCGGATTGCCGTGCAGTTGGCCGTGCTGGCCGCGGCGGCCTTCACCTACGTCACCGCGGAGCTGCTGCCGGTCGGCGCACTACCCGCGATCGCACGAGACTTGCGCGTCAGCATTCCGGTGGTCGGTACATTGCTGGCCTGGTACGCCCTGGTCGCCGCGGTCACGACAATCCCGCTGGTCCGCTGGACCGCGCACTGGCCCCGCCGCCGTGCGCTGCTGCTGTCGCTGGCCTGCCTGACCGTCTCCCAGCTCATCTCCGCGCTGGCACCCAACTTCGTGGTGCTGGCCGGTGGCCGGGCGCTGTCGGCTGTCACCCACGGCCTGATCCTGTCGGTCATCGCGCCGATCGCCACCCGGCTGGTTCCGGCCAGCCACTCCGGACGCGCGACGGCGTCCATCTACGTCGGCATCAGCCTGGCCGTGGTGGTCGGCAGCCCGGCCACCGCCGCCATGAGCTTGCTATGGGGCTGGCGGATCGCCGTGGGGGCTGTGGCCGCCATCGCCGCAGCCGTCACCCTTGCGGCCGCCGCGGTGCTACCGTCGCTGTCGCTGAGCGACGAACAGCGCGCCCGCGTCGGCCGGGCCGCCGGACACCACCGCAATCGCAGGCTCATCATGGTGAGCTTGCTCACCATGATCGCGGTCACCGGGCACTACATCTCTTTCACGTTCATCGCGGTGATCATCCGCGACGTCGTGGGCGTTCGGGGACCCGATATCGCCTGGTTGCTCGCCATCTACGGAATCGCAGGCCTGCTGGCGATGCCGGTGGTGGCCCGGCCTCTGGATCTCCACCCACGGGCCGCGGCGATCAGTTCCATGGTCGGCCTGTACGTGACGATGCTGGTGTTGACCACGCTGACCTTCCACCGCTTGCCAGCGGTGGCGACCGTCCTGGTCGGCGTCATCGCCATCGCGTTGTGGGGAGCTTTTGCCAACGCGGTGTCGCCCATGTTGCAAGCTGCGGCGATGCGCGCCGGCGCCGATGATCCCGACGGCGCGTCCGGCCTGTACATGGCGGCTTTCCAGGTGGGCATCATGGCCGGTTCATTCGCGGGCGGCGTGTTCTACGAACACGGTGTGCTGGCAATGTTCGCCGCCTCGGCGGCCCTGATCGGCCTCGGCGCGGCGGGAATGACCGCCGAGCGGCAGCTCTTCGACGCCCCGGCCGCCGCCCGCACGTAACGAATAAAACTCCAGCTCAGCGGGCCGGATGCGGTCAGTTTCGGCGCTCTGCGGCGCCCGCTGGATTAATGGCCGGACCCTTCGCTACTGCATACTGAGTTGAGATAGTGACTCGGAGGGATACAAATGTCGCGATGGACCAAGGGTCCTCTGGGCGCTGCGTTCAGCGCACTGGGACTGACCGCTGCGCTGACGTTGGGCAGTGGTTCGGCGCTCGCCGACCCGGAGCCACCGCCCCCGCCCGCGCCCGGGCTGGACGCCCCGGCTCCGCCGCCACCGGGCGACCCGCTACCGCCGCCTCCCGCTGACCCGCTGGGGGCGCCGCCGCCCAATCCACTAGCACCGCCGCCACCGGCACCCGACCCGCTGGCACCACCGGCAGCGGCACCGGCCGCCGTGCCGTCCGGCCCCGTCGTCGGTCAGAACCCGGAGCCGTTCACCGGCGCTCCGCCGTTCGTGCCGCCGACCTTCAATCCGGTCAACGGCTCGACGGTCGGCGTGGGCGAGCCGATCATCATCAACTTCGGGCGCCCGATCGCCGACCAGCACATGGCCGAACAGGCGATCCACGTCTCGTCGACCCCGCCGGTGTCCGGCAAGTTCTACTGGCTGACCCCCAGCCAGGTGCGCTGGCGCCCACTCAGCTTCTGGCCCGCGCACACCGCGGTGCACATCGACGCGGCCGGCACCCAGAACAACTTCGTCACCGGTGATTCGCTGATCGCCACCGCCGACGATGCGACCCACCAGCTGATCGTCACCCGCAACGGGACGGTGGAGCAGACCTTCCCGATGTCGATGGGCATGGCTGCCGGCGGTCACCAGACGCCCAACGGCACCTACTACGTACTCGACAAGAAGGCCAAGGTCGTGATGGATTCGTCCACCTACGGCGTGCCGGTCAACTCGACGTACGGCTACAAGGTGAACGTCGAGGATGCGGTGCAGTTCGACAACAGCGGTGACTACATCCACAGCGCGCCGTGGTCGGTTTCCGACCAGGGCAAGCGTGACGTCAGCCACGGCTGTATCAACATCAGCCCGTCGAACGCGAAGTGGTTCTTCGCCAACTTCGGTGCCGGCGACCCCGTCATCGTCAAGAACTCCGTCGGCACCTACAGCAAGAACGACGGCTCCAACGACTGGCAGCTCTAACGTTTGGCCGCGAGAGTGCAACTAGCGACGCTGTTACTCGAGAAATGCGTTGCCAGTTGCACTTTCGCGGCTAGTTCCAGATCCTGACCCGGCGTTGCGGATCCAGGTATAGCTCGTCGTTCTCGGTGACCTCGAAGGCGTCGTAGAAGACGTCGAGGTTGCGAATGACGCCGTTGCAGCGAAACTCCGGCGGCGAGTGCGGGTCGATGGCCAGTCGCCGGATCGCTTCGGCCTCGCGTGACTTGGTGCGCCACACCTGCGCCCAGCCGAAGAACACCCGCTGCACGCCGGTCAGGCCGTCGATGACCGGGGCGCCCTCGCCCTTCAGGGACAGCTGATAGGCGAGCAGCGCGATGGACAGGCCGCCCAGGTCGCCGATGTTCTCCCCGACGGTGAACGCACCGTTGACGTGGTGCCCGTTCTCCAGGCCGCGCGGGGTGTAGACGTCGTACTGCTCGATCAACGCGGTTGTGCGAAGGCCGAATTCGGCGCGATCGTCATCGGTCCACCAGTCGACGAGGTTGCCGTCGCCGTCGTACTTGGCACCCTGGTCATCGAAACCGTGGCCGATCTCGTGGCCGATGACTGCGCCGATACCGCCGTAGTTGGCAGCGTCGTCAGCCTCGGCATCGAAGAACGGCGGCTGCAGGATCGCGGCCGGGAAGACGATCTCGTTCATGCCGGGGTTGTAGTAGGCGTTGACGGTCTGCGGCGTCATGAACCATTCGTCACGGTCGACTGGGCCGCCGAGCTTGGCCAGGTCGCGGTCGTACTCCAGCGCGTAGCCGCGCTGGTAGTTGCCGTACAGGTCGTCGCGGGCGATGACGAGGGTCGAGTAGTCGCGCCACTTCGCGGGGTAGCCGATCTTCGGGGTGAACTTGTCGAGCTTCTCCAGCGCCCGCTTCCGGGTCGCCGGCGTCATCCACTCCAGGTCGGTGATGCTGACCCGGTAGGCCTCCCGCAGATTCGCGACCAGCTCGTCCATCCGCGCCTTGGCATCCGGCGGAAAGTGCCGCTCGACGTAGAGCCGGCCGACGGCGTCGCCCATCAGGTTCTCGACCAGCCCGACGCCGCGCTTCCAGCGGTCACGCAGCTGCTCGGTGCCCGACAGCGTGCGCCCGTAGAACGCGAAGTTCTCGTCGACGATGTCCTCGGTCAGCAGCGACGCTCGTCCGCTGATGACGCGCCAGCGCAGCCACCGCTTCCAGTCCTCGAGGTCCTCGCTCTGCCACAGCGCGGCGAACGCGGTCAGCGCCTCGGGTTGGCGGACGACGACCTCGAGGGGCCCACTCCGGCCGCCAGAAAGGTCAGCACCCAGTCCGGTCAGCCACACGGGCCAGTCGAAACCGGCTGCCTCCGAGCGTAATTCGTCGAAGGTGCGCAGGTTGTAGGTCAGGTCGGCGTCGCGGCGCTTGACCACGTCCCAGTGCGCCGCCGCGACCTTGGTCTCCAGCGCGACGATGTGAGCAGCGGTCGCATCCCAGTCGGCTTCATGCTCGCCGTAGACGAGCGCGAACATCCGCGCGATGTGCTTCGGGTACTCCGCCAGGATCGCCGCGTGCTGCGGGTCGCGGTAGTAGGACTCGTCGGGCAGACCGAGTCCCGACTGCGACAGGTGCAACAGGTAACGGGTGGAGTCCTTCGAATCGGTGTCGACGTACACGCCGGTCCCACCGCCGATGCCGGTGCGCTGCAGCTCGCCGAGCTCGGCCGCCAGCTGGGCGGGCGTCAGTGCGGCGTCGACGCCCGCGAGCTCGTCGAGCAGCGGGCGGACGCCGAGGCGGGCGATGGTCTCGGTGTCCATGAAGCTGGCGTAGAGGTCGCCGATGCGCTGCGGATCGCTGCCGTCGGCGGCCTTCGACGCGGCGGCCTCGGTGATGATGTCGCGCACCTGCTCCTCGGCGCGATCTGCGAGCAGCCGAAAGGCGCCGTCGGTGGCGCGGTCCGCGGGCATGGCGTGATCGGCCAGCCAGCGGCCGTTGACATGTCCGAACAGATCGTCTTGGGGGCGGGCACCGGCGTCGACATTGCTCAGGTCGATGCCCGAGCGGACAGCTTCTACGGTCACGCCACCATCCTTCCATCTGGCGCGGCCGCACACCTTGTACCCTCACGGCCATGCCCGACCAGGACCAGCCCGAACCGCCGGCCGACGACCATGCCGAGGTGGCAGCGCCCGAGAAACCCGGCGGCCCGCTCTTCTCGCCGTACGGCATCGCCTCGGCGGTGCTGGGTGCGCTGTGCGTGGCCGCGATCGCGCTCGGTGCGGTGATCTGGACCTCCCACCGCGACGACGTCGGCGAACGGGGTTACCAGAGTCGGGCCATGCAGGCCGCCGTCGACTGGACGAGCGTGCTGATCAACATGAACACCGACAACGTCAAGGAAAGCCTGCAGCGACTGCACGACGGGACCGTCGGAGAACTCAACGCCGATTTCGAATCCTCGATCCAGCCCTATCAGCAAGTGGTGCAGCGGCTGCAATCGCGCAGTCGCGGCGAGGTCGAGGCGGTGGCGTTCGAGGCGTTACACCACGATCTGGACGCTCAGCCCGGTCGGCCCGCGCAGGCCGAGCAATTGCCGGCCTCGATCGCCCGTCGCACCGACACGGTCATGGTGGTGGCCACATCGGTCAGCGAAAACGCCGGCGGCAAGCCGCAAACGGTGCACTGGAACTTGCGGCTGGGGGTCTCCGACGTGGATGGCAAGCTGATGATCTCACGGCTCGAGTCGATCCGATGAGGAACGCCTTTCGGGTGCTGGCCTTCGATGTCGCGGCGCCGCTGGCCGCGATCGCGGCGCTGCTGGCGATCGGAGTTGTTCTGGCGTGGCCGGCGTGGTGGGTGTCGTTGTGCTCGGTGCTGGTATTGCTGATCGTCGAGGGCGTGGCGGTGAATATCTGGCTGCTGCGCCGTGATTCGGTGACCGTGGGCACCGACGACGACGCGCCCGCGTTGCGTTTGGCGGTCGTCGCGCTGAGCACCGCGGCGGTGATCGCGGCAGTGCTCACCGGCTACCGGCACTGGACGTTGCCGGACCACGACCTGAAGGCCGACACGACCGAAGTGGTGCGCATCGCAACCAGCATGGCCGAGGCGACGGCAACGTTCTCGCCGCAAGAGCCGATGGCCGCCATCGACCGGGCGGTGGCCATGATGGTGCCCGAGCAGGGAAACGCGTTCCGGGACCAATTCGGCAAGGCCACAACGGATTTAGCGCACCGCAACGTCACAGCGACCGCCTCGACAATGGAGGCCGGCCTCGAGGCGATCGGACCTGCTGCCGCCAGCGTCGCGGTGATCATGCGCGCCACTCAGAACGAACCGGGCCAACCGACAGATAACGCGGTGCTGGCGCTGCGGATAACGCTGACCAAGCAGAACGGCCACTGGTTGGTACTGGGAGTCTCGCCGCTCAATCCCCGCTGATGATGCTCAGCGCAACCGGGCGTGCTCGACCATCAGGCAGCGGTCCATGACCACCTGCAGGCCGACCGCAACAGCCTCGCGGCCGACGTCCTCGTGCCATAAACCCTCTTGCAGCCAAAGGGTTTTCGGGCGCTGCTCGAGGGCGAGTGTCTCGGCCAGAACCGATGGCAGGTCATCGAACCGGCGGAACACGTCGACCAGGTCCGGTATCACCGGTAAGTCGGACAACCGCGGATACACTTGCGCGCCACTGATTTCGGTGATCGTCGGGTTGACCGGATAGACCTGGTAGTCGCCGGTCGACAGCAGATACGAGTAGATCTCATTGCTGGGCCGGGTCGGTTTGTCCGATGCGCCGACCACCGCGATGGTGCGAGTCTCGGCCAGGATCCGCCGCAGTGTCAGATCGTCGGGCCGGCCGATCATCAGTAGCCGCGCGGCGGTCGCTGCCGAGCACGCTGGGGCGGCTGCTGTTGTGGCGGGTCGTGCGAGCGGGCTTTGGCGAAGCGGTCGGACAGCCGGCGCATCCGGATCATCAATGACGCCGACGGGCTGGTCGTGGCGTCGAGGTAAGCGCTCAGCTCGTCGACGGGCACGCCGATCCGGGACGCAAACTCGGGCAACTTCAGTCCCGATCGCTCGATCAGGACTCGCACGTGGCGGGCCACCTCGGTGCGTTCGTTGGTTTCCAGGTGTGCACGGGCCCGGTCCAATACTTCGGCAAGGGCCTTGGAGATGCCGTAGGGCCGCGAGGTCTCCAGCACCTCTTCGACCTGCCGGGCAGTGCGGCCGTACGGATCGCGTTTGATCGCGGCCGCGATCTGCTTCCAGGTCGCGATGTCGCCGCTTTCCAGCGCGGAGCGGATCGCCGAAGTCGGCCAGAACTCGACGGGACGATCCCCGTTGCGGGGGCGTGCCGGATTTCGCTGCGGCGCCGGTCCATGGCGTCGGTCCGCGGCCAACGTCACCTCGCCTCCTCCAACATCGCCACCGCTACCGAGAGGCAGCGCTGCCTGACGCCTTCCCAGTCTGCCTTCGTATCGGACTCGGGCCAAACGTCGTTATCAAGATCCGACGGATGCGGGTCGGCGAGTCGACGGACCAACTGGCTGGCGATCCATTGCCGCCGGGGTGATTGACCAGAGTAATACCTGTCCATCCCGGCCAGCACTACTGCGGCGGTCTCGGGTTCCATCGTGTCGACCAGCTCAGCGAATTCCGCGAAATCCCGGCTGCTGTTGCGGCTCATGATCAGGTAACCCTTGAGTCGCAACGTCTCGGCGCCGGTCGGGATCTGCAGCCGGTCACCGGTGGGCAGCTGGACGTGGGTGGTCTCCACCGGGCTGCGCCGCTCGAACTGCGGCTGGTCGGGTTCGGCCTCGGACTGCAGCGCATCCAGAGCAACCGAGAGCCGGCCACGCCACAGCGTGACCGGATGAACCGCGCGCGGTGCCGCGCGGCCGGCGCCGTTGCGATGCGACAAGCCGCCGACGAACTTTCGCGCGGCCGATTGGCCGCTGGTGGCACTGCTCCCCGTGGGCGACCCGATCACCGCCAACTGACGGGTGGCGGCGCTGGCCACATAGTCACCGCCCTTGACCCGTGCGGCGGCCTCTTTACTGCGTCCGCATCCGATGAAGGCCAGCGGGTCGGCCACGGTTATCGCGTCGGGCACCAGATTCTTCAGCCGGGCTGCGGACTTCAGCACGATCCGCAGGTCGGCGCTGTGCACCGGCGGTGCCGAGATGTCATCGGGGATCATCACGATGTCGCCGAGATCGACTGAAGGCAAAGGCTTTTCGAAGTCGACCGACGGCAGGATGCGCTCCAGCCAGGCCGGCAGCCACCAGTTCCATTCGGCGAACACCGCCATCAGGGCGGGCACCATCACCAGTCGCACCACCGTGGCGTCCACCGCGATCGCCACCGCGCACGCCACCCCGATTTCGGCCACCAGCGGCATCCCGGCGAACGCGAAGCCGATGAATACCGCGATCATGATCAGCGCGGCGCTGGTGATGGTGCGCGCGCTGGTGCTGACCCCGTAGGCCACCGCGTCGTGAGTGTTGCCCGACTGCAGGAACCGTTCCCGGATGCGGGTCAGCAGGAAGATCTCGTAGTCCATCGACAAGCCGAACGTCATCGCCAGCACCAGCGGCGGAACCGTGCTGTCGATCGAGGTGATCGGCGCGAACCCGAGCTTTTCCAGCCAGCCCCACTGGAACACCATCACCAGGCTGCCGTAGGCGGCGGCCACCGACAGCACCGTCATCAGCACGCCCTTGAACGCCAAGAACACCGACTGGATCGAGATCAGCAGCATCACAAAGGCGATCAGCGCCACGAAGATCAAAACCAGCCATTGAGTCCTGGACACCTGATCGTCGAAGTCTTTGATCAGCGCGGTCGGTCCACCGACGTCGACCTGCGCCGAGCCGGTGGCGGCTTCGGGCAGGTGCCCTCGCATCCAGGCGATGGTGTTGCGGGCGCCGAGGTCCTCGGGGTCCACCGACAGCGCCGCGGACAGCATCGCGGTGCTGTTGTTGTCGGCGAACACCGGCGGGGCCACCGAGACGATGTTGGGGGCCTGCCCGATCCGCTGACGGATTGCGGCAAGAGTCTGGGAGTGGGTGGCCGACGACGCGTCGCCGTCGGGGAAGGTCACCACCACCTGTACCGGGCCGAGCGCGCCGGGGCCCAGCGCCTCGGACGCCGCCGACACCCCGGCGCGGATCTCATGCGATGAGTTGAATTGGCGAAGCAGGCTGTTGCCCAACACCATCGACAGCGCCGGTACCGCCATGACGAGCAGGACGGCCGACGCCGCGATCGCCGACACCCACGGTCGGCGCATCACCCCACCGATCCAGTGGGTCCAGAACCGCGACTGGGTGGTTTCGGGCCGCCGCGACCAATGCAGCGCCGACGACCTCTTGGCGGCCGACCGGCCGAACGTCGCCAGCACCGCCGGCGTCATCGTCGTCGCCGTCAGCATCGCCACCGCGACGGCGAGAATCGCGCCGGTGGCCATGGACGCCAGCGCCGGGGTGTCGATCAGGTAGATGCCGGTCAGCGACGCCACAACGGTCATCCCCGACAGCGCGACGGCCAGGCCGGACGTCGCCATCGCCGCGTCGACCGCCTCCTGCGGTTGGCGTCCGGCGCGCAGTTCCTCGCGGAACCGCATCAAGATGAACAGCGAATAGTCGACCGCCAGCGCGATGCCGAACATCGACACCGTCGAGGTGACGAACACCGACATCGTCGTGTAGGCCGACAGCAGATAGACCAGTCCCATCGTGATCGCGACGGTGCAGATGCCCAGCCCCAACGGGATCGCAGCGGCGGCAAGCGAGCCGAATACCGCCAGCAACACGATCAGGATGATCGGAAGGTTCCACTGCTCGGCTTTGGCGATGTCGTGTTTGGTGTTGGCCGCCGCAGCCGTGCTCAGCGCCCCCTGGCCGATGACGTACAGCCGGACCCGGCCGTTGTCCATCTGGCCGGGCCGGTCGCCCTGGACGCCGATCTTCAGCCGCAGCTTCTTGGCAGCGTCGCTGGCGCTGCTGTTGTTGGCGGAGTCCAGCCGCAACGACACCACGTACGGCCGGTCGGGCTGCGGCGACGGCTGCGCCGGGTTGGCGACCACCGCCACATCGGGGAACTGCTTGGCGACCTGCTGCAGGAAACCGGCGGCGGCATTCATGTCTTCGTAGCTGGCATCCGCGCGCGGGGCTGCGACCAGCGCCAACGGCGACGTGCCCTGGTCGGGATAGTGCGCCTCCAGCTCGTCGTGGACGCGCAGCGACTGAGAGCCGGGCACCTCGAAGCCGCCACCGGTGAGATGACCCGACTGGGTCAGGGTCAGGTAGATCGCGGGTATCAGCGCGAGCAACCAGCCCGTGAAGACCAGCCAGCGAAACCTGCGCAGGTTGCTGCTCAAGCGCATCATGAAGTGCTGGATTTCGGTCTCCCCGCATTCGATTGTTACGCGACGACCCGCTGCGCCCGGCTTGGCCCTGGAGTGGCGACCCACTGCGCCCGGCTGCGCCGCGCTTGCGATCGCCACGCCCGCGCTTGCGATCGCCGCGAACGTCGCGTGCTGGCGAGCCTACCCCAGCAATCTATGTGCCGACGCCGCTTACGGGTCGCTGAGCTGCAACGACTCGGCCACGATGTCTAGTTCTGCACAGGTGCGACCAGATTCGGAGTCGGCTGAATTGGCGACCGCCAGGAAACGGATGGCAGGATGGCGAGCGAGGCGAACCTGTCCTCGCGAGCCACAAGGAGCTATGTATGACTTCGCTGACCGGGAGTACCGCGACGCTGCGCCGTCGGCTGCTCGGCGTACTGACCGCGACCGGGCTGGGCGGCGCCACGGCGGTGGCGCTGCTGTCCGCGCCCTCGGCGGTCGGTGCGGCGGATCCGTGTGCTGCCAGTGAAATAGCGAGGACGATCAGCAACGTCGCCAGGTCCGCCGGCGACTATCTCGACGGGCATCCGGAGACCAACCAGGCGATGACCAGCGTCTTGCAGCAGCCGGCCGGTCCGCAATCGGTCAACTCGCTGGAGAGCTACTTCGACGCCAACCCCAGGGCGGCCAGCGACATGCAGACCATCGCGTCGCCTCTTGCCGGGCTGTCGAGCAGGTGCAAGATGCCGATTAGCCTGCCCCAGGTGCTTGGCTTCATGCAGTCAGCACAGGGCTCCATGCCGGGCGGATTGCCCGGTGGCCTGCCGGGCGGCGCCGCGGCGATGCCGGGGCTAAACGCGGGGCTCAGCGCCGTCAAGTAGTTCGTTCGCGCGGCGGTGCGCCGTCATCGTCGACGGTTGCCGGATCGGGCGGCGGCAACGGGCCTTGCATCGCGTCGTCTGGTCGCACGATGGCCTCGTGACACTGCGCTGCCTCTGATGGCTCTGATTCGATGGCATCGGGGTCGAGCACGTTATCGGCGCGGAACATGAAGAAGAAGACCACCCAGCCGACCGCCGCGAGCAGCAGCCAACTGATCAGCCGGTAGATCAGCATCGTCGAGATGGCGCTGGGCAGCGACATGCCGCTGGATACCAAACCGGGCACCAGTACCGCCTCCACCACCAGCAGCCCGCCAGGCATCAACGGAATCGTGCCGACCGCGCGAGCCGCCGCGCAGGCGACAGTCAGCCCGCCCACCGAGGCGTGTGCACCGGCCGCGTACGCGGCGAAACCCAGGCACGCGACATCGGCGAATCGGTTGATCAGTGACCAACTGAAGGCAGCCGCCAAGGCGCGGCGGCTCAGGCTGACCGATTCCAGTTGGCACAGCATCTCGCGCCACTTGGCCAGCCCGACATCGGCCGGCCTGCCGCGTAATGAGTTGAACCGCGCCAAAACCCGGCAACCGATGCCCTCGATCAGCTCTGGCCGCGACGCCACCGCCTGGGCCAGCAGCAGCAACGCGACGAAGCCGCCCAAGGTGAACAGCAACGAGAACGGGTTGTTTTTCGCACCGAGGAAGAACGCACCGCCCAGCCCGAGCAGCGCCAGCCCCACTGCCTGCAGCACGCCTGACATCACCAGCTGCCACGACGCCACCAACGTCGATGCGCCCCAAATCCGTTGCTGCCGAAGCAGAAACGTCGCAGCGAGCACCGGACCGCCGGGCAGCGTGGTGCTCAGCGCGTTGGCCGCGTAGTAAGCGGCTTCGGATCGAAACTCTTTGACGCGCACCCCGGCCGACGCCAGCAGCGTCCGCTGCAGCTCAGCGAAACTGTGCATCAACAGGACGGCCGCCAAGGCGGAGGCCAGCAGCCACCACCACTTCGCCGTGTAGAGGCTCCGGGCTGCCTTGGCCAGCTGATCCCAGCCCAGTGCCACCTCCACGGCCAGCACGGTCGCGACGACGGCCAGGGCGACCCAACGTAGCCACCAGTATTTGCCACGGGCACGCTCGTCGAGCTGTCCGTTGACGTTCCTGGCCGCTGCGCTATGCGACACGGGTTCAGCGTAGCTGCGCAGGTCACTCCCGGATCGCTGCGCGGGGCGGGTGTCGGTAACGTTTTGCCGGAGTGCCTCGCGCGCCGACGGTTAGGCTTGGCCGCATGCCGTCGAAGGCCACCTCCGATCACGCCGAGTCGGTAGAACCGATCGTCCGCAAGACCGCGGCGTGGGCCTGGCGGTTGTTGGTGATTCTGGCCGCGTTGGTGGCGTTGTTATGGGTCATCAAGCGGCTGGAAGTCATCGTCGTCCCGCTGCTGCTTGCGTTGATGGTGAGCGCACTGCTGGTTCCCATCGTCGACTGGCTGGACCGGCGAGGAGCGCCCCGCGGTGGCGCGGTCGCGTTGGTCTTGCTGGCCGGCTTCGCGATTCTGGGCGGCATCCTGGCCTTCGTCATCAGTCAATTCGTGATTGGTGTGCCGGATTTGGTCAACGAGGTCACCCGCAGCATCGACTCCACCAAAAGGTGGTTGATCGAGGGGCCGCTGCATCTGAGCCGTCAACAGATCGACAACGCCGGCAACGCGGCGATCCAGGCGCTGCAGAACAATCAGGCGAAGCTGACCAGCGGCGCCCTGTCGACCGCGGCCACCATCACCGAAATCCTCACTGCGGCACTGCTGATGATGTTCACGCTGATCTTTTTTCTCTACGGCGGTCGCAACATCTGGCAGTACGTCACCAAGATCTTTCCCACCGACAGCCGTGATCGGGTACGCGCCGCGGGCGCAGCGGGCTACCACTCGCTGATCGGCTACATCCGGGCCACCTTCTTGGTGGCGCTGGTCGATGCGGCGGGGGTGGGCACCGGGTTGGCGATCATGAGCGTGCCGCTGGCGCTGCCGCTGGCCTCACTGGTATTCCTGGGTGCGTTCATCCCGCTGGTCGGTGCCGTCCTCAGCGGTTTTCTCGCGGTGGTGGTCGCGCTGCTTGCCAAGGGCTTCGTTTACGCGCTGATCACCCTTGGCGTGCTGGTTGCGGTGAACCAGCTCGAAGCCCATATCCTGCAGCCGCTGGTGATGGGGCGGGCCGTGTCGATCCATCCGCTGGCGGTGGTTGTGGCGATTTCGACCGGCGGCGTGCTTGCCGGCATCGTCGGTGCGCTGCTGTCCGTCCCGACGGTCGCATTCTTCAACAACGCGTTCCAGGTGTTGCTGGCCAAGGATCCGGAGGCTGCGGCCGAGGACACCGACGACGAAACATCCATCATCCAAGCCGATGCCGACGCCGTAAAGTCCAAAAGCGAATAGCGGGAAGCGAGTTCGCGGTTAGATTCGGCCTTCGCGACGCAGCAGATCCGCGGCGCTGAGGCCACCGCCACGGCGCGGACGAGGCCCGTCGGCCTTCTCGCCGCGAGCGTTGATCTTCTCGGTAGCGGCGTCGGTGGCGGTGTCGGCGTCCTCCCGCGGCCCGGTCGGGATCGCCGTGGTGGCGTCGTCGGATTCAGCGGACGGCTGCCCCGGCGAGTGGTCCCGCGGAACCTGCATCGCCCGGGTCTGGTCGGCCGACGGTTGCGATGGCGGCGCGGGAACCGGGCCGCGGGGGTCTGCGGGACGGTCACCGGGCTGGGCCCCGCGCAGTTCGCTGAGCCAGGACTCGATTTCGCGATCCTGTCCACGCGGCGGATGCGGGGGAGCGGCGGGTGCCGCTGGACGTCCCGACGGGGACGACGGGTTCGGCTGAGCCGAGAAGCGAGTCGTCGCTGCCTCTTTCGGCTCGGCGCGCCCCGGGGCCGGCATCCTGGTCGTGCCGGCGGCCGAAGGTGCGTCCGCAGCCGGCGGCCGAAAGTCCGGCCGTGCGGTGCCCCCAGCCGGTCTGCTTGGTCGCGGCGGGGCCTCGGCACCGGGATGGGTGGGGTCGTGCGGCGGACGGGGTATCGGTGCGACGGGTGGGCGTGTGGTGGTCGCCGGCCGACCGGACCGAGCCCGTGGAGAGGGCAACTTGCGCTCGTCGGGCAGGTGAATCTCGCCGAGGCCCAAGCGGTTCTGCAGACGTTTCATCCACATCGGTGCCCACCAGCAGTCGTCGCCGAGCAGCTTCATCACCGAGGGCACCAGGAACATCCGGACGACGGTGGCATCCAGCAGCAGCGCCGCCATCAGGCCGAATGCCAGGTATTTCATCATCACCAGATCGGAGAACACGAACGACCCGGCCACCATCGCCAGGACCAGCGCAGCGGCGGTGATCAGGCGTCCGGTTGTCGCCGTACCGATCCGGATGGCCTCTGCCGTCGACATGCCGCGCGCTCTGGCTTCCACCATGCGCGACACCAGGAAGACCTCGTAGTCGGTGGCCAGGCCGAAGCCGACCGCGATGACCAACGCGATCAGCACCACCATCAGTGGTGTCGGCGTGAAATTCAGCAGCTTGGAGAAATGGCCGTCGACGAAGATCCAGGTCAGGATGCCCAGCGTGGAGCCCAGCGTCAGCGCGCTCATCACGGCGGCCTTGATCGGCAGCACCACCGAGCCGAATGCCAGGAACATCAACAGCATCGTGGTGGTCAACAGCACCACCAACATCAGCGGCGCCTTGTCGAACAGGCTGTGGATGCTGTCCTGCTCAAGTGCCGGGACGCCACCGACCAACACGGTTAGCCCTCGCGGCGGCGTGATCGATCGCAGCTCGGCGAGTTTCTTGGCCGCGTCGCCGGCGTTCGAGAGACCGTTCTGGATCACCCGAACCGAGTCGTCTTTGGGATGGCTGCTGTTGTGACCCGAGACGCACGGGTTGCCCTCGATCGTCGGGCAGGCCCGCTCCTGCCAGGTGGTGTCGGTGAATCCACTGATCGAGGCGGCAGCGTTACGGATCTCGGCGATCTGCTGGTCGGTGATCTTGCTGTGGTTGTCGCTCTTGATCACCAGCGTCAGTTGGTTGGTGCGATAGCCGGGGAAGAGTTTGTCGAAGTTCTCCTGCGACAGGCGTACCGAGTTGTCCGGCGGCAGATACTTCTCGCTCATGCCGCCGAACGAGAGGTTGTGCAGCGGGATGACCAGCGCGATCATCCCGATGACGATGGGAATGGCGAAGACAAGCGGTCGTTTCATGACGACGTTGACCAGCTTGCCCCAGAAGCCAGCCTCGACTTCTTCGCGGGTCTTCGTCTTCTGCAACCGGTCCGCCAGCCAGTTCAGGTAGACGCGCGACGGCGTCCAGTTGGCCAGGACGGGGATGCGGAACAGGGTGCGAACGCCCCACGCGTCGACATTGCGACCCAGCACTGCCAGGCAGGCCGGCAGCAGCGTGATCGACAGCACCGCGGCCAGCGTCACCGAGATAATCACCGCGTACGTCAGCGACTTCACGAAGCCCTGCGGCAACAAAAAGAGGCTTGCCGCAGACACCGCGATCAGGACCGCGGAGAAAACCACCGTGCGACCGGCCGTCATCACCGTGCGGCGCACCGCGGCCTCGGTGTCGTAGCCTTCGGCGATCTCCTCACGGAAACGGCTGACCACGAACAACCCGTAGTCGATGGCGATACCGAAACCCATCATGGATACGACTGGCTGGGCGAAGAAACTCAGGGGTCCGAACATCGTGATGAATCGCAGGATGCCCAGCGACCCGGCGATGCTCAAGCCACCGACCATGACTGGCAGGGACGCCGCGATCACGCCGCCGAACACCAGGAAGAGCACTACCGCCACCAGCGGCAGCGCCAACACTTCCATGCGTTTCTGGTCGGTGGCGATGGTGCCGGTCAGCGCGTTGGCGATCGGCTCCAGGCCGGCGAGTTGGACGTTGCCGCCGTTGAGCTTCTGCAGATCCGGCTCGATGTCCTTGTAGTTGGTGAGGATGGTGTCGTCGTCGTCGCCCTTGAGCGGGATGCTGACGAATGTGCGCTTGCCGTCCTCATTTGCCATTCCCTTGATGACGGGATCGGTACTGGTCGGGGCGGCCAGCCAGCCGGCCCAGCCGACGACCTGGGCGGGGTGGTCCTTTTTGAAGGCGTTGAGCTCGTCGACCATCTTCTTCTGCCATGCCGTGTCGTTGAGCGACTTCGGCGCGGTGAAGATCGCCACGATGTGGCTGGTTCGGTCACGTCCGTAGGTGTTGTCGCCGAGCACCGAAGCCTTGACTGACTGGCTGCCGTCGTCGTAGAACCCGCTCTGCGTCACGTGCTTACCGAGACTTATCCCGAAGATGCCGCCGAGCAGGCTCAGCGCCACCGTGACGCCGATCACGATGAACCGGTAGCGATATACAGTTCGACCCCACCAGGCGAACACGTAATCTCCTTACTGGATCTGCAACGACCCGCGCATTGGTTTCAGTTGTCACACACGCGAGGTCAGCAACGAGGACAGCGGCCGGAACGGTTGCAGCCACGCCCCCTTGTCAGGCAGCGAATCTAGGCCGATTCGCGGCAGGGGCTCCCGGAAAACACCCGCGATGTCCTCCAGGTCGACGAACTCCAAGGTATCCGACGCTAGCGCCCAACTTGCATGTTCGCGAAATCCCAGCACCTGGACGGGTACCCCGTTGCGGGAGATTTCCTCCAGGGGTATTCGGAATGCCTGACCGTCGGCGGACGCCACCATCAGCGCCGCCAAACCCGTCCGCGAGCGCCGCGCGATGTGCTCGAGCATGTCGCTGTCGACGTCGCTGTCTTCGTCGAGCTTCGGCTTGGCGAAGACCGCGAACCCGACATTGCGCAGCGCATCGACCCACGGGCGCACCACATCGGCGCTGCCGGCGGCGATGTTGGTGAATACGGTGGCCTCGGGTTCGGCTGTGATATCTGCGACGTTCCGTCGCTGTGCTGCCACCTCGGCGGTGCGGGCCAGCAACCAACGACCGAGCGCGTCGAAGCGGGGTCGTTCCAGCGCGGTGGGCCTGCGGCCCAGGATGGAACCCAGCCCCATGTCGAGGTTCGGCGCGTCCCACACCAGCAGCACGCGTCGCGGCGTCTGCCCGGCTTCGGGCGGGGGTTCGCCGGGCACCCCCACTGCGGCGCTCGTCGTTTCGGTCAGGCTCATCGGAGGTTTCTCTCGGAGCGTCGCTGCCACACCAATTCGGTGACGGCGCTGCCGGCGTCGTGTGCCTTGCTCTCGTATTTCGTGGCCGGGCGCACGACGGAGATCGCGGGTTCGGCGCGGGCATCCAGCCTGGACAGCCTGGGTTCGGCGTCGCCGACCTCGGCGATCTGCTCGGCGTAGCCGAGGTGGTCGGTGGCGGCATGCAGCACTCCGCCTGGGCGCAGCCGATCGGCGATCATGGCCACCGTGTCCGGCTGCAGCAGCCGGCGTTTGTGGTGACGGGCCTTGGGCCACGGATCGGGGAAGAACACCCGCACTCCGCTCAGCGAGCCGGGCGCGATCAGTTGGTCCAGCACGTCGACGGCATCACCGCGGATCAACCGGATGTTGGTGACGTTTTCCCGGTCGATGGCGCAGAGCAGCTGGGCCAGCCCGCGCCGGTAGACCTCGACGGCGATCACGTCGACGTCCGGCTCGGATTGCGCCATCGCCACGGTGGAAGTTCCTGTGCCACAGCCAATTTCGAGAACCAGCGGAGCATCACGGCCGAACCAGGCGTGGGTGTCCAGCGGTTCGGACGCAGCTTCGGGTTCGTGCCGCGAGGTGGCGACGTAGCCGAGCTCGGGCCACAGCCTCTCCCAGGTCCGTTGCTGGCCGGACGACAACGCAGAACGCCGCGTGCGGAAACTGGTGGTCCGGCGGTAGCCGACGACCCCATCTTCCGCGGGCAGGGCGGGAGAAGGCGTCGGCGGTGTGGCCGCGTCCACCCAGGGCTGCGCGCGCATCCGTTCATCGTTACCCATGAATCCATCATGGCGCCGCCCGCGGTGCAGATTGATACCCAACAGTTGCCTTTGACTGGTAGTAGGTGACTCGCTTCGGGACGGTGCAAATGTCACCATTCGACCGATAAACGGGTGTGTTACGCCGCGATCGGCAGCTACTCGGCCACAATGAGGGGTTAGCAGCACCTGCTTGGCGACCTGAGCGGATAGGGGCATTCGATTTTCGTCGAAGAGCTGAAGCGGTTCGCGGACGCGGTCTCCGACCCGCGCTGCGTCGCGATCAGCGAGCGGCTCGCCACCCCGTTACGGGTGGCCGTCACGGGACGCCGCGGCGTCGGCCGCAGCACGGTCGCGCACGCGCTGGCGTGTTCCGGGCTTGCGGTGACGGCCCCAGCGGATGCCGACGTGAACGTCCACGTGCTGGCCGACGCGGTCAAACCCGAGGATCGCGCCGCCATCGATGCGTGCGGCCGGCCGGTGCTGGCGGTGTTGAACAAGGCCGACCTGATCGCGACCACCGCGCCGGGGCGTCACCCTGACGGCCCGACCTCGGCGGCCAGAGCCCGGTGCGCGCAGCTGTCGGCCCGTGCCGGAGATCCCATCGAGCCGTTGGTCGGTCTCCTCGCCGTGGCAGCGCTGGACGACGCATCGTGGCGGGGGCTGCGTGCCCTTGCCGGCGGGCACTACGTCGACGCCGCTGCCCGCGGCCAGTTGATGGACACCCTCGACGCGTTCGGTATCCGCCAGGCGACCGCCGCGATCCGGCGCGGAGCTACCCGCTGCGACGTCGATGCACTGCTGCGCGGCTTGAGCGGCATCGACGCCGTCGTCGACAAGATCGGCAGACTGGGCGCGCGATCCCGCTATCAGCGAATGCTGGATGCCATCGCCGAGTTGGAGACGATGGCGGTCACCGACCGGCGGATCAGCGAGTTCCTGGCGCACGACGACGCAGTGGTCGCCCGGATGATGGCCGCGGTGGATGTCGTCGAGGCCGACGGCACGACCGTCGATCGGGGTGACACGGCCGCCGCGCATCTGGGGCGCGCGGTGCATTGGCAGCGCTACCGGCGTGGACCGGTCACCGGTCCGCACCGCGGGTGCAGCGCGGACATCGTCAGGGGCTCATTGCGGCTCTGGTCGAACGTCGGAGGATCGGTGTGACCGGCAAGAAAGGCAATACCGACGACGCCATTGCCGAAGTGGACGCAATGGTGGCGGCGATCGGCCCGCAGCTCGGTTCGCCGGGCATCGAGCGCCGAGATGCCGTGCTGGTGACCGGACCATGGCTGGCCGGGGTCACCGGCGTGGTCGCTGCGCTCAGCGAGCGGCTGCCCAAGCAGAACTTCATCGAGTCGACGGACCTGCAGGCCGGCGAGGCGCCGACCGCGGTGGTGTTCGTCGTCTCGGCCGCTGCCGCGTTGACCGAATCCGACTGCGCACTGCTCGACGCGGCGACCGCCGAGACCGACGCGGTGATCGGTGTGGTCTCCAAAATCGACGTGTACCGGAACTGGGAAGAGGTGCTGACCGGCAACCGAGACACGTTGGCGTCGCACGCGCCGCGCTACCGCGACGTGCAGTGGGTCGGGGTCGCCGCTGCGCCCGAGGAGGGCGAGCCCCGCATCGACGACCTCGTCGCCGCGCTAACCGAGCAACTTGCCCAGGCGGACCTTCCGCGGCGAAACAGGTTGCGCGCGTGGAAATCCCGATTACAGACCATCGCCGATCGATACGATCGCGACGCCGACGGCGCGGGCCGGCGGGCGCGGGTCGCGGCGTTACGGGACGAACGCAGCGCCATCCTGCGGCAGCGACGGCTGTCCAAATCCGAACGGACCATCGCGTTGCGAAGCCAGACCCAGCAGGCCCGGGTTCAGCTGTCGTATTTCGCCCGCAATCGATGCGCCTCGGTGCGCTCCGAATTGCAGGAAGACGCCGCGGGCCTGACCAAGGCGAAACTGCCGGAGTTCGAGTCCTACGCCGGTGTTCGCCTCGACGAGGTGGTTACCGAGGTGGACAGCGGCACGACCACGCATTTGGCCGATGTCGCGCAGGGCCTGGGCCTGGCGGTCGATACGCCGGCGTCGGCCTCGCTCCCGACGATCGACCTGCCGGCCCCACAGCTGAAGTCGCGGAAGCAGGAGACCCGGCTGATGATGCTGGTGGGCGCGGGTTTCGGATTAGGAGTGGCGCTGACGCTGAGCCGGTTGCTGGCTGACCTGACGCCCGGGCTGACGGTGGCCGGGGCAGTTGCCTGCGTGGCGATCGGGCTCGCGCTCACGGTGTGGGTGGTCCATACCCGCGGGCTGCTGCGCGACCGTGCGCTGCTCGACCGGTGGGCCGGTGAGGCGACCGCGCTGCTGCAGTCCGCGGTCGAGCAGCTGGTGACGACGCGGGTGCTGGCCGCGGAGTCATCGCTCACCGCGGCCCTGAGCGAGCAGGACGAGGTCGAGAGCACCCGGGTTGCCCAGCAGGTGGGTGTTATCGACACCGAGTTGCGCGAGCACTCCGTCGTCGGGGCGCGGGCCGCGGCGCTGCGTGGTCGGGAGATGCCGGCCCTGCTGGCCGCTCTCGAGGCGGTGCGAACAGAGCTCGGCGAGCCGGCGGTGTCCGAGGACGACGCCGACACCCCGTCCGACGCCGCGGGCGAGCGGTCCGAGACATCGGCGCCCTCGGATGCCGATGGTGAGGAAATTGACGAAAGTTCGCCGGCAAATACCGCCGATAACGTGTTCTGAATCGTTCCTGTGAGTTAGCCGATACACTCCCCGCCCTTTATGGGTATACAGCTCGCGATAACCTGTGTTGAGGCCGCCGCAAACTAGCCGCGCAACACGCACAAAGCGACTGCAGGAGATTTTGATGACTTCAGCGACCGTTCCCGGTCTGGATACCGCCCCGACGAACCACCAGGGTCTGCTGTCCTGGGTGGAGGAGATCGCCGAGCTGACCCAGCCGGACCGCGTCGTCTTCGCGGACGGCTCCGACGAGGAGTGGCACCGGCTCGCCGACCAATTGGTCGAGGCCGGCACCTTCACCAAGCTCAACGAGAAGAAGCACAAGAACTCCTACTTGGCGCTGTCGGATCCGTCCGACGTGGCGCGGGTCGAGTCACGGACCTACATCTGCTCGGAGCGCGAGGTCGACGCCGGCCCGACCAACAACTGGATGGACCCGGCCGAGATGCGGTCCACCCTGACCGAGCTGTACCGCGGCTGCATGCGGGGACGCACCATGTGGGTCGTCCCGTTCTGCATGGGCCCGCTCGGCGACGACGACCCCAAGCTCGGCGTGGAGATCACCGACTCCGAATACGTCGTTGCCTCGATGAAGGTGATGACCCGAATGGGCAAGGGCGCATTGGAAAAGCTCGGCGATGACGGCTTTTTCGTGAAGGCACTGCATTCGGTCGGTGCTCCGCTGGAGCCGGGGCAAAAAGACGTGCCGTGGCCGTGCAATGACACGAAATACATCACCCACTTCCCGGAGACCCGCGAAATCTGGAGCTACGGGTCCGGCTATGGCGGTAATGCGTTGCTGGGCAAGAAGTGCTATTCACTGCGGATCGCCTCGGCGATGGCCCACGACGAGGGCTGGCTCGCCGAGCACATGCTGATCCTCAAGCTGATCTCGCCGGAGAACAAGGCGTACTACTTCGCCGCGGCGTTCCCGTCGGCCTGCGGCAAGACGAACCTCGCGATGCTGCAGCCGACCATCCCCGGCTGGCGCGCCGAGACGCTCGGCGACGACATCGCCTGGATGCGGTTCGGCAGGGACGGCCGACTGTACGCAGTCAACCCGGAGTTCGGATTCTTCGGGGTCGCGCCCGGCACCAACTGGAAGTCCAACCCGAACGCGATGCGCACCATCGACGGCGGCAACACCGTCTTCACCAACGTCGCACTCACCGATGACGGCGACGTGTGGTGGGAAGGCCTGGAGGGCGAGCCGGATCACCTGATCGACTGGAAGGGCAACGACTGGATTGCCCACGAGACGGAAACCAAGGCCGCGCATCCGAACTCGCGGTACTGCACCCCGATGTCGCAGTGTCCGATCCTGGCGCCGGAGTGGGACGACCCGCAGGGCGTGCCGATCTCGGGCATCCTGTTCGGTGCCCGCCGCAAGACGACGGTGCCCCTGGTCACCGAGGCGCGCGACTGGCAGCACGGCGTGTTCATGGGAGCCACCATGGGCAGCGAGCAGACCGCAGCGGCCGAGGGCAAGGTCGGCACCGTGCGCCGCGACCCGATGGCTATGCTGCCGTTCCTCGGCTACAACGTCGGCGACTACTTCCAGCACTGGCTGGACCTCGGCAAGAACTCCGATGAGTCCAAGCTGCCGAAGGTGTTCTTCGTCAACTGGTTCCGGCGTGGCGAGGGCGGCAAGTTCCTCTGGCCGGGCTTCGGTGAGAACAGCCGGGTGCTGAAGTGGATCGTCGACCGCATCGAGCATCAGGCCGGCGGCCAGGACACCCCGATCGGCGTCGTCCCCGCTGCTGACGATCTCGACTTGACGGATCTCGACGTCGATGCCGCGGATGTGGCCCGCGCGCTGGTGGTCAACGCCGCCGAGTGGCGCGAGGAACTGCCGCTGATCGAAGAGTGGTTCGAGTTCGTCGGTGACAAGCTGCCCACCGGTGTCAGGGACGAGTTCGAGGCGCTCAAGCAGCGTCTGGCCGAGTCCGACTAACCGCGCCGACCGCCGTGTCAGGGTAGCCACATCCGAAAGAACGGCGAGCCGAAATCTCGGATGTGACCCTGCTGAGCAGCAAATTTGATCTGGGTGCCGCGTCTATTCGGTAGCTAGGCTATGTTGCTGGATGGATGTTCGCCAGGTACCTTGGCGACGTGACAACCACGGCGTGCGCTGTAACGGAGTCGGGCGCCCGGTCGCGGACATTGTTCCGCTCACTCGCAATCGTCAGCGCCGTTATTTGCCCCGCGTTGGCGCTACGCATCCTGGGTATCGCGCCGAGTCCGGTGCTGGGCCTGATCGTGTACGGCGCCGCGGTGGTGGGCGCCAGCTTTGTGCTGGCGTGGGCGGCGGAGGCCGCCCAAATCGACGTGTCGGGCAGCCTGGCCGTCGCCGTGCTGGCCGTGATCGCCGTACTCCCCGAATACGCCGTGGACCTGTACTACGCCTACACCGCGGGCCACCTGCCGGCGTACACGCAGTACGCGGCGGCCAACATGACCGGGTCGAATCGGCTGCTGATGGGTATTGGGTGGCCGGTCGTCGTGCTGGTCAGCGTGCTGGTGGCGCGCCGGGCCACCGGCCGCAAAGTCGGCGGACTGGATCTCGACGCCAGCAACCGGGTGGAGATCGGTTTCCTGATGATCGCCGGCGTGGTCGCCTTCGCCATCCCGGTAACGGGCCGCATCCACATCGGCTTCGGAATGGCACTCCTGGGCTGGTTCGGCTTCTACCTGTACAAGCTCAGCCGCGGTGAAGTCGAGGAGCCCGAGTTGGTCGGAACCGCCGCGGCGTTGGGCGAACTTCCCGACCGGGTGCGTCGGATCGCGGTATCGGCACTGTTTGTCTTGGCGGCTTCGGTGATCGTGACGTGCGCAAAACCGTTCGCTGACAACCTGATCGCGGCCGGCACACAGTTGGGCATCGATCGCTTCCTGCTGGTGCAGTGGCTGGCTCCGCTGGCCTCGGAGGCACCGGAATTCATCATCGCGACCATCTTCGCCGCCCGGGGCAAGGGCGGCATTGCGATCTCGACGCTGATCTCCGCGAAGGTGAATCAGTGGACCTTGCTCATCGGGTCGCTGCCGGTGGCGTACATGCTCGGCGGAGGAACCACGTCGATGCAGTTGGACGGCCGCCAAATCGAAGAGATGGTGCTCACTGCCGCGCAGACGTTGATGGGTGTCACGCTGTTGCTCGGCCTGCGGTTCCAGCGCTGGGCAGCCTGGCTGCTACTCGGACTGTTCGTCGTGCAGTTCCCGCTGACCTCAACCGAAGGGCGTTTCGCGCTCAGCGCTCTCTACGCGGCGGTGGCCGTCGTGGCGGTCGTGCGCAACCGCCACCAGGTGCTGCCGACGCTGTCGGCTCCGTTCGCCGGTCAGGCCAAGCGTCACGGCGGCCCCCCGCATCAGCTGCCCGAACAGGTCCAGACACCCTGACAGCTGTCAAGTTTTGCGGCGGTACAGTCTGCCCATGCAGATTCGCGAGCATCTTGGCGCCGACAAACCCGCCATCATCCTCTACCCGTCCGGCACGGTGATCACGTTCGACGAACTGGAAGCCCGGGCCAATCGGCTGGCACACTTCTTCCGGCGGGCCGGTCTGGTTGAAGGCGACGCGGTCGCGATTCTGATGGAGAACAACGAGCACATCCACGCGGTGATGTGGGCGGCTCGGCGTGCCGGTCTGTACTACGTCCCGATCAACACCCACCTGACCGCGCCGGAGGCGGCCTACATCATCGACAACAGCGCCGCCAAGGCGATCATCGGCTCGGCCGCGCTGCGCAAGACCTGCGAGAACCTCGCCGAACATTTGCCGGGCGGCCTGCCGGACCTGTTGATGATTGCCGATGACGACCTCGACGGCTGGCAGCGCTACCCGGAATGCGTTGCAGGTCAACTGGATACGCCGATCGACGACGAACGTGAAGGCGATCTGCTGCAGTACTCTTCGGGCACCACCGGCCGCCCCAAGGGGATCAAACGCGAACTGCCGCACGTTTCGCCCGCCGAGGCACCCGGCATGATGTCGGCGCTGGTCGGATTCTGGATGCACCCCGATGCGGTCTATCTGAGCCCGGCGCCGCTGTACCACACCGCACCTTCGGTGTGGTCGATGACCGTGCAGGCCGGCGGCATCACGACGGTCGTCCTGGAGAAGTTCGAGCCCGAAGGCTGCCTGGACGCCATCCAACGCCACCGGGTCACCCACGGGCAGTTCGTGCCGGCCATGTTCACCCGGATGCTGAAACTCCCCGAGGCGGCGCGTAATTCGTACGACGTATCCAGCCTGCAGCGGGTGATGCATGCGGCGGCGCCGTGCCCGGTGGAGATCAAGAAACAGATGATCGACTGGTGGGGGCCGATTGTCGACGAGTACTACGCCTCCTCGGAGGCCATCGGGTCGACGTTGATCAGCGCCGAGGAGTGGCTGGCCCATCCTGGCTCGGTGGGTAAGCCGATGATGTGCCAGATCCATATCCTCGACGAGGACGGCAAGGAGTTGCCGCCCGGTCAGGCCGGCGAAATCTATTTCGAGGGAGGCTTTTCCTTCGAATACCTCAACGACTCGGAAAAGACCGCGGCGTCCCGCGACAGGCACGGCTGGACAACGGTCGGCGACGTCGGCTATGTCGACGAAGACGGCTATCTGTTCCTCACCGACCGGCGCCACCACATGATCATCTCCGGCGGCGTGAACATCTATCCGCAGGAAGCCGAGAACCTGCTCGTCACCCATCCGAAAGTGCTCGACGCGGCGGTGTTCGGCATCCCCGACGACGAGATGGGCCAGAGCGTCAAGGCTGCGGTGCAGACCGTCGACCCGGCCGGCGGCACCGAGGAGTTCGCCGACGAGCTGCTTGTCTGGCTGCGAGATCGCTTGGCGCACTACAAGTGCCCGCGGTCGATCTCGTTCGAAGCACAGCTGCCGCGTACCGATACCGGCAAGCTGTTCAAGCACGAGCTGGTCAAGAAGTATTCGGTTTGACGCTGCGCGTCGTCGATGTCTCGGAGCCTGCCTCCGATGTCGACACACGCAACGTTCCGCTGGTCGCCGTTGGATCGCTCACCGGTGCGTCCGAATTCTGGCTGCAGCACGCGACATTCACTCTTACCGAGGAGGAGGCCGCCGACCGCCGGGTGATCACCGTCGCATCGATCGACTCGGCGCTGGCGGAGCTGACGGCGCGGGTCGAGCGCTGGCCGATCGCGGCTGCGGCCTGTGACGACGTCCTGCGCTCGGTGGACCCGGCCGGGCCCGCACTGCCTGGTGTGGTGACCGAGTCGCTGGCCTACTCCACGCTGCAGGCCGGCCCGGAGTTCGCCCGGTGGCTCGCCGAACGCGGACCCGCGGTAATGCCCGAGATCGCGGATCCGGTGCAAGCCCGCCGCGACGGCGACACCCTGCGCATCGCCTTCAACCGTCCACAACGCCACAACGCGTTCTCCACCGATGCCCGCGCCGCGCTGCTCGAGGCATTGGCTGTGGCACAACTCGATTCGTCGGTAGACGAGGTCGTGCTGACCGGTAACGGACCGTCGTTCTGCAGCGGCGGCGACCTCGCCGAGTTCGGAACGTTCACCGATCCGGCCAGCGCGCATCTGGCCCGCACCCGCTACAGCCCGGCGCTGGCCCTCGACGCGCTCACCGCCCGGCTTGGCGCCGCGTGCCGCGCCCAAGTACACGGCCAGGTATTGGGCAGCGGGTTGGAGATGGCCGCGTTCTGCGGTCGGATCGAGGCTGCGCCTGATTCGGTGTTCGGATTGCCCGAACTCGCCCTCGGATTGCTTCCCGGCGCCGGTGGCACCGTCAGCGTGACCCGACGGATAGGTCGTTGGCGCACAGCCTATTTGGTGCTCAGCGGCCAGG
>NZ_DASXEP010000043.1:0-59507 GCF_036490025.1 Mycobacterium sp. | reverse complement strand
CGGTCGACTATGGAGCGCCGAGCGTCTGACGAGCAAGCCCGAGCATCGTCGGCCAGTTCAATAGCGCGACCGCGCCTGGCCCTCTCAGCGAGTGCGGTGTTCGGCGACGATCACGTGAGTCCGGGAACAGTGGGCAGCGTGTGTCGATGACGGCCGGCAGACGCGAAATCATGTCGTCGATCGCGTTCGGATCGGCGAGGTCGGTGATGATCGTGTCGTCGACGGGTCCGTCGCAGGCCTTGATGTCGACGGCGATGATGCGTTCGGGGCCAGCCCCGCGCAGCAGGGTGACCAGCTCGGCGCCGACCCCGGTCGCGGCGCCGGTGATGACGACCGTCTTGCCGCTGTAATCAATGATTGGCGTCACAGCGGATTCCATTGCGGTGCGCCGTGTTCGCGGAAAGCGGCGAAGGAGTTGGTCAGCTCACCGGTAGCAGTGCACATCACCTGGGTGCGGTTCTCGATATCCAGTGCGTGTCGCAGGCTCGGGGAGTCAATGGTTTGCCACATGGTCTCTTTGGTCATCCACACGGCCAGCGGCGCGTTGGCTGCGATCTCGCGGCCTTTATCGACAGCCCGCTCTAGCAGGCCATCATCGTCGACGATCTCGAGCACCAGCCCGATTGCGGCAGCTTCAGTGGCGTCGAAAACGCGTCCTGTCAGCATCAACTCGGCGGCCCGAGAAGCTCCCACGAGGCGGGGCAGGTGATAGCTGGTTCCCATGTCGCAGGCCGAGACCCCGTGACGGATGAACACCGCGCCGAACGACGCCCCGGGGTTGGCGTAACGGATGTCGCAGGCCAGCGCCAGCGCGAAACCTCCGCCGACTGCCGCGCCGTTGACTGCGGCGATCACTGGTTGGCGTAGTCGGTGGATCTTCTCGAAAGCCGAGGCCATCAGTTCCTGCGCGGACATCGTCACCGCGACCGTCGATGTGGCCGCCCGCAGCAGGCCAGCGAACGGTGTCGCATCGGTGTTGGTGAAGTCCTCAGGGCGGGATTTGATGTCCGCGCCCGCACAAAAAGCCCCGCCGGATCCTGTGAGCACCACCACCCGGATTGTCGGGCTCGCGTTAATGGCATCGAGCACCTGGTGCAGCTCGGCCAGGGTTTGGGAGTCCAGCGCGTTGCGCCGGTGTGCGCGGTCAATGGTGACGATGGTGATCGCGCCGTCATCGAGATTCTCGACTCGCAGCGCCGCCGTTGACAACGCCTGCGGCGACCCTTGTGAGGTGGTGGATGTCATCTCGCTCACCGCCTTTCTGTGATGTGTAGGAAGGTTCCGGCGCAAATCGATCAGCGGCACCGGGTTATCTAGCGGGCGACCATCCCGCCGTCAACGATGATGGTCTGGCCGGTGATAAAGCTGCCGGCGTCGGAGACGAGAAGCAGTGCCGGAGCTACCATCTCGTCGGGTGCGGCGATGCGGTGCAGGAGTGCCGACGCGGCCATAACGTTGATGAACTCCGGCGGATTGTTGCGGACCATGTCGGTGTCGACTGATCCCGGCGCCAGGGCGTTGACGCGGATGCCGGCCGAGGCGAATTCGGCGGCCATCGATCGGGTGAACGAGACCATCGCCGCTTTGGCTGCGGAGTACATCGACACCGCGGGGGAGAAGATGAACGCGCCGGCGGACACGACGTTGAGAATGGCCGCGTGGCCGCTGGCCCGCAGATGCGGCAACGCGGACTGAACCAAGAACACCGGCCCCCGCAGGTTGACCGCGAACGATTTCGACCAGGCCTCGGGGGTGATCTCACCCAGCGGTTGGGTCAAGGCGTTGGCGGCGTTGTTGATGACGATGTCGATGCCGCCGAACTCGTCGATGGTGCGGGTGGTCAGCTCGTCGATGGCCGCCAAATCACCCAGGTGGGTCGGGACACCCACAGCCTTGCCGCCTAACGCTTTTAGCTGCTGGGCAGCAATTTCGCACGCATCGGCCTTACGGCTGGCGACGACCACGTTGGCGCCGGCGGCAGCCAGGCCCTCGGCGATGGCCAGACCTATTCCGCGGGTTCCACCAGTAACGATGGCGGTACGGCCGGTCAGGTCGAACAGGGCGCCAAGTGTTTGTTTGTCCAATGTTGAGTCCTCTCGACCGCGACGCGTCGTCTGGCGGTTACCATACAAGATGTAGCGTAACGGAACTATCATCGTCGGTAAGTTTGCTGGCACGGGTTAGTCGACCAGGTCCCGGCCAGTCCTTCGTCGTTGCGCACCGAAACGCCCGGCAGGCCAGCTACAGGCGGGTTCGAAGGATCCGGCGCCGCGGCCACCCTGACACGAGAACTGGGTGTCGATGCCGGCCGCCCCCAACGGCTTCGAGCAGTTCGGCTATGCCCTCGTCCACGGTGGCCGGCTGGCCTGCACTTGGCGATGGTTGGTGTCGCTGACGTCGTGCACGCCGTCACTCATGGCTTAGTGTCCGGAGGCATCGATGGGGATGTTAGTGCGGTGTCGTTCACTGTGATACCCATTCGTTGCTCCTCGCGTTTGACAGTTTGTCATTGCCAAAGGCGGGGCGGGTTTCCGCTGGTCGCGAGTTGTCGCGGATTGTCATCAATGCTGCTTGCGCGAATGTGTCTGCGCAGCTAGATGGCCATTTCCAGCAGTTTCGCAAGTGGTTCGAATCCCCTTAGCTCCACTGTTTGACCTGGTGAAACACTTGCAGAATCACCCACCGAACCCACATACCCATATGCGTCATCACGTCCCGGCCGCTACCCACTTGGATTCCAGGCCGACAGTCGTGGAATCCATGCCGGTACGTTGCGCCGGTATTCGAGGTATTCGTCGCCGTAGCGCTTTTTGAGATGGGGTTCTTCCCAGCCGCGGATAAACACCGCCAACACTGCGAAAAACGCTACCGCCCACAAGAGCAGCGGTGTGGCCGCGGTGATGGCCGCCTCGGCGAGCAGAATGCAGACCACCCCGGTGATCATCGGGTTGCGCACGTGGCGGTACGGCCCGCGCACCACCAGATGGACAGGCTCTCCGAGTAGTTTGCCGACCCCCAGCGTGCCCTTTCCTGTTCGGTCGAAAAGCGTATTCGTCCACACGAATAGGCCCAACCCGACGACGATCAAGAGACCGCCTATGACCGCCAGCCCGATCCGTGCGGGAGACGTCAGATCCGGTGCACGCACACCATTCGCGGTCGCGATGAACAGGGGTGTCACCAGCGTCATCGTGACCGGCGCGATCAGGAATGAAATCAGATGCCGCCACCACAGACGCCGGTCAGTTGCCTCTGCTACGTCCACCATCTCGCCCCTCCTTGGCCCAGCGATGCGTCGAAACTTCAACTCCTGCTGAACATCAAAGTACGCGCACGGCAAACAATCTTCAATACCCGTTGAAGTATCCTGTTGGCCATGCCAGAAGCGCGGCGTCCGGGCCGCTGGCGGACCGGACAACAGAGCAAGCAGCGCATCCTCGACGCTGCGCGCAAGCGATTCATCCGTGACGGATACGAGCGGGCCACGGTTCGCGCAATCGCTGCGGACGCCGGCGTCGACGTCGCGATGGTCTATTACTTCTTCGACAACAAGGAAGGGCTGATCAACGCGGCTGCGCTCACTGGACCTGAGCACCCGCTGCATCAGCTGGCCACGCTCCTCGATGAGGGGACCGAGCAGATCGGGCTCCGACTGGTGCGTCGATTCATTGAAAGCTGGGACGCAGGAGTCGTTTTCGAGCCACTCGTAGCCCTATGGCGATCAGCGCCGATCCACCCGCGGGCGCGAAACGTATTGCAGGACAACATCGCCGGCCCGGTTGCTCAGCAAGTCGCCGCGGAATTCGGGGTAGCCGACGCCGAACTGCGAGTGGAGTTGGTGGCCAGTCATCTCATAGGACTGGCATTCGCGCGCTACCAATTGAAAATCGAGCCAACCGCCTCCGCTGACATCGAGGATCTGGTCGCATGGGTCGGACCAACGGTTCAGCGCTACCTGGCCGATCCGAGCCCCATCCCCTGAGGAAGGGTGACAACGAAGACCGCAGCTCCGTCTCAGGCAGCCTGGGTGACGGTGACGCTGCGAAAGTGCTCGATACCGTCTTCGTCGGTCAGGTCGTTGACGACTTCGGCGAGTTTGGTTTTGACGTCACTCGGTGATGAGTATCGCGTAGTCGATTGCTGGCCGTCATCGAACTCGATGGTGACGAGGTAGTGGCACACAGTGACCTCCTGACGCAATAAGAGATGGCTCAACGCTAACCCGAAATCGCCGATTTCGCCTCCTGAACAGCTGCGAACCTGCTGTACATCTCGTCAGCCCAACGCCGCTCAGCCCGGCCATCGTCTTGCAGTCGCTACCGACGCGGTGGTCTGACCGGAGTCGGCGAGGCGGCCGCACTCCGCAGTCCCGGGGCGTAGGTCTTTATCAGTGGACCAATTTTTGTGTTATTGCAGGTGGAGGCCTATTTCCTGGATATTTCATGGGGTTATGTCACACCGCAAGCGGTGGCGTTCGCCCGCGCCGCGGTGCGGGCGTGGCGATCCGCCGCAAGATCGACACCACGGTCGTGATCCTCGCTGGATCACAGCCATATCCGCGTTTCGCGGCGCGCCTGAGCACCCAGGCGCCCCCGCCGCGCGGAGGAGTAGGATTCAGTCCTACTCAACAATGGAGGTCGCTCATGCGAACGACGCGGCAATTGAGCATCACACTCCCCAACGACATGGCTGAAGCGCTCCGCGAGCGGGTGCGCTCAGGGGAATACGCCAGCGAAAGTGAGGTGATCCGCGAGGGCCTGCGGGCATTGTTCGCGCGCGATCAGGCTATTGAAGCCTGGCTTCGTGACGAGGTTGCCGCGGCGTACGACGCCGTGGTCGCCGACCCTTCGCGCGCCGTCACTGCGCAGAGGGTGCGGGCGCGGCTGGCCGCCGAGCGGGCTGGGAGCGTGTGAGTCCCAGCGTCGTCTTCACGCCCGAGGCGGAAGATCAGCTCGCCGAGCTGTACCGCTATATCGCCGCCGCGGGGTCGGCCGAAGTCGCGGCGCGGTACACGGAAGCGATCGTTGCTTACTGCGAGGAGCTGGCCGCATTCCCGCATCGCGGCAGCGCGCGCGACAACATCAGGTCCCGACTGCGCACAATCGGCTTCAGGCGACGGTCGTTATTGCATTCGCTGCGTTGGACCAGACCGTGGCGATCATCGGTGTCTTCTACGGCGGGCGCGATTACGAGGCGGTTCTGAGTGACCCAGAGGGTGCTGCGGAGTAGCCGACTCGGCCACGTGTCAATTACCTGTTTCCCAGGTTCGGTGGGGTTCGAGTCCCCTTGCTCCACTCCTGAGCTTCAACCCCAACGTCTGGCAGCCCGAGGTGTTGGCACCTGGGTCGCCTCAAGTGCGACGGAACGGCCAAAGTGCTCGATCTTGGTGATGAAGGGCGATGTCATCGCCCGCACGAGTGCGCCGTAGCCGACACCGAAGTCGATCTCGTCGCCGACCGCGACAGGGTGATCGCCCAGGTCGACCACCAGGTGGTCGCTGCTCATCCCGAGGATGGTGATGCCCTCGGGTGGCTGCAGGCCGTCCGGGTCCACATCCTGGCGGCCGAGCGCCAGGATTGCTTGGGGCACGGTCCGGCTGCCGGTGCGGACCGGCGCCTCGCCGAAGGCCGCCTGAGCACGATCTCCCCAGGGTTGAGCCGGTTTCACGGCGACCTCGATGACCTCGGCGGTCAAGGTGAAGGCGTCCGTGTGCAGGCCGGGGATCGGTGTCCGGTACAGCGGATCGACGCCGAGAAGGATGGCTTCGCCGAGTCGCAGCTCGTTGATCCGGCCGACGTCGTCGGTTTGCAGTGCCCAGCTCAGGTTCGCCGAGTTTCCGCCTGAGACGACGTCGAGCGTGATCCCGTGCTGTGCCTCGATATCGTTCGCGAGCCCGGTGAGGATGCCCATGTTCCGGTCGTCGGGCACGACACCGTTCTGGCACGCGAGGTTGGCGCCCAGCCCGACGAGCCGGAGCGAGGAGTGACCGAGGACGGCCCGCACGGCCTCGGGGACTTCGTTGAGCGCGATGCCCTCGCGTAGGTCGCCCAGCTCGATCATGAGCACGACGGCGTGTATCCGCTTCTGCTGGGACGCGGCCTGATCGAGCGCCGCCAGCACGACGGCCTCGGTGTTCAGGCTGACGTCGGCGACGTCAACGACCTGTGCCGCCTGGCTGAGCATCGGTGAGCGGACCAACATGCGTAACGGTGACCGGTCGAGTCCGGCCAACCGGGCGAGGTTCGGCACCCGGGAATCACCGAGGCCGCGGGCGCCGCCGCGCAGCATCGCCGCGCCGACTCCCGGCGAGCCCAATACGGCCTTGGTGATCCCGGTGACCCGGATGCCCGTCGCGGCGAGCCGGTCAACCAGGATCCGCGTGTTCTGCTCGACCTTGCCCAGATCGGTCTCGATCCGAAGCGTCACACCGGGGTGGTCGTGTCGGCCGCCGCCGCGAGCGCGGGGAAGGCCGTCAGCACCATGTCGACCAGATCCGACGCGGGGCGCGTCAGAGGGTCGGTGACCGGGAGGCCGAGCTGCGAATGATGCTCGGAGATGGCGTTGCTCAGCTCGTCTTCGGTCATCTCTTCGTGGTTGATCGTGACCCCGATGACGCGGGTGTCGACGAACGCCTCGATCAGTGCGATCTCGCTGGCCGCGGTCGGCATCGCCACCATCGGGAAGTCGCCGAGCACCGCGCGCTTCGGCGCGTGCTGCACGATCACGCCGGCCGGGCGGCTGCCGCGCAGGATGTGAGCCGACGTGATGTACGCGGGGTGGCTGAGCGCGCCCTGGCCCTCGACCACGATCACGTCGGGGTCTTCACCCTCGAACGCGGCGACGACCTGGTGCTCGACCTCGCCCGAGCAGAACTGGGGGACTAGCGCATCCAGCGCGACGCCGTACTTACCGCCCTGGATCAAGGTGGTCTGACCGGTGCCGACCATGACCGCTTTGATGCCGCGCGCGTTCAGCGCCTGGACCAGCAAGGTGGCGGTGGTGCGCTTCCCGATCGCCCCGTCGGTACCCAGGATCGCGATCCTGAGGCACGTGACGTCGAAGATCCGGCCGGAGAACAGATGCAGGTCGCGCTTGGCCTTCGGTCGGCGTACATCGGTGATGGTGATGCCGGCGATCACTGCTGCCGCCACGAATTCGGGGTCGTCGTTGAGGAACTCGTGCAGGCCGTTGATGATGTGCATCCCGCGGGCGATGCCGTCGAGCAGCACGATCCGCTGCTCCTCTGACAGCAGGCCGTCGGCGGGCGCCAGCCCACAGATCAGGTAGTCAGGTACGCGGCCGGCGTGAGAGATGGACTCGGCGAGCGAGGCCAGCACCGGGATGCCGTTGGCGGTGCCGTCGAGGAACTTCCCGGCATCGACTCCGGCCCGTAGGCTGTCGATGACGCTGAGGATCTCGTACTTATCCGAGTGCCGGACCAACCCGTTGGCGGTCTTGCCGTCCTGCTCACCGAACTGGCCCTCGCAGTAGACGATCGCGGTGGAACCAGCAGGCAGCGCGAAGGGAGCTCCCCGAAGGGTCCACTCGCCCTGTAAGGACGCGTCGAGAGAAGGGGTACCGCTGGCGAGCGAAGTCATAAGCTCCTCTGAGAAGTCTCAGAAGGCGACGGGATCGTGGCGGGGCGGTGAGCCCAACGCTCAGCGAGAGGTCTGCCCTGAGGGCCGGCAATATTACCGGCGGGTTAACCGTACCGGATCGGTTCTGCAGGCCGCATCTCGGCACGTCCAGGTAGGCCACTAGGGCTCTGCACAGCGAAAGAGGGTTTAGCGCCCGCCGTGGATCGCGCCGACGGTGAAGTCAGCCGCCTGATCGGGCATGCCGTTGGTCTTGTAGGAGCTGTGGGCAGCGCGGCTGAAGCCTTGACCCGATGAGCACACCGGGTCTTGGGATGCGCACAGGTCGATCGTCTTGTTCGCATACAGCGGCCCGATGTTGATCGGTGGGGCATTGCGATCGACCAGGTTCAGAAACCCGTTGGACGGCTTGCCGAACAGGGTTACCGCAGCAACGTGCGAGGCGACGTTGGGCGGCAACGGACCGGCGATGCCTTCGGGCAGTGCGTAACCGGGTGGCACGCTGTCGGCGGTGATGTAGGCCGCGATCGCCGCGCCCTGGGAATAGCCTCCCAGAACGATTTTGCTGCTCGGGCAGGTGTTCACCGTGTCGAGGACTTTGTTGGCGGCGTCGGTGATTCCGTCGGCGGCTTGTGAGAAGTTCAGTGACGCAGGATAATTGACCGGGTATACGTCGACTGAGGTACCGCCCAGGCGGGATGTCAGCGCGTCGGCGAATTGCTGCCCGACCGCGCCGGGGCCGGGTGGCTCCAGGGTGCCGCGGGCGAAAATCACCTCGACGTCCGCGCATGGTCCACCGTCGGCCGCCGTGCTGATCGCTGGGGCAGCGACTGCCGCCGCCCACAGCATCGTCAGGACCGCTGTCCACTGCAGGACCCTCGTCAGTCCATAGCGGGTTGTCTCGTGCACGCTGGTGCCTTTCGCTGGGCGAGGATGCTTTTTGGAGCGGTGGATGACGGACGCGCAATGCGGCCTGGCGACGCTGCCATCAGTCATCTTGATATCGGTGCTGTCAACGGTCAAACTCAGATCGTTGTAACACCCGGTGTGGCCCTGTTCATTCCTGCCGCCGCGGCCGGAAAGGAAACCGCAGGTGACCAGCCGGACTGAAAGTGAAACAACACGTAACGAATCGGCAGTTGAAGCTGCGTTTTTCGGCAACGCGGCGGGAGTCGGTGTCGTCGATTAGGTTTTCGCTTGTATTCGCAATACGCTTGCGCGCGGTTTGTTCTCGACTCAGGAAAGCGGCCATGTCTATTCAGCCCGCGCTGGCGCGCCCACGACGGGTGCGTAGCGCCCGCACACAGCGTTTCGCATCCCGCGTCAAATCTCCAACGGTCGGTCAGTGTTTCGATGTCGAAGTCACTCGCGACGCGGACGGGTGGATGATCCGGATTCCCGAAATCGGCAAAGTCACCCGCGCCAGCCGTCGAGCGGCGGTGGAACCGGCGGCGCGGGAATGCATCGCAACGTGGACCGGCATCCCAATCGGCTATGTCGCCGTCTACGTCACCACCGAGATCGGCTAGCGCCGAATAGCTACTGGCCGTATTTGTTGGCCGAGGTGTATCTCGGGCGTGACCTCACCGCGACGGTGACGAACAACGCTCATCATCATGATGGTTTTCGCGGCATTCGCCGCGTTGGCAATGGCGGCTTGCGTCGGCTACTACTTCGGTCGGCGGGCGCGGTCGCCGTCGACCTGGAAGAAGCGGACGAGTCGGATCGCGTTGGGAAGGATGGCGGCCAATTTGCTCGTGTTGGTAGCTGCGCGCCGCATCCGGCACAGGTTCCGGGCTCAGCCCATGGTCGAGCTGTTCGGGCTGAGAGTTATTGCGCCGCTTGCGTTGTTGCGGAGTAGCGTTACGCGGATGCGCTCCTTCCGGGGTGCGCCAGGGTGGTGAATGAACGTATGCCGGCGCTCGAGGGCAAGATCGCGTTTGTGACCGGTGCGTCGTCGGGCCTCGGTGCCGAGACCGCCCGGCTGCTATCACGCCAGGGCGCAACGGTTTTCGGTATCGGCCGGGACACCGCACGGTTGGCGGATGTTTTCGCCGACGTCGAGCATGGTGCATACGCGTCGGTGGACATCGCATCGGCACAGGCCTGTAGGGATGCGGTCGAGCAGTGTGTCCGAGAATTGGGTGGCCTGGACGTCCTGGTCAACGTTGCTGGCCGACACCAGATGCGCCGCACGGAGTCGATGACCGACGACGACTGGACCCAAGATCTGGCGGTCAACCTCGACGGGCCGTTCCACCTGTGCAGGGCCGCACTGCCTTATCTGCTGGAGCGAGGCGGCAACATCGTCAATGTCAGCTCCATCGCCGGCGTCGAAGGCCAGGCCTATTCGGCCGGCTACTGCGCCGCCAAGCATGGCCTGATCGGGCTCACCCGCGCTCTGGCCGTGGAGTACACAGCGGATCGCCTGCGCGTCAACGCCGTTTGTCCGGGCGGCATGCTGACGCCGCAAATCGAACAGTTCACCGCGCCAGAGAACCCGAACTACGACCTGATCATGCGCACGGCCTCACCGCGCGGCATGATGCAACCCCTCGACGTGGCGAATGTGATCGCCTTCCTGGCCAGCGACGCCGCAGCCGCTATCCACGGCGCCGTCTACCGGGTCGACAACGGCAAGGGGGCCGGGTAGCCGATGTAGCGGTCTCGCCGACCGAGGGATGGGTCAGTCGGCCAACGCCCGTCCCACGATCAACGGATCCGGCTCGCCCACGATGTCAGCGTCCTTGTCGTCGTAGTCGAATTTGGCGAGCAGGTAACGCATGGCGTTGATGCGGGCCCGCTTCTTGTCGTTGCTCTTGACAACTATCCACGGCGCGGCATCGGTATCGGTCGCGGCAAACATCTCCTCCTTCGCCGCGGTGTAGTCGTCCCATCGATTCAGCGACTCCATATCCGTCGGCGAAAACTTCCACTTCCGTACCGGGTCTACGAGTCGGATGGCGAACCGGGTCCGTTGTTCGGCCGGTGAAACCGAAAACCAGAACTTGGTCAAGCTGATGCCGTCGTTGACCAGCATCCGTTCGAAAAGAGGTGCCTGCCGGAGGAATTCAGCGTGCTCCTCGGGGGTGCAGAAGCCCATCACCTTTTCGACGCCGGCGCGGTTGTACCATGACCGGTCGAACAGAACCATCTCGCCGCCCCCCGGCAGGTGGCCGATGTAGCGCTGGAAATACCACTGCGTTTGTTCGCGTTCGGTCGGCTTCTCCAAGGCCACAGCTGTCGCGCTGCGCGGGTTCAGGTGCTCCATGAATCGCTTGATGGTGCCGCCCTTGCCGGCCGCGTCCCTGCCCTCGAACACGATCACGTGACGGGCGCCTGTGCGTTTGCCGTGTTGTTGTAGCTTGAGCAGTTCGATTTGAAGCCGCCGCTTCAGGTGCTCGTATTCATCGTCGGGCATGCGGTGGTCGTAGGGATATCGCTCACGCCAGGTGTCGACATGTTGGCCGTTTCGGTCAAGCAGAACGGGATCGTCGTCATCACTGTCGTCGACGATGTATCCATGCTCGGGCGTCGACAGGGTTCCTAAATCTATCTCTGCCATGACCCGACGCTAGCGCAAATTGGGCAGAGGAGACTCTTGACCTTAAGCATGGTTGAGGTTTTAGCCTCATCGCTATGGCTCAATTGGCATACCCGTCCAACGACGGTTGGCCCGACGAATTGGCGTCGATCGGTGCGCTCCGATTCGCTCGGCGCTCAGCACATTTCGAGGACACCGTGCGCTTCTACCGCGACCTGGTCGGCCTGCCGCTATGCGCCACGTTCGAGGACAGCTATGGCAGCACCGGGGCGATATTCGGCTTGCCGGGATCGGCGCTGACTTTCGAGATCGTCGAGGCCACCGAAGCGGTTGCCGTCGATGATCACGAGCAGTTGTGCCTGTATTTTCCGGGCACCGCGGCCCAACAGCAAGCGACCGCACGACTGACGGCGGCAGGCGTCAGGCCGGTTGATTCTCATCCGTATTGGGAGGCGACCGGATCGGTCACCTATCGCGATCCGGATGGTCGTGAAATTGTGTTCGCGCCGTTCGTTTTCGGCATCAGCGAACCCGTCGAAAGCAACGTCTCCGGCGCGCACTGGACCGCGCCTTGATGACACCAAATCATCGAGTGGTGTTGCTGCCCCGTTTACCGGTGATGCCCACGTAAATCGCGATCAAAACGACGGCGATGATGATCCCGACCAGAAAGGCGGTAAGCGCGAATCCGCCTCGTTCCGAAGGGTAGACGAGCTTGTAGCTGACCCACGATCCAACAAACGAGCCGATGGCACCGAGCAGAATCGTCACGATGACGCCGATGTTCTGCTTGCCCGGCAAGATGAGGCGCGCCAGGGCTCCAACGATCAGCCCGACGAAGATTGCCCCGACAACCGTTCCGATCATTTCCGCTCCTTGGCAGTAGATCCTCGGTTACCCGTTTGCGCCGGTCCCACTCAAGAGGTCCTTGCGTGGTGCCTTGAAAAGCGGAAGGCCACCGGGGTCTGGTGCACCGGTGGCCGTCCTCTCTGCTGGCTCGTTGCAGCTAGTGCTTGAAGGCGTCCTTCACCTTCTCGCCTGCGTCCTTGAGGCTGGACTTTGCCTGGTCGAGCTTCCCCTCGGCGCGCGTGTCGTCGTCACCGGTGGCCCTGCCGAGGGCCTCTTTAGCCTTGCCGGCGACATCGTCGATCTTGTTGCTCGCCTTTTCGTGGGCTCCCATGCGCTTCAGCTCCCTCTGTTCTGAACAGTGCTGCTTTGCGTCGGGATTAATACCCGGCCACCACGGCGGTCAAACCAGGTATGCGAGATTGACACGATGCGGGTCGCGATTCTCGACGATTACCAAAATGTCGCGCTGAGCATGGCTGACTGGTCGGAGGTGGCCGCCAAAGCCGAGATCACCGTGTTCAACGACCACCTCGCCGATCACGACGCCGTTATCCGGCGGCTGGCGCCGTTCGACATCGTCTGCGTGATGCGCGAGCGCACCCCGTTGCTGCGTGACGTCATCGAGCGCCTGCCGCGGCTGAAGATGATCGCCTCGACTGGGCCGTTCAACGCCTCCGTCGACATCGCGGCCGCCAAGGAACGCGGCATCTACGTCAGCACCACCGGTGGCTACGTGGAGTCGACGGTCGAACTCACCTGGGCGCTGATCCTGGCCGCCGCCCGCCGGATCGTCGACGAATCTGTGTCCGTGCGTGCCGACGGTTGGCAGACCGCCGTCGGCCGACAACTGGGCGGCACTGTGCTGGGTGTCCTGGGATTGGGGCGCATCGGCAGCCGGGTGGCCCACGTCGGCAAGGCGTTCGGCATGGAGGTCATCGCGTGGAGCACCAACCTGACCCCCGAGGCCGCCGAACAAGCCGGTGCGACCTACGTGTCTAAAAACGAGTTGTTCAGCCGCGCCGACGTGTTGACCATCCATCTGGTGCTCAGTGAACGCTCCCGCGGCCTGGTCGGCAGCACCGAACTGGGACTGATGAAACCGACGGCGTTGCTAGTCAACACATCTCGCGGCCCGATCGTCGACGAGCCGGCTCTGATCGACGTCCTGCGATCGCGGCGGCTCGGCGGAGCCGGTCTCGACGTCTTCGACACCGAGCCGCTGCCGGCCGGGCACCCGCTGCGGTCGCTGGACACCGTGGTCGCCACGCCGCACATCGGCTACGTCGCCGAGCAGGTCTACCGGGTCTTCTACGGTGAGGCCGCGGCCAAGATCTCCCGTTGGCTGAGCCGGCGTAGCGGCGGCTGATTTCGACGCACGGCGGCGCGACCAGCACGCGTCAACCAGACCGGCTACCGCTGACACCGCCGCCGCAAGCGCCCAGCCCAGCAGGATGTCGACGACGAAGTGTTCGGCGGAGTACACCAGCACGAACGCCATCGCCACGGGATAGATCACCAGCAGCGGCCGCCATCCGCGCCTGACCCGCCGCCACAAGAAAATCGAGATCATCGCGGTCAACGCGGCGTGCAATGAGGGAATCGCCGCGACCAGATTCACACTGGCCTGCCCGGAGTTGACCAGTGCCCCGGCCGACTGCAGATGTAGCGTTCCCCAGCCACGGGTGGAGATCCGCTCGACGAACAGGTTGGCGCCCGGCCGGCTCATATGCATCGCGCCCAGCAGCCCGCCGTCGGGAACACCGGCCGGGCTCCGGTACATGCAGGGCGCGTTGGACGGGCCGGCGGCGATGTCGGCCGGTGTGCAGCGCGCGCCCGCCCACGGCGGGGCCGCCGGCAAGACCACATAAATGACAACAGCGGCGAAGGACAACGCGACGAACCGGCGGACAAATGCCGCCCAATCGGTCCTGTTGTAAAGCCAGAGCACGCCGGCGACCACGTAAGGAAGGATGAAGAACGACATGTAGATGCTGCTGATAAGCACTTCCCACCATGGTGGCTGCGGCAGCTTGATGCGTTCCTGCAACCACACGGTCGGGACGGTGCCGAAGAACAACCAGCGATCCGCGTCGGGCTGGAATCGCCAGAGGGTAGGCGCGCCGAGCATGTCGGCGGCACCCCGGCTGAGGTCATAGAGCACCAGCACAAGCGCGAACGGCAACCAGTCGCGCATGACCGCGAACACCTTGTGCCCGCGGCCGATGCTCGCGACCATGAGTCCGGTGACGATGTAGAGCAGCAACAGTTCGCGGTTGAACGCAACCCCGTTGGTGGCGGTCCGATAGGTCACCACCAGAGCCCAGGTGGCGACGGCCGCGCGGCGTGCCCACGTGAGCCAACGCTCGCGGCCGGCCGGATCGGCTTTGCCGGGGGACTCGGCGTGTTGCGACCGCGCGGTGGACGGCCGACTCAGGCGGCCCCCGGCCTGCGGATCACGCTTGAACAGCCGGACCCGGCGATCGGTTGTTACTGCCACCAGTCCAACCTTATCCTTTTCCGGCTGTTCGCCATCTGTTCATTCTTATCGGCAACTGCCATTAAACCAAACCATCTGCCAAACGCGCTGTAGGCGAAGGGTTTTAACGCAGACGCAGTGCTGCAACATGTGTGGCTATGCGGGGGCTGTGAATTCGCTGGCGGTGGAGATCAGCCCGGATGGTGCGAACAATTGTGACGGTATCGAGTTGCCTTCGGTCAGCGGTATAGCCCTGCCGCGAATTGCCTTGAATGTCATGGTAATTGCGGCTCGCAGCACGGGGAGAACTTCTGCCGCGACCGAACCTGGCCGCTGGCAGCCTAACCCCGATGCAGGGCGCGCACAGTGTCGATGGTGTCGGCATCGTCGGGCCCTTTGTCGTCGCGGTAACGCAGGACCCGAGCGAACCGCAGCGCCAAACCACCGGGGTAGCGGGACGATGCCTGGATGCCGTCAAACGCCACCTCGACCACCTGCTCCGGTCGCACCTGCACGACGTAGCCGTCGGTGCCGCCGACGGCGAGTTCTTGAAACCGCGCCGTCTGCCATTCGAGCATCGCGTCGGTCATACCTTTGAAGGTCTTGCCCAACATCACATAGCGGCCGGCGGCCGGGTCGCGGGCGCCCAGATGAATATTGGACAGCCTGCCCTTGCGCCGGCCCGACCCCCACTCGACGGCCAGCACCACCAGATCCAGCGTGTGGACCGGTTTGACCTTGAGCCAGCCGACCCCGCGGCGGCCCGCCGCATACGGTGCAGTCAGCGACTTGGCCATCACGCCCTCGTGCCCCGCGGCCAGTGTCGTATCCAGGAATTCGCCGGCAGCGGCCGGCTCCGAGGTGATCAGACGGTCGACCCGGTTCTGCGCGGGCACGATGTCGTCGAGCGCCGCAGTGCGCTCGCTGGTCGGTGCGTCGAGCAGGTCGATGCCGTCGCGGTGCAGGATGTCGAAGAAGAAGACCGAAAGCGGCTGTGCGGTGCGGGCTGCCGTGACATCGACCGACCGGCCGAAGCGCGACCCGGTGACCTGGAAGGGCTGCGGTCGGCCATCGGGGCGCAGCGCGATCGCCTCGCCGTCGGCGATCAGCTCGCGGACCGGCAACGCCAGTGTCGCCTCGACCACCTCGGGCAACCGCCCGGTGACGTCGTCGAGGCTTCGGGTGTACACGGTGACCTGATCACCCGACCGGTGTATCTGCACTCGGGCGCCGTCCAGCTTCGCCTCGAAAACCGCTGTGCCGCCGAGCTTCTCCAATGCTTCGGCGACCCCTGCGGCGGTCTGCGCCAGCATCGGGCCGACGGGCCGGCCCACCCGCAGGGTGAAGGCATCCAGTGCCGCCGTCCCGCCGATCAGGCCGGCCGCTGCGACTGCCGGCAGGTCGCCGCCGAGCATGGCCGCCCGCCGCACCGTCGCGGCCGGAATCTCTATCGCCGCGGCGACCGCATCGGCCATCACGCCGACCAGCGCGCCCTGGCGCAGCTCACCGGTCAAAAGGCGCCGCAGAAAGGTCTGCTCGACTTCTGTTGCGGATGCGAACAATTCGCTCACCAGCTTGGCGCGTCGCGACTGCGAGCCCTTGCCCGCGGCCCCGCCGATCGTCGACAGGGTGGCGTCGGCACCGAGAACGGTCAGGCTGGGCTGCGCCGCCGGAGGCGGCAACGACCGCAAAGCCGCCCAGCCCACCCCGATTTGGCGCTGCGGCAGCTCGCCGGAAAGCCACGCCACCACGATCGCGACCAGTGCGGCATCGGACTTCGCCCGATTGAGCAACTCGGCGATCCTCGCGATCTTGGCCAGCCGCGACGCAGAGCCGCCTACGTCAACTGAGGTCGTCGCCACGTCGATCAGCAGCACAGCCCAGCTTTACACGCCTGGCCGACAACGTCACGTCGGGCCGCGATAACGTGCAGCTAAAGCGCGGGCACCCGGTCGCGAACAACCAAGGAGGTTTGGATGGAGATCAACGGCAAGAAGGTCGTCGTCATCGGCGGCGCCTCGGGTATGGGCCGCGCGAGCGCCGAGTTGCTGCATGCCCACGGGGCCAGCGTCGCAGTGCTCGACCGCGAGGGGTCGGACGGAAAGGACGTGGCGGCCGGTATCGGCGGCACCTTCTACCCGGTGGACGTCACCGACTTCGCCGGCACCGAGGAGACCTTGAAGGCCGCGGTCGACAAACTGGGTGGTCTGCATGTCACGGTGACCACGGCCGGTGGCGGCATCGCCAAGCGCACGATGTCGAAATCCGGTCCGCACGATCTCGAGTCGTTCCAGTCGGTCATCGATCTCAACCTCATCGCATCGTTCAACATCAGCCGGTTGGCGGCCAGTTACATGAGCCAGAACGAACCCGAGGACGACGAGCGCGGCGTCATCATCAACACCGCATCGATCGCGGCGTTCGAGGGCCAAATCGGCCAGGTCGCCTACACCGCCGCCAAAGCCGGCATCGCCGGCATGTGCCTGACCATGGCGCGCGACCTCGGGTCGTTGGGTATCCGCGTGCTGGCGATCGCACCAAGCCTGTTCGCCACCGGATTGACCAAAGGAATCCCCGACGAATACGCCACCGCGCTGACCAAAGACGCGGCGTTCCCGAAGCGACTGGGCCGTCCGGAGGAGTACGCCAAGCTGGTCGCGGCCATCGTGGACAACCCGATGCTGAACGGCCAGTGCCTGCGACTGGACGCCGGACAGCGGTTCGCGCCCAAGTGACGATCTAGCGGTCGACCGACCACCCGGTTGGTGGCCATCCGATTTAAGTACACTCCTTTCCACCGGCCAACGGCGTCCAAGAGGAAGGCCCTGCCATGGGTATCGCACTGACCGACGACCACCGCGAACTCGCCGAGGTCGCCCGCGCGTTTCTCACTTCGCAGAAGGTCCGCTGGGCGTCGCGCTCGCTGTTGGATGCGCCCGACGAGGGCCGCCCGCCGTTCTGGCAGAACCTGGTCGAGCTCGGCTGGCTCGGCCTGCACATCGACGAAGAACACGGCGGCTCGGGATACGGGCTGCCCGAGCTCGTGGTGGTCATCGACGAACTCGGGCGTGCGGTGGCGCCAGGGCCGTTCGTGCCGACCGTCATTGCCTCGGCGGTGATCGCCAAAGACGGCTCCGCCGAACAGAAGTCGCGGCTGCTGCCGGGACTGATAGACGGGACCGTCACCGCGGGTATCGGCTTGGACGGCGACGTACGGATCACCAACGGCGTCGCCGACGGTGTGGCCGGCATCGTGCTGGGCGCCGGTGCGGGTGAGCTGCTGCTGGTCGCGGTCGGTGACGATGTGCTCGTTGTCGACCGCGGCCGCTCCGGTGTGTCGGTCGAGGTGCCGGAGAACTTGGATCTGACCCGGCGCTCCGGGCGTGTCCGGCTGCAGAACGTCACCGTCGGCGACGGTGACGTCCTCCGCGGCGCACGAGAATCGGCACTGGCCCGGGCCCGCACACTGCTGGCCGCCGAGGCGGTCGGTGGGGCCGCCGACTGCGTCGACGCCGCCGTCGACTACGCCAAGGTGCGCCAGCAATTCGGCCGCACCATCGCGACGTTTCAGGCGGTCAAGCATCATTGCGCGAACATGGTCGTCGCCAGCGAGTCGGCGATCGCCGCGGTATGGGATGCCTCCCGGGCGGCTTCGGAGGACGAGGACCAGTTCCGGCTCGCGGCCGCTTCGGCTGCCGCACTGGCGTTTCCGGCCTATGCGCGCAACGCCGAACTCAACATTCAGGTGCATGGCGGTATCGGTTTCACCTGGGAGCACGACGCACACCTGCACCTGCGTCGAGCGTTGGTGACCACGGCGCTGTTCGGCGGCGACGCACCGGCCCGCGATGTGTTCGAGCGCACCGCCACCGGCGTCGCCCGGGAGAACAGCCTGGATCTGCCGCCTGAGGCCGAGGAATTGCGGGCCCGGATTCGCACCGACGCCGCCGAGATCGCCGCGCTGGACAAGCAGGCCCAGCGCGACAAGCTGATCGAGACCGGCTATGTGATGCCGCATTGGCCCAAGCCGTGGGGTCTGGCCGCCGACGCGGTGGAGCAGTTGGTGATCGAGGAGGAGTTTCGGGCTGCGGGCATCAAACGCCCGGACTACGGAATCACCGCCTGGGTGATCCTGACGCTGGTGCAGCACGGAACGCCTTGGCAGATCGAAAGATTCGTGGAAAAGGCGCTGCGCAAGGACGAAGTCTGGTGCCAGCTCTTCTCGGAGCCCGAGGCAGGCTCGGACGCGGCGTCCATCAAGACCCGCGCTACCCGGGTGGACGGCGGCTGGAAGATCAACGGGCAGAAGGTGTGGACCAGTGGGGCACACTATTGCGCGCGCGGGCTGGCCACCGTGCGCACCGACCCGGAGGCGCCCAAGCACGCCGGCATCACCACGGTGATCGTCGACATGAACGCCCCCGACGTCGAGGTGCGGCCGCTGCGCCAGATAACCGGCGGGTCGGATTTCAACGAGGTGTTCTTCAACGACTTGTTCGTGCCCGACGAAGATGTTGTCGGGCCGCCTAACTCGGGCTGGACGGTCGCGAGAGCAACGCTGGGCAACGAGCGGGTCAGCATCGGCGGCAGTGGGTCGTTCTACGAAGGGCTGGCGGCGCAGCTGGTTCAGCAGGTCCGGGATCAGCCGGACCGGTTGGCGGGCGGGCAGATTCGGGTGGGGTCATACCTCGCCGAGGAGAATGCTTTGCGGCTGCTGAATTTGCGCCGCATCGCGCGCAGCGTCGAAGGGGCCGGCCCCGGTCCGGAAGGCAACATCACCAAGCTGAAATTGGCAGACCACATGATCGAGGGCGCGGCGATCGCGGCTGCGCTGGTAGGTCCCGAGGTCGCGCTGCTCGACGGGCCCGGCGTGCTGGCCGGCCGCCTGGTCATGGGCGCCCGCGGTATGGCGATCGCCGGCGGCACCTCCGAGGTGACCCGCAATCAGATCGCCGAGCGGATCCTGGGCATGCCGCGCGATCCGCTGATCAACTAGCGGACTCGCCCTGGGTAGCAGACGTAAAAGCTCCCGCACAAGCGGCGTGTCGCGGGCTTTTGCGTCTGCTCGCGCTGGCTCAAGCGGGCGCGAAGCGCGCCGCGCCGCCTGGGCCGGGCTCCGGCAGGGCCTCAACGCGCATCCCGCATGTCACTGAATCAGGTTCGCAGTCAACGATATTGGCTGCGATCCGTAGTCCGCTCTGCTCGGCAAGCTCGACGAGAGCGATGACGTATGGCGTCGCGATCTCGGGGTTGAAGGCGTGGTAGTTGATCGTGTAGGTGAATACGGTGCCCTGACCCGAGACCGGCCGTGCGACCAACGCGCCGCCGCAATCGCGGCATTCGCCGGCCGCGGGGTGGACCCAGTGCCCGCAGTTGTCGCAGTGCTCGATGAGCAGCTGGGACGTCGCCTCGGTTGACACGGGCAATACAGTACACTCAATTGCGTTGGCTTGGTCAGCAGCGGGTTGGTCTAACGGACGGCGCAGATGAGCTACTTCGAAAAAGACGCGATCATTTCCGGCATCGGTATCTCCCGAATCGGCCGCCGCACCGGCATTCCCGGGCTGGACCTGACGATGGAAGCGGTCCGGGCTGCGATCGAGGATGCCGGCTTGGCTGCCACGGATATCGACGGGATCGCCACCCTGGGCGACACTCCCGCCGCCGAGGTCAACGCCGCCCTGGGCATCCATGCGTCCGACTGCGGGTCGGGTTTCAGCACCGGCGGCCTGCTGAACCCGGTGATCTCGGCCTGCCGTGCGGTCTCCGAAGGCCAGGCGCGACACGTGATCATCTACCGGACGATCCAAATGCTGGGTGGCACAGTACCGGTGAAGCAGGACGAGAATGCGCCCACTCCGCCGCTCGCGAAGATGTTCGAAACGCCCGAGGGCGAGCTGCCACCCGCTGTCGGCCCGATGGACGATGTCAACGATCTCGTTGCCGCCCAAGCGTATTCCGCAGCGAACTGGCTGGCGCTGAACTGTCGCCGCCATATGGAGCTGTACGGAACAACCAAGCAGCAGCTGGGCTGGCTGGCGATCAACAGCCGCCGTAACGCGGCGCTGAATCCCCATGCGGTGTATCGCGATCCGATGACCATGGCGGACTATCTGGACGCGCGACCGGTGTCTCTGCCGTTGGGCCTGCTGGACTGCGACGTGCCGATCGATGGTTCGATCGCGGTGGTGGTGTCGACAGCCGGCTATGCCGGCGACTGCCCGCATCGGGCGGTGAAAGTGGAGGCGATCGGGGGCAGCAACGGCGCGGGCGGCTGGTTTCACCGCGCCGACTATCCGAAGATGGCGTCGGCAGATGCGGCGGCACAGATGTGGTCGCGGACCGATCTGGCGCCCGCCGATCTGAACCTCGCCGAACTCTACGACGGGTTCACCTTCCTTACCTTCGCCTGGCTGGAAGCGCTGGGCATTTGCGGCGACGGCGAGGCCGGGCCATTCGTCGAGGGGGCCGAGCGGATCGCCCTGAACGGCACACTGCCGCTGAACACCTACGGTGGCCAGTTGTCGGCCGGCCGCATGCACGGCTATTGGCTGCTGCACGAGGCCTGTGTGCAATTGCGCGGTGAGGCGGGGGAGCGCCAGGTAACGCGGCGGCCCGAGGTCGCGGTGGCCGCGGTGGGCGGCGGCCCGATCGCCGGATGCATGTTGCTGACGTGCTGAGTCACCCTGTGCGAGCGCGCAATTGAGCGTGCCCGCTGCTGCCGGGCGCCGGCCCGATAAGCGAGCGTCACAGATTGCGCGTCGCATCGAGGCCGACATCATCCGACGCGGCTGGCCGGTCGGGCAGTCGCTGGGTTCCGAGCAGGCGCTGCAACAGCGTTACCGGGTGAGCCGGTCGGTGTTGCGGGAAGCCGTTCGACTCGTCGAGCATCACCAGGTCGCACGGATGCGTCGTGGCCCAAACGGCGGGCTGCTGGTCTGCAAGCCCGACGCGGCCCCGGCCACCCACGCCGTCATCATCTATCTGGAATACCTGGGCACCACGATCGGCGATCTGCTGGATGCGCGACTGCTATTGGAACCGTTGGCGGCGTCGCGTGCCGCGCAGCACATCGATGAAGCGGGCATCGAGCGGCTCCGCACTGTCTTGCGCGCCGAGCAAGACCGCAAACCCGATCGGGGGGCGCCGAGCGACGACTTTCACGCCGTGCTGGCCGAGCAGTCCAAAAACCCAGTGCTGCAACTATTTATCGATATCCTGATGCGGTTGACCGTCCGGTATGCCGAAGGCTCGCGATTGGAGTCCGCCAACGACGCGCTCGAGGCGTTCGAGCACCGGCATCGGGAACACTCGGCCATCGTCGCCGCGGTCACCGCCGGTGACGCGGCACGGGCCATGACATTGAGCGAACGCCACGCGGAGTCGGTGACCAAGTGGCTGCAAGACCATCATCACCCCGGCGGCCGTCCGCGCAAACGGCGCGGAGCCGACCGGAAAGCGTCACCGGGCAAGCTCGCCGAAGTGTTGGCCGCCGCCATCCGCGACGACATCGCCAGCAGCGGCTGGCAGGTCGGCAAGGTCTTCGGAAGCGAAGTCGCGCTGCTGGAACGCTACCGGGTGAGCCGGGCAGTGCTTCGAGAAGCGGTGCGGCTGTTGGAGTATCACGCGGTCGCAACGACGCGACGAGGGCCCGGTGGTGGGTTGGTTGTGGCAGAACCTCAGGCGCAGGCCAGCATTGACACCATCGCGCTCTACCTCCAATACCGCCAGCCTCGCCGTGAAGACCTGACCCTGATACGCGATGCGATCGAGATCGACAACGTCGCCAAGGTGGTCAGCCATCGCGACGCACCGGAGGTGCGCGCCTTCCTGAACAGGCATCGGGTGATGATCGAGGAAGCAGGCGATGATCCGCGCAAGGCGGGTGTCGAGGAGTTCCTGTTCCACACCGGGTTGGCGGCACTGGCCGGTAATGCCGTGCTGGAGTTGTTCCTGCGGATCCTCGTCGAACTCTTTCGCCGGCATTGGGCCGGCACCGACCAGCCGATCCCGAGTCACGGCGATCTCGTCGACGTGCGACACGCTCACCTGCGAATCATCGAGGCGATCGCGTACGGTGACGACAGCCTGGCCCGTCACCGCATCCGACGCCACTTGGATGCCGCCGCGTCCTGGCGGCTTTGACCCCTGCTGATAAAAGAAGTTGCATCGTCGGATCATCGGCGGCTAGTGTCGGCAATCGTGCAACATCTTCTCGTAGTAGCCAGCACCCGCAGCGGGGTCTGATCCAGACCGACCCCCCGCTGTGGGTCGGAAGCTACTACCCGTCGGTCACTCCTTCAGACCAGAGAAGACCGGCACATGACAATCAGCCTCGCTCCATCCGAATCGTCGACACTGTTGTTCGACGGCATTCCGCTTCCGCGGGGACTCCGGGAAGACGCCGACACCATGTCGTGGAGCACCTTCACCACCACTTACGCGCCGAGCGCGGGTCCGCTGCGGCTGGGGCAATGGCACTGCACCGACACCGACCGTCCCGCCACCCGGCTGGGGTCGCGAACATTCCATGCCACGTTGGCGCTAGGTGATCGCATCGAGACCGCGACCGCCACCGCGACTGGACCGGTCGCCGCGCTGACCGCGATGCTGTACGAGCACGGCGTCGCGATCGAGATGCTGCGGTTTCATCAGCTGCAGTCGGATGACACGACCGCGACCTTCATCCAGGGCACCGACGGTTGCCGTGCCGAGTGGGCGATGGGGTGCTCGGAGGATCCGACGCAGTCCGCGCTGTCGGCGGTCATCGCCTGCGCGAACCGGCTCTACGCCGGGAACGGTTAGAGCCGGCGCAGCACGATCGGCATACCGTCCATCGGGATCGGCATGCCGCCGTAGTCCCACTTCGCCTGATAACCCGGGCGGGGCAGCTCAAGGCGGTAGCGGCGCAGCAGCCGGTGCATGATCGTCTTGATCTCCAACTGCCCGAACGTCATCCCGATGCACTTGTGCGCGCCGCCGCCGAACGGCGTGAACGCGTAACGGTGCCGTTTGTGCTCGCTGCGCGGCTCGGTGAACCGGTCGGGATCGAATTTCAGCGGATCCGTCCAGATCTCGGGTAGGCGATGGTTCATCCCCGGGTACGCGATGACGTTCGTGCCCGCAGGGAGGTAGTAGCCCAGCAACTCGGTGTCGCGCACAGTCCGGCGCATCGCCCACTGCACCGGTGTCACCAGCCGGATCGCCTCGTTCATCACCAAATCAAGCGACTCCAGCTTTTCCAGTGACTCGATGTCCAGCGGACCATCGCCCAGCCGATCGGATTCGTCGCGGCAGCGTTCCTGCCACTCGGGGTTGGCGGCCAGGTGGTAGGCCATCGTTGTCGTGGTCGATGTCGAGGTGTCATGCGCGGCCATCATCAGGAAGATCATGTGGTTGACGATGTCCTCGTCGGAGAAGCTGTTGCCGTCCTCATCTTCGGTGTGGCACAGGACAGTTAGGAGGTCGTTGCCCTCCTTGCCGCGGCGCTCCTTCACGCGCTCACGGAAGTAGTTCTCCAGCAGCTCACGAGCCTGCAGACCGCGCCACCAGGTAAACGGCGGCACGCTGCTGCGGATGATCGCGTTTCCGGCGCGGGTGGTGACGGTGAAAGCCTTGTTCACCTTGGTCACCAGCTCGTGGTCGGTACCCGGTTCGTGACCCATGAACACCATCGACGCGATGTCGAGGGTGAGCTCCTTCATTGCCGGGTAGAGCAGAAAACGCGGGTCGTTGACCACCCAGTCGTTGGCCACGACCTGCGAGACGACCTGGTCCATCTGCTCGACATAGCCGACCAGCCGGGAGCGGATGAACGCTTCCTGCATGATCCGCCGGTGGAACATGTGCTCTTCGAAATCGAGCAACATCAGGCCGCGGTTGAAGAACGGGCCGATCACCGGCACCCAGCCCTGCTGCGAGTAGTCCTTGTTCCGGTTTGAGTAGATGACCTGGGCTGCGTCTGGACCCAGCGCCGCGACGCCCGGCAGAACCGGTGAGTCACCGAATATGACCGGACCTTTGGTTTGGTACAGGAACAGCAGGTAGTCCGGTCCGCCACGCAGCATCTCGATGATGTGGCCGAGGACCGGCAGACCCCGATCGCCCATGACCGGCTTGAGTCCGCTGCGCGGCGGCGGATCCGCGAGCTTCCTGGGCGTCCAATTGGTGTGCAGCAGTCTCTGTTCGACCGCAGCCATGCCGGGAAAGTTGTTGAACGACGGGGTGAATCGGCGCTTGGCCTGATCGAGCAGATAATCGGTGGTGCTGATGGTCGCCATTGACTGTCCTTCTGTGGGGCGCGCAGAGGGTGGATCGACTGTGTGGCAGAGGTCACCACTTCCCATCCTCAGCTGCAACTTGACGGCTGTCAAGTTTCCTTTTGCGGGTGGCGTAGTGCAAGGTCGAAAGGTGCGCATCGAGCAGGGGGCCGACCGAGCGGCTGAGCAAGCCTCGGTTGTGCCGGTTCCGCGGCGTCGGGGTGACCGGCAGCGGCATGCCATCGTGCAAGCGGTGCGCGAACTGCTCGAGGAGAAGCCGTTCGCGCAGCTGTCGGTGAGCACGATCAGCGACCGTGCCGGGGTGGCCCGGTCGGGGTTCTACTTCTACTTCGACTCCAAATACGCGGTGCTGGCGCAGATCCTCGCCGACGCGACACGTGAACTCGAGGAGCTCACCGAGTACTTCGCACCGCGCGGCGCTGACGAATCACCGGCGGCGTTCGCCGAGCGGATGGTCGGAAGTGCCGCGGCGGTCTATGCCCACAACGACCCGGTGATGTCGGCGTGCAACGCCGCGCGCAACACCGACGCCGAGATCCGCGATCTGCTCGACCAGCAGGTCGAAGGCGTGGTCAGGCAGATCATCGACATCGTCAAAGACGAGCTGCGAGCCGGCACTGCCCACCCGATCAGCGACGACATCCCGACGTTGGTGCGCACACTGTCGGTCACCACCGCGCAGATGCTGTCCGGCGACAGCGCCTTTCTTGGTGACGACGGCGACGTGCAGCGCGGTGTGCGGGTGCTCGAGGCGTTGTGGCTCAACGCGCTGTGGGGCGGCAAGCCTTAGCGGGCTATCAGGCCGCGCCAGGCGACGACGATGCGGCCCGCGGAGCGGGGTGAGGAGGAGGCGGGCTATCAAGCCGCCGTATCGTCTCTGCCCATGGCAAGGACGACATTCGCGGGTAAGCGGTGTTTTATCACCGGCGCGGCCAGCGGTATCGGTCGGGCGACGGCCCTCCGGCTCGCCGGTCAAGGTGCCGAGCTGTTCCTGACCGATCGCAACGCCGATGGCCTGGCCGAGACAGTCAATGACGTTCGCGCGCTGGGTGCACACGTTGCCGAGTACCGGGCGTTGGATGTCGCCGACTACGACGAGGTCGCGTCGTTCGCCGAGGCGATCCACGTCAATCACCCGAGCATGGATCTCGTGATGAACATCGCCGGGGTGTCGGCGTGGGGGACCGTCGACCGGCTGACCCACGAGCAGTGGACGAAGGTGATCTCGATCAACCTGATGGGGCCGATCCACGTGATCGAGAACTTCCTGCCGCCGATGGTGGCGGCGCACCGGGGCGGACACCTGGTCAACGTGTCCTCGGCGGCGGGGCTGATCGGGTTGCCCTGGCATGCTGCCTACAGCGCAAGCAAATTCGGGTTGCGCGGGCTCTCCGAAGTGCTGCGGTTCGACCTGGCCCGGTATCGCATCGGGGTGTCGGTGGTGGTGCCCGGTGCGGTGCGCACCCCGCTGGTCAACACCGTCGAGATCGCCGGTGTCGACCGCGACGACCCGCAGGTGAGCCGTTGGGTCAATCGGTTCAGCGGACACGCGGTGTCTCCGGAAAAAGCCGCCGACAAGATCCTGTCGGGTGTCGCCAAAAACCGCTTCCTGATCTACACCTCGGCGGACATCCGCGCGCTGTACGCGTTCAAAAGAGTTGCGTGGTGGCCCTATAGCGTGGCGATGCGCCAAGTCAACGTTGTCTTCACCAAGGCTCTCAAGCCCGCCCCGGTCGTGGCTCGTTCGGCATCTGCAATTCCAGCCGCACCCCCAGCAGCCGCACCGGACGGTCCAGCTCGAACAGATCCAACACCCGTAACGCCGCCGCGGCAATGACGCCGGCATCGGTGGTGGGCTCGTCGAGTTTGCGGATTTTCGTGCGGGTGTAGAACGTCGCAGTGCGTACGGTGACGGCCACCCGCGTGACGATGCGCGACGACGCCACCACGTCATCCAGCGCGCGTCTCGCTAATTGGGTTATCGCTGAATCTATTTCGGCGCGATCGGACAGATCGTGTGGGAAGGTGACGACGTGGCTGCGGGAGCGGGCCACCCACGGCTCGGAGCTGACCGTGTCGTCGCCACCGCCGTTGGCCAGCAGCAACAACCACAGCCCGGTCCGCGGGCCGAACGTCGATGTCAGCAGCTCGGCGTCGGTGTGCGCCAACTGCCACACCGTCGTGATATCAAGGGCGGCAAGCTTTTTCGTAGTCTTGGGCCCCACGCCCCACAGCGCGTCGACGGGCTGGTCGCCCATCACCGTCATCCAGTTCGACTCGGTCAGCAGGTAGACGCCGGCCGGTTTGGCGAATCCGGTGGCGACCTTGGCGCGCTGCTTGTTGTCGCTGATGCCCACCGAGCAGGACAGTCCGGTCGCCGAGGAGATGACGGTGCGGATCTGTTCGGCGAGTTCGCCGGGTTCGTCCACGTCGGCGCCGAGGTATGCCTCATCCCAACCCCAGACCTCCACTGGGTGGCCCAGGTCGCGCAGCAACGTCATCACCTGCTCGGAGGCGGCGTCATACGCCTCGGGATCGGACGCCAAGAACGTGGCGTCCGGACAGCGCCGGGCCGCGGCGCGCAGCGGCATCCCCGCGTGCACCCCGAATTCGCGGGCTTCGTATGACGCGCAGGTGACCACTTTGCGGGCTTCGGCCGGGTCGCCGTTGCCCCCGACAATGACGGGCAGCCCAACCAATTCGGGGTGGCGCCCCAGTTCGACCGACGCCAGGAACTGGTCGAGGTCGACGTGCAGAATCCAGCGCGGCTTCACGTTCCGCAAAGCTTGCGCGCCAGGCTCTCCCACGCTTCGCCCAGCGCCTGCAGAGATTGGTGGCGTTTCATCAGTTGGTGTTCGACGTAGTCGGCCTCCAACAGCGCCAGTAGGGCATCGGTCTGGGCATCCAGATCACCCGTCGTGCCGGCTGCGCCCAGCAGCATCCCGACATGCGTGCGCAACACCGTTGCCGCGGCGCCGTAGCGGGACCGCGGATCGCGGTTGGCGGCCACCAACAGCTCGCGGTGGGTGTGGGCGAATCGCAGCCGGGCATGCCCGAACGCCAGCAGTCGATCCAGCGGCGCCGCGTCAGGACCCAGCGGGGGAGGACCGAACATGAAGGCTCGCTGGTTGGTCCGCTCGTCCTCGTCGAGCAGCACCATCATCAATCCGGCCCGGCTGCCGAATCGGCGGAACACTGTGCCTTTACCGACGCCGGCGGCTCCGGCAATGTCGTCCATGGTGACCGCGTTGGCGCCCCGCTCGTCGATCAGTCGCCGCGCCGCGTCCAACAACAGGACACGGTTGCGCGCGGCGTCGCCGCGTTCCGCCGGTACGGAAACCGGCAGGTCGCGGACCGGGTCGGGAGCGCTCACAAAATTACTGTAGCGTCATCGGAACAAACCGGACCATAGTCCGGTTAATCCGATGCAAAGTATAGACACCAATTACTGAAGGGACTCAGATCATGCCAGACACCAAAGTGTTGGCGCTGGTAGGAAGCTTGCGTGCCGCGTCGATCAATCGCCAGATCGCCGAGCTGGCCGCCGAGGTGGCCCCGGGCGGCGTCGCCGTCACGATCTTCGAAGGCCTTGGCGATCTGCCGTTCTACAACGAGGAGATCGACGACGTGATGAACGCCGAGGCTCCAGCCTTGGCTCCGGTGGCCGCGTTGCGCGCCGCCGCGGCTCAGGCCGACGCCGCACTGGTGGTCACCCCGGAATACAACGGTAGCTACCCAGCCGTCGTCAAGAACGCGATCGACTGGCTGTCCCGGCCATTCGGCGACAGCGCTCTCAAAGGAAAGCCACTGGCGGTGATTGGGGGCTCCTTTGGCCAGTACGGCGGGGTATGGGCGCACGACGACACCCGCAAGTCATTCGGGATTGCCGGCGCCCGGGTGGTTGATTCGATCAAACTGTCGGTTCCGTTCAAGACGCTGAATGGTGAACACCCGCGCGAGCATGCGGAAGTGTCCGCAAACGTGCGCGACGCGGTAGGCAAGCTGGCTGCCGAAGTCAGCTGATCTTTGCACGCGCCCCAGCGGTTCGGAAGCCGCTGGGGCGCTTTGCTGTGCGGATCCGGCCGGCGGAAGCTGTCGGTGCCGGGTGGTACATCTGTTCCTATACCGCCGCTAGGCCATTTTGTGACCTGCGACACGCCGAAGACACGTCGATGCGAAGGCTTACGACCAGGGAATTCCATGAATGTTTTTCAGAACATCTTGTAGCTATACTTATTGTCGACCACTAGGTGTAGTGTTTCCGACACCGACAGACCCCAGGTTTACCTGGTCGACCGGGACACGCCAACCGGCATCGCATGCCAGCTGACGCGGATCGGCGAGATGGGAATTCTGTGGCCCGGCGGTCTGCTGAATAGCAGTAAAGATGCAGTAACCGAATAGTTGCCAGTCCGTGTCTCGTTCCCACCGTCGACAGAGGAGTCGTACCGCCCATGAGCGTCACTGTTTACACCAAACCGGCATGCGTGCAGTGCAACGCCACCTACAAGGCGCTGGACAAGCAGGGCGTCGCCTACGAGAAGGTCGACATCACCCTGGACTCTGAGGCACGCGACTACGTGATGGCGCTGGGATACCTGCAGGCGCCGGTCGTCGTGGCCGGCAACGAGCACTGGTCAGGCTTCCGGCCGGACCGGATCAAAGGGCTCACCGGGGCAGTGCTGAGCGCGTAACCGGCACCAGGCGCACTAGAACTTAGGAGGGGATCGCCGTGCCGTCCTCCAGCCTGGTGTATTTCTCCAGCGTCTCGGAGAACACGCACCGCTTCGTGCAGAAGCTGGGTATCCCGGCAACGCGGATACCGCTGCACGGCCGTATCGAGGTACACCAGCCCTACGTGCTGGTGCTGCCGACCTACGGGGGTGGCAAGGCGACTCCGGATATCAGTGATGGTGGCTATGTCCCCAAGCAGGTCATCGCTTTCCTGAACAACGAAAACAACCGGTCGTTGATTCGCGGCGTCATCGCCGCGGGCAACAACAATTTCGGTGCTGAGTTCGCCTATGCGGGCGACGTGGTTTCCCGCAAGTGCGGCGTGCCCTACCTCTATCGATTTGAACTGATGGGGACCCCGGACGATGTGGATGCCGTCCGCGCCGGTCTCGCCGACTTCTGGAAGGAACAGACGTGCCAACAACCGTCGCTGCAGAGCCTGTAACCGCCGGCGCGCATGGTTTGCCCGATGAAACGGACTATCACGCGCTGAACGCGATGCTGAATCTGTACGACGCCGACGGCAAGATTCAGTTCGACAAAGATCGCGAAGCCGCACATCAGTACTTCTTGCAGCACGTCAACCAGAACACGGTCTTCTTCCACAATCAGGACGAGAAGCTCGACTACCTGGTCAAGGAGAACTACTACGAGCGTGAGGTTCTCGACCAGTACTCACGAAACTTCGTCAAGACGCTGCTGGATCGCGCGTACGCCAAGAAGTTCCGGTTCCCGACCTTCCTCGGCGCGTTCAAGTACTACACCTCGTACACGCTGAAGACTTTCGACGGCAAGCGCTATCTGGAGCGCTTCGAAGACCGGGTCGTCATGGTCTCGCTGACGCTGGCCGCCGGCGACACCGGGCTGGCCGAGAAGCTCGTCGACGAGATCATCGACGGCCGGTTCCAGCCGGCCACGCCGACCTTCCTCAACTCGGGCAAGAAGCAGCGCGGTGAGCCAGTGAGCTGTTTCCTTTTGAGAATCGAAGACAACATGGAGTCGATCGGGCGCTCGATCAACTCCGCGCTGCAGCTGTCCAAGCGGGGCGGGGGAGTCGCGTTGCTGCTGAGCAACATTCGCGAGCACGGCGCGCCGATCAAGAACATCGAAAACCAGTCATCGGGCGTCATCCCGATCATGAAGTTGCTCGAGGACTCGTTCTCCTACGCCAACCAGTTGGGCGCGCGCCAAGGCGCCGGTGCGGTATACCTGCACGCCCACCACCCCGACATCTACCGCTTCCTGGACACCAAGCGAGAGAACGCCGACGAGAAGATCCGGATCAAGACGCTGAGCCTGGGCGTGGTGATCCCGGACATCACGTTCGAGCTGGCCAAGAACAACGAGGACATGTACCTGTTCTCGCCCTACGACGTCGAACGCGTCTACGGGGTGCCCTTCGCCGACATCTCGGTCACCGAGAAGTACTACGAGATGGTCGACGATGCGCGCATCCGCAAGACCAAGATCAAGGCTCGCGAGTTCTTCCAGACGCTGGCCGAGTTGCAGTTCGAGTCGGGCTACCCGTACATCATGTTCGAGGACACCGTGAACCGGGCCAACCCGATCGAGGGCAAGATCACCCACTCCAACCTGTGCTCGGAGATCCTGCAGGTCTCCACCCCGTCGGTGTTCAACGACGATTTGTCGTATGCCAAAGTGGGCAAAGACATTTCGTGCAATCTGGGTTCGCTGAACATCGCCAAGACGATGGACTCGCCGGACTTCGCCCAGAGCATCGAGGTGGCGATTCGGGCGCTGACCGCGGTGAGCGACCAGACCCACATCTGGTCGGTGCCCTCGATCGAGCAGGGCAACAACGACTCGCACGCGATCGGGCTCGGGCAGATGAACCTGCACGGCTACCTGGCCCGCGAACGCGTCTTCTACGGGTCCGACGAGGGTGTCGACTTCACCAACATCTACTTCTACACGGTGCTCTATCACGCGCTGCGCGCCTCGAATCGCATTGCGATCGAACGCGGTTCGCATTTCAAGGGCTTCGAGAAGTCGAAGTATGCGTCCGGTGAGTTCTTCGACAAGTACACCGAGCAGCTCTGGGAACCCAAGACCGACAAGGTCCGTCAGCTGTTCGCCGACGCGAACATCCGCATTCCGAACCAGGATGACTGGAAGCGACTGAAGGAATCCGTGCAGGTCCACGGCATCTACAACCAGAACCTGCAGGCGGTGCCGCCGACCGGATCGATCTCCTACATCAACCACTCGACGTCGTCGATCCACCCGGTCGCTTCCAAGATCGAGATCCGCAAGGAAGGGAAGATCGGCCGCGCCTATTACCCGGCGCCGTATCTGACCAACGACAACCTGGAGTACTACCAGGATGCCTACGAGATCGGCTACGAGAAGATCATCGACACCTACGCGGCGGCCACCCAACATGTGGACCAAGGGCTTTCGCTGACACTGTTCTTCAAGGACACCGCGACCACCCGCGATGTGAACAAGGCGCAGATCTACGCCTGGCGCAAAGGCATCAAGACGCTGTACTACATCCGGCTGCGGCAGATGGCGCTGGAGGGCACCGAAGTCGAGGGCTGCGTCTCCTGCATGCTGTGACGTCGGATCTCCCGATAACCAGTCTGCCCAGGTCAGCGACCGCACCGAGGTAAGGTGCTTGACGTGGTCAGAATTCCCCGGCCTCCACTGCCTCATCCCGGGCCCAAGCCCGGTGTGAAGGTGGACGCCCGCAGCGAACGCTGGCGCGAGCACCGCAAGAAGGTACGTGCGGAGATCGTGGAGGCCGCGTTCCGGGCCATCGACCGGTTGGGTCCCGATCTCAGCGTCCGGGAGGTCGCCGAAGAAGCCGGCACCGCCAAACCCAAGATCTACCGCCATTTCACCGACAAATCCGATCTGTTCCGGGCGATCGGCGAGCGGCTTCGCGACATGCTGTGGGCGGCGATCTTCCCATCCATCGACTTGGCGACCGACTCGGCCCGCGAGGTCATCCGACGCAGCGTCGCCGAGTACGTCAGCCTCATCGACCAGCATCCCAACGTGCTGCGAGTCTTTATCCAGGACCGCTCCGCGGCTACCTCGCCGTCGACCGTGCGGACCTTCGATGAGGGCCGACAGATCACCTTGGCCATGGCCGACATGTTCGACAACGAGCTCCGGGACATGGAGTTGGACCATGCGGCGGTGGAGTTGGCTGCCCACGCCGCTTTCGGGTCGGCTGCCTCGGCCACCGAGTGGTGGCTGGGATCCGATGTCGACAGTCCGCGACGGATGCCGCGGGACAAGTTCGTCGAGCATCTGACCACGATCATGCTGGGTGTCATCGTCGGCACCGCCGAGCTGCTGGGCATCAAGTTGGACCCTGATCAGCCCATCCACAACGCGATGCCGCACGACTCCGCCGCGAGCTAGCACCGGACGGCGTTGATACCCTCGGTACTGGATACTTGCACACTGGAGGAGGAGCGGCGCACATGAGTATCGCTGAGTCGATTACCCAACCACATGCATCTGCTCCGCCCGTGCGGACGCGTGCGGTCATCATCGGGACGGGCTTCGCCGGCCTGGGCATGGCCATCGCACTGCAGCGCCGGAACGTGGACTTCGTCATCCTGGAGAAAGCCGACGACATCGGCGGAACCTGGCGGGACAACAGCTACCCCGGCTGCGCCTGCGACGTGCCGTCGCATCTGTATTCGTTCTCGTTCGAACCCAAGGCCACCTGGAGCAAGTTGTTCTCGCCGCAGCCGGAAATCCTGGACTACCTCCGCGGCGTCACCGAAAAATACGGGCTGCGCCGCTACATCCAATTCGGGTCGAAGGTCAGCCGCGCACACTGGGACGACAGCGAATACCGCTGGCACGTCTTCACCGACTCCGGCGAGGAGTACATTGCCCAGTTTCTGGTCTCGGGCGCCGGCGCGTTGCACATCCCGCGGCTGCCCGACATCGAGGGCATGGACGAATTCCGCGGCGCTGCTTTCCATTCCGCGCAGTGGGACCACAGCGTCGACCTGACCGGTAAGCGGGTCGCGGTCATCGGCACCGGTGCCAGCGCGATTCAGATCGTGCCGGAGTTGGTGCGCCGCGATGCCGGGGTCGCCGAGGTGCAGCTGTATCAGCGCACTCCGCCGTGGGTGGTGCCGCGGCCCAATAGTCTGCTGCCGGATGCGGTGCGCCGCGCCTTCGCATATGTGCCTGGTCTGCGGTTCGCGGTGCGGTCCGGCATTTACTGGGGGCTCGAGGGTTTGGGCTACGCGATGACGAAACGACCCGGCCTGTTGCGCGCCGTCGACCTGATCGGCAGATGGAACATCCGGCGCAGCGTCCGGGACAAGAATCTGCGGCGCAGGCTCACACCGAACTACCGCGCAGGCTGCAAGCGAATCCTGTACTCCGGCAACTACTATCAAGCAGTGGCCAATCCCAAGGCGACATTGATCACCGATCGAATCAGCCGGATCAGCGCTGACGGCATCGTCACCGACGACGGCGTCGAGCACCGGGCCGACGTCATCGTGTACGCGACCGGATTCCACACCACCGACTCCTATACCTACATCGACGTGAAAGGTCCACGCGGCGAGGACCTGGTGGATCGCTGGAACCGGGAAGGGCTTGTGGCGCACCGCGGTATCACCGTCGCCGACATGCCCAACCTGTTCTTCCTGCTCGGGCCGAACACCGGGCTCGGCCACACCTCGGTGGTCTTCATGATCGAGTCGCAGATCCACTACGTCACCGAAGCCATCGCCGCGGTGGACAAGGCCGGAGCGCAGGCGCTGGCACCCAGCCGTTCCGCCCAGGACCGGAACAACGCCGAGTTGCAGACCAAGCTCGCCGGCTCGGTGTGGAACACCGGCGGCTGCAGCAGCTGGTATCTCGACGAGCACGGTGTCAACCGGACGCTGTGGAGCGGAATGACCTGGCAGTACTGGCGGGAAACCCGCTCGCTCAAACTCGCCGAATACAAGTTCTTCGGGGTGGGCACCGGCTCGCGCGCGGTGGTGAACGCTTAAGCGCTGCGCACTGTGCTCGGCTGACTTCCCTTGGGAGCGAACTGCCGAAGGTTCAGCCGCACGATGCGATCCAGGGCGCGGTCGGAGACGAACCGGCTGATCCGCAGCAGGATCGCGGCGTCGCGTCCGATGGTGTACCGGGTCCGGGGCCGGGACGCGGTCACCGCTTTGGCGATCACTGTGGCGGCGGTTTCGGCGGAGACTCCGGTCTCGTTGAACGAACGAGCTTGTGCCGTAATGGCATCCATGACGTCGCCGTAGCGGGCGAGCTGGGCCGCGGTCATATCCGCCATCAGCCCCTCCGACGTGGCGATCCCGCGCTCGGCGATCTCGGTCTTGACCGCGCCAGGTTCGACGACGACGACCCTGATTCCGGCAGCGCCGACCTCGCGGCGCAGCGCGTCACTGACGGCCTCCAGGGCGAACTTCGAGCCGGCGTAAGCGCCGTACGTCGGCAACACGACCTTGCCGCCGACCGAACTGATATTGACCACGGTGCCCGAACTGTTCAGCAGGGCGGGCAACAGCGCCTGAGTCATGGCGATGTGACCGAACAGATTCACCTCGAACTGCTGGCGCCACTGCGCGATCGGCAGCGTTTCGACGGGCGCGTTGATCGAGATCCCGGCGTTGTTGACCAATGCACGAAGGGGACGCCGCTGCGGATCGTGGGCCACCCGCTCGGCGATCGAAGTGATGTCCGATTCCACGGTGATGTCCAGGATGCGCGGCTCGATGCCCTGGATGCCCAGGCCTCGCAGTGCATTGGCGTCAGCCTCGCGCCGAACGCCCGCCAGTACGTGAAAGCCCCTGTGTGCCAGCTCTTTCACGGTGGCTGCGCCGATACCGGTGGACGCCCCGGTCACGACGATCAGCTCATTGCGGTCGGGGTAGCTGCTGACATTCATCGCGCTCTCCATGCATTTGAGTTGACGTTGTCCACTCAAGCTATCAGTTGTGTTGACGTTGTCAACTCAAATGCAGGCTTATGCTCTGCGGGTGACGACCCGAGCGGAGAGCGCGGCGGCCACCCGACGTTCGCTGATCGACGCGGCGGGCGCGTTGCTCGACCTCGGCGGGCCGGAGGCGGTGACCCTGCGCGAGGTGGGGGCCCGTAGCGGCGTGTCGCGCTCGGCGGCCTACCGGCATTTCGTCGACAAGGAATCTCTGCTCACGGTGGTCGCCACCAATGCGATGACCGAGCTGGGTGATGCGCTGGAAGTGCTTGCGGCCAGCGAGGATTCGGCCGAGGCATGCTTGCGGTCGGGTCTGCTCGCACTGATCGACATCGGCCGCACCCGACCGCACCTGTATCGGCTGATGTTCACCACTCCGGCGGGTGATCCCGCGGCGGCCGTCCGGTCGGCAGAACGCACCCAGAACCTGTTCCTCGACATCGTCGGTCGCATCACAGGTCCGCGGCGCGCCCAACGCTATGGCGCGTTGCTGCTGACGACTGCCCACGGCATTACCGGGCTAGATCTGAGCGGCCATATGGACTTGGACAAGTGGCATACCACCGCCGAAGAACTCGTCGACACCGTCATCTCCGTGTTGCCAAAGTCGAATTAGCCCGACGCATGTGGTCGCCCGCGAAGCAGGCTGACGAACGCCTCCGCGGCCGCGTTCACGCCGGCCTCGTCGCCGGTGGCGACCAGGTCGAGCAGCAGCCCACGAATCACTGCCAGCCCGAGTCGTGCCGCGGCGGGCTCGGCAATACCCTCGGTGAGGGCCAGCCAGTCGTCGACTGCGCCCGGAACCATTCGGTCGAATGGCTGTTCCCCGTTGGCCGCTCGCGCGTAGCACTCGAAGAAAAGGCGTTCGAAGGGGCGCAATTGTGGCCGGCGGACGTCGGCCCACATCGCGGCGAAGTGATCGGCCGGGTTCGCCGGCAGATCCGGCAGGACGGACATCTGGCGCCGCTCGACTTCCTCGACGATCGCCACCAGCATCTCTTCTCGAGACCGGAAGTGGTGCAACAACATTCGATGACTTGTACCGACCGCTTCAGCTACATCGCGTAAGGAGCGGTCGCCGATACCGCCGGCGGCGAACTCCTCGACCAGCGTTTCCAGTAGCTGACGGCGCCGGCTCCGGTCAGGAGAGCGTGCCATCGGCATGGTGGAGCTGCTCGGAGCGGGTCTTGAGCCCTTGGGCTTCGAGTTGGAGGAACCGCTTGGTCTTTTTGACCATCAACCGCGCGACCAGTGCGCCGAGCACGCCACGCTGGTCGAGTTGCTGGCGCACCACGGTGTGCCCGTCGGGCTGGGCGATGACGTCGTGGCGAGCGGTCGCGAGTGCGCCGGGCGCGCGTTGCACCCACGTCCAGGACAGGCCCGGATCGATTTCGGTCACCGTCCATGTCAGCTTCGACATACCCGGCTGCTTGATCGAAAACCGTTTCCCAACAGCCAAGTTGGCGCCATCTCGGCCGACCAGCGACGTCACCGATGCGGTCCATTCGGGCCAGCGTTCGACGTCGCTGAACACTTCCCAGACCAACTGCGCCGGAGCCTCGATCTCGACGCTGTCTTCGATTAGCATGTACCAAATGGTACATCCAAATGGAGGTGCCTAGAGGTGAACAAGTTGTCGATCCCGGGTATCCGGATGCGTAACGGTTATCTGACACGAACCCGTGCGCGACACGCGAACACAAGCACTTGTGTTCCATCGCCCTGTCACACCCCAGGGGTAGTGTTTGTGGCCTAAGCAACGTCGACTATCCGACCTGGTGAAGTGGGGTTCTGGTGACCGATGGAATGAAGCTGATCGACCGCGTCTCCGCGATCAACTGGAACCGTCTGCACGACGAGAAGGACGCAGAGGTCTGGGACCGGCTGACCGGTAATTTCTGGCTGCCCGAGAAGGTGCCGGTGTCCAACGACATCCCGTCGTGGGGGACGCTGACGCCCAACGAGAAGCAGCTGACGATGCGGGTGTTCACCGGGCTGACCCTGCTGGACACCATTCAAGGCACGGTCGGGGCGGTCAGTCTGATTCCGGACGCGCTCACGCCGCACGAGGAGGCGGTGTACACCAACATCGCGTTCATGGAGTCGGTGCACGCCAAGAGTTACAGCTCGATCTTCTCCACGCTGTGCTCCACCGTCGAGATCGACGAGGCCTTCCGTTGGTCGGAGGAGAACCCGAACCTGCAGCGCAAGGCCGAGATCGTGATGCAGTACTACCGCGGCGACGAGCCACTCAAGCGCAAGGTGGCCTCCACGCTGCTGGAGAGCTTCCTGTTCTACTCCGGGTTCTACTTGCCGATGTACTGGTCGAGCCGGGCCAAGCTGACCAACACCGCCGACCTGATCCGGCTGATCATCCGCGACGAGGCCGTGCACGGCTACTACATCGGCTACAAGTATCAAAAGGGCCTGGCGCTCGAAGACGCGGCTCGGCAGGCCGAGCTCAAGGACTACACCTACGAGCTGCTTTTCGAGCTCTACGACAACGAGGTCGAGTACACCCAGGATCTTTACGACGAGGTCGGTCTGACCGAAGACGTCAAGAAGTTCTTGCGCTACAACGCCAACAAGGCGTTGATGAACCTCGGTTACGAGGCGCTGTTCCCGCGCGACGAGACCGACGTCAACCCGGCGATCCTGTCGGCCCTCTCGCCGAACGCCGACGAGAACCACGACTTCTTCTCCGGCTCCGGCTCCTCATACGTGATCGGTAAGGCCGTCGTCACCGAAGACGAGGACTGGAACTTCTAGGAGCCGCGGGCCCCCATGCGTCTTCGGCTGATCTTGCAACCCGCGTGGGTGCGATTCGCGGTGTGGGCGGTGTTCCTCGCTGTCTGGTGGGGTCTGTTCACCAGCCTGCAGTCGGGCTACGGGTTCGAAAGTGCTGTCTTGTCCGCCATCGTCTTCGGCGCCGCGGTTGGCGGATATTTCACGGTGACGACGCAAAGCATGCACCGCGCGGCCCAAGAGGCGGTGTCCGGACTGGACCGATCGGGGCGTTCCGCGGCGATCAACGCGGTGGTGCGGGGCGTCGAGCCCGCTGATCCCGACGTGCGGGCGTCGGCAACCCGGCTCGGCAGGATCTACCTGCGCAACAAGTCGGCTGATGAGTTGAAGCGTACGCAGCTGTGGTCCTGGTTCGCGGTGGGGATCTTGGTCGTCGCGGTCGTCGCTGGGGCAGTGCTGTTCGACAACGACCGGTTGCCCTTCGTTGTGCTCGCCGTCTTGGCCGCGATCTTGCTGCCGGTGTCGTTGCTCAGCGCGCGCCGAATTCAACGAAATGTCGCCCTGCTGACCCGGGGGCCGGTCTGATCTCCTGCTCGCCGCGCACGTGAACGGCGCATGAATTGTGTGACCAGTCAGCTGCGAAAGTGGCGTCGTGGACCCGGCACCCGTGACACTGGTGAGGTGGCGATAACTCCATCTTCCGCAGCGTCCTCGGCGGCTAACTTCTTCCGTTCAGTAGTCCGGTGGCTGCAGGTCGGCTACCCCGATGGAGTACCCGGGCCCGACCGGCTCGCGCTGCTGGCGTTGCTGCGCAGCACACCGCTGAGCGACGAAGAGATCACCGAAGTCGTCGATTCGATCGACGAGGAAGAGCTGTCGAACGGCACGGTCGACCGTGACGTAATCGCGGACTTCATCTCGGACATGACGCACTACGACGCGGGTCCGGAGAACATTGCCCGGGTGGCCGCCAGGCTCGCCGCCGCCGGCTGGCCACTGTCGGGTATCAGCGAGCAGGCCGACGCGTCGGCGGCCTCAAGGACTAACTCACAAAGTTGACGTGTCGATCACGAAGCGGTAGCGCACGTCGCTGGCCAGCACACGCTCGTAAGCTTCGTTGACGTAATCTGCCTCGATCACTTCGATTTCGGGCAAGGTGTTGTGCTCGGCGCAGAAGTTCAGCATCTCCTGGGTTTCGGCGATGCCGCCGATGTTGGACCCCGACAGGCTGCGACGCCCCAGCGCCAGCGGGAAGGCCGGCACCGCCATCGGGTGCTCGGGGATACCCAGCTCGACGAGCGTGCCGTCGACGTCAAGCAGGTTCAGGTAGTCGCCGAGGTCGAGGTTCGCCGAGACGGTGTTCAGGATGAGGTCGAAGCCGTTGCGCAACTTCTTGAAGGTGTCGCGGTCGGCGGTGGCGTAGTAGTGGCCGGCGCCCAGGCGCAGCCCGTCTTCCATCTTCTTCAGCGACTGCGAAAGCACGGTCACCTCGGCGCCCATCGCCGCGCCGAGCTTCACGCCCATGTGCCCCAGGCCGCCCAGTCCGATGACCGCCAGCCGGGTGTCGGGTCCGGCCTTCCAGTGCCGCAGCGGTGAAAACAGCGTGATGCCCGCGCACAGCAGTGGGGCCGCGGCGCCCAGCGGCAGCGAGTCGGGGATGTGGACGACGAAATTCTCGTTGACGACGACTGCCTGGCTGTAGCCGCCCTGCGTCACCGTGCCGTCTTTGTCGATGGAGTTGTAGGTGAACGTCGCGCCGTTTTTGCAGTACTGCTCGAGGCCTGCTTTGCAGCGGCTACATATGCCGCAGGAGTTCACCATGCAGCCCACACCGACGTGGTCGCCGACCTTGTGCTTGGTGACCTCGGAGCCGACGGCGGTTACGACGCCGGCGATTTCGTGACCGGGCACCACGGGGTAGTTGGCCTGGCCCCATTCGCCTTTGGCGGTGTGAATGTCGGAGTGGCAGATCCCGGCGAACTTGATCTCGATGGCCACGTCGTGGGGGCCGGGGTCGCGGCGGGTGATCGTGGTCTTGGTCAGCGGCTGCGTCGCCGAAGTAGCGGTGTAAGCGGAAACAGTGCTCATCAGCAATCCTCTTGAATGCGCGGGGTTTCGTATCGAATTTATTGGATGCGGTCGACTTTAGCATAGATAGACTATGTATTTTGCCCGGTGCGTTCGATCTCACACCGCCGGTCAGTTACTGCGTCAGTTAATTGATGGGAGCGTTGAGCCAGCGCAGGTCGTCGATGATGCCGCGGGCGGCGATTACGCCCTCGCCGGTCTGCCAGATTTCGTTGTTGACCACGAAGACCCGGTTGTCGCGGGTGGCCGACAGTCTGCGCCACGAGTCGCTGTCGAAGATCGTGGGGGCGCGGTCCTTGGCGGTCGGTGAGTCGAACGACACGTATACGACGTCGGCGTCGGCAGCGGAGAAGTCCGCGTTGTTCGCCAAGTCGGCGTCAGTGCTGCCGTGCTCGATGAAAGGCTTGTCGGTAAACCGTTGCGCCGCAGGGCGATCGACGCCGATCGCGGTCAACACGCTGGCCGGGAAGTTGTCGGCCCCATAGATCCGAACGGCGTTCTCGGTGAACTGCACGATCGATGCCTGGAAATGGCCGGCGTCGTGCGCGGCGCCGTCGTCGTGGGCCTTGGTGGTGAACTGGTCGATCAGGCCGCCTGCGGCATCGGACCGCGCGGTCGCCTCGCCCACCCCGCGCAGGTTGTTCCGCCAGGCCGCACCGGCCGAGCCGGTGAACACCGTCGGCGCGACGGCTGCCAATGCCGAGTACAGCTTCGGCGTCAGGGCTTGCGAGCCCAGAATCAGGTCGGGCTTGGCGGCCTTGATCGCGGCCAGGTCGGGGTTGCTGCGGGTGCCCAGGCCCGGCAGCTTGTGCACCACGGTGCCCAGATACGACGGTTGGTCCGGTGAGCCGTCCGGCGTCGCGGCCCCGACAATGCGCAACTGCAGGCCCAACGCACACAGGGCGTCGAGCTGGTCGCCGGCGAGCACGACGATGCGCTGCGGATCATCCGGCACCTCGGCCGTGTCGTGCTGCACTCCGGCCGCGTTGTGGGCAGTCCGCGTCGCCGGTCCAGGATCCGGGCCGGCTGGTTCGGGTGCGCACGACTCGTCCGGCCGGCGCTGGTTGCCCAACACGCCCGCCCCCGCGATCTGGGTGGTGCTGGTGATCACCGACGCCGACGACGCGCCGCGTCCACCGGATGGCCCTGAGCTGCAACCGCTGCACACGGCGGCGACAATCACAGCCGCGGCGGCGACGGACAGCGCGGGTCGGATAGCCCTGAGCAGCACGGGTCCGACGTTAACAGCCGCCCAGCTGAAGCCGGGTTCGGCAAGTGCGCGACCGCGGCGGCCAAAAAATGTTCACCGGCTTATTACGACGGTTTGTAGGACCTGTCCGTCGTCGCGCCTACTCGACGGCTAGACTCAACAGCCACTGATCCCAGTTGCCCTGCTCGACGTTTGGAGGAGCTCTTGACTGCCGAAGCGCCCCCGCTGGGAGAACTCGAGGCCAGTCGCCCGTACCCGCCCCGGACCGGCCCTAAAGGCAATCTGGTCTATCGGCTGATCACCACGACCGATCACAAGCTGATCGGGATCATGTATGTCGTCACCTGCTTCATCTTCTTCTTCATCGGCGGGCTGCTGGCGCTACTGATGCGTACCGAATTGGCCGCGCCGGGACTGCAGTTCCTGTCCAACGAACAGTTCAACCAGCTGTTCACCATGCACGGCACGATCATGCTGCTGTTCTATGCGACGCCGATCGTGTTCGGCTTCGCCAACCTGGTGCTGCCGCTGCAGATCGGCGCGCCCGACGTGGCGTTCCCGCGTCTCAACGCGTTCTCGTTCTGGCTGTTCCTGTTCGGCGCGACGATCAGCATGGCCGGGTTCATTACGCCCGGTGGCGCCGCCGACTTCGGTTGGACCGCGTACACGCCGTTGACCGACGCCATCCACTCACCGGGCGCCGGCGCCGACTTGTGGATCATGGGGTTGATCGTCGCCGGTCTGGGCACCATCCTGGGCGGCGTCAACATGATCACCACGGTCGTGTGTATGCGAGCCCCGGGCATGACGATGTTCCGGATGCCGATCTTCACCTGGAACATCTTGGTGACGTCCATCCTGGTGCTGCTGGCGTTTCCGCTGCTGACCGCCGCTCTGTTCGGGCTGGCCGCCGACCGGCACCTGGGCGCCCACGTCTACGACTCGGCCAACGGCGGAGTTCTGTTGTGGCAGCACCTGTTCTGGTTCTTCGGTCACCCCGAGGTCTATATCGTGGCGTTGCCGTTCTTCGGAATCGTGACCGAGATATTCCCGGTGTTCTCCCGTAAGCCGATCTTCGGCTACACCACGCTGGTCTACGCGACGCTGTCGATCGCCGCGTTGTCGGTCGCGGTGTGGGCACACCACATGTTCGCCACCGGCGCGGTGCTGCTGCCGTTCTTCTCGTTCATGACCTACCTGATCGCAGTGCCGACCGGGATCAAGTTCTTCAACTGGGTCGGCACGATGTGGAAGGGGCAGTTGACGTTCGAGACGCCGATGCTGTTCTCGATCGGCTTCATGATCACCTTCCTGCTGGGCGGCCTGACCGGAGTGCTGCTGGCCAGCCCGCCGCTGGACTTCCATGTCACCGACAGCTACTTCGTGGTCGCGCACTTCCACTACGTGCTCTTCGGCACCATCGTGTTCGCCACCTTCGCCGGCACCTACTTCTGGTTCCCGAAGATGACCGGCCGTCTGCTCGACGAGCGGCTGGGCAAGCTGCACTTCTGGTTGACGTTCATCGGTTTCCACACGACGTTCCTGATTCAGCACTGGCTGGGTGATATCGGAATGCCGCGTCGCTACGCCGATTACCTGCCCACCGACGGGTTCCAGCCCTACAACGTCGTGTCGACGATCGGCGCGTTCATCCTTGGCGTGTCGATGATCCCGTTCGTCTGGAACGTCTTCAAGAGCTGGCGCTACGGCGAAGTGGTCACCGTCGACGACCCGTGGGGATACGGCAACTCGCTGGAGTGGGCGACCAGTTGCCCGCCGCCGCGGCACAATTTCACCGAGCTGCCGCGTATTCGCTCCGAGCGTCCCGCGTTCGAGCTGCACTACCCGCACATGGTGGACCGGCTTCGCGCTGAGGCTCACGTCGGCCGGGCTCACGGCCCGTCGGACGACGACGTCACCCGATCCGACGACCTCAGCGTCCGCACGTAATGGCCTCTAGCGGAGGCAATTTGGGGTGAGTACACCCCGCAAGGTGTCGGCGTTGATCACCGTCACCGGTCACGACAAGCCAGGTGTGACGTCGGCGCTCTTCGAAGTTCTCTCCGGGCATGCGGTTGAGCTGCTCAACGTCGAGCAGGTGGTGATCCGCAACCGGTTGACGTTGGGCGTGCTGGTGTCGGCGCCGCGGGAAGTTGCCGAAGGCAAGGCATTTCGCGATGAAGTCGAGGCTGCGATCCACGCGGTCGGTCTGGACGTGAGTATCGAGCGCAGCGATGATCTGCCGGTGATCCGGGATCCCTCGACGCATACGATCATGGTGCTGGGCCGACCGATCACCGCCGAAGCGTTCGGCGCGGTGGCCCGCGAGGTAGCCGCCCTGGGCGTCAACATCGACCTCATTCGCGGCGTCTCCGACTACCCGGTCACCGGCCTGGAGTTGCGGGTGTCCGTGCCGCGCGGGATCGGGCGCCAGCTGCAGGCGGTGCTGACCCGGGTGGCCGCTGATGTGGGCATCGACGTGGCGCTGGAGGACTACAGCATCGCGCGGCGCGCCAAACGGCTGATCGTGTTCGACGTCGACTCGACGTTGATCCAGCAGGAAGTCATCGAGATGCTCGCCGCCCGGGCGGGCGCCCTGGACGCGGTCGCCGCGATCACCGAAGCCGCCATGCGGGGCGAGTTGGACTTCGCCGAGTCGCTGTACCAGCGAGTCGGCACGCTGGCCGGCCTGCCCGCCGAGGTGCTCGACGAAGTCGCCCAGGACCTGAAGCTGACCCCCGGCGCCCGGACCACACTGCGTACGCTGCGCCGGCTGGGCTACCACGTGGGCGTGGTCTCGGGGGGATTCCGGCAGGTCATCGGACCGTTAGCGCACGAGCTGATGCTGGACTTCGTCGCCGCCAACGAATTGGAGATCGTCGATGGCAAACTCACCGGGCGAGTCGTCGGCCAGATCGTCGACCGCGCGGGTAAAGCCAAGGCGCTGCGGGACTTTGCCCATCAGGCCGGGGTGCCGATGGCCCAAACCGTCGCGGTCGGTGACGGCGCCAATGACATCGACATGCTGGCCGCGGCCGGCCTGGGGGTGGCGTTCAACGCGAAACCCGCGCTGCGGGAAGTCGCCGACGCGTCGCTGAGCCACCCATACCTGGACACCGTGCTGTTTCTGCTCGGTGTGACGCGCGGCGAGATCGAGGCCGCTGACGCGCTCGACGGCGGCGTGCGTCGCGTCGACATCCCGCCCGAATAAGTCGGCGAGCAGACGCAGAATCGCGTCAGCATTGTCGGTTTTGTGCGATTCAGCGTCTGCTCGCGGGAGGTGACGACCCGACAACCGCTGGAGGGTGGCGGTACGGCACGATGGTCGGGTGGCCGACCAGACTAGCGCGGGAGTCGACCCCGATCTGCTGATTGACTTCACCGACGTGTCGCTCCGCCGCGACGGCCACGTGCTGGTCGGACCCGTGACCTGGTCGGTCGAGCTCGACGAACGCTGGGTGATGATTGGCGCCAACGGCGCCGGCAAGACGTCGTTGTTGCGCATCGCCGCCGCCGCCGAGCATCCATCATCGGGGGTCGCGTACGTGCTGGGCGAACGCCTCGGCCGGGTCGACATGTCCGAGCTGCGCTCGCGGGTGGGCTTGAGTTCCTCCGCGCTGGCGCAACGGATTCCGGGCAACGAAGTGGTCCGCGATCTGGTCGTCTCGGCCGGCTACGCGGTGCTGGGCCGCTGGCGGGAGCGCTACGAGGACGTCGACTACGCCCGGGCGGTGGACATGCTGGAAAGCCTGGGCGCCGAGCATCTAGCCAACCGCACCTACGAAACCCTGTCAGAGGGCGAGCGCAAGCGAATCCTGATCGCTCGCGCGTTGATGACCGACCCTGAGCTGCTGCTTCTCGACGAACCCGCCGCCGGTCTCGACCTGGGCGGACGCGAAGAGCTCGTTTCACGGCTGGCCGATCTGGCCGCCGACCCCGACGCGCCCGCGCTGGTCCTGGTCACCCATCACGTCGAGGAGATTCCGCCCGGCTTCAGCCACTGCATGTTGTTATCGGAGGGACAGGTCGTCGCGGCGGGCCTGTTGTCCGACGTGCTGACCGCAGAGAATCTGTCCGCGGCGTTCGGCCAGTCGATCGCGGTGGACGTGATCGACGGGCGTTACTTCGCCCGTCGCACTCGCACCCGCCCGGCCCATCGGAGGCGCAGATGACTGACGACGCGTACGTGCCGTTGCCGGCGCGGCCGGCCGCGACCGTGGTGCTGGTGCGCCAACAGCCAGCGGGCGAAGGCGGTCTAGCCGTCTTTCTGATGCGACGGCATGCCGCAATGGAATTCGCCGCTGGAACCATGGTTTTCCCCGGCGGCGGCGTCGACGACCGCGACCGCAACGCCGACATTGCCTGGGCGGGTCCGGGACCGGCGTGGTGGGCGCAGCGGTTCGGCACCGACACCGAACTGGCCGAGGCGCTGGTGTGCGCCGCTGCGCGCGAGACCTTCGAGGAATGCGGCGTGCTGTTCGCCGGCCCGGCGGACGATCCGGCCGCCATCGTCGGCGACGCGTCGGTGTACCGCGAATCGCGCCAGGCGCTGGCCGACCGGACGCTGTCGTTCGCCGACTTCCTGCGCCGGGAAAACCTTGTGTTGCGGGCCGATCTGCTTCGGCCGTGGGCCAACTGGGTGACCCCCGAAGTCGAGCGCACCCGCCGCTACGACACCTACTTCTTCGTCGGGGCGCTGCCAGAAGGTCAGCGTGCCGACGGCGACAACACCGAATCCGACCGTGCGGCGTGGACGACGCCGCGGGCGGCCATCGCCGACTTCGAAGGTGGTCGCTGCTTCCTGCTGCCGCCCACCTGGACACAGCTGGACTCGCTGAACGGGCACACGGTAGCCGACGTGTTGGCGGTGGAGCGCCAGATCGTGACTGTGCAACCGAACGTTGAAATCGACGGCGACAACTGGGTTTTCGAGTTCTTCGACTCCGACCGCTATCACCGCGCTCGCAAAGCCGGCGGAATGGGGTGGCGGCTTTGACCGAGTTCGTCAGCGTCCACCTGGGCGCCGACCATCCGGGTATCGGGACGTTAGCGCTGACGCGGCCGCCGACGAATGCCATGACGCGGCAGGTGTATCGGGAAATCGAGCGGGCCGCCACCGAGGTCGGCAACCGCGATGACATCGCCGCGGTCATCTTGTTCGGCGGCCATGAGATCTTCTCGGCCGGCGACGACATGCCTGCGCTGAGGAAGTTGACCACGCCGGAGGCCGAGAGCTGGATACGCGTGCACCGCGCCGCGATCGAGGCCGTCGCGGCAATCCCCAAGCCCACGGTCGCGGCGATCACCGGCTACGCGTTGGGCGCCGGCCTGGGCTTCGCGCTGGCCGCCGATTGGCGGGTGAGCGGCGACAACGTCCGGTTCGGCGCGACGGAGATCCTGGCCGGCTTGGTTCCCGACGGCGGCGGCATGGCGCGGCTGGTCCGCGCGGTCGGAACCAGCAGGGCCAAGGAGCTGGTGTACAGCGGCCGGTTCTTCGACGCCGAAGAGGCGCTCGAGCTGGGACTGGTCGACGAATTGGTGGCCCCTGACGCCGTGTACGACGCCGCCGCGGCCTGGGCGAGCCGCTTCCTCGACGGACCGCGGTCCGCGCTCGCTGCGGCCAAAGCCGGCATCGACGACGTCTTCGCGCCGGCCGCGCCCGACCGGTTAGACGCCGAATGCCGTCGCTACCTGGACGTATTCGCCGACAGTCGGCGGTGGCCGGCCGTCCGAACAACTTAAAAATAACTGAGAAATGCCTTTGCATAGCGTGAGAGCTGGCCGGTACTATGGGCTGGCTCACATCGTCGTCGGCGCGAATGGAGGTCGAACTGATCTTCCGGGCAACCCGCCGCAGTCGCGCCGTCGGTATCAGTACCGCGGTCGCGGCGTTCGCTGCGTTCGGTCTGACGGCGACATTTAGCCCGCCCGTCGCGCATGCCGACGACTTCGGCCTCGGCGACCTGATCAGCGACCTCATCGCCGGCGCGAGTTCAGCCGAACTCGGCACCCAAGGCATCGATCAGGCGCTCGCGGTGACCGCGTCGGGCGCGGAAACGTTGTCCGCGGCAGGGCTTTTCCAGCAATACATCTACGACCCGCTGCACGCCGGCGTGGAGAGCTGGATCAACAGCTCCTTCGGTGAGCAGCTCGACCATCTGATCAATACCGCGTCGGGACAATTCTTGATCGGCGACGGCGCCGCGGGCACCCAACTTGACCCCAACGGCGGCGACGGCGGGCTGTGGTTCGGTGACGGCGGCAGCGGCTGGGACAGCAATGAAGCGGGCATGGCCGGCGGCTCCGGCGGCGACGCTGCGGGCTTCTTCGGAAACGGTGGGGATGGGGGACTGGGCGGTCTCGGCGCCGGGGGCGGCGACGGCGGGGACGCCGGCTCGCTGTTCGGTATCGGCGGCGACGGCGGTAACGCGGGCGACGGTGCCACGGCCGCCGGTCTGCCCGCGCTCGGCGGGGCCGGTGGCAATGCCGGTGCGTTCGGCGAGCACGGCATGGTCGGCGACTTCGGCACGCTGACCGCGGGCCAGACCGCGGACCCCGAGGGGTCGCTGCTGCCGCTCGGAACGTCCGGCGACTGGCTGACCAACAGCGACGGCCAGGTCGTCATCCTGCATGGGCTCAACGAGGTGTACAAGGTGGCACCGGGCGAGCCGTCAGCGTCGGGGTTCAGCGACGACGACGCCGCGTTTTTAGCCGAAAACGGTTTCAACGCAGTGCGAGTGGGCGTCATCTGGTCCGACCTCGAGCCCGAGCCCGGCATTTTCGACCCCGAGTATTTGAACTCGATCGAACAAACCGTCCAAACCCTGGGCAACCACGGCATTTACAGCATCATCGACTTCCACCAGGACGCGTACAGCACCGCGTTCGGCGGCGAAGGCGCACCGGACTGGGCGGTGCAGACCGACGGGGTGGCCAACCCCTCGCTGCCGTTCCCGTACAACGAGTTCTTCAATCCAGCAGAGCAGCAGGCCTGGGAGTCGTTCTGGTCGAACGCCGACGCCCCGAACGGTATAGGCCTGGAGAACAACTACAGCCAGATGTTGGAGTATGTCGCCAATGCCTTCAACGGCAACTCCAACGTGGCCGGATTCGAGCTCATGAACGAGCCATCGCCGGGCATATCGTCGTTCCTGTCGACCCTGTTCGGCAACCCGTTCTTCGACAGTCAGCAGCTGACTCCGTTCTACGACCAGGGTGCCGATGCGATCCGGGCGGTCGATCCGAGCACACCGATTTTCTTCGAACCCAACGTCCTTTCCAACGCGGGCGTGCCCACCGACCTTGGCCATGTGGACGCCACGAACACCGTCTTGTCATTCCACGACTACTGCGAGTTCAACCTCGGCCCGCTCGGGTGCATACCGAGCGTCGCCGGGATCGTGGGCAACGCCGAGAACTACGCGGAGGCACAGGGAATCCCGGCCTTCATGACCGAGTTCGGCGCCACCAGCGACCAAGCGGAGATCTTGGCCCCGATGCAGGGAGCCGACCAGCACCTGGTCGGGTGGACGGAGTGGGCCTATTCGGGTCAGGGCGACATCACCACCAGCGCGAATCCGCCGGGTTCGGAGTCGCTGGTCTACAACCCTGAGCTACCTCCGACCGGCGACAACGTCAACACCGCCAACCTGGAGACCCTCGCCGAGCCATACCCGCAGCTGGTCTCCGGTACCCCGGATTCCTACTCGTTCGACAACGGAACCTTCCAGTTCAGCTACTCCACCGACGAGCCCGACGGGCTGGGCAGCTTCCCGGCCGGATCGCAGACCACCATCGCCATCCCCGCCGTCGAGTTTCCGGACGGCTACCAGGTCAGCGTGACCGGTGGCGAAGTGATCTCCGCCCCCAATGCCGCGGAGCTGGTGATCGCTTCGAACGCCGGGGCCGGCGCCGTCACCGTCACGGTCAGCGCCGCCGCAAGCTAGCGGGGCAATCGAATTTAGCCGGGCAATCGAAGAGAGCCAGGGTGCCTGCTGAGCCGGTGGGCCGATAGGCTGGGCGACCATGACCAGTATCGACCCGGCACCGCAGCCGCACGCCACCGCGGAGCAGGTTGAGGCCGCCCGACACGACAGCAAGCTGGCCCAAGTGCTCTATCACGACTGGGAAGCGGAGAGCTACGACGAGAAGTGGTCGATCTCCTATGACCAGCGCTGCATCGACTATGCGCGGGACTGCTTCAACGGCGTCGTCCCCGACGACGAGATTCATCGGCTGCCCTACGACCGTGCCCTCGAGTTGGGTTGCGGCAGTGGCTTTTTCCTACTCAACCTGATCCAGTCGGGGGTGGCCCGGCGGGGCTCGGTCACCGACCTTTCGCCCGGCATGGTCAAAGTTGCCACCCGCAACGGGCAGTCGCTGGGGCTGGACATCGACGGCAGGGTCGCCGACGCCGAGCGCATCCCCTACGATGACGGCATCTTCGATCTGGTAGTCGGACACGCTGTGCTGCATCACATTCCCGACGTCGAACAGTCACTGCGTGAGGTGATGCGAGTGTTGCGGCCGGGCGGCCGGTTCGTGTTCGCGGGCGAGCCCACCACCATCGGCAATGGATACGCCCGGGCGTTGGCGGACCTGACGTGGAATCTCACCATCCGCGCGGTGAAGCTTCCCGGTCTGGGCAGTTGGCGCCGCCCGCAGGCCGAAATCGACGAGAACTCCCGGGCCGCGGCCCTGGAGTGGATCGTCGACCTGCACACCTTCTCGCCGCGCGACCTGGAGGAGATGGCCGCGCGGGCCGGCGCCGTCGACGTCGACACCGCCACCGTCGAGTTCACTGCGGCGATGCTGGGTTGGCCGGTGCGCACATTCGAGTCGACCGTGCCGCCGGGGAAGCTCGGCTGGGGTTGGGCACGATTCGCGTTCGGCAGCTGGAAGACACTGAGCTGGGTGGACGCCAACGTCTGGCGCCGCGTGGTGCCCAAGGGCTGGTTCTACAACGTCGAGCTCACCGGGACCAAGCCGTCCTGACGTTCGGCCTCGACGACGTCGCCTACCTGACGTCGGATGAGGGCTCGGCTGCGCTGGCCGTGGTCGAAGCCCTTCCGCTGACCGACCGAATCAGCGAGATCGCCTCACTACGAGCGCGATTCGGCGACCGAACGCCGGTGTTGGTGGAAACGGTGTTGCTGCGACGCCGCGCGATCGCCAAGCTCTCCGAGCTGCCCGGCACCCGCGATTGGCTGTTCACCGACGAGGCGCTACAGCAAGCCAGCGCTGCGCCGGTCGCGCTGCATCGGTTGAAGCGGTTGCGCGGCAATGCTATTCACGATGTGACTTGCTCGATCGGCACAGAGCTGGCGGCGTTGCGCGGCTCGGCCGCCCGCACGGTCGGCAGCGACGTCGACCCGGTACGGCTGGCGATGGCGCGGCACAATCTCGGCGACGCCGTCGGCCTGTGCCGCGCCGACGCACTCCGCCCGGTTACTCGCGACACAGTGGTGCTGGCCGACCCGGCACGGCGCGGCGGCGGACGGCGGCGCTTCAACCCGCGCGACTATCAGCCCGCCCTGGATGAGCTGATCGAGGCGTACCGGGGCCGGGAATTGGTGGTGAAATGCGCTCCGGGAATAGATTTCGATGCGGTGACGCGGCTTGGCTTCGACGGTGAGATCGAAGTGAGCTCCTATCGCGGGTCGGTGCGAGAAGCTTGCCTGTGGTCGGCGGGCTTGGCCGAATCAGGCGTGCGCCGGCGCGCCAGCATCGTGGACCGCGAGGAACAGGTCACCGACGCCGAGCCGGACGAGTGCCCGGTGCGTACGGCCGGCCGCTGGATCGTCGATCCCGATGGTGCTGTGGTGAGGGCCGGTCTGGTGCGTCACTTCGCCGCACGGCATGGGCTCTGGCAGCTCGACCCGAACATCGCCTACCTGTCCGGCGACCAGCTTCCATCCGGCGTCCGCGGCTTCGAGGTTCTCGAGCAGCTCGCCTTCGATGAGCGCCGACTACGGCAGGCGCTGGCGGGGCTGGACTGCGGCGCGCTGGAGATCCTGGTTCGGGGCGTGGAGGTCGATCCCGATGCGCTACGCCGCCGGCTTGGGTTGCGCGGCAGCGAGTCGCTGTCGGTGGTGATTACCCGGGTCGGCTTGGGTGCTGCTGCGCGCGGGACGGCGTTCGTGTGCCGTCCGTCGCGATAACGGCGCAGACGGATGTACGGCGGAAAAGGCATTTTCCGGAGCAACGGTCCGAATACAAGCTGAGAAAATACTTCAGGTTTTATCAGCTTTTGTTCGGATGTATTGCGCGTCGGTCAATAAACTGAGTCGACCTCAGCGTGGGCGCTGATGAACGAACAACGCGCGCCAATGTGGCGCGGGTGGGGGAAAGGAAATCCGATGTCAAAAGCTGGTGGGATCGTCCGGTTGGGCATGTTGGCCATTGGGTTGGGTTTTGGAGCGGCAGTGGCCGCTCTGCCAGGGACCGCGTCGGCTGACTCCTCCACCGACTGGTTATCTGCGATCGATACTCTTCTGGGGGGCGGTGCCATCATCCCGGCCGCAGACACACCAGGTCTGAATATGGCTATCTCGATTGACGGGGTGTCGCTGATGCAGTCAGGAACCGCGTTCGCCTACTCGGGCAGCAACGGGGACATCGCGATGGCCACCGGCGCGGGCGACACCGCCTACGCTTATGGCACCAACAACTACGCCGACGTCCTCGGCACCAACGACACCGGCATTGCCGGCGGCACTACGGCCGCCAACGCACTCGGCTCGACCGGCGACAACGTCTTCATCGACGGCGATAACGACTACGCGTTCGCCGGAGGCCTGAACGGCATCGATGACGGCGCCGAGATATTCGGTAGCAACGACGCCGCGGAGGCCGGCTCCAGCGCAGTGGGCACGGGCAGCTACGACGTGGCTTACGTCGAGGGCAGCAATCTCGGAAACGCTGATGCGACAGGCGCCAGCTATCTGGTTGACGTGTTGAAGGCCTACGGTGACAGTTCGGCCGACGCCGCCGCTGCCAATAACGCCAGCTTCTGGGCCGACCTGCTGCCCTCAGCTGATGCCACGGGTGCCGCCGCGGGCGGTAACTTCCTGACCGACCTGTGGTCGATATTTGACCCGTCAAGCGCCGCCGCCGACAGTAGCCACCTGTTGTCAGAGATCGCGTCGCTGTTCTGACATCGCTGCCTTCGCGGGTCGGTGGTCTCCGACCCGCGAACGCAGCACGGTGGACACGTTGCCAGCATCTGCTGGCCCGTAGCCGTATCGAACAAAACCTTAGACAAATCGTCCGGTGCGCCGGAACTTCCTCAGCTGTTTCCCAGCCTTTCGCCCTGCTGGGTAGCCGAGGCGTAGGCATGGTCCGTCGTCACGGTGCGGTCGAGAAAAATAGGGAAATCTCCCCATGAACTGCGGCGAGTGCGCGCCGCAGACTGATGTAAGCGCGCCGGGGGCCGGCACGGCTACAGCGAAGCATCACCGGGACATGATGTAGCTGCTGTAGCCTCGCCTACCCCCGGTTGCGCGACAACGTTGGCAGGCGGCGACACGGGCCTGCTTCGGGCTTCCCGGCGGGTTCGCGTTTAGCCACAAGGGTGAACCCGCCAGGATTCGCGCGCGGGGCCAACGAACAGCCCGCGATTTGCCAGCGACGCTAATAGCGTCCAGCGCTGCGGCGCCCGATCGGCCTTTTAGATGGACAAGAACGCATTTTCCGCAATGCCCGTATCGGGCTTGCTGACCCGTGGACCTTTCTCAGGTAACCTGGATTTTACAAAAAGCCCGCCGACTAAACGCTGACCTGCAGCCGGAGCAGATGAACGAATTCCCCTTCCGGTCGACCGGTCGGCGAAAGGGAGTTCACTAATGAACGCTCGCGGCATTGTTCAACTGGGGGCTCTGACATTCGGGATAGCCGCGGCGGTGGCATTGGCGCCCGATCTTGTCGGGTCTGACGATCTGGACATCCACAGCTCAAGCCTCGGCTACGACCTTTCGCCGGTTACCAACAGCGTGGCGAACAATGCGCCGAGCAGCGAAAACATTGTGCCCACCAGTACTTATAGTGGCGGCTTCGCAGTTGATTCCTTGACCGCCGGAGCTGCAGTGCATGCGCCGCAGGGGGGTTGCGAACGGTTACGCCGGCCGAACTGTAATCGCCCGGGGCGACGGTCAGCGCATCGCTAGCAGGGCGGGTGATCAGCCGCGGAAGTCGATCCACCGCCGGTTATCAGCAGCAATAGCCTCCTGGCGGAGGGGCTGCCGAAGTCCTGAACCCGCGCTGGTGAGCCGACGTCGCCGGACGTCCGCGATTTCGGTGGTCAATGCCGCAAATTCGGATGGAGTATCGGTCGAAATGTTCGGTATCTCTCAGGCTGGGCGCAAGGGCTGAACCCAAAGTAAGCAGCGGAAGGCCATACCGGACGTTGCTAATCAGCACAAAAAGCCTGCAAAATCGCCGTGGGCCTGCTCGATCAATACCGGTGACAATCGATATCCGTCTGAACCAGAGCTGAGGACTTTTTCAAGATTTATTAGACTTTGTTCAAACAAAATTGACGCGGACGCATAAGCTAGGCGCACTCGGCGCGGTGGGCGCTGACAGCGATAAGCACGCTTTCTTGGTGTGTGTTGGGGGAAGGAAAATCAATGGGAAGCACTCGTGCTTTGGCTCGGCTGGGGATGCTGGCCATCGGGCTGGGAATTGGCGGAGCAATCGCCTCGTCTCCGGGAATTGCCTCGGCCGACGCGTCAACCGACTGGCTGTCGGCGGTCGATAGTTTTGTCAGCGCTGGGGCCTTCCCGGCGGCCGATACTCCCGAGTTGAATCTGGCCATCTCGTTCGACGGGATGTCGTTGTTCCAAGACGGCACCGCCTACGCCTATACCGGTACCGACGGGGACATCGCTATTGCCAATGGCGCCGGCTCGACCGCTTATGCATTCGGCACCAACAATTACGCCAGCGTCGACGGTGTTGGTTCGACTGCGGTAGCCGGCGCCAACTCCGATGCCCTGGCCGGCGGCTCGTCCGACAACACGGCATTCGTCTTCGGCGACCACAGCTTTGGGTGGGCCGGCACAACCGTTGCCTCGAATCCAGGCAACTTCAACTACGCCGTCATCTTCGGCAACAACGATGGCGCGTGGGCGGGCGGCAACGAGGTAGGTTCCGGAAGTTACGACGGCGCCTATGTCGAGGGGAACGACCTCGGGACAGCGAACGCGCAGGGCGGCGACTACATGGCCGACATCCTGAAGTTCTACGGCGACGGGCCCACTACGACGACGACCGCCGCGGCGGCCGAAAGCGGCAACCATTTGGCTGATCTGCTGGGCAGCGACCCGTCAGGAGCTTTGGCCGACGGCAGTGCCTTCTGGACCGATCTGTTCTCCGGCGACACTGCGGGTGCGTTGTCCGCCGGCCAGGACTTCTGGGCAGACCTGGCGTCGTCGTTCGACCCCGCGGGTGCGGCTGCGGACTCCAGCAACGCCTGGACCGAGCTGTTGTCGGCCTTCGACCCTGCGGGTGCCGCTGCGGACTCCAGCAACTTCTGGACCGAGCTCGCGACGCTGTTCTAAAGGACCAGCCTGCCGGGTCAGCGGCTGCCGTTAGGGAGGACGGTGGCCGCTGGCCCGTGCAGGCGACAACCAACATCGGCCGGGCAGACGTTTGCGGCGCGTCACAACAAGGGCCAGGTACGCTGGCGGCACGGCATTTCAGCCGTTCTGAGTCTGCGAGGACAAGTCGACCGATGCGCAAGATGATGTCGGCCGCGTTGATAGCGGCCGGAGCCCTGCTGGGCTGGTCCGGCGGTGCCCTTGCGGCCGCGGACTCGGCGTGCACCAGCTTGGGCGGCGCGCTCCAGGATGACCAGACCTGCAACGTGCACGCCGCCACGCCCACCTACACGCTGGACATGACGTTTCCGGTGGACTACCCGGACCAGGCGCTGGTCGATTTCCTCACCCAGAATCGGGATGGCTTCGTCAACGTCGCGCAGACGTCCTCGCAGACCTCCGGCCCTCGCGAAGTGCCGTACCAAATGGAAGTCACCTCTGAGCAATACCATTCCGGCCAACCACCCGGCGGAACCCGCAGCGTGGTGCTCAAGGTCTTCGAAGATCTTGGTGGCCCCCGCCCATCGACGTTCTACAAAGGCTTCAACTACGACGTCGGCGGGCAGAAAGCCATCACCTTCGACACGCTTTTCCCGCCGAACACCAAACCGCTCGACTCGATCTACCCGATCGTGCAACGCGAGGTGGGGCGGCAGACCGGCCTCGGCGCGGCGATCCTCCCCGGTTCCGGCCTGGACGCCTCGCACTATCAGAACTTCGCCATCACCGATGACGAGCTGATCTTCTACTTCGCGCCGGGTGAGCTGCTGCCGTCGCTGGCCGGCACCAGCCAGGTCCACGTCCCCCGAAGCGCCATCCCGCCGCTGGCCGTCAAAGGCTAGACCAATTCCCGAATTCCCCGGCCAGTCAGCTCGGGGCGAAGCTGTATACCTGGCCGTCGCTGGTGGCGGTGACGACCCGGCGATCACGGCCGATCGAGACGCCGACGGGATAACCGGTCGCCGCCGGCAGCGGGTAGCTGTTCCGGGTGTGCCCGCTTTCGGGATCGAAGACCAGCAGCGTCATGCCGCGCGCGCCTTCGCCCGGCCCGCCGGTCACCACGGAGTAGCCGATGCCACCGCCGGTCAGGCTCGATGTCGACAGCGGGCTGACGTCGTTGCGTCGCCATAGCTCCTGCGCGTGGTCGCCGGCGTCCTTGAAGGCGACGAGCCGGGTATCCGGCCCGCCCCCCGACACGATCAGGCCGTTCGGTGTCACCGACGGAGGCGTCTGCGCGAGGAACTTCAGCGGAATCGACCATTTCGGTTTGCCGTCGGCGGCGTGCAGCGCCCACAGCCGCTCGTCACGCCCGTTGACGTAAATCGTGGTTCCATCGCTGGACAGCACCGGGCTGGCCAGCACGCCGCCTGCGACCGCGTTGCTGGTCCATTCCCGGGTCAGCAGCGGATTTTGGCCCGGGTGGTACTTCAGGCCGACCAGCGCCGCGGCGGCCGCACCTGGTTCCCACAGGCCGACGATCACCATCCCGGTGGCTTGCGCGAATGCCGGCGCGGCGGCGATCGGGCAACCAGCTCGGGCCGGTCCGCAATCCTCCAGGCCGCGGCTGAAGTCGCTCGGATCGACGTTGTCCACCAGGTCCACCGAATTGCCGACGACGGTGCCGCGATGGCTGTCGAAAACCTGCACCTGACCCAGGTGCGTTACCACCAGCAACTGGCCGTGCTCGAGAATCCTTGGCGTGGAAGGCATTCCCATCACCGGGCGACGCCAGCGGATCCACTGGGTAGGGGGGAAGGACAGGATTGCCCCGGGTTGGCCGACGTAGAGGTTATCGAAGCCGTCGAACAACGGGCTGGCGAGTCCGCCGCCCTGGAAGAGCCGTGTGCACCAGCGCTGCCGGCCGTTGTCGTCGTTCTCCCACTCCATCAGCGAGCAGCCACCCGGTGACTGGGCGTTGGCCGCGAGCCAGTTTCGCGAGCTGAGCGCTACTGCCGCCGCCAGAGACCCCTTCACCGAGCGGGTCCAGCGCAGCGTCAGCTTGTCAGCGCCGGGCATCGCGCGGTAGCTGCTGTTGGCCGCGTCGCCGTACTGCGCCGGCCAACCCTGCGCCGCTGTGGTGTCGACCCACGCATCGGTGTTGCCGCAACCCGCCGCGGCGGCGGTCAGGACAACTGCCGTCACCGTGGATGACCAATGCCGTAGCGCGCGTCGGCGAACTGGCCAGAACACGGTGTAGGTTCCTAATCCTTCCCGGAACGCGATGGCACAGCGGGCATCAGCAGCGATCGAGTACAGCCGAGGGTAACCGGTGCCGGCTCCGGCAGGGCCGATTGCCCGGCGCGCCCCCGCGCCGCAGTAGGCTTTCCGGCCATGACGAGCATGTGGGGTGCCCCGATCCATCGCCGCTGGCGGGGATCGAATCTGCGCGACCCACGCCAGGCCAAGTTCCTCACGCTGGCCTCGCTGAAGTGGGTGCTACGCAACCACGCCTACACGCCCTGGTATCTCGTGCGCTACTGGCGGCTGCTGAAGTTCAAGCTGGCCAACCCGCACATCATCACTCGCGGCATGGTGTTCATCGGCAAAGGCGTCGAGATTCACGCGACACCCGAGCTGGCGCAGTTGGAAATCGGGCGCTGGGTGCACATCGGTGACAAGAACACCATCCGCGCGCACGAGGGCTCGCTGCGCTTCGGCGACAAGGTGGTCTTGGGCCGCGACAACGTCATCAACTGCTACCTCGACATCGAGCTGGGCGATTCGGTGCTGATGGCCGACTGGTGCTACATCTGCGATTTCGACCATCGGATGGATGACATCACCCTGCCGATCAAGGACCAGGGCATTCTCAAGTCGCCGGTGCGTATCGGACCGGACACCTGGGTCGGGGTGAAGGCGACGGTGCTGCGCGGCACCGCCATCGGGCGAGGCTGCGTGCTGGGATCGCACGCTGTGGTCCGCGGCGAAGTGCCGGACTTTGCGATCGCGGTCGGGGCGCCGGCCAAAGTCGTCAAGAACCGGCGGCTGGCATGGGAGACCTCGGCCGCCCAACGTGCCGAGCTGGCGGCGGCGCTGGCCGACATCGAGCGCAAAAAGGCCGCCCGCTGACTTCTGCTCTCAAGTGATGCCTTGGTAGCGGCGCAGCGCCTCGCCGCGCTCGCCGCTGTGGTCGACGATCGGCCCCGGATAGCCGGCTGGCCGATCACCTTTGGTCAGAGTGACGTCATCGACATCGACGAGCTCGGATACCCAGCGCCGCACGTAGCCTCCGGTGGGATCGAACTTCTCGGCCTGCCTGGTCGGGTTGAACACCCGGAAGTACGGCGCGGCATCGGTTCCACAGCCCGCGGACCACTGCCAGCCGTGCTGATTGCTGGCCATATCGCCGTCGACCAGCTGGTCGAGGAACCAGCGCGCGCCCCATTGCCAGGGCAGGTGCAAGTCCTTGACCAGAAACGATGCCACGATCATCCGTACCCGGTTGTGCATGAAACCGGTTTCGCGAAGTTGACGCATGCCCGCGTCGACGATCGGAAACCCTGTCTCGCCGGCTTTCCACACCTCGAAACGCCGCTTGGCTTGCGGGCCGGTATCGGTTTCGATGGCGTTGAAATCGCGGTTCCAGTTCCACCAGACACTATCGGGCCAATGATGCAGCACTGCGGCGTAGAAGTCGCGAAATGCCAACTCCCGCAGGTAAGCTCGCGCGCCGGCACGACGCTGATCCAAGTCGGCGACCATCGTCCGCGGATGGATCGTGCCGAACTTCAGATGCGCTGACATCCGACTCGTTCCATCGTGACCGGGCCGATTCCGTTCGTCGCCGTAGTGCTCGAGCCCTTTGTCGATGAACTTTTTCCACTGCCGCTTCGCGGCCGTCTCACCGGCCGGCAGGTCGAGTTCGACTCCCGAGTCGGGTATCTCTACCGGTTTGGCGCGCTTGCCCAGGCCCTTCGGGTCGACCCAGCTTGCCGACTTGGCGCCGGATTTCGCAGCTGACCGCCAACCGATATCGCGCCATCTGTCGAAGAACGGAGTGAACACCTTGTACGGCTCGCCGTCGTCTTTGGTCACGCGCCCCGGCGACACCAGATACGGCGACCCTGTCGACACCAGCGGCACCTCGCCCAACGCCGAGCGCACGCGATTGTCGCGTTGCCGGCCGTACGGCGCGAAGTCCTCCGAGACATGCACTGACGGCGCCTCGATCTCCTTGGCGAGAGCGGGAATTCGTTCCTCGGGCCGACCCCGCGTCACCAACAGTCGACCGTCGAGATCGTCTCGCAAATTTTGCAGCGAGTCGCACAGAAACTGCATCCGCCGGGCGCCCGATGATGCTTCCAAGCGTGGATCGAGGACAAAGCACGCGAGAACCTCGTCGCTGTCGGCTGCGGCCCGGAGCAGCGGAGGGAGGTCACGCAGCCTGAGATCACGGCGGAACCACAACAACGCGGGCATCAGCGGGTCACCT
>NZ_DASXEP010000180.1:0-36331 GCF_036490025.1 Mycobacterium sp. | reverse complement strand
TGGTGCAGCAGGCCATCGGCGACCAGCTGGCCAAGATGCTGCTGGCCGGTGACGTGCACGACGGCGACACCGTGCCGGTCAACGTCAGCGCCGACGGCGACTCGCTCGTTTTGGGTTGATGTGCGCTCGAACGTCGACTTGTTGTGGGCATGCCTGGCGGACTGCCCAACAAGTCGACGTTCGGCGCATCCGAAGCGGTAGCAAACTTTAATTCTGTTGTGACCTGCTGGCATTCCCGCTTGGGGGGGAGTAGCAGCTAGGCTACGTGGCGATGGTTCCGCTTTGGTTTACGCTCTCCGCGCTGTGCTTCGTCGGGGCGGCGGTGTTGCTGTACATCGACATCGACCGCCGCCGGGGACGAGGCCGGCGCCGTAGGTCGTGGGCACGTTCACACGGATTCGACTACGAGCAGGAATCCACCGAGATCCTCAAGCGCTGGAAGCGCGGCGTGATGTCGACAGTCGGTAGCAATATTCCGGCGCGCAACGTCGTGTTGGGCCAGATCCGCGGCGAGGCCGTCTTCATCTTCGATCTCGAGGAAGTCGCCACCGTGATCGCCCTGCATCGCAAGGTGGGCACCAACGTCGTCGTCGACGTGCGGCTAAAAGGCCTCAAAGAGCCTCGGGAGAACGACATATGGCTGCTCGGAGCGATCGGGCCGCGGATGGTGTACTCAACCAACCTGGACGCCGCCCGTCGCGCCTGCGATCGCCGCATGGTCACCTTTGCGCACACCGCCCCCGACTGCGCCGAGATCATGTGGAACGAGCAGAACTGGACGCTGGTCAGCATGCCGATCGGCAGCACACGCGCCCAGTGGGACGAGGGCCTGCGCACGGTGCGCCAATTCAACGACCTGCTGCGGGTGTTGCCGCCGGTGCCACAGTCGGCAGGGACCGGGCCCCAACCGGCGGGACGCCGCACAGCGGCACCGAGCCGTCCGCTTGCCCCGGCCGGCCGGGCAGAAGTGCCGCCGCGCCAGCCCGAGGCCTTTTCCCGGGAGGGCGGGACAGCGTCCCGCGGCGCTGCGACACCATCGGCCGCACGCCAGGAGCCGGCTCACCGCCCACCGGCCGGCGATGCGTCAGCGCGGCGCCCACCGCCGGGTCGAAACGGCCACCAGGCCGCCCATCACCAGCGCTGATCCTCGCGTTCTGAGTCGCTGCGGCGCTTCGCTACGCTGTCGGTCATGCCGCGCCGCGTCGCCCTGATCACCGGGCCCACCTCCGGTATCGGCGAAGGCTTCGCGCGTCGCTATGCCGCCGATGGCTACGACCTGGTGCTGGTATCCCGCGACGTCGACCGCCTCATGGCGCTGGCCGCCGAGCTGTCCCACGAGGGCGGGCGGAACGTCGAGGTGCTCCCCGCCGATCTCGCCGAGGCCGCCGGCCGCGACAACGTCGCCGAGCGGTTGGCCGCCGGTGGCCTCGATGTGCTGGTGAACAACGCCGGTTTCGGCACGTCCGGCGAATTCTGGACCGCCGACCCCGCGAAGCTGCAACGGCAGCTGGACGTCAATGTCACCGCGATCATGCAGCTGACCCGGGCCGCGTTGCCGGCGATGATCGACGCCGGAGCCGGCACCGTCATCAACGTCGCCAGCGTGGCGGGGCTGTTGTCCGGGCGGGGATCAACCTATTCGGCCTCGAAGGCCTGGGTGGTGTCCTTCACCGAGGGGCTGGCCGTCGGGCTCCGAGGCACCGGTGTCGGCATGCACGTGGTGTGCCCGGGCTATGTGCACACCGAATTTCACGACCGGGCCGGCATCGACATGAAGTCTCTGCCGTCGTTCATGTGGCTCGAGGTCGACGACGTGGTGCGCGAAAGCCTGGCCGGCGTCGCCGGCGGCAAGGTGGTCATCATTCCCGGCGTGCAGTACCGAGCGATCATCACCGCGACCCGGATGGTGCCGCGAACACTGGCGCGCGCCGCCACGAGTGTCTTCGGTCGGGGCCGTGGCCGTACCTGAGCTCGCCGAGTTGGCCGACCTGGTAAGTCGGTTGGCAGTGGTGCACGGCCGCGTCACGTTGTCGTCGGGCAAGGAGGCCGACTACTACGTCGACCTGCGCCGCGCCACTCTGCATCACCGGGCCGCCCCGTTGATCGGCCGGCTGGTCCGTGAACTCACCGCCGACTGGGACTACGCCGCGGTCGGCGGCCTGACTCTGGGCGCCGATCCGGTTGCCACCGCCGTCATGCACGCACCTGGTCGCCCCATCGACGCGTTCGTCGTCCGGAAATCCGTGAAAACCCATGGCATGCAACGTCTTATCGAAGGGCCCGACATCTCCGGCCAGCGGGTCCTGGTAGTCGAGGACACCAGCACCACCGGCGCGTCGGCGCTGACCGCGGTGCGCGCCGTACGCGATGGCGGTGGGCAGGTGGTCGGCGTGGCGACGGTGGTCGACCGCGCCACCGGTGCGGCCGAAGCCATCGAAGCCGAGGGCGTCGCGTACCGCAGCGTGCTGGGGCTGGCGGATCTCGGGCTGAGTTAGCCCGCCGTGCGCACTCTCATCGCGATGGTCGCGACCTTGACGCTGGCTTGTGCGTGTTCGAATTCGGCTGCGCGACAACAGGTGTACGGCGCGCCCGGCGCCCGGGTGGGCGAGTCGCTGGCAGTGCTGGGCTGGAACACCTCGGTATCGAACCTGCGCTGGCAAGACGACTATGTGCTGGTCGACGTCGACGGGGCGCCGACGGACCCGGCGAAACCCCATGCCGATGCCCGCGATATCCGCTTCGGGTTGTACGGCGCGTTGGGGCATCCGATGGAAGCCGCCGGTATCGGCAGTTGCGACGGTGTGAAAAACCTTGTCATTCAATCACTTTCCGCTCCCGGTGGTACGCGGCTGACCGGCACGGTGTGCCTGGGTCCGATGAAGGACCGTGCCGCGGTTCGCGGGGTGTATCTCTACTCGTCCCGCGACCGGATCCCCGACACTGCGGCGGCCTACCCGGCGGCGTTCCCGGTCGGGCTGCTGCCGACCAAGCAGAGCGACACCGGCCTGGTGGTCAAGACCACCAGCGTGGCCGCGTGGCGGGCCGACGGCACCCAGCTCACCCAGGCCTCGCTCGGCGACCCGGCCGCGTTCACCGGCAGCGGTTACATGCTGCTCGGATTGGAGGCCGACGCCATCGCGGCCAAATATCGCGACGACTCCGCCGCCCGCGGCGGCCCGATGATGTTGCTCGCGTCGCCGGCCCTGCCGGCCCCCGGGCTGAGCGCGGCCTGCTCGGCCTACGGCTCATCGGTGCTGATCCTGCCCGAGGCGTCGTTGGACGCTGTGCACGTCAGTGCGTCGCTGTGCACCCAGGGCGACCTCAACGAGGCGTTGCTGTACGCGACCGTCGCGATCGTGGGTACCCACGCCGCAGTTTGGACGATCAGGTGACCGATTCGCCCCGCTCCTCCTCGGGCCATTCCGGCCCGCATCGTCGCGAGGACACAACCGAGCCAGGCCCCACCGAATGGGGTGTTCCGGCAAGCGGAGTCGGCCCCTGGGACGGTCCGGTGCCCGACGACCCGCGGTATGACCCAGCGCTGCTGCGCGACGGCGACAGCCGCAACGTCGTCGACGCCTACCGGTACTGGACACGCGAGGCGATCGTCGCCGACATAGACAAACGCCGCCACCCGCTCCATATCGCGATCGAGAACTTCGGGCATGACGCCAACATCGGCGGTGTGGTCCGCACCGCCAACGCATTCGCCGTCGACACCGTGCACATCGTCGGCCGGCGCCGGTGGAATCGCCGCGGCGCCATGGTCACCGATCGCTACCAGCGACTCCGGCACCACGACCACACCGCCGAGCTGCTGAGCTTCGCCTCCGCGGCGGGTCTGACCGTGGTCGCCGTCGACATCGTGCCGGGCGCGGCGCGGCTGGAACAGACGACGCTGCCGCGGGACTGCCTGCTGCTGTTCGGCCAGGAAGGCCCCGGCATCAGTGCCGACGCCCGCGCCGGTGCCGCGCTGACGGTGTCGATCGCGCAGTTCGGGTCGACGCGCAGCATCAACGTCGCGGTCGCCGCGGGGATCGCCATGCACACCTGGATCAGCCAACACGGAAACATCGAAAGAGCTTGGTAGCGGCCCGATCCCCTAGCGCGTGGGCGCGGGATCGAATTCGATTGGCAGAGTGGCCGGTCCAGTCAACGCGGTCAGGGGTTTCCACGGGGCCGGTCCGGTTCGCCGGGCATTTGGCATTCGCTGTGTCATCACCGTCAGGGCCTCGGCGAGTTCGAGCCGGGCGAGGTTAGCACCCAGGCAGTAATGCATGCCGGCACCAAAGGTCTGCATCGGGTGCGCGCCATCTCGGGTGATGTCGAGTCGGTCGGGATTGTCGTAGACGGCGGGATCCCGGTTGGCCGAGGCGGTATTGGCGACGACCAGTGTGCCGGCCGGAATGATGACTTCGGCGAGTTCGACATCCTCCAGAGCGACGCGCAAGGTGCCCCAGGCGATGGGGGAGTGCCGCATGGTTTCCTCGACCGCGTTGGCGGCCAACTCGGGGTCTCGCCCCAGGAGTGCCCACTGGTCGGGATGGTCGCAGAGCACCTGCACCGCGGCGGCGAGCTGGTTTCGAGTGGTGTCCGTGCCGGCAATCAGCAGACCCACCACCAGCATGCGCAACTCGTCGGTGTTGAGGTGGTCGCCGTCGTGTTCGGCGCGGATCAGCTCGGAGATCAGGTCGTCGGTCAGCGTGTCGCGGCGGTCGGCGACCATGGCGTCGACGTAGTCGTCGACGGCCTCCCATGCCGCCAGGATGGACTCCGACTCGGCGGCGACGTTCCAGCTGAACGCCTTGAAGATGTCGTCGGTCCAGTCCGAGAACAGCTTCCAATCCGCGGCTGGCGCGCCGAGCAGTGCGCAGATAATCGGTATCGGATATTGACGCGCGATGTCGGTCACCACGTCGCAGCGCCCGCGGATCGCCTGGCGTTCAATGAGTTCGGTGATGAGATCGATGATCGTCGAGCGCAGCCGCGCGGTGGCCCGAGGTGTGAACGCCTTCGATACCAACCGACGCAGGCGATGGTGCTCGTCTCCGTCGAGACTGATCAGACTCGCGGTGACACGGTCCCATATCGCGCCCGACGTGATGCCTTGACCGGCCAGGAACATTCCCTTGGGCATGCGAAACCGTGGGTCGCGCAGCACCGTACGAACCAGGTCGTAGCGCAGAATTTCCGGACCATGGGTACCGATGGCGATCGGCGCGCGATCCCGGGCCGCCGCGATGAGGCGGTGCGCTTCTTCAGGATCATCCAACTGCTCGTAGGCCAAGATGGGCAGCCCCGCGTCGAAGACGTTGGGACAAGCGCGTAGGGGCATCGTGTCGACGGTCATAACGACTCCTCGCTCGCAACAAGCCGGCTGTGCGTTAGCGGTTGCTAACCGCGACGCCATCGTTGCTCCGAGACGGCAAGCACATGTCAGTAGACGGATACTGATTTTTCGCCTGACCGTGCGGGCTGCCGCTTCTAGGCTGTGTGGGTGCGGTTGACGTGGCCGTTGACCGGCCGCTCGAATGAACAGCGACTTATTGAAGCCGCGATTTTCGACTCGGACTCGTCCGGGATCGTGGTTTGCGGGGCGGCCGGCGTGGGGAAGAGCCGAATCGCCCGTGAAGCGCTGAATTCTGCCGCGTCGCAGGGCTGTGAGCTCCGTTGGATAGTGGGCACATCCTCGGCGCGGTCGATTCCGCTCGGGGCGGTCTCCTCATGGGCAGAGCCTGCCGTCGACGACAACCTTGAATTGATCCGCGGCGTGATCGCCTCGCTGACATCATCGTCTCCGGGCAGCACAGTGGTTCTGGGCGTCGATGATGCGGCCCTGCTCGACGATCTGTCGACGTTCGTTGTGCACCAGATCATTCAGCGCCGCGCCGCGAAGGTGGTCCTCACCATCCGCGCAGGAGAACCGGTCCCTACCGCGACGCGGGAGCTATGGAACGGCGGACAGTTCGACCGCCTCGACCTACAACCCTTGTCCGAAAACGACATAACCCCGCTCATCTCGGCAACCCTGGGCGGCCCGCTGGACCCGCAGGCCGCGGAGCGGCTGTGGACGTTGACTCGCGGCAACCCCTTGTATCTGCGCAATATCGTCGAGCAGGAGGTTGCTGATAACCGACTCACAATGCAGGACGGGTATTGGCGCTGGCTCGGTGATCCGGTGCTACCGCCCAGCCTGGTCGAACTGATCGAAGAACGCATCGGAGGCCTTCCCGGCGAGGTTAGCGACGTGATCGACGCCCTGGCCGTCGGCGAACCCATCGAACTCGGGTCGCTGACCAGGATTGCTCATCCGGCCGCGGTCGAGCAGGCCGACATGCGCGGTCTCATCGCTCTCGACCAAACGGGCGATCGGGTCGAGGCACGGTTGGCGCACCCGCTATACGGCGAGGTGCGCCGCAACCGCGCTGCTCCCACCCGGCTGAGACGGCTGCGTGGACTCGTCGCCGCCGAACTGGCCGCGTCCGGCGACCATGACGACATGGGCACGGTTGTGCGCCGCGCCACGCTGATTCTCGACTCCGACCTCGAGCCCGATCCAGACCTGTTTGTTCGGGCGGCCCGCGGCGCGGTCTGGCTATGGGAATTTCCGCTCGCTGATCGGCTCACGGCAGCAGCAATCGTCGCTGGAGGGGCGGCCGAAGCGAAACTCATTCGCGCCTATGCCTTGTCGTGTACGGGTCGCGGGCGGGAAGCCGACACTCTGCTCGCCGACATCCAGGCCGGCCAGTTGGCCGACGCAGTGCGCGGGCGGGTGGCCTTTCTACAGGCCACCAACCGGCTGTTCACCCTCGCCGACCCGGTAGGCGCAAAGACGCTCATCGATGATGCATCCCACGCCGCGGGGTCGCAGGCTCGCAGCTGCATCGACGCGTTTCTGACGGTGTACTGGGCGGCTATGGGCAAGCCGGACGCGGCCATCGAGTCATCAGGCAAGTTCACCTGGACGGAGCTGCCCGATCTCGTCGCCCAGCGGGTGACCGCCTGGGCCCTTGCCCTTGCATTCGGAGAATCGGGCCGCGCCGACGAAGCCGTGGTAGCGGCAAAGGCCGGCTACCCGGTTCCGATCCGCTCGTTCGTCATCATCACCGACGCCCATATCAGCGCCTTGCTTTTAGCTGGCCGAATCGCTGATGCCGAAGCACCGGCGGAGACGATACGACAACGCCAGATCGAGTTCCAGGCATTTCAATCTTTCCAAGTCGGCTCTGTCGCGGTGGGCAGAGTGGCGCTTGGTTCCGGCCGACTCCGCGCCGCGATTTCCCTGCTGACCGAATCCATCGAAACCGTAAGTGTCGACACAGATTCCAACGGGTGGGGTTATCGATGCCAGATTCCGCTGACGACGGCGCTGGCGCTGCGCGGCTCAACGGAGGAGGCGGCGGTCCGGCTCGTCACCCTGGAAAAGCAGCGCCATCCCAGCTGGCGGTACCTCGACTACGAGTACGCGATCGCCAAGGCATGGGTGGCCGCTGCACAGGGCGCAGTAAGCGAGGCGATCGCAATCTCGCTTGCTGCTGCCGAAACAGCCGGAGCCAATGGACAATTCGCGCCCGAAGTAATGTGCTTACAGATAGCCACCCAGTTCGGGGATCGTTCCTGCGGGCCTCGATTGCGTCAGCTTGAAGCGATCGTCGAAGGGCCGCGGGCCGGGGTAGCGGCCCGGTTCGCTGAAGCGCTGCATGACGGCGACGGTGCCGAATTAGCGGCGGTATCAGCGGGATTCGAAGACATGGGCGACCTCATTGCTGCCGTCGACGCGGCGGCGCACGCCGCCATCGCCTACCGCCACCAGGACTTACGTGGATCGGCGTTGGGACACTCGGCCAGGGCCGAAGCATTGGCCGAGCAATGCGGCGGCGCCCGCACGCCGGCCCTGCACAAAGCTGCCGAACGGTTGCCGCTGACCGACCGTGAACGAGAAATCGTGATGCTCACCGGTGAGGGGCTGTCCAACCGCGATATCGCCACCAGGTTGACACTGTCGGTCCGCACCGTCGAAAGCCACATCTACAAGGCGATGGCCAAGACCGGTACGAGCAACCGCGACGAGCTCGCGGCGCTGTTGCCTCGACGCCAACAAAGACGTGGCGACAACGGGTCGCGTCAACTCAACTGATCGGCCACCGCGGCCGCATCCAGCCAGATGTTCTCGCGGCTGATCAGCCCGTCGCGGAATTCAAAGACGTGCAGCATCCGAAAACTAATGCGCCGTCCGTTACCTGGAAGCCCAAGCAATGATCCAATGACCGTACCCGTCATGAGCTGCTCGAGGACCATCGCGTCGTCGGCGAGAAACTGGCGCACGACGTCCCAACTCTCGCTGCGGAAGTTGGCGGTCAGGTAGGCGTAGAAGTCGCGCGCCGCGTCCTTACCGCGACTCGGGCTGTTGGGGAATCCGACGACGTCGTGCTCGACGTCGTTGGTGTACACCGTCACCGCCCCGTCGATATCGCCGTGATTTTCTGCCGTCATGTGGCTGTCCACCAGCGCTTGCATCTGGCTGTTGTCCATCGCCGCCTCCTGGCTCATGGCCCCGGCCTCAAGCTACGACTACTGATCCGCGTCTCTGTGGTATCACGCCGCAACGCTGCGAAATATCAGTAGTGCACCACTGACGTCGAGCGATAGCCGGCGATCGACGATTCCAGTACCGGACGTGACCGATGGAGGGATCAAATGCTCACCGAAAGCCTTGCAGTCAGAACCCTTGATGAGATCGAAGAGCGATTGGTATCGCCTGCACCAATCCTCGTCACCGAACACGAGGTCGCGCTCAGCACGGCGGTAGCGCTGCGCGCACGACCGGCCACCCGCCGCCGGTGGTTCGAGGCGACCCACGTCCTGCTTGCGGCTCTGAACCGCACGCGTGTGTCGTCGACCCAGCGTGAGCCCCGGACGCGCCGCGAGTACCCGAAGCGCTACGCATTTCTGGAAGCCGCCTGCATGGCACGCGAGATGGAACGCCTCTGATCGGTTGAACCCATCGTGCCCACGCGCTGATCACCCAACACGCGAACGCCCCGTGCGCCGGGTAGGGCAGGATCGGCAGACATGGGTCAGGTATGGGTCAACCGGGCGGTCAGCGCGGAGGCCGCTGTCACCGGGCGGCATCTGAAACGGCTGTGGGCACTGCCCGGCACGCAGCTCGGTGTGGTGGCCTGGCCGCCGGTCCGGCGCGACCGCTGGTTCGGCGGCTGGCATTACTGGTGGCAGGCGCATCTGCTGGACTGCCTGGTCGACGCGGAGCAGCGCGACCCGCAGCCCGAGCGTCGCATCAAGATCGAGCGGCAGATCCGTTCGCACAGACTGCGTAACAACGGATCCTGGGTCAACAGCTACTACGACGACATGGCCTGGCTGGCGCTGGCGCTCGAGCGGGCGTCCCGGATCGCGGGCGTGGACCGCAAGCGGGCGTTGCACAAGCTCAACGATCAACTGGTCAAGGCGTGGGTCCCCGAGGACGGCGGCGGCATCCCGTGGCGTAAACAGGACCAGTTCTTCAATGCCCCGGCCAACGGGCCGGCCGGCATCTTCCTCGCGCGCTACGGCGACCGGCTGCGTAGGGCCCAGCAGATGGCGGACTGGATCGACGCCACGCTGATCGACCCCGAGCAGCACCTGGTGTTCGACGGCATCAAGGCGGGTTCGCTGGTCCGCGCCGAATACACCTACTGCCAGGGCGTGGTGCTGGGTCTGGAGACTGAGCTGGCCGCCCGCACCGAGGACGACCGGCATGCGCCGCGGGTGCATCGCCTGGTCGCCGCGGTCGACGAGCACATGGCGCCCGGTGGGGTGCTGCGCGGTTCCGGCGGGGGTGACGGCGGGCTGTTCGCCGGCATCACCGCGCGCTACCTGGCGTTGGTCGCCACCACGCTGCCCGGGGATTCGGCGGCCGATGTCCAGGCTCGTGAAACCGCCCGCAAAATCGTGCTGTCCTCAGCGCAATCGGCGTGGGACAACCGCCAGTCGGTGGAGGGGTTGCCGCTGTTCGGGCCGTTCTGGGATCGCGCAGCCGAACTGCCCAGGGCCGGCGGCGAGCAAGCGCAGTTCGTCGGGGGTGCGGTCACCGGTTCGGAGATCCCCGAGCGTGACCTGTCGGTGCAGCTGTCCGGTTGGATGCTGATGGAGGCCGCCTACGCAGTGACCGCCGACGACAAGAATGAAGGGACCATTGATGAGTAAAGTCCACCTCGATGCCGAGTCGGCGTTGCACGGCCTGTTGAAGGACGGGATCACCATCGCCGCAGGCGGTTTCGGTCTGTGTGGCATCCCGGAGAACCTGATCCAGGCTCTGGTGGACAGCGGCGTCAAGGATCTGACGATCGTCGGAAACAACGCCGGCGTCGACGATTTCGGTATGGGGTTGCTGCTCAAGGCGCGTCAGGTGACCAAGGTGATCGCCTCCTATGTCGGCGAGAACAAGGAATTCGAGCGCCAGGTGCTGGCCGGCGAGCTGGACCTGGTGCTGACGCCGCAGGGCACCCTGGCGGAGAAGTTGCGTGCCGGCGGCGCAGGCATTCCCGGCTTCTATACCCGCACCGGCTACGGCACCAGCCTCGCCGAAGGCAAAGACACCCGGGTCTTCGACGGAACGGAATACGTTCTGGAAGAAGGCATTCAGGCTGATGTCGCCATCGTCAAAGCCTGGAAAGGGGACAAGGCGGGCAACCTGATCTATCGCAAGACGGCCCGCAACTTCAACCCGATGATCGCCACCTGCGCCACGGTGACCATCGCCGAAGTGGAGGAACTCGTCGAGGTCGGCGAACTGGAGCCCGACCTGATTCACACCCCGGGCATCTACGTGGACCGCATCATCGAGGGCCCCGGCTATGAAAAGCGCGTCGAGTTCCGTACCACCAGCGGCGGCGCGGCGCTCAAGAACGACAGCCCGATCCGCGAGCGGATGGCCCAACGCGCGGCCCAGGAGTTGCGCGACGGCTACTACGTGAACCTGGGCATCGGGATTCCGACGTTGGTGGCCAACTTCATTCCGGACAGCATCAGCGTCACGCTGCAGTCGGAGAACGGGCTGCTCGGCATCGGGTCGTATCCGGCCGAGGACGCCGTCGACCCCGATCTGGTCAACGCCGGCAAGCAGACCGTCACCAGCCTGCCGGGTTCGAGCTTCTTCAGCAGCGCCGACTCCTTCGCGATGATCCGCGGCGGCCACATCGACCTGTCCATCCTGGGCGGCCTGGAGGTCGCCGAGAACGGCGACCTGGCCAACTGGATGGTGCCCGCCAAGATGGTCAAAGGACCCGGCGGCGCAATGGATTTGGTGTCCGGCGTCAAACGGGTGATCGTCGTGATGGATCACACCGCCAAAGACGGCAGCCCGAAAATCCTCAAGCAATGCACGCTGCCCGTCACCGGCAAGAATGTGGTGGACATGATCATCACCGACCTGTGTGTCTTCGACGTGGAGCCAGAACGCGGCCTGACACTGATCGAATTGCATCCCGGAGTCAGCGTTGCCGATGTCCGCGCGAAAACCGGATGTGACTTCAACGTTGCGGTCTGAAACCGCCGTATGTTGGACAGATGACCGACTCGATACTGACCCGTCGCAACGTGCTGCTCGGCGCCGCGTTCAGTGTGCTCGCCGGTGCCGGCGCGCTGATCGCGTTCACCGCGGCCGGTGCCCCGAGCGGTCCGGCGAAAACGTTTGAGGTCAACCACACCGACGAGGAGTGGCGGCACCTTTTGACCGCACAGCAGTACGCCGTGCTCCGCGCCGCGTCCACCGAAGCGCCCTACAGCAGCCCGCTCAATGACGAGCACCGTGCCGGGACCTTCGGATGTGCGGGCTGCGGCCAGGGCCTGTTCTCGTCGACAACCAAGTTCGACAGCGGCACCGGTTGGCCGAGCTTCTGGAACGCCCTGGACCACGCCGTCATCGAGCAGCAGGACGACAGCGCGGGCATGTCACGGACCGAGGTGCTCTGTAGCCGCTGTGGCGGGCACCTCGGCCACGTATTCAACGACGGTCCCCAGCCAACCGGCCTGCGCTACTGCATGAACGGGGTGGCGATGGGCTTCCGGCCGGCGTAGCCGCGCACGGATCAGTCGACGACGGTCAGCTGCTCTTCGTCGTCCTTGGCTGCGCGACGGCGCCTGAGATAGGCCCGGCCGGCGGCGATGAAAGCCGGCAGCATCGACACGAACAGGATGCCCAGAACGATCTTTTCCAGGTTCTGGTGGATGAACGGCACGTTGCCCAGGAAATAGCCGGCGACCGTCACACCGCCACCCCACAGGACGCCCCCGACGATGTCGAACGCCAGGTACACCGGATAGCGCATGTAGGACACGCCGGCGACCACCGGGGTGAAGGTCCGCACGAACGGCATGAACCGGGCCAAGATGATCGCCGCGGGACCGTATTTCTCGAAGAACACGTGCGACTCGGTCACGTGGTGCTGCTTGAAGAAGCGCGAATCTTCCTTCTTGAACAGCGCGGGCCCGATCCGGCGGCCGATGAAGTATCCGGTCTGATCGCCGAGTATCGCGGTCAGCGCCACGGCCGGTGCCAGCACCCAGATGTCGAGGGTGCCGTGTGCGGCCAGCAGACCACCGGTGAACAGCAGTGACTCACCAGGCAGCAGGGGAAACAGCAGACCGGTTTCGATGAAGACAATGCCCAGGATCGTCGGCAACACCGCCGAGGCGAACAGTCCCTGAGGACCGATCCAGTACATCGGGTCGAGGATGTTGGGCAGGGCCACCACCGTGGTGATCACGGTGTTCAAGATACCGGCGCGGCGGACGGACTTTTACCGGGCGGCTGCAGCCTCCCCGAAGGTGTTGCGATACTGATGCAACACGTCAGGAAGGAAGCCGCATGCCCATCGCAACGCCAGACGTCTACACGGAGATGCTGCGACGCGCAAAGGAGAACGAGTACGCCTTCCCGGCGATCAACTGCACATCCTCCGAAACCGTCAACGCCGCGCTGAAGGGATTCGCCGACGCGGGCAGCGACGGCATCATCCAATTCTCCACCGGCGGTGCGGAGTTCGGCTCCGGACTCGGGATCAAAGACATGGTCACCGGCGCGGTGGCGCTGGCCGAATTCGCCCACATCGTCGCCGACAAGTACCCGATCAACGTGGCCCTGCACACCGACCACTGTCCGAAGGACAAGCTCGACGGTTACGTGCGGCCGCTGCTGGCCATCTCGGCCGAGCGGGTCGCCGCCGGTCAGAATCCGCTGTTCCAGTCGCACATGTGGGACGGCTCGGCGGTGCCGATCGACGAGAACCTGGAGATCGCGCAGGAGCTGCTTAAAGTAGCCGCCGCCGCCAAGATCGTCCTGGAGGTCGAGATCGGCGTGGTGGGCGGTGAAGAGGACGGCGTCGAGGCCGAGATCAACGACAAGCTGTACACCACCCCCGAGGACTTCGAGAAGACCATCGAGGCACTCGGCCATGGCGAGCACGGTCACTACCTGCTGGCCGCCACGTTCGGCAATGTCCACGGCGTCTACAAGCCGGGCAACGTCAAACTTCGCCCCGACATCCTGGACCAGGGGCAGAAGGTGGCCTCGGCCAAGCTGGGCCTGGCCGACGGCTCCAAGCCGTTCGACTTCGTCTTCCACGGCGGCTCGGGTTCGCTGAAGTCCGAAATCGAAGAGGCGCTGCGCTACGGCGTGGTGAAGATGAACGTCGACACCGACACCCAGTACGCCTTCACCCGGCCGCTGGCCGCGCACATGTTCACCCACTACGACGGCGTGCTCAAGGTCGACGGCGAGGTGGGCGACAAGAAGGTCTACGACCCGCGCAGCTACCTGAAGAAGGCCGAGGCCTCGATGACCGAGCGAGTTATCGAGGCCTGCAACGACTTACATTGCGACGGTAAGTCGGTCTCCTCCTGACTTAACCGGAGTTGGATTCGCAGATCTTCCACTGGTCGTCGCGGTACTGCAGGTCGAAGCTGCGGGCCGAGCGGGTCTGCGGCGCGTAGGCCATGAACGCGGTGACGTTGGCCTCGGCGTGGCTTCCGTCCACCACGACCTGATCGATGTTGGCGACGACGGGGTACTCCTTGGCCGCCGCGATGCGACGGTAGGTGTCGCCCCATTCCCGCTGGTTGTAGTTCACGTAGTCGTCGCGCATGCTGCCACAGGTGAGGCTGCGCAGCGTTGTCAGGTCGCCGGTTTGCAGCGCCGCATCGAAGCTCTGGATGGTGCTGCGGACCTGGTCTTCTTGTGAGGCCTTCGGTTTTCTGTCATTGCGGGTCAACAGGACGGTGCCCAGCACTGCGATCGCGGCCAGCGCCAGGATGATCAGGATCAACGCCAGCACCCACCCCCAGCTGCGTTGACTCGACGGGCGCAGCTTGGCGCCCAGCCGAGGCGGAATCAGCTGTGGCATCGCGGTTCTCGCCCGTGCCTGGCCGGACGGCCGGCCCGGCTCGAAGACCTCGGTGGCAGGGTCCGTGGCCGTGTTGATGATCGCGGTTTCCTTGGCGTCAAATCCCGGGGCGGTATAGCGCCGCTCGCCGCGCTGAAGGGTCGGCGCGGGCGGCTGCTGCTCGCCCTCGGACGGGGGCAGCACCTCGGTGGCCGGATCCGCTGTGCGATAGCTCTCGGTCACTTCGTCGTCGGAGCCGGCTGTCGGTTCGACGGCGGTGTCGGGCTCGGATTCCACCGGGTCGATTGCGGCACCGCGATCGACGGCGTCTGGGTTGATTCCCGCCCCATTCGACGTGTGGTCGCGGTCAGGCCCTGATGGGTTGGGCATAGGCGCAGCTGTCCTCTTCGGAGTCGAAATACCTATTGGAGCTTAGCGACCCGACGCGAGGTCCGGCGTAGCGGCGTCGTCGTCGCACGGCACAATAGCGCCATGACGCCGATGCATGATCTGCTGGGACCCGATCCAACCTTGTTACCCGGCGACCCCGATGCCGAAGCCCAATTGCACGCCGGAGACAACCCGGCCATCGTCGCCGCCGCGCATCCCTCGGCCTCGGTTGCCTGGGCGGCATTGGCCGAAGACGCTCTGACCGACGACAAAGCGATCACCGCCTACGCCTACGCCCGGACGGGGTACCACCGCGGCCTGGATCAGTTGCGCCGCAACGGTTGGAAAGGCTTTGGCCCCGTGCCGTATTCGCATGAGCCCAATCGGGGTTTCCTGCGCTGCGTGGCCGCGCTGGCACGGGCGGCCGACGCTATCGGCGAGACCGATGAGCAGACGCGGTGTCTGGACCTGCTCGACGATTGCGACCCGGCAGCCCGCGAGAGCCTGGGCCTGAGCTGAGCCGGTTTCAGAAGCCGGCCGCACAGTCGCCAACACTGTCCGGCGGCTCGATCTGGATGGTGGCGTGCTGGAGTCCGCGTTCGGCCAGGATTGCCCGGGCGTCGTGGAGTACCCGCGCCGAGTCTGCGCGGCTGACCAGGTGCGCGGTCACCATGTCCTTGCCCGGCACCAGCGTCCAGACGTGCAGATCGTGTACCTGGGTCACGCCGTCGACCGCTGCCAGCGCGGCACGCAGGCCGTCGACGTCGATGTGGCTGGGCGATGATTCGGACAGGATCCGCAACGCGCCCGCGGCCAGCGACAGCGCCCGGGGCAAAACCCAGAGCGCGACGAGGACGGCGACCACGACGTCCGCGTAGGGCCAGTGGGTGGTGATCGTGACGAGACCGGCGATGAGCACGCCGATGCTGCCGACCGTGTCGGCGATCACCTCCATGTAGGCGCCCTTGACGGCCAGGCTCTGCGTTGAGTGCGATCGCAGCAGCAGCGCGACCGCGGCGTTGGTGGCCAGCCCGATCAGCGCCACCACGATCATCGGGATGCCGGGCACTTCGGGTGCTTGGCCGATTCGCCCGATCGCCTCGCGCAGGATGATCGTCGCCACCCCGATCAGCAGGACGGCGTTGGCGACGGCGGTGAACACCTCGGCGCGGTGCCAGCCATAGGTGCGGGCCGGCGATGAGCTGCCGCGCCGGGCGAGGATCACCGCGCACAGGCCCATGAAGGTGGCGGCGACGTCGGTCAGGATGTGGCCGGCATCGGCCAGCAAGGCGATGGAGCCGATGACCAGCGCGGTGGTCAGCTCGACGACGAAGAATCCGCCGAGCAGCGCGGTGGCCATCGCCAGCCGGTATGCGGGGGTGCCGGTGCTCGCATGATCGTGGCCGGCGCCCATAACCAGCAATATATGCGAGTCTACGCATGTATTGCAAAATCGGCGCCGTGGTTGCAGTGCGTCAGAACCAGGCGTTCCAGAATCGGGTCAGATGCATGCCGGCATAGGCCCAGTCCGGCGAGACATCGGACAACCCGTAGAACCAGCCGACGATTCCGAAGAACCACTGGTTCAGCGGCGGGGCGAGCAACAGCAGAAACAGCAGCAGAAACCCGTAGGGCTTGAACTGCTCCAGCGCGCGCTGAGTCTCCGGACTCAGGTGCGGCTCCAGCGCGCTGTATCCGTCCAGGCCGGGAATCGGCAGCAGATTCAGCAGCAGCGCGGTGACCTGCAGGAAGCCCAAAAACGCCACTCCGGCCCACAACACCGGATGCATCGGCTCGAAGAATGCATTGATCAGCCCCAGCAGCAGCACCGCCAACAGCAGGTTCGCCGTCGGGCCCGCCAGGCTGACCAGAGTGCGCTGCTTGGCGGTCATGAACGAGGTCCGCACGTACACCGCGGCGCCCGGCAAGCCGATCCCGCCGATCGCCGTGATCGCGAGGGGCAGAGCCAGCGACAGCACCGGATGGCTGTAGCGCCGCGGGTCCATGTCCAGGTAACCCCGCAGCGCGATATCACGATCGCCGAATTTCCAGGCCGTGAAGGCGTGGCCGAATTCGTGCAGGCACAACGACACCACCCAGCCGGCGATCACGAAGATGAACGTTGCGGCGTAGGCGAGCGACCCGACGCCGGCGCCGTCCCAATACGCCAGTCCGCCGCCTAACGCCGTCAGGCCGACGATGGCCCAGAAAATCGGGCTGGGCCGTACCGACTGGTGCAAATCACGGGCGCTCACCCGACGAAACTACCGGACCAACAACCAACCCTCGGTGTTCCGGTAGATCGTCGACCGGTACGTGGTCCGCGGCGCAGCCACGCCGTCGCGGACCACCATTGCTCCGGTGCCGCCCAGCTGCGCGGCTCGACCGGTCAGCCAGCGGCGCGACCGGCGGCCGGACACGCGTGCGCGCAACCCGGGCAGTGCCACCGTCGGCTCGATTCGCACCCCGGCAACGTCGCCGTCGAAGAGCACGGCGTCGTCGACGAGGGCCTCACCGTGTAGCAGCTCTGCGTCAGTCGGTCGCCACTCAGCCGACCCGACGATCACCGACCCGGTCTCGTCGCGGATCAGTGGCACCCGCTGGGCCGACCCGCGGCGCGCCCGTCCGGCCGCCCGGCGCCCGGACGGCAGGCGGTAGGCCCGGGTGGCCGGGGTGCGGCGGCGCGGGACATAGGCCACCTCGACATTCAGCAGCTCGGCGCGCAGCAGCCGGGTCAGCACGGCCGCCAGGTCGGCGTCGGCCCCGACCACCACCACCCGTCGCGCCGAGGCCAGCGCGGTGTCGACGTCGTCGGGGCCGACAACCGCCAGCCCCTCGAGCGGGCGCGGCGGCAAAACGTCTGCACCGAACATCAGAACGGCGACGTCGGGGGCGTCTATCGGTCCGGCTCCTCCCCGCGCCTTCCGGCGCGTATCTTCGCCGGACGGGCCTCCTCGCAAATGCCTGAGATAGTGTGGGTCACCGGCTGGACCACAATAAGCGGCAGATATGGGTGGGAGAAACGCCATGCCGGCAATCGTCCTGATCGGCGCCCAATGGGGCGACGAGGGCAAAGGCAAGGCCACCGACCTGCTCGGCGGCCGCGCCAACTGGGTGGTGCGCTACCAGGGTGGCAACAACGCCGGGCACACCGTCGTACTGCCCAGCGGCGAGAACTTCGCCCTGCACCTCATCCCGTCGGGTGTCCTGACGGCCGGTGTCACCAACATCATCGGCAACGGCGTGGTGGTCGACCCGGGCGTGCTGCTCGACGAGCTGAGGGGCCTCGAGGACCGCGGCGTGGATACCTCGCGGCTGTTGATCTCCGCCGACGCGCATCTGCTGATGCCCTATCACGTGGCCATCGACAAAGTGACCGAGCGCTACATGGGCAGCAAGAAGATCGGCACCACCGGACGCGGCATCGGGCCGTGCTACCAGGACAAGATCGCCCGCATCGGCATCCGGGTCGCCGACCTCCTCGACACGCAGCTGCTGACCCACAAGATCGAAGCCGCACTGGAATTCAAGAACCAGGTGCTGATCAAGATCTACAACCGCAAAGCGCTGGACGCAGAGTACATCGTCGAGGCCCTGCTGCAGCAGGCTGAGAGTTTCAAACACCGCATCGCCGACACCCGACTATTGCTCAACAACGCGCTGGAAGCCGGCGAGATTGTCTTGCTAGAAGGATCGCAGGGCACATTGCTCGACGTCGACCACGGCACGTATCCCTATGTCACGTCATCGAATCCGACTGCCGGCGGCGCGGCGGTCGGCTCTGGCATCGGGCCGACCCGGATTACCACCGTGCTGGGGATCCTCAAGGCCTACACCACTCGCGTCGGCTCCGGTCCGTTCCCCACCGAATTGTTCGACGCCAACGGCGAATACCTGTCCAAAACCGGCGGTGAGTTCGGCGTCACCACCGGCCGGCGTCGTCGCTGCGGCTGGTTCGACGCCGTCATTGCCCGCTACGCCACCCGGGTCAACGGGATCACCGACTACTTCCTGACCAAGCTCGACGTGTTGTCCAGCCTGGAAACGGTTCCGGTGTGCGTCGGCTACCGGGTCGACGGCAAGCAGACGCACGAGATGCCGATGACCCAAAGCGATCTGCACCGCGCCGAACCCATCTACGAAGAACTGCCCGGCTGGTGGGAAGACATCTCGGATGCGCGAGAGTTCGACGACCTGCCTGCCAAGGCGCGTGACTATGTGCTTCGGCTGGAAGAGCTTGGTGGAGCCCACATTTCGTGCATCGGTGTCGGACCCGGGCGCGACCAGACCATCGTGCGCCGCGACGTTCTGGCGGCCCGTCCGTGACTGATTCCTCGCAGAGCCAAGAACAACTCGACCCCGATTACGACCATCACGGTGGCTTCCCGGAATACGGCGCCGCCAGCCCGGGGCCGGGTTTTGGCCGGTTCGTGGCGGCCATGCGGCGATTGCAGGATCTGGCGGTGTCCGCGGATCCCAGCGACGACCTGTGGAATGACGCCGCCGAGCACGCCGAAGCCTTGGCCGCGCAGCTCGCGCCGTTCAAGGCCGCCGAAGGCCAGGCTCCGGCGGGCCGATCGCCGCAACTGCCCGGGATGGGTAGCTTGCTGCTGCCGCCATGGACGATGAGCAGGTTCGATCCCGACGGGGTGGAGATGCGCGGCCACTTCAGCCGGTTCCACGTCGGCGGCAACGGCGCGGTGCACGGCGGCGTGCTCCCGCTGCTGTTCGATCACGTCTTCGGGATGGTGGTCCATGCCGCGGCCCGGCCGATCAGCCGCACCGGCTTCCTGCACGTCGACTATCGCAAGATCACTCCGATCGACACCCCGCTGACCGTCCGGGGTCATGTGGCGGCGACCGAGGGCCGCAAGGCGTTCGTCCGCGGCGAACTAGTCGACGGCGACACCCTGCTGGCCGAAGCCAACGGCTTGATGGTGCGGTTGTTGCCGGGCCAGCCGTAGGACTAGAGGCGGCTCCAGGCAGTGATCAGGGCCGGGGTTGTCACCACAGCGCCGGCGGCGGCGACTTCCCCGCGTAGCCGTGGCAACAGCGCGTCCGGGTCGGCGAAGTCATCGGAGACCAACCCCAGCTTTTCGCGGGCGGGCAGTAGCGACCTCAAGGTCTCGACGACAAAGGCCAGCAGTTCGGTGTGGTCAGCTCCGCCCACCGGAGCACCGAGCGCCAACTGCGGTGCGCCCAGCCCCGCTTGCCGGAACAGCGACGGCAGCGTCGCGGCGAAGGACGGGTCGAGGCCCAAGCCGGTGAAGGTGTCGATGATCGTGTCTCGCGCGGCCCGCCAGAGCGGTAGGTCGGGCACGCCGCGCGCCCCGGTCATGTCGAATTCGGAAAACGCGATGACCCCACCGGGGCGAACCAGGTCGGCGAGCTGACGCAGGGCCGCGACCGGGTCGGGCAGATGCATCAGGATCAACCGTCCGATCACGGCGTCGACCGGTTCGTCCAGCGCGAGGTCGCCGACCGTGGTCTGCTCGAATCGGATCGACGTGAGGCCCTGCTCGGCGGCACGCGTGCGGGCGAGCTCGATGATGTCGGCGGCGTCGATGCCGAGCACCGATCCTTCGAGTCCGACCAGCCGCGCCGCCACGAAACTCACGTCGCCGGGCCCGCAGCCGACGTCCAGCACCCGCATTCCGGGCCGCAGGCCTGCCAGGCGCAGTCCGTGCTCGGTGTAGTCGTCGTAGAGCCGTGCCTGCAGCATCAGCCGCCGGACTTCCGCGTCCTCGTGACCGAGGAGGTATGTGCTCGAGCCGATTGTCCGGCTTCTCAGCGGCCCGTTCCGGCCCGCATCGTCGCCGGACGCGGTGGACGGCAGGTGGTGGAGGGTCACGGCTATCTCCTGGTCGATTGCATGATAAAAGTCACCCTTCCACAGTCACTTGCATGATGCAACAGACCCGCACCGGGGCGTGGCCCTACGGCCCCTGCGCAGCGCCCGGCCCCGATGTTACTTGCATCACGCAAGTCGCAATTCAACCTTGCCCGATCCGCGGACCTATCCTTAGCAGCGTGCAGCGCAGTGACTCCAGGGAAGGTGAACCAGTGGCTGAGGGCATGACGCACGAGGAGTCGGCCCAGGGCGGGCATGTCGATCCTGGCGAGGCCGACCGGACCAAGGTGATGTTGCTGGGATCGGGAGAGTTCAGCCGTGAGCTGGCGATCGCGTTTCAGCGGCTCGGCGCCGAGGTGATCGCCGTCGAGCGGTACGCCGATGCGCCCGCACACGGCGTCGCAGACCAGGCGCTGGTGCTCAACATCTCCGACGCCGACGAGGTGGGCGCGGTGATCAGGCGGGTTGCGCCCGATTTCGTGGTGACAGCATCCGACGCGGTGGCTGCCGACGCGTTGATCGTCGTGGCCGAGACCCGTGCCGCCGAGGTCGTTCCCAGCCCGCGCTGCGCCCGGCTCACCGCAGACCGGGAAGGCATGCGTCGGCTGGCCGCCGACCAGCTGGGCCTGCCGACTGCCCCGTTCTGGTTCGCGGGATCGCTCGACGAGTTGCGCGCCGTGGCCGACCACGCCGGCTACCCGTTGCGGGTACAGCCGGTGGCGGCCCTGGGCGGCGAGGGACACTCGGTGGTCCTGCTACCGGCAGACCTCGAGTCGGCCTGGCAACGCGCGGTATCGGCCGGCGGCCGACTGGCGCACAGCCGGGTGCTCGTCGAAACGTTGGTCGAGATCGATTTCCACGTCACGCTGCTCACCGTGCGCAGCGACGGGCCGGCCGGGCCGACGCTGGACTTCTGTGCGCCGATCGGCCACGGCGAAGCCATCGGTGACGTGCAGGAGTCCTGGCAGCCGCAGGACCTGAGCGCCGCCGCGCTGGACGCCGCGAAGTCGATCGCGGCCCGCGTCGTCAAGGCACTGGGCGGGCGCGGCGTGTTCGGGGTCGAGCTGATGGTCCGCGGGGACGAGGTGTACTTCTGCGACGTCACCGCCCGGCCGTTCGAGAGCGGCCTGATCACCACACGCACTCAACGGCTTTCGCAATTCGAGCTGCAGGCGCGGGCCATCCTGGGACTGCCGGTCGACACCATCATGATTTCGCCGGGCGCGGCGGAAGTGATCTATGCAGGCGCCGACGGCGCGGTCGACCGACGGCGGTCTGGCGGGGTGCTCGCCGAGGCGATGCGCACGCCCGAGAGCGACGTTCGGGTGTTCACCCGCGACGAGTCCGAAGCGCGACGCCCGTTGGGGGCCGCCGTCGTCACCGCCGCTGACGTGACGGCCGCCCGCAGCCACGCGCGGGAGGTGTCGGCCGCACTGCGACGGCTCTGGTAGTCCGCCGCGACGTCGACGTCGCGGGCTTCCCAGTCAGCGGCCTCCCAGCTGGATGTGCGAGACTCACGCGGGTGAGCTACGCAGGAGATATCACCCCCGAGCAGGCATGGAAGCTGCTCAGCGAGAATCCCGAGGCGGTTCTGGTCGACGTGCGCACCGACGCCGAATGGCGTTTTGTCGGTGTTCCCGACCTGGCCAGCCTGGGCCGTGATGTCGTGTACATCGAGTGGAACGCGACCGACGGCAAGCGCAACGAGAACTTCGTGGCAGAGCTGCTGGATCATGTCCCGGCCCGCGACGACCGCCCGGTGGTGTTCCTGTGTCGCTCGGGTAATCGCTCTATCGCCGCCGCCGAAGCCGCCACCGACGCCGGTATCGCTCCGTCCTACAACGTGCTCGACGGTTTCGAAGGTCAACTCGATGGCGACCGTCACCGCGGCGGACAGGGTTGGCGGGCAATCGGTTTGCCCTGGACTCAGACATGACCGGCGACGGCGACGATGCAGAGCGTCCGCCTTCGGTCCGTACGCCAAAGTCGTTGCCTGACGGCCTCAGCCAGGCGACGATCGGCGTGCAGGGCGGCATCCTGCGGTCGCAATTCGAAGAGACCGCCGAAGCCCTGTATCTGGCCTCCGGCTACGTCTACGGCTCATCTGCTGAGGCGGAGAAGGCGTTCACCGGCGAGGTCGATCGCTACGTCTACTCGCGCTACGGCAATCCGACGATCAGCATGTTCGAGGAACGGCTGCGCCTGATCGACGGTGCCCCAGCCGCATTCGCCACCGCGAGCGGTATGGCGGCGGTGTTCACCTCGCTGGGGGCACTGCTGGCAGCCGGTGACCGACTGGTCGCAGCACGCAGCCTGTTCGGGTCATGCTTCGTGGTGTGCAGCGAGATCCTGCCGCGCTGGGGGGTCGAGACCGTGTTCGTCGACGGCGACGACCTATCTCAGTGGGAGAAGGCGCTTTCCGTTCCGACCCAGGCGGTGTTCTTCGAGACGCCGTCCAACCCGATGCAGTCGCTGGTCGACATCGTCGCTGTTACCGAGCTCGCTCACGCTGCCGGAGCAAAAGTGGTGCTGGACAATGTTTTTGCGACCCCGTTGTTGCAGCAGTGCTTTCCGCTCGGTGTCGACGTGGTCGTCTACTCGGGTACCAAACACATCGACGGGCAAGGCCGGGTATTAGGTGGAGCCATCCTCGGCGACAAGGAATACATCGACGGCCCGGTGCAGAAACTGATGCGTCACACCGGACCCGCCATGAGTGCCTTCAACGCCTGGGTATTGCTGAAGGGCCTTGAGACGCTGGCGATTCGGGTGGAGCACCAGAATGCGTCGGCGCAGCGGATCGCCGAATACCTGGAGGGTCACCCCGCGGTGCGGTGGGTTCGCTACCCGTTTTTGACCTCGCACCCGCAGTACGACCTGGCCAAGCGGCAGATGTCCGGCGGCGGCACCGTGGTGACCTTCGAACTCGACGTCCCGGACAGCGCGGCCAAGCAACGCGCTTTCGAGGCGCTGGACAGCCTGCAGTTGATCAACATCTCCAACAACCTGGGCGACTCGAAATCCCTTGTAACACATCCAGCAACGACAACTCATCGCGCGATGGGACCCGAAGGACGGGCCGCTATCGGCTTGGGCGACGGGGTAGTTCGCATCTCAGTGGGCCTGGAGGGCACCGACGATCTCATCGCCGACATCGATCGGGCGCTGCGTTAGCAGCCGACAATCGACATATCCGACAACCGATGTTGCTGGTGTCGCCGGGCGTTACGCCATTATTCATCCTGCTGTTGTTAAGTCTTTCCGACCGGTTGGATCAGCTATAGACATCGGGGAGCGATAGTAACGCGGTAGGTTGCGTGCTCGATACCAGTAGGACGGTGCGTATCGCAACGTCTACCCGCCCGACTGCACTGGGCCAGAGATGGAGAGACTTGAGTGATATCGTGCATCAGCCGGCCGCGGACCTCACCTCATCCGCTGACCGGCGATTTCTATGATTGGGCCGTCGCTGTCGATGGTGTCGAGATCCCCTGGCAAAGCTATGCGGGCCCGCTGAGATTCGACGAAACCGAGTTCGCGATCGCAACTCGCAAACTGCTGTCGATCGAACCCGGCGAGCTGCACGACCTCGTCCTCGAACATGTCGAATTCTCATCCCCAAGCGCTCAGCAGCCGCGTCTGATGGTGCATTCGACCACGCCCTACGCTAATAGTTTCGAGACGGATTTCACCGCGATGGTCGAGGGGCGGCCGGTATTGGACCTCACCACATATGTGGAGACCCGTGGTCTGTACCTGGCCCGCAGCGGCGACCTCGTCCTCGGCCGAACTCAGCCGTGGCGTCGCGTGGCTGCGGCAAGAGGCGTTGAGCGCCTAGTGCTTCCGGATGCTGACTACTACTACATGTCTCAGGCGCTGCTGCGCCGCGCAGTCGACGGCGGCGACCGCGATCCGGTGATGCATCGGATCATCGAGTTTCTGCGTGGGCGACCTTCGGCTGTGGTGTGCCCGTACGACTTCGAACCGGAGTTCCAACTATTGGTGACCTGGCTGGCCAGGGTTGCCGGGCTCGGGCGAATTCGCGTTGACGCCAACGATTCTCGCCTGGGGGTGTGGAACGGGAAGCGTATGCTGCATCCGACACTTGAAGCTGCGCTGAGCCTGGAGAGCCAACTGGCCGGCCAACCCGGCCCGGTCATCCTGGAACAGGAGCATCGGGCCAGCGAAGCGTTCAAAGCCCTGCAGGCACCGGTCCCGGTGCTCCCCGGTTACACGATCCCGTGGCAAGAGAATCGCGGTGACTTCAGCCGCGATCTACTCCGTGCGGGTGCGCTCTTGCGAGATCGGTATGCACTGTCGCACGCCTGCCTGAAACCGTCCGAGGGCGGAAACGGCGGCCGGATCGTGCCGAACATCGAACTCGACGACACGCGGGGCCTCGAGCACGTCGCGGCCAACGCGTGGAAGTTGGGCGGCGATCAAGTCCTCGAGGCGCACGTCACCTATTTCGAAAGAGAAGTCGGCGGCGAACGAGTCTTGACCACGCCGTCAGCCCATGTGCGCTCGGGCGCACTGCTGGACGGGCTCACCCTGCAATTCATGCGCGGCACGTCGTGGACGGGCAACATCTTCGTGGGCGCCGCGGACTGGGCGGCCCTCGGTTTGGACGCGGGCCTGTACACCGGTGTGCGCGCGACGATGACCGAGCTGCATCAGCGACTCGGCTTGCTACACTGCGGCGTCGACTTCGCCGTCGGCACCGTGGGCGGCGCGTTCGGCGATACCGTCATGGCGGCCGTTCAGGACATCAATCCGAAAGTCACCGGAGCCTTGTTCTTGCGCGAGTTCATGGCGCGCCATCCCGAGGTCGGCGTCGGGGCCGCCACCCGTGTTCTCAGTCCGGATGCAACGCAGAGCGCCGAGAGGATCCGCTCATTGGTCGCGGAATTCTCCACCGTTGAACAGCCCTGCGAGGAAGTCGCCGTCGTGCCGGGCCGTTGGGCGATGATCGCCACCTCCGGGACGACGTCGGTGTCGGCCGGCGCGCAGGCCCTGACCCTGGAGCGGATGCTTGCCGCGTCGCGTTGATCTGTCGTCGCGTAACAATTTAGCGCGACGCGCTGAATGAATACCGGGAACAGCGCCGTGCTCAACTTATCGTCACTTTGTGTACCGCCGTACGGTTCTGAAGCTACCACTGCTGCTCGCGGCAGGAACGGCTCTGGCGTCGGCGCCGCGCGCCTCCGCTGAGCCACCGCGCGCGTCCGCCGAAATGAGCCGGTGGTCGGCCGATCGCGCAAACCGTTGGTATCAAGCCCAGGGTTGGCCGGTCGGCGCGAACTTCATTACCTCCACTGCGATTAATCAGCTGGAGATGTTTCAGCCGGGCACCTATGACCCGCGGCGCATCGACACCGAATTGGGATGGGCGCGGCTGTACGGACTGAACTCGGTGCGGGTCTTCCTGCACGACCAGCTGTGGGCCCAGGATTCACGCGGCTTTCAAACACGTCTGGCGCAGTTCGTCAACATCGCGTCCCGCCATCGCATCAAACCGTTGTTCGTGTTGTTCGACTCCTGCTGGGATCCGCATCCCCAAGTCGGTCGCCAGCATGCCCCGACGCCGGGGGTGCACAACTCCGGCTGGGTGCAGGGCCCCGGCGCTGAACGCATCGACGACCGTCGCTACACCCGCACTCTGCAAGACTATGTCACCGGCGTGTTGAACCAATTCCGCAACGACGACCGCGTTTTGGGCTGGGACGTGTGGAATGAACCCGACAACCCGGCCAACCAATACCGCAACGTCGAGCGCAGCGACAAACTGGACCGGGTGGCGGACCTGCTTCCTCAGGTCTTCACCTGGGCGCGTTCGGTGGATCCGCGCCAGCCGCTGACCAGCGGCGTGTGGGACGGTGACTGGGATGCCGGCAGCCGCACCACAATTCAGAACATTCAGCTCGCCAACTCCGACGTGGTCAGCTTTCACTCCTACGCGGGTCCGTCGACCTTCGAGTCCCGGATCGGGGAGCTCACCCCGCATGGGCGACCCATCCTGTGCACCGAATACATGGCCCGGCCGCAAGGTAGTACGGTCGAAAGTATCCTGCCAATTGCCAAGCGGCACAACGTCGGTGCGATCAACTGGGGTCTGGTGGCCGGTAAGACGCAGACGTACTTCCCGTGGGACTCCTGGGATCACCCGTATTCAGCGGTCCCGAAGGTGTGGTTCCACGACCTGCTGCGGCCCGACGGAACTCCGTTCCAGGGCGGCGAATCTCAGACGATCAGAACCCTGACTGCCTCCTCGGCGGGCTGATCAATCGTTGTGCTCGACAACGCCAGTCGCGTGCTGCGCGCGGTCTTCGTAGCTGCGCCGGGCGCCGGTGTCGAAGTTGAGAAACACCGTGTCGTTGCCCATCTTCTTGTTGAGCCAGCGCCGGCCGCGATCGGGCATCAGCGTGGCCAGGACGGCGAACGTCCGACCCCATCCGGGCACCGATACCTGGGTCTTCGGCTTGTCGAGCACCTTGACGACCGCTGCGGCGATCTCCGCCGGCTCCACCGGCTTCTGTGCGGCGGACGGCGACGTCCCCGAGATCAGTTCGGTGTTGGTGAAGGTCGGTAGCACCGCGGTGATCTTGACGCCCTGCGGGGCAAACTCGTCGGCCATGGCGGTGGAAAGGCCGACGACCGCGAATTTCGTTCCGGCGTAGATGATTTGACCGGGCACGGCAACCATGCCCGCCAGCGATGCGATGTTGATGATGTGCCCGCTACGGCGTTTCACCATCTCCGGCAGCACCAGCTGGCAGCCGGTCAGTACGCCGTAGAAGTTCACCTCGATCGACGAACGGATCGCCTGCGCCGACTGCTCGAGAAACGGACCTACCGGCATGACGCCGGCATTGTTGATCAGCACATCGATATGCCCACCGCCGTCGGCCCTGGCTTTGTCCAGGAACGCAGCGAACGACTCCTTGTCGGTCACGTCGAGGGGATGTCCGCTCACGTGTCCCAGGCTGCTGATGCCCGCGACCGCGCTTTCGAGCACATCGAGGTCCCGGTCGCCGATGACCACTCGCGCGCCTCGTGCCAGTAGCGCTTGCGCGGTCGCGTACCCGATGCCGCGGGCAGCGCCGGTAATGACGACGGTCTTGCCCCTGATGTTGTCCATTCGACGGACTTTACAGCTGTCAAGTCTGGCGCGGAACTGCGCGCCCTAGATGCCGAGATCCTTGGCGATGATGGTCTTCATGATCTCGGTGGTTCCGCCGTAAATCGTTTGGATGCGGGCGTCGACGAACGCGCGCGAGACCGGGTATTCGCGCATGTACCCGTATCCGCCGTGCAGTTGAAGGCAGCGGTCGGCGGTGCGCACCTGGAGTTCGGTGGTCCACCATTTCAGCCGCGCGGCCCGGGCGGCGGTCAACCCGCCGGTGAGGTGTTCGGCGAGGCAGTCGTCGAGATAGGTACGCGCGACATCGATTTCGGTGGCCAGCTCGGCCAGGACGAACTGGGTGTTCTGCAATCGGGAAATGGGCGAGCCGAACGCGTTTCGCTGCTTGACGTAGTCGAGGGTTTCGGCCAGCACTCCCTCGGCGGCGGCCACCGCGCCGACAGCCAGCGAAAGGCGTTCCTGGGGAAGGCTGTTCATGAGTTGATAGAAACCCGCGCCTTCCTCGCCGAGCAGGTTTTCGGCCGGAACCCGCATGTCGGTGAAACTCAATTCGCTGGTGTCCTGGGCGTGCAGGCCGATCTTCTCCAGGTTCCGGCCGCGGCTGAAGCCGGGCGTATCCGGGTCGACGACCAGCAGCGACAAGCCCTTGTGCCGATCGGGTGCGGTGCGCACCGCGACCACGAACAAATCTCCGGTCTGACCGTTGGAAATAAAGGTTTTCGCGCCGTTCACAACGTAGTGGTCGCCGTCTCGCACCGCGGTGGTGCGGATCCCGGCCAGGTCGCTGCCGGCACCTGGTTCGGTCATCGCGATGCCGATCACCGTCTCCCCGGTGACGACACCTGGCAACCACCGTTTCTTTTGGTCGGCCGTCGTCAGGTCGGTGAGATAGGGGAGCACGATGTCATTCTGCAACGACAACGCGATCGCCTCGGCCGCTGCGCCTGCCCGCTGGAGCTCGTCGACGACGATCGCGTTGTAGCGAAAGTCCTCAACACCTGCCCCACCGAATTCCTCGGGAACCGAGAATGCCAGCAACCCAAGCTTGCCGGCTTCGGTGAACAGCGAACGATCCAGGCAGCCGGCCTGCTCCCACTGCTCGTGCGCGGGAACGACGGTCTGCTGGACGAAGTCGCGGACCAGTTCACGGAACTGCCGGTGCTCGGAGCTGTACTCCAGCCGTGCGCTCATTTGGATGCTCCTGTCAGCGGAAGGCGTCGATGCCGGTGATGGCCTGGCCCAGGATCAGCTGATGCATTTCGGGGGTGCCCTCATAGGTGAGCACTGATTCCAGGTTGACCATGTGCCGGATCACCGGATACTCCAGCGATATCCCGTTGCCGCCCAATATGGTTCGCGCCGTTCGGCAGATCTCGATCGCTTCGCGGGTGTTGTTGAGCTTGCCGAAGCTGACCTGCTCGGGTCGCAAACCGGCGCCGTCCTTGAGTCGCCCCAGCTGCAGAGCCAGCAGAAGTCCTTTGTGCAACTCGACGGCCATGTCGACGAGTTTGGCTTGGGTCAACTGGAATCCGGCGATCGGACGGCCGAACTGGGTGCGTTGGGTCGAGTAGTCCAACGCCGCCTGCCATGCGGAGCGGGCGGCGCCCATCGAACCCCAGATGATGCCGTAGCGCGCTTCCGATAGGCATGACAGCGGACCTTTGAGCCCCGTCGCCTCCGGCAGCAGGGCATCGTCAGGCAGTCGTACGTCGTCGAGCACCAGCTCGCTGGTGATCGAGGCCCGCAGCGATAGCTTGTGGTGAATGGTGTTGGCGGAGAACCCGGGCGTCTTGGTGGGGACGACGAATCCGCGCACCCCGTCGTCGGTGACCGCCCAGACGATCGCGACATCGGCGACCGATCCGTTGGTGATCCACATCTTGCGGCCGTTGAGGACCCAGTCCGACCCGTCGCGTCGTGCCCGGGTGGTCATCGACGCCGGGTCGGATCCGGCGTCAGGTTCGGTCAGCCCGAAGCAGCCGAGCAGTTCGCCCGCGGCCATGCCGGGCAGCCACTGCTGCTTCTGTTCTTCGGAGCCGAACCGCCAGATCGCGAACATGGCCAGCGAGCCCTGCACCGACACCATCGACCGGATCCCGGAGTCGGCGGCCTCCAATTCGGTACACGCCAGCCCGTAGTGCACGGCCGACGCCCCGCCGCAGCCGTAGCCCTCCAGGTGCATGCCGAGCAGCCCGAGTTGACCGAAGTGCTTGGCCAGTTCGCGAACCGGCAGGTCGCCGATTTCGAACCATTCCGCGATGTGCGGGATGACATTCTCCGAGCAGAACTGACGGACCGTGTCACGCACGGCGATCTCGTCGTCAGACAGCGATGCGTCCAGGAAAAGCGGGTCCTGCGGATTGAAGTCGGGAAGTGCGCCAGTGCTCATTGGCCTCATCCTGCCACCGGTGAGGCGAACGGTAACCTCACGGCATGGGGCGTCCGCGGCGCGGTCCGGGCTGGCTGGGTATCGATGTGGCCTGCGTGCTGGTGTTTTGTGCCGTCGGGCGGCGCAGTCACGATGAGGGGCTCAACGTCGCGGGCATCGCCGGCACCGCGTGGCCCTTCCTGAGCGGGACCGCCCTGGGGTGGCTGGCCAGTGCGGCCTGGCGCCGACCCGCAGCGGTGTATCCCACCGGGGTCGTGGTGTGGCTGTGCACCGTCGCTGTGGGGATGCTGCTGCGGAAGGCCACCTCAGCCGGTGTGGCCGCCAGTTTCGTGCTGGTGGCGTCGTCGGTCACCGCGCTGCTGTTGCTGGGCTGGCGACTGTTGGCCCAGTCCAAGCGGCGGGTGACCCTCCCGAAAAAGCCGGCCTGACCGTGGCGCGAACCGGCCACGACAGCTGGGGTCCGGCCACCAGCGTCGGAACCACCGCCACCTTGGTGGCTACCGCGAGGGCACTGGCGAACCGGGCCGGGTTGATCAACGACCCGTTCGCCGAGCCGTTGGTCAGCGCCGTCGGATTGGACTTCTTCACCAAGGTGGCGGGAGGGGAGTTGGCCCTCAGCGATCTCGGTGACAACAACGGATTAGCTTTGCTGACGGACCTTTTCGCGGTTCGCACCCGGTTCTTCGACAACTTCCTCACCGACGCGTGCCGGTCCGGGATTCGGCAAGTGGTGATCCTGGCGTCGGGCCTGGACGCCCGGTCGTACCGGCTGTGGTGGCCGGCCGGCACCACCGTGTACGAAATCGACCAACCGCGGGTGATCGATTTCAAAAACCAGACGTTGCGGGCTCTGGACGCCACCCCGACCGCCAACCGACGCGCGGTCGGCATCGACCTTCGGCACGATTGGCCAGAGGCGTTGCGGCGGATCGGCTTCAACGACGCCGAGCCCACCGGGTGGATTGCCGAAGGGCTCTTCATCGGGTTTCTACCGCCGGCCACCCAGGACCGGTTGCTTGACAACGTCACCGCGTTGAGCGCACCCGGCAGCCGGGCGGCGGCCGACTACCTGCCGGAGGGGCCGCGGCCGTTGGTAAGCCAGGAACACGCCCTGGCAGATCGCTGGCGCCAGTTTGGTTTTACCGGTGACATGGCCGAGCTCACCTTCCCGGATGAACACCACGACGTCGCCGAGTCCCTGGCCGCGCTCGGCTGGCGAAGTGCCGTGACGGGGCTCGAGAAGCTGTTCACCGCGACCGGGCTACCGGCTCTGCGCCGTCAGGACCTCAAAGGCGCGCCGGTGGCAGACCGCTATGTTCGTGCGGTCTTGGCATAACCGCGCCGGAATGCGGCCGACGACGAGACGTTAGGTATGTAGTGATGACCCGATCCAGCCGCCCAACCTCGACGGGCCAGCTGCTTTTCTCAGCGGTAGCGCCCGGCGATCCCAGGGCTCAGCCTCTGCTGGACGAGCTGGCCGTCGAGTACGCACAGCGCTACGAGAGCACGCCGCCCACCGTGATGGCGTGGCTGGAATCGGTCCCGATCGCCCAGTTCGCAGTACCCGACGGTGGCTTTCTCATCGGTGAGGTCGACGGGACGACGGTCACCGGTGGCGCATTCCAGCGATTCGACGCGGAGACGGCGGAGCTGAAACGGATCTGGACCCACAGCGCGCACCGCCGGCGCGGCTATGCCACAGCACTGCTGGGCGAGCTCGAGAAGACGATCGCCGCCTGCGGCTACGGACGGGTCTACCTGACGACCGGCAATCGCCAGCCCGAGGCCGAGGCACTGTATGAGTCGGCGGGTTACGCGCGGCTTGCCGAGCCGCTGCCGTCGCGTGGACCGGTTTTCCCCATCGCCTTCGTCAAGGACTTGCCATGACCGATCGGCTGAACCTGGGCGTTGCCCTCGACGGCTACGGCTGGCACCCGCACGCGTGGCGAACCACGCTGGCCGCCCACCCGGCCACGGAGTCCGTGCTCAGCGGCCGATATTGGGCCGACTTGGCGGTCACCGCGGAGCGCGGCCTGCTGGACTTCCTCACCATCGACGACACGCTGATGCCTCAGCCCGGTCGCCGCGAACCCATCAGCCCACGGCGGCTGGCCGGTCGCGGCGACGCCGTGCTCGTCGCCGCACGCGTCGCCCCGGTCACCGATCACATCGGGTTGATTCCGGTGGCCACGGTCACCCACACTGAGCCGTTTCACGTCTCCAAAGCCATCGCAACGCTCGATCACGTGTCGCACGGGCGGGCGGGCTGGCAGCCACGGGTGAGTTCGACGGCCCACGAGGCCGCCCTGTTCGGGCGGCGCGAGCCATCCCCCGATGGCGATGAGTTGTTCGACGAGGCCGCCGACGCCGTCGAGGTGGTGCGCCGGTTGTGGGACAGCTGGGAGGACGATGCGATCATCCGCGACGCGCAGACCGCGCGCTACATCGACAGAGCCAAGCTGCACTACATCGATTTCCGCGGGAAGTACTTCGCCGTGAAAGGGCCCTCGATCACTCCGCGTCCGCCGCAGGGGCAGCCCGTGGTGGCAGCACTGGCGCACGCGCCGCGGATCTACGAATTCGCCTCCGCCAGTGCCGATCTCGTCTTCGTCACGCCCACCGACGATGCGTCGCTCGACGCGATCCTCGAGGAGGTGAAGGCGGCCGGCGGACAGCATCTGAAGCTCTACGCCGACGTGCTGGTGACCTTCGGCGGCGACACCGAATTCGGTTCTGATGCGTTGATCTTCGACGGCAGCGCAGCCGACGTGGTCGACCTGCTGTTGGGTTGGCAGCAGCGGGGCATCGACGGTGCGCGGCTGCGACCGGCCGTCAACGCCACCGATCTTCCGGTGATCGTCGACGAGGTGGTGCCACTACTGCAGCGGGCCAAGCAGTTTCGCACTGAGTATCCCGACGGCGAGACGCTGCGTCAACGACTCGGCCTGCCCGCCGCGCCCAACCGGTACGCAAAGGTGGATGCACGATGCGCGCCGGCGACGATGCAGAGCGAAGCGATGAGGAGGAGCGGCGCACGATGAACGTGCCGTTGTCGATCCTGGACCTGGCACCGATCAGCGCCGGCAGCGACGCCGCGACGGCGCTGCGCAACACGATCGATCTGGCCCGACGCGCGGAGCAATGGGGGTATCGGCGGTTCTGGATCGCCGAACACCACTTCGTCGGCGTGGCCAGTTCGGCACCAGCGGTGTTGATCGGGCAGATCGCGGCCGCTACCAACACAATTCACGTCGGGTCGGCCGCGGTCCAGCTGAGTCACACCACGGCCGTCGCGGTCGTCGAGAGTTTCGGCATGCTCGAGGCCTTCTATCCGGGCCGCATCGACCTCGGCCTGGGCCGCGGGCAGCGCCGCGACACCGGGTTCAAGCCGAAGCGCTCATCGGCGAAGAATCGCCCGCCGCGGCAGTGGCGCGAAGTCGACGGGGTGGTGATCCCGCTGCCGTTCGACCTGCGGGGGCTGCTCGATACCGAGCGCGTCATGGCGACGATGGAGATCCTTCAGCAGCCCGAGGCCGTGACGCCGGACTTCGCCGATCAACTCGCCGATATCCTTGCCATGCTCGATGGCACCTACCAAGTCGGCGGGTTCGACGTGCACGCCGTGCCCGGCGAACGATCCGGGTTGGCGCCGTGGATCTTTGGCAGCACCCGGGGGCAGAGTGCGCGGTTGGCCGGCGCGCACGGTCTGCCGTTCGTAGCGAGCTACCACATCACGCCGGCGACCGCGCTGGAAGCCATCGAGGCCTACCGCGACACGTTCGTTCCGTCGGCAGCTTTGAAAAAGCCTCACGTCGTGGTGTCCGCCGACGTTGTCGTCGCCGAGGACAGCGCCACCGCACGGCACCTGGCCGCCGGCTACGCGCAATGGGTGTATTCCATCCGTACCGGGGTGGGCGCGGTGCGCTACCCGACCCCCGGCGATTGCCGGCCACTGTCGGAGGAGAAGCTGCCGGTGGTCAAGGACCGGCTGGAAACCCAATTCGTGGGCGATCCCGACGAGGTCGCCGAGCGGCTGTCTGCGCTGCAACGTCTCAGCGGCGCCGACGAGCTTGTCGTCACGTCGGTGACCCACGACCACCAAGCCCGGCTGCGCTCACACGAACTGCTCGCCAAACGCTGGGGAATCGGCAAATGAGCACACGGGAAGGTAAGCACCGCAAGCCGATTCACTTAGCCGCCCACTTCCCGGGCGTCAACAGCACCACGGTGTGGACCGATCCGGAATCGGGCAGCCAGATCGACTTCGACTCGTTCGCGCACATGGCCCGCACGGCCGAACGCGGCTTGTTCGACTTCTTCTTCCTCGCCGAGGGGCTGCGACTACGTGAACATCGTGGCCAGATCTACGACCTCGACGTTGTGGGCCGGCCGGACACCTTAACCGTGCTGGCGGCGCTGGCCGCCGTCACCGACCGGCTCGGTCTGACCGGCACGATCAACACCACGTTCAACGAGCCCTTCGAGGTTGCACGGCAATTCGCCACGCTCGACCAGTTGTCCGACGGTCGCGCAGGCTGGAACATCGTCACCTCCTCAGATGCGTTCACCGGTGCGAACTTCCGGCGCGGTGGCTTCCTCGAGCACGCCGACCGCTATCAGCGAGCCGAGGAATTCCTCAGCGTGGCGCGCGAATTCTGGGACAGCTGGGCACCGGACGCCGTGCTGGCCGACATCGCCGCCGGAACCTATCTCGATCCCGATCGGGTGGCCGCGGTCGACTATCACAGCGCCCATTTCGATGTGCGCGGAGTCGCGACGTTGCCCGCTGGTCCGCAGGGACACCCGATTCTGCTGCAAGCCGGCGACTCCGATGAAGGCCGGAACTTCGGCGCGCATTACGCCGACGCGCTGTTCACCCTGCACTCTACGCTGGAAACCGGTCAGCGCTATTACGCCGACGTGAAGGGCCGGGCCGCCTCGTACGGCCGAAACCCGGACCAGCTCAAGGTCTTTCCGGCAGCCACTTTCGTGCTCGGTGACACCGACCAAGAAGCTCGAGATAAGGCGCATTACATTCGGCACCAACAGGTCAGTGGCCCGACAGCGATCGCGACGCTCGAGCAAGTGTGGGGCCGTGACCTTTCGGCGTACGACCCCGACGGTCCACTGCCCGAGGATGATCCGACCGGCGACACCAGCATCACCCAGGGCCGCGTTCGGCACGGCGACCCGATCGAAGTGGCCCGGCGTTACCGCGAACGCGCTGAGGCCGAGCACCTTTCAATCCGCGAGCTGGTCATCGCGGTCACCAGCCGACAGCAGTTCGTCGGCACCGCCGACCACATCGCCGCGGAGATCGACCACTACATCCAGGCCGACGCCTGTGACGGGTTCATTTTGGTGCCTCACCTGACACCGCATGGCCTGGACGACTTCGTCGACCAGGTGGTTCCGCTGCTGCAGGAACGGTCAGGGTTCCGTACCGAATACAGCGGCACCACGCTGCGCGAGTATCTTGGGCTGACCGGCTGAGGCGTTACTTGTGATAGGCGTCGTCCTGTATGACCTTGACGCCACGCCACCCCCAGTAGACGCAGTGACGCTGGATGAGTCCGTCGGCGATCTCCATGACCTCGACGAAATCCATCTGCTCGCCGTCTGGCGTAGCGCGCGGATACTCGAAGATCATCGTCCGCTCGCCGTCAGTGAGATACCCCGCGCGGTAGTACGTGCGCAACGGCGGCTTGCGGGCGGCGACCTGCTCGAGTAGCGGTCGCAATTTATTGTGTCCGCGGCACACCCCAATTTCGGTGCCCATGGTCAGCAGCACCGCCGGACTTTCCAACACCGCGTCGGGAGCGTAGAGCGCAAGCAGCGCCTCGAGATCGTCGTTACTGAGTGCCTCGTCCCAGTCATGGTAGATGCGCTCGGCGGCCTGCCGGAAACTCTCCTTGACGCCCATGACCCTCCTTTCATTCGCTTCGCGACGGGTACCCCGCACAGACAGCTGGCATGTCGCGAAGTCATCGCGACATGCCAGCTGGACTAACGGCAGGATTTAGCCGGCCATGAACTCGTCATAGGCCGACTGCAGATCTGGCGACAGCACCGTGGTATTGCACTGGCGCTGAGTGTCACCGATCGGCGCGAGGATTCCTCGCAACTCCACGTACTCCTGCGGGTGCTCGGTGAAGTAGCCGCGCAGATCCGTCGCCGCCTGC